>NZ_CP089301.1:0-631388 GCF_021227995.1 Novosphingobium kaempferiae
CTGGCGTTATCTGCATCTACACTTCGTCATTGCGAGCGCAGCGAAGCAATCCACGGTCAGCCTATGCCGCTGGATTGCTTCGCTGCGCTCGCAATGACGAACGTTTGGGCCGAACACACGAAAACGCCCGCTGGCGAGTGCGGGCCTAACGCCGGGGGAAGAAACGCGAGGATCCGAGAGTGAACATCGGGTCGGCGTCGTGAGCGTCCGACTGGGACGCGGGGGTTTGGTTTCCACAGCGCGTTGCGAGCGGCCGGGTAGGTGCGGAGAGCAGCCCGGCTCGACCAGTATTCCATCGGACCTGTCCGGTATGACCGACGTTGGGGTTCGCGTCGGTGCCGGTCATGGGACTTCCGGGAGAGCCGCTCCCAGGCCGAGATACTCGGTTGGGGGAACGGCCGGGCCAGAGCCTAGAGGACGGTCCGGGTCTTCGATTGGACACCGTGGTGCGCGATCGCGGCTTGATACCGCGTCCCGGCCCACGACGCCGACCCGATACACCGCCGAACCCTTGTACGTCAGGTCTGGCGGATGTCGGGCCATATAACCTATTTGGATATAATTGTCAAGTGTGGGCGCGTGTCGAAGCGTGGTGCCCAACCAACAAAAAAGGGCGCATCCTTGCGGACGCGCCCCTCTTCCTGTCGATCGGAAACCGATCAGTAGCGGTAGTGATCCGGCTTGAACGGACCTGCTTCCGGCACGCCGATGTAGTCGGCCTGCTTCTTCGAAAGCTTGGTGAGCTTCACGCCCAGCTTTTCGAGGTGAAGCGCGGCGACCTTCTCGTCGAGGTGCTTGGGCAGCACGTAGACTTCGCTCTTGTAGTCGTCGTTCTTGGTGAACAGTTCGATCTGCGCCAGCGTCTGGTTGGTGAAGCTGGCCGACATCACGAAGCTGGGGTGGCCGGTGGCGCAGCCCAGGTTCACCAGACGGCCCTTGGCGAGCACGATGATCTGCTTGCCGTCCGGGAAGGTGACAAGGTCGGTGCCCGGCTTCACTTCCTTCCACTCGTAGTTGTCGAGCGCCGAAATCTGGATCTCGCTGTCGAAGTGGCCGATGTTCGAGACGATGGCCTTGTCCTTCATCGCGGCCATGTGCTCGCCGGTGATGACGGCCTCGTTGCCGGTGGCGGTCACGAAGATGTCGGCGCGCGACACCGCGTCTTCCATGGTGACGACTTCGTAGCCTTCCATCGCCGCCTGCAGTGCGCAGATCGGGTCGATCTCGGTGACGAGCACGCGCGCGCCGCCGTTGCGCAGCGAAGCGGCCGAGCCCTTGCCGACATCGCCGAAGCCCGCGACGCAGGCGACCTTGCCGGCCAGCATGACGTCGGTGGCGCGGCGGATCGCGTCGACCAGCGATTCACGGCAACCGTAGAGGTTGTCGAACTTCGACTTGGTCACGCTGTCGTTCACGTTGATCGCGGGGAACGGCAGCTTGCCGTCCTTGGCGAGGTGGTAGAGGCGGTGGACGCCGGTGGTGGTCTCTTCCGAAACGCCCTTGATCGCCTTGACCGAGGCGGTGAGGTAGCCCGGCTTGGCCTTGAGGAAGGCGTTCAGAGCGCGGACGAACTCGATTTCCTCGGCGTTCGAAGGCTCGAACAGCGTCTCGCCCGCTTCGACGCGCGCGCCCCACAGCGCGAACATGGTGGCGTCGCCGCCGTCGTCGAGGATCAGGTTCGCGGTGAGATCGGGGTTCTCCTCGGTCGACCAGTCGAAGATCTTGCCGACGTAGTCCCAGTAGTCCGACAGCGATTCGCCCTTGATCGCGTAGACCGGGATACCGGCGGCGGCGATGGCGGCGGCGGCGTGGTCCTGCGTCGAGAAGATGTTGCAGGTCGCCCAGCGCACTTCCGCGCCGAGCGCGACGAGCGTCTCGATCAGCACCGCGGTCTGGATCGTCATGTGCAGCGAGCCGGTGATGCGCGCGCCCTTGAGCGGCTGCGACGCGCCGAATTCCTCGCGCAGGGCCATGAGGCCCGGCATTTCGGTCTCGGCGATGGCGATCTCGGTGCGGCCGAAGTCGGCGAGGCCGATGTCGGTGATGGCGTAGTCGGGGGCGGTAGCGGTGGTGGCCACGGGGGACTCCTGAATTGCGTCACGCCGACGCCGCGCACGGGATTTCCCGCAGGCGACGTCGGCAATGGCGCGTCCCTACCCGTTCAGTTCCAACGAGGCAAATATAAAGATATCTTTATATGCTATTAGCGGCGGGCCAGCGCGAAGAGCACCGGCGGCTGGCGTTCCAGCAGCTGTCCGGCCGCTTCCACCAGCGTCTCGCGCCCCTGCACAAGCGCGAGGCCCTGCGTCACCTCGCGCAGTTCGTGGCACGAGAGCCAGGGATGGCCGCCGCCGTATTCGTTGGCCATGACGACGCTCATCTTGTCGAGCGCCCTCGCCGCGCCTTCCTCGCCCACGTCCTCGGCGAGTTCGCCACGCAGTTCGGCATTGGCCTCGTTCAACTCGGTCATGTGGCTGCTGGTGAAGCGACCGTAGTCCTCGATGAAGTTGTCCGCCGTGGTGCGGCAGCGCAGGCCGGTGACCATCAGCATGATGTCCATCCGGCGCAGTTTCTGCGCATCGCCCTCTGCCGCGAGCGACGGCGTAGCCATGAACATTGCACACGTCATTCCGATCGCCGCGGCAAGCCGCGAACGCCCATTTCCAGTGATTTCCATTGCCCGATATTCCCCACGAAGTTACCCCTCGCAGAGCAGATGACAACGATTGCATTTACCGACTGCTGAAGGCTCATGGTGAATGGATTTTTACTATGCAATTTCTCGGTTTATCGCTGTTTTCTGCGTTCACTCGTGAACGTAACGGCGTGTTTTTACCACCGATCCGGAGGCATCTGGAGCCCGCGTCTTCGACGGCGAAAAACAGGCGCCCTGTCTACCCTGTCCGCGAGCCGTCTGACGGACGCCCGCGACCGATTCGCCGCACCCCCGCATTGCCCACGGCGCACCCGGCCCTATATCTGCGCGCGACGCGATTCCCTGTCAGGAAAGGACGAATGCCATGACCATCGCCATCGGAGACAAGCTGCCCGACGTGAAGCTCATCAAGGTCGGCGAAGGCGGCCCCGAGCCGGTGCAGAGCGGCGAATACTTCGCCGGCAAGAAGGTCGCGCTGTTCGCCGTCCCCGGCGCCTTCACGCCGACCTGCTCGGCCAAGCACCTCCCCGGCTTCGTAGAGAAGGCCGAGGAGTTCAAAGCCAAGGGCATCGACGAGATCGCCTGCGTCTCGGTCAACGATGCCTTCGTGATGGGCGCCTGGGGCAAGGCCTCGGAAGCGACCAACGTCACGCTGCTGGCCGACGGCAATGCCGACTTCGCCAAGGCCGTGGACCTTACCATGGACGGCTCGGGCTTCGGCATGGGCACGCGCAGCCAGCGCTACTCGATGGTGATCGAGGACGGCGTGGTCTCGCAGCTCAACGTCGAGGCGCCCGGCACCTTCGAGGTCAGCTCGGCGGACTACCTGCTCGGCAAGCTCTGAGCTTTCCGACCGACCGGAGAATGGGCGGCGTTTCCTTGGAAGCGCCGCCCTTTTCATTTGCGGGAGGCATCGGCAGGGCGTTGGAAAGCGCGGACCGCTTGGCGATGGCGATCCGCACGGGTAGCACTCTGGCCAAAGCGCATCGCGAGGGAAATGGCATGGCTCGTTCGGTAATCGTGACCGGTGGTTTCGGCATTCTGGGGCAGGCGGTGGCGCAGGCCTTTGCCGAAGCCGGGGACCGGGTGGCCCGGATCGACTTCGCCCCCGGACCGAAAGAGCCCCTTTCCGGCGCGCTCGACATCGGCGGCGTGGACCTGACCGATGCGGCATCGACGCAGGCCGCGCTCGACAAGGTCGTCGCCGCGCATGGCGGGATCGACGTGCTGGTCAACGTCGCGGGCGGCTTCACCTGGGAGACGCTGGAGGGCGGCTCGATCGGGACGTGGGCGCGGATGCAGTCGATGAACCTCATCACTGCAGCCACGATCACGCAGCTTGCCCTGCCGTCGCTCAAAGCATCTTCGGCCGGGCGCATCGTCAACATCGGCGCGGGGGCGGCGATCAAGGCGGCTGCGGGCATGGGCTCCTATGCGGCGTCGAAGTCCGGCGTCCACCGGCTGACCGAGGCGCTGGCGGAGGAACTTGCGGGCAGCACCGTCACCGTCAACGCCGTGCTCCCCAGCATCATCGACACACCGACGAACCGCGCCGACATGCCCGACGCCGATTTCTCGACCTGGGTGCAGCCTGCCGCCATCGCCCGCGTCATCGCCTTCCTCGCCTCCACAGAGGCGGGCGCGATCACCGGCGCGCTGATCCCGGTGACGCGCGGCGGATGATGCGGGGCACGTAGACGACAACGCGCCCGGTCGCATAGATCCGCTGCCAGGCGCTGCTGCGGGCGAGTTCCTGCGCGATCGGTGCGTTGTGGCGCGGGTCGATCACGAAGGCCGCCGGGTTCCACTTGCGCACCACGTCGACGAGCGGGACGATGCCGTTCTCGATCCCGCCGTTGTACTGCCACTCCTCCCGCGAATAGCGGTAGTAGCGCCCGTCGTAGGCGACCTTCCAGTCGGGATAGCCGGTATCGATGATGACGCCGCCGAACGGAAAATCTCCGTAGATCGTCCCGTGGACCGGATATTTGCGAAGGTGCTGTACGGCGTCGAGTGGCAGAGCGGGTGCGAAACGGACGGGTGCGAGCACGGGCATCACGATGGCGACGAGCAGGATCGACCCCGCCACCGCCAGCCCCTCCCCGCGCGTCGGCTTCGCGGCAGGTGCGGAGGCGGCGCGGGCGATCACCGGCACCATCGCCACGCCCCAGAACAGCATGAAGCGATAGGTCGCGATCGTCATCAGCAACAGGCCTGCAGCCGTTGCGACCTCCGCCGCATCGAGGCGACGGTAGCGCCAGCCCAGCCAGCTTGTGACCAGCACGACCTCGGCGGCGATCACCGCGTTTGGCTGGTTCGCGGGAATCCAGAGCGGCAGCCACTCGCTCGCGCCGATCGCCATGCTCGCCTCGGCATTGGTGGCGGAGGTGGCGAGGATGGAGAAGCCGTCCGGCGTCGCGAACATCGCCCCTGCCCCGATCACGGCGAGCGCAGTCGGCACGATCGGCACCGGGCCACGCCCGCGCAGCCAGCCCACCCAGCCGGGAAGCGAGGCGAACGCCATGGCAGCCACGCCGACGCTCACCGAGGGGTGGAGGTTCTGCCAGACCAGCAGCAGCAACACGCCCAAGCCGATCGCCGTCGCGGGCTTGAGTTCCAGCCGCCGCAAGGCCAGCAGCAGCCCGAAGCACAGGCAGGCGAAGCTCTGCGGCCTGACGCTGGCGGTCGTGACCGTCACCACGAACGCCATGCCCAGCGCCAGCGCGACCGCTCCCGTCGCCGCCCCGCGCATCCGGCAGGCCAGCGCGACAGCCCAGAAGCCACCGAGCCAGAGCATGGCATCGAACACGCGCAGCAGTTCCCAGCCGCCGATGCGGCGCACCAGCGCCATGACCGCCTGCCCCGCCCATGCGACGGCAGGCAGCGGCTCGCCCAGATGTTTTGCGGAGAATGGCTCGGTCGGGATGGGGCCGCCATGGTCGAGGATCATCTCGCCGAGCTTCAACTGCCAGAAGATATCGACGTCCCAGACCGGACGGCGCAGCAGCACGACCAGCATCGCCGCCGGAATGAGCACCGCGATAACGCGCAGCAACGGGCGCACGCGCGCCTGCCAGCCGTCATCCCTGTCGCGAATCTGCCCGATCATCCGCCTGTCCGCCCCGAAAGTCAGCGCCTCTTGCCGCAGGCGCTGCGGCTTTCAAGCCAATTCTCGCAGATGAGTGCTCGCCCTGCCGGGATCAGGTAAAATCCGCCAAAGCCATATTCGTCATTGCGAGCGAAGCGACGCAATCCACGGGCACGCGGTCCGTCCGGATTGCCGCGCGGCTCCGCCGCTCGCAATGACGAAGAAAGTGGCCTCAGTACCCCATCAGGCTGAGCACTTCCTTGCGCGAACGCTCGTCTTCAAGGAACGTGCCCATCATGCGGCTGGTAATCATACCGACGCCCGGCGTGCGAACGCCGCGCGCGGTCATGCAGGCGTGGTTCGCCTCGATGACGACGGCGACGCCCTGTGGCTTGAGATGCTCCCAGATGCACTGCGCGACTTCGGCGGTCAGGCGCTCCTGGATCTGGAGACGGCGCGCGAAGCCGTGCAGCACGCGCGCCAGCTTGGAAATTCCGACCACATGGTTGCGCGGCAGGTAGGCGATCGCCGCCTTGCCGATGATCGGCGCCATGTGGTGCTCGCAGTGGGACTGGAACGGGATGTCCTTGAGCAGCACGACCTCGTCGTAGCCGCCCACCTCCTCGAAGATGCGCGACAGGTGGATCGCCGGATCTTCCTGATAGCCCTGGCAGTATTCGAGCCATGCCCGCGCGACGCGCTTGGGCGTATCGACCAGCCCTTCTCGCGTCGGATCGTCGCCAGCCCACTGGATCAGCGTGCGGATGGCGTCCTGAACGTTCTCGGGCACGTCGGGCTTACGAAGGGGATTGTCCTTGTCGGGCTCCACCACACTGCTCATCCCGACTTGCTCCTTCTCAGCTTCCTCATCACGCGCATACGCATCAGGTGTCCCTTCCTTCGGAACAACCCACGGCGCTCGATGGGCTCGAACATTTCGCCGGGGCGTTCCGGATCGAGCACCCCGCTTTGCCCGAGCGCTCTTTCAGCTTCCGACAACTGTTTCAAGGGCAAGGGTTCGAGATATTTCCTTCCTGTCTTCGGGCCGTCACGATTGAGTGCATCGACCATGGCCGCCATCGAGCCCTCTCGCTCGATCCCGGCGGCGACTTCCGCCTCGGCGATACCGGTGTGCTCGGCCAGCAGGCGAAGCCGCAGTTCGGTGATCGTGGCGGGATCGACATGGGCGTTGGCCGGGCGCGTCAGGTCGATGAACACGTCGCACTCGCTGTCGAGCCCCATCGAGCGATTGTTCATGTTGGCGGAGCCGACGCGCAGGATCTCGTCGTCGATGATGGTGAGCTTGGCGTGGACGTAGATCGGCTCCCCCTCGGCGTTCGACGGGGTGTAGATGTGGAAGCGGCTATGGCGGTCCGCCTCACGCAGCGTCTCGACCAGCTCGACGCGGGCGGTGTCCATCGCCTTCTGCTCCAGCCAGCCGTCGGCCGTCACCGGGTTGACGATGAAAAACTCGGGCGGATTGTCCTCCCCCAGCCGCGCACAGATGGCCTCGGCAATCGCGCGGGAGGCGAAGTACTGCGTCTCGGCATAGATGAAGCGCCTGGCCCGGCGGATCTGCTCGACGAAGAGATGCTCGATCTCGCTGACCTGCGGGCAGTCCTGGTACTCGCCGCGCGTGCGGGCGATGCCGATCTCGACGTTTTCGAACTCGGCGGTGAGACCTTCGGGCCAGGGGCTTTCTTGCTGGGGCAGGCACGGCGGCATGTCTTCGCCGCCCGCCACCTTCCACCGCTGGCGACCCAGCTCGCCGAGCGTGGCCGCGACTTCACCCTCCAGCATCATCGTCACGTCATGCCACGGCCCGTATTGCCGACCGGAAGGCCGCTTGCGGCGCGGATCGTGCGGGAGGTGGTCGGGCGTGTCCCAGCGGTCGGAGGTCATGTCGATGCCGCCGCAGGCCGCGACCACATCGTCGATCACCACGATCTTCTGGTGATGGCTGCATCCGACAGGGTGCGCGGAGTCGAACTTGAAGTCGATGCGCGGATGCTTCGCCCAGCGCGCCACGTCGAACAGCATCGTGCCCCGGAACAGGTACTTCACCATGGCGAAGTTCCACTTGAGCAGCCTGATCTCAAGCCGCGGGTTGCGCTTCACCACCCAGAGCATGAACGAACCGAGGCGCGCCGGAAACCGCTTGCGCCGTCCGCGCTGCCACCAGCGCCGACCGGAGGTGAGTAGAATGCGCGAATCGAAATCCCACCCGATCATGAAGATGCGCTGGCGCGCTTCCTCCATAGTCTCGCGGATGATCTCGAAGTAATCCGCCGCGTCGACGACCACATGCGCGCGCGAGGCCTTTGCGTAACGCCATACGGAGGGCGACGTGCCCTCGTCCCACTCGTTTTCCATGACCCATCCTGCAGGAGCTTCCACCGGGCGGTTCAAGCGCCGAACGCTGCGGATGTTCCCTCGAAAGTACCCCGAAGGCTGCCTTGCTTGCCTGAGAGCGTGCGATCACCGCCTGGCGGTTGCCCGCAGTGTGTCGCAGATTGAGCATCCACGCATGACGACCAGCACCACCCGCATCCTTTCCGAACTCGCCGACCGGGAGGCGATCCGTGAGTGCCTCTATCGTTATGCGCGCGGGGTGGACCGCCTCGATGCCGACATGCTGCGGTCGGCCTACTGGCCCGATTGCGTGGACGAGCACATGGGCTTCACCGGAAACCTCGAAGCGTTCATCGCATGGTCCTTTCCGATCATGGGCGCGATGGACCAGACGCTGCACCTCATCGGTAACGTCCTTGTCTCCATCCATGGCGATGAGGCCGATGCCGAAAGCTGTTTCTACGGCATCCACCGGGTCAACCTGCCCGGCGGCAAATCGGATGTGATCGGCGCAGGACGCTATCTCGACAGGTTCGAGAAGCGCGATGATGAATGGCGCATCGCGCGCCGCCTGGTGGTGACCGACTGGTTCCGCCAGTACGCCGATTCCGCCGACTGGTCCCAAGGGATGCTGGGAATCATGGTGGAGCCCGGCGGGCGCTTCCCCGATGACGAGAGCTATCGACGCCTCGATTTCGGCTGATTTGCGCTGTTTTCCACAAGGCCGGACCCGTTCGCCGCGCGCAGGGCTCGATTCGCCCCTTGTGCGGGCAACCGTTCACCCTGCGCTGAATTTGCCTGACTATACCCATCCTCCACCCCGTCTTCCGCGCACGAGAGGCATCGTCGCGGCGGGTCCGGCGAAAGTCGGATGGGGTCGCAAAAGCCCGGCTCGCCGGGTCGCATTTCCCGCCTCTTTTGAGAGGCTTGGCCGGAGCCGTCCTCCCACGATCCGGCAACGAAGGAGTACGCCATGAAGAAAACCCTCATCACCGCCGCGCTTGCCGCCGTTGCCTTCACCCCTGCCGCCGTGATGGCCCAGGCCGCCCCGGCTGCCGCGCCCGCCGCCGCTGCGGCAGCGACCGCCAACCCGACCACGGGCGCCAAGGTCTTCGACGCCGCTGGCGCGGAAGTCGGCACCGTCGAGGCGGTCCAGGGCGACATCGTCACCGTCTCCACCGGCACCGCGCGTGCGGGCCTGCCGAAGAACGCCTTCGTCGTGCGCGACAAGGGCCTGACCATCGGCATGACCAAGGCCGAACTGGAATCAGCGGTCAACGGCGCCAAGGCCGAGAACACCGCCGCCAAGGACGCAGCGATCGTCGCCGACGCACCGATCAAGAGCAGCGACGGCGTCGTGCTCGGCACCGTCAGCAAGGTCGAGGGTGACAACGTCACCGTGGCCCTCAGCGGCGGCGCTTCAGCTGCGCTCAAGAAGTCCTACCTCGGCCTCGGCACCGACGGTTCGCTGGCGCTGGGCATGACCGCTGCGGACTTCGCCAAGGCAACCCAGTCGGCTGCCGCCGGCCAGCCGGGCGCGGATGCCGCCGCAACCGCCGGTGGCGCTGCCGCCGCGACGGAAGGCACCACGCCGTAAGGTAAGCCTCCAGATAGCCCCGCTCTCGTAGCGGGGCACGAAAGGCCGGGTGCGACACGATCGCATCCGGCTTTTTCGTATGCGCTGGCGACAGATACGAAAAACCCCGCCGGTCAGGGCGGGGTCTTCGGTTTGGAAAATGGCGCGCCCGGAACGATTCGAACGTCCGACCCTCAGATTCGTAGTCTGATGCTCTATCCAGCTGAGCTACGGGCGCGTGCCAATTTTCAGTCCAACCAAGGCCATCTTTCTTCCCGGAGGAAGAATGGCGCGCCCGGAACGATTCGAACGTCCGACCCTCAGATTCGTAGTCTGATGCTCTATCCAGCTGAGCTACGGGCGCGTTGGAGGGCTGCCACTAGGCGGGGAATCGGCATCGGTCAACGCCTATATCATCGTCCCCGCCGATTATTTGTCCACAGCCCCCAGATGCCGGGCAAGCGCCTCGGCCAGCGGGTAGTCGAGCGGCGGCATGGACAATGCCGTGATCGCACCGAACTCCACCCAGGCGACCTGCGCCGCTTCCAGCGCGCTCGGCTCGCCTTGCCAGGCCCTGCATATATAAAGGAGGATGACCAGCGGGCGTGACGTTCCCTTGCCGCCCTCCTCCTTCGGCACCGTATGGCCGCTGGCGAAGCCGACCGGCGCGAGTTCGCTCTCAGCGACGACTATGCCCAGTTCCTCGCCGAGTTCGCGGACCAGCGCTGCCTCCGGCCCCTCCCCCGGATCGACCTTGCCTCCGGGAAACTCCCATAGGCCGCCATGCACCCCGTCGAAACCACGTTGCTGCATAAGCACCCTGCCCGAATGCCCCACGAGCGCGACGGCGACGACGAGCAGAGGCGTGAGCACGGGATCGGTGGTGGATGTCGAAGGGCTTTCCAGCGCGGCCTCCTGCCTTAATGTCAATTTAACGCCGCCCATGGGATCTGACGGCCCATGCGCGAACTAGCACGGTGACCATGCGGCTCCATCGCCTTCTCAAGGAAATCCTCAGGAACCGGGACGGCGCGTCCACGGTCGAATACGGCATGATCCTCGCATTCATCGTCCTCGCCATGTTCGCCGTGCTGCAAGGCCTGGCTGGCCAGACCGTGGGTATGTGGAATTCCGTATCGTCGAAGTCGGCCGCCGCAATGTCCAAAAACTGAGGGCAAACAGGCTTAAACCTTTATCAACGATTGCAGGCTAGAAAGAGATTGTCCAAGGCGCAGAAGAGAGACTGAAGCGAGGCGGACCGGGTACACCAAGACTGCTTTATCAGGAGACCACCATGAAGTTTCTCGCCAAGCTGCGCCGCAATGAAAAGGGCGCGACCGCCATCGAATACGGCCTGATCGCCGCTCTCATCGCAGTTGCCGCCATCGCCGCCATGCAGGGCATGGGCTCGCAGCTCGTTTCGACCTTCTCGAAGACCTCGTCGGCTATGTCGAAGGGCGTTGGCTAAGGTCTGAATACTTAGCCTGTACTTTCAGGTTACAGTTTCGAGGGGCGGCAGGGAAACCTGCCGCCCCTTTTCGTATGTCCGCAACGCACGAAAACGAAGCGGGATTCAGTATGTTACCAGCTTGATCTTCTGGCCGGGCGTCAGCGCCGCATCGGCCTGCAATCCGTTGAGCACCAGGAACCGGTCCACCGCCGCATCGGTGTAGGCCATCTTCGCCGCCAGCGACCGCACGGTATCGCCCTGCTTCACCGTGGTCACCCGCAGCAACCGCGGCTTCACCGTCCCCGCGTCGGCCGCGGATATGCGCCTGAGCGACCGGAACATCGGCGTGAACACTTCCGCCCCGCCTGCCTGCGCCAGCGCGACAAAGTGATAGGCCTGCCCGTTTCCGAAGTCGTAGGCGAACACCACCACGTCGACCGTCCCGCTCGACGACTGCACGCGCGACACCCCGTAGGCCGCCGGAATGCCGTTCACCGTCGTCTTCTCGATGCTGGATGGCGTGATTCGCGCCTGATTTGATTCGGTCAGCGTCCCGAAGACGCTGGCGATGTACGAATCGAGCGTTCCGCTCAGCTTCCCGCCCGAAAACTGGGCCTTGCCGGACGAGCCGCTGATCGTCACCGACTGCGTCCCGTTGACCATGAAGAAGCCGCTCGGCGCGTCGAAAGCGAATCGCAGGGTCGGATGGGTGAATTTCGTGCCGTCGACGATGCCCTGCTTGGGATCATCGCCGTAGACGAGGCCATCGATCCGCGTGAGGAACGTATCGCGATTCGTCGCGCCACCCGTCGCCGAGCCCGCGTAAGTCATCGCCGTGCGCACGCGGGATGCCGGGTCCGGGTGAGTCGATGCCCATTCCGGCGTCTGGTTCGTGCTCCCGCGAAGCTGCGCCTCAAGCGCATTCTGCCGTGCAAGGCTTGCCAGCACCGTCGACATCGCGCGCGGGTCATACCCTGCCCGCTTGAGGTAAGTGATGCCGAGCTGGTCCGCCTGAAGTTCCTGCGAGCGCGAGAACTTCAGCGTAAGCAGCTGAGAGCCCTGCGAAAACACCTTTTGCCCAAGCTGACCGAGGGCATTGTCACCCAGCACCGCGCCCGCCAGCACGGAGCCCAGCACGCCGAGGATCTGGTTGCGCTGCGCCGCCTTCTGGCGCTGCGCGGAATGGCGCGCAGCGACGTGGCCGACTTCATGCCCCAGCACGCCCGCCAGTTCCGCCTCGTTGTTCATCAGGGCGGTCAACTGGCGCGTCACGTAGATGTAGCCGCCGGGAATCGCGAAGGCATTGTTGACCGGCGAATTGAGCAGCGTGACGGTGAAATCGCCCGTCGCGTTCGACAGGCCTGACTGCACCGCGATCTTCTTGCCGACCTGCTCCACGTAGCTCGCCTGCGGCCCGGTGACTGCGCCGCCGAACTCGGCAAGCAGTTCCGGGTGCGCCTGTGACCCCTGCGACTTGTCTGCCGCGGTGATCGCGTAAGTGCGCGGCGCCTTGGCCGCCTGCGCTTCCAGCCGGGCCGGTCCGCTCGCGAAGACAAGCAGCCCAAGCGCGGAGATCGCGGTAGTGGCGCGCAATGCGCGCTTCATGTTCATGGCCATGTCGCTCCCTTCAACTTCCAAAAATCTTCCCGAGGCAGGAAACGAGGCGCGCAAGGCGCTTGTTCCCTGCTCAACCCTGTCCCGTCGCCAGCGGATGCCGCGAATTGACCAGCGCGACGAGGCGCGCGCTGTCGACATGCGTATAGATCTGCGTCGTTGCGATGTCGGCGTGGCCAAGCAGCATCTGCAACACGCGCAAGTCCGCTCCGCCTTCCAGCAGATGCGTCGCGAAGGCATGGCGCAGGACGTGCGGCGAGACGCGCTCGGGATCGAGCCCCGCCCTGCCCGCCAGCGCGCGCAGCAACTGGAACAGCCGCACACGCGTCAGGTGCCCGCTCTCCCCGCTCGAAGGAAACAGGAAGCGCGAGGTGCCGCGCCTGACCGCCATCCAGCGCGAGAGCACGGCCTGAGCGCGGGTGCTGACCGGGACCATCCGCTGCTGCCCGCCCTTGCCGGTGACGTGGAGGAACGGCGCGTCCCTCGGCACGGCGGCGAGTGGCAGGGAAACCAGTTCGGTGGCGCGCAAGCCGGAACCATAAAGCAATTCGAGCAGCGCCAGCAGCCGCACAGCGTCCGAACGGCCGCTCGCCGCCTCCTCGTCGGCCTGCGCCAGAAAGCGCTCGACCTCATCGTGGCTGAGCAGGCGAGGCAATGGGCGACGTGTGCGCGGACGAGGCAGTGCCCCGGACGGGTCATCCTTGCGCAAGCCCTCGTCGATCAGGAAGCCGTAGAACTGTCGCAGTGCGGAGCAGCGCCGGGCAAGGCTGGACGCGGCAAGTCCGCCCCATGCGGTGGCCAAGCCTTCAAGCGCATCCGCGTCGGCGCTCGCGACGTCGCCCAGCATCTCGCGGGCGGCTTCCAGATCGCGGCGATAGGCAGCCAGTGTATTGGCCGCCGCACCGCGCTCGGCGGCGAGCATCGCGAGGAACCGTTCGGGAAGGTCGTCTCCCGCCACTGGGCCGTCAGACCCGCGCGACCGCCTCGGCCGCGATCATCCGCGCTTCCGCGTCGAGCCCGACCACGCGCAGGGCCGAAACGATGTGGAACAGGTGACGCGGCGTCATGCGCTGCCAGTTGTCGCCCTGCATCCCGAAGGCCGCGAGCAGCGCGACGCTGGCCTGGTCGCCCCGGCTGGCTGCGCTGTCGATCGCCTGCGTCCAGCGGGTCGAGCCGCCCATGTCCATGCCCGCATCGCGCGTGATCCGCTCCGCCGCGCCGCGATCGGCACGCTCCAGCGCGGCGAGACCGGCGGCGAGGAAGGCCGAACGACGCTTTTCGGCGCTGTCATCGCCATCGACGAAGTTGTCGAGCGCGCCGTTGTCCACCGCATTGACGCGGCCCGGAGCGGCAAGGACCAGCAGGCCCCACGCCCTCGACCCGGCCTCCACCACGCTCGACCAGCGCAGCGCATTGGCGTCGTACCCAGCGGCCAGCATCGAGGCGATCAGCGAAGGCGCGCTGTCGGCAAGGTCCGCACTCGGCGCCATTCGCGCCGCCGCCGCTGCCGTCAGCACCTGCCGCGCATAGAGCGCCGAGCCGGTGACGTTCCACAGCGCCTGCATCGACGCCAGCCGCGCAGCCGGATCTTCCAGCGTATAGGCGTCGCGCAGGGATTCCGCGCGATCCTGCCATTCGCCGGTGACATCGGGATCGGCAAAGATCTGAGAATAGAGGTCGACCATAGCCGCGTTCGACAGCACGCCCGCAGCCGCCGCGCGATCCGCAGCCGCCGCACGGCGCGAGAGGCTCACCATCGGGGCGAGCGCCGTCGCGTAGTCGTAGGAGGGTCCGGCAGCAGTCATCAGCGATGCGGGGGGCTCCAGCCCGGTGCCGATGGCGAGGCCGTAACGCCACGGCGTCATCGTCGTGACCTTGTCCCACTCGATCGTCACCGCGCGCCGCGCCTTCCCGGCGGAACCCGCGTATTTCTGCGCGAGGAGCAGGTCGATCTGGTCCATCGTGCCGCGCACGCGGTCCCGCTCCAGCTTCGAGATCGCCGCCGTGCTGTTGCCCCGGAACGCCTCGCAGATGGTGCGCGAGGTGTTCCACATCGCATCGTCACGCAGCGAGCCCTGCGTCGCCATGACCGGGCACAGGCCGGTGAAGTCGGCATTGCGCGAATAGACGTCGAAGGCGACCTGCCCGAAGGCGGGCGTGTAGTCGGCGATGTCGAGATCCTGCAGCACCACGCGCGCCGCGTCAGTCTCGCCCATGCGCAGCAGCAGGCCGACGCGCATCGCAAGAAAGTCCGCCGCGCTCATCCCCTGCGGCGGGTTGAGGCGCGAGGCGAGCGCGCGGCGCAGCAGAATGTGGCCCCAGCGCGATACGAGCTGCCCGCGATTGCCCGTCAGCGCCACGCGAACGAGGCTGCCGTTCTGGCTCGCGAGCGAGTCCATCGGCAGCCCGCCTTCGTCGGCGCCAAGCATGCCCGCCTCGTCGGCCGAGCGGCGCGCGGCGGGCGGCATGTCGATCACCACCTTGGCCCCGAGCAGCGCCTCGAAATCCTCGGGCGACATCTTTTCGAGTTCTTCAAGGCTCGGAATGCGGCGCAGCGTGCCGTCGTCCTGCGCGAAGGTCGTAGCAGCAGCAGTCGGCGCAGCGGTCGGGATCGCCTGAACCACCGGCGTGGAAGTCGAAGTCGACGCAGGCGCTGCGGCCGCCGGGCGCGGTGCCGCAGCGCTGGCGCTCGGTCGCGGCGTGGGACGGGGGGTCGGGCGCGGCGTTGCGGTTCGCGAAGGCTGCGCCGCCGGCTCGTCGAACATCTTGGGAAGCAGCGATTCGGGATTTTCCTGAGCCACCGCCCAGACCGAGGTCAGCGCCAGCGCCGCCCCTGCGAGCAGGTTGACCGCCCTCACTTGGCATCACCCTTGGATAGCGGCGGCAAAGGCACGGCAATAGTCTGATCGGTGACCGGCTGCTTGCCCGCGTCGTTCCAGGCCGCGACACCCAGCGCGATCAGGGCGACGGGAACGATGATGGCGACGACCGGTGCGACCCTGCGCCTGCGCTTCACGATGCTCACTCGTCTTCCTTCAACCATGCTTGCGCTGCGACCTAGCGCAACTATAGGCGATGGGGCAATGGACGTTCAACAAACCCGGTTTTCCGCGCAGGAAATTGCGACGCTCGCCCGCCGTATCGACCGGCCCATCGTTCTGGTGGGCATGATGGGCGTCGGCAAGTCCAGCGTGGGCAAGCGGCTCGCCAGTCTGCTCGACTGTCCCTTCGTCGATGCCGACGACGAGATCGAGCGCTCCGCGCAGATGACGATCCCCGAGATGTTCGACGCTTATGGCGAACAATACTTCCGCGACGGCGAGCGCCGCGTGATCGCGCGTCTCCTGACGGAAAGCGTCGAGGCGAAACGCCGCATCGTCATCGCCACTGGTGGCGGCGCCTTCGTCAATCCGGAAACCCGCGCGCTGATCCTCGACAAGGCGATCACCGTATGGCTCGACAGCGAGGTGGATACTCTCGTCGAGCGGACCGCGCGCAAGGACAACCGTCCGCTCCTGCGTGACGGCGACCCGCGCGAAATCCTCGGCAAACTGCGTGAGGAGCGCGCCGTCCACTACGCGCAGGCGCCGATTCATGTGGTCAGCGGCAGTGGGCCGCACGTCCAGACGATCAACAAGGTTCTTCACGGAATATCCCAATGGCTGTGATCCCCGTCGATATCGCCGGTCACCCCTACGAAGTGCGCGTCGGCGCCGGGCTTTTGGCCGAACTCGCCCCGAACTGCCGAGGCAAGCTGCGCAAGCGCGGTGTGCCCATCGTCACCGACGCGAATGTCCATGCGGCTTGGGGCGCGATCGTCGAGAAGTCCCTGCGCGACAACGGGCACGAGCCGCACTGGCGCATCCTTGCGCCGGGCGAACAGACCAAGTCGTGGGAGGAACTCGCCGCAACGGTGAACTGGCTGCTCGATCTGGAAGTCGAGCGCGGCGACCACATCATCGCGCTTGGCGGCGGTGTGATCGGCGATCTGACCGGCTTCTGCGCCTCGGTCCTGAAGCGCGGGTGCCATTTCATCCAGGTGCCGACGACCCTGCTCGCACAGGTCGATTCAAGCGTCGGCGGCAAGACCGCGATCAACACTCCGGCGGGCAAGAACCTCGTCGGCGCATTCCACCAGCCTTCGCTGGTGCTGGCCGACCTGTCCGCGCTGGAAACGCTGCCCGAACGCGACCTGCTCGCCGGTTATGCTGAGGTCGTGAAGTACGGACTGATCGACGACGCGGACTTCTTCGCCTGGTGCGACGCCAATGCAGGCGCCATGCTGGCCGGTGACGGGGCTCTGCGCGAATACGCCGTCGCGCACTCGGTCGCGTCGAAGGCGCGTATCGTCGCCGAGGACGAGTTCGAGACCACTGGCCGCCGCGCGCTGCTCAATCTGGGGCATACCTTCGGCCACGCGCTGGAAGCGGAGACCGGCTTCTCCTCGCGCTTGCTGCATGGCGAGGGCGTGGCGCTGGGCATGGTGCTGGCGGCGCGCTATTCTGCCCGACGCGGGCTGATGCCCACAGTCAGCGCCGAACATGTTGCGCAGCATATCGGCGATATCGGCCTCCCTGCCAGCCTGCGCGCGCTTGGGCTCGACTGCGACGGCGCCGCGCTGGTGCGGCATATGCTGCACGACAAGAAGATGGACGCAGGCACCCTGCCTTTCCTGCTGATGAAGGGTATCGGCCAGACCTATCTCGACAAGCAAGTCTCTCTGGAGGACGTCGCAGCGTTTCTCAACGAGGAACTGGCTCGATAAAAGCGCTCCGTCGAAAGGACTTCGACAAGTACAGCACGCCATCGCGTGCCGCTTGCACGACGAACCACGGATCAGGCCGCCGCTTCCGCACGTTACCTCCATGCACACCCTTCACAGGGTAGGCGTAATCACGCTGGCCGGGGGGCCGAGACGCCCCGTGCGAATCCCCCGGGGCGTTGCGGAGGCGGCAGGTCGATCGGCCTGCCGCCTTTTCAGCCATTGCCCGTTCATGTTTGACCTCGCTAAATCCGCGTGACATTGCTCGCGCGAGAACGGCGATTGCGTCGCCGCACAAGATAATTACGGGACAGACATGACGGCAGCCGAAGCGATCCCCGAACTCGATTTTCCCGAGGAGGCCGCACGAAACGACCGGGCATTCCTCGGGCACCCCAAGGGCCTCGGCTATCTCGGGCTGGTCGAGGCGTGCGAACGGTTTTCCTACTACTCGATGCAGACGCTGCTGACGCTCTACATGGTCAAGTATCTGCTGGTGCCGGGTCGTCAGGAAAGCATAATCGGCCTGAACTGGGTGGAAACGCACCTGTTCCCGGGCCTCAGCGGCCAGCCGCTCGCCTCGGAAATCTTCGGCACCTACACCGCGCTGGTCTATCTTACGCCGATCCTCGGCGGGGTGCTGGCCGACCTGCTGCTCGGTCGCCGCGCGGCGCTGATCGCGGGTGCGGTCGTCATGTCGCTCGGTCACTTCCTGATGGCGTTCGAGGGTGCGTTCCTGCTCGCGCTGATCTCGCTCGTCATCGGCGTCGGTTTGTTCAAGGGCAACATCGCCAGCCAGGTGGGTGAACTCTACAAGCCGGGCGACATCCGCCGTGCCATGGCGTTCCAGATCTTCTACATCTTCATCAACGTCTCGGTGATCGCCGCGCCGCTGGTGTCGGGCACGCTGGGCGAGAAGGTGGGCTGGCACTGGGGCTTCGGCTGCGCAGGCGTGGTCATGGTGCTGGGCCTGCTGATCTACCTCTACGCGACGCCGTTCCTGCCCGCAGGCAGCAAGCCGGTGAAATCGTCCGAACCCCGCGCCAAGTTCGAAAAGGGCGACGGGCCGCGCCTTTTGGCGGTACTGGCGCTTGTGCCGATCATGGGCGTCTCGCTGCTCACCAACCAGCAGATCTTCAACGCCTATCTCGTCTGGGCGGACCAGCAGTTCCAACTCAGCTTTATGGGCGAGACGCTGCCGACAAGCTGGATGATAACCATCGACGCGACGCTCAGCTTCTCGATGCTGGTGGCTGTCGCTGCATTCTGGGCCTTCGTCGGCAAGCGCACCGGCAAGGAGCCGGACGAACTGGGCAAGATGATCCTCGGCTGTGCGTTCATCGTCGGCGGCGGTGCGTGCCTCTACATGGCCGCAGCCACCCAGGGGATTGCCAAGATCGGCCTGTTCTGGCCGGTGATGTTCCACCTCGTGAACTCGATCGGCTTCGCGCACCTGCTGCCCGTCAGCCTTGCGCTGTTCACCCGTCTCGCTCCCAAGGCGCTGAATGCCTCGATCGTGGGCATCTACTATCTGGCGTTCTTCGGGGCGAACCTTGCCGTGGGCAAGATCGGCACACTGTTCGAGACGATGCCGACGACGCAGTTCTGGCTGCTCCACATGGGCTCGGCGGCCGTGGCGTTGGTCGGCTTCGGTGTGTTCCGCCTGTTCTTTGCCAAACGGTTGATGGCCTAGACAATTCGTCGCCCCGGACTTGATCCGGGATGACGCACCAATCAGCCGAAGACGGCGACCGACTGCATCCCCGCAATCGCCGGAGCACCTGAAGCGCTCCACTGCATGATATGCTCGCTCGCCCCGCCATCGCGAGCGAACTGACTGGTCGAGCGGATCAGCCACCACCCGTCCGCCGTCGGGCTCGCATCCAGCATGTTGACGTGCCACTGCATCGACGAGATCGGCACGTTGAATCCGAGCAGCGGCCAGACCGCTACCGGCAGCACATCACCGCACAGCAGGCACTCGACCTCGAGCGAAAGCCCTCCCCGCTCGCGTGGTCGTACCCACCAGCACAAGTCCGCCTCGCCCAGCGCCGATTTGGGCATGGCGAAGCGCACCTCGAAATGGTTGCGCAGGAAGGCCGGAGCCTGATCCGTCGGCACCGGCTTCGCCTCGTCGAGCGGGATCACGCCATCCGGCAGCGGATAGTGATCGAGCGACAGCACGCTCTCGATCCTGCGCATGAAGACGAAGCTGGCGGTGAACCCCACGCCGCCCTCGCCGGTCAGTTCGGCGGCAACCCACGTCGCGTTGCGCCCTTGCCGGAGCACTTTGGCGCGCGCCTCGATGCGCCCGGCCAGCGGCCCGATCATCGACAACTGCCCGGAGCGCAGCGGCGGCAGGTCATCGGAAACGCCCTGCGCGACGGCCAGCGCAATGGCCGAAGTCAACCCGCCATACGCCGTGCGTCCCTGAAGCCAATCCTCGCCGATCTCCAGCGCGAAACCGCCGTCAATCGGCTCCGCCCCCGCCAGCATCTCTCCCAGCGACAGCATCAGAACAGCCGTGATCCGTCAGGCACCCTCTTGTCGGGCGAGAACAGCGTCACCCTCCCCTCCTCATCCGCGAAGCCAAGCGTCAACACTTCGGACAGCGCCTTGCCGATCTGGCGGACGGGAAAGTTCACAACCGCCGCCACCTGCCGCCCGACCAATTCCTCGGGAGAGTAGAGCGCGGCAACCTGGCCGACGCTCTTCTTTTCACCGATGCCGGGACCAAAATCGATCCGCAGCTTGTAGCTGGGTTTCCGCGCTCCCTCGTAGACTTCCGCGCCGACGATGGTGCCGATGCGGATGTCCACCTTGAGGAAGTCGTCGAAGCCTATGGTTTCGCCCGGAGGCGCGGCAGGGTCGTGGTCGAGATGCATATCACTCCATCTCGAGGATGATCGCGTCCACCGCAAGGCTTTCGCCTGCCTTGGCGTTGACGGACTTCACCACGCCCGACTTCTCGGCGCGCAGGATGTTCTCCATCTTCATGGCTTCGACCACCGCGAGCGGCTGACCGGCCTCGACCTTGTCGCCTTCGCCCACGTTGAGCGAGACGAGCAGGCCCGGCATCGGGCAGATGAGGTACTTCGAGAGGTCCGGCGGGATCTTCTCGATCATGTGCTGCGTGTAACCGGCGATATGTGCGGGCAGGCAGTCGACCTTGTGGATCGCGCCGCGCGTGGTCATGCGGAAGCCGGTGCGGGTGACATCCAGCTTGAGCGTCAGATCCTCGCCATCGACCTCGGCGTCCACGAAGCGGTCGCCCGGGGTGTATTCGAGTTCGAGTTCGACTTCCTCGCCATTGACCGTCAGCAGGTCTTCATCGAGCTCCACCGCGAAGGTGCTACCATCGATGGTCACGGCCCATTCGCCCGGAGGATCGAGCGGGCCGCCAAGCTGGCCTTCGACCCGGCGCGAACGGTCGGCGCGCGCGGTGGCGACGAAGGCGGCGACGGCGGCAAGCTGCACCTTGAGTTCGTCCGACGCGGGCGCACCGTGGAAGCCCTCGGGATATTCCTCTGCGATGAAGCCGGTGGTCAGCTCGCCCGAGCGAAAGCGCGGGTGCTGCATGATGGCCGAGACGAAATCGATGTTGTGGCCAAGGCCCTCGATCTCGAACGCGTCGAGCGCGGCGATCTGCTTGTCCGCCGCCTCGTCGCGCGTCTCGCCCCAGGTGATGAGCTTGGCGATCATCGGGTCGTAAAACATCGAGACTTCGCCGCCTTCGTAGACGCCATCGTCCACGCGGATGCCGTCAATGCCGCGGCGGCCGTTTTCGGCACCGTCATCCGTCCAGCCTTCGACCGGCGGATTGTAGCGCACGAGGCGGCCCGTCGAGGGCAGGAAGCCGCGATAGGGATCTTCGGCGTAAACGCGGTTTTCGATGGCCCAACCGTCGATCTTCACGTCGTCCTGCGTCATCTCCAGCTTCTCGCCCGCCGCGACACGGATCATCTGTTCGACGAGGTCGACGCCGGTGATCGCTTCGGTGACGGGGTGCTCCACCTGCAGGCGGGTGTTCATTTCGAGGAAGTAGAAGCTCTCGCCCGTCGGGTCCGCGCCCGAGACGATCAGTTCCACCGTGCCCGCCGAATAATAACCCACCGCGCGCGACAGGGCGACGCACTGCTCGCCCATGGCCTTGCGCATTGCGGGCGTGACGAAGGGCGACGGCGCTTCCTCGACCACCTTCTGGTGGCGGCGCTGGATCGAGCATTCGCGCTCGTTCAGGTAGAGGATGTTGCCGTGCTTGTCGCCGAGGATCTGGATCTCGATGTGGCGCGGATTGAGGATGAACTTCTCGATGAAGACGCGGTCGTCACCGAAGGAGTTGAGGCCCTCGCGCTTCACGCTCTCGAAGCCCTCGCGCACGTCCTGCTCGGTGTAGGCGAGGCGCATGCCCTTGCCGCCGCCACCCGCCGATGCCTTCATCATCACCGGGTAGCCGATCTCGTTCGAGATGCGGACGGCATGCTCGGTGTCCTCGATCTCGCCCACGAAGCCGGGGACGACGTTGACGCCCGCTTCCTTGGCCAGCTTCTTGGATTCGATCTTGTCGCCCATCGCCGCGATCGCGCCGACGGGAGGGCCGATGAACTCGATGCCCTCTGCGGCCAGCGCCTCTGCGAACGAGGTGCGCTCGGACAGGAAGCCGTAGCCCGGGTGGACCGCTTCGGCGCCGGTCTGCTTGCAGGCAGCGATGATCTTGTCGGCGATCAGGTAGGATTGCGCCGCAGATGCCGGGCCGATGTGGACGGCCTCATCGGCCATCTGCACGAACGGCGCGCGGGCATCGGCATCGGAATAGACGGCAACGGTCTGGATGCCCATGCGGCGCGCCGTCTTGATGACGCGGCAGGCGATCTCGCCCCGGTTTGCGATCAGGATTTTTTTGAACATGTCACCTCGAAGCCCCATTCAGGGTCATGCTTGTTGTCAGTCGGAAAAAGGAACTGCAGCGCCTGCGGCGAAACGACGTGGTACGCCGTCGCGTGAGTCAGGTCTTCGCGCGGCGAGAGGCAGACCAGCGAGCCGCCCGAACTGGCCACGCGCTGTGCGGCTATGGCGGTATCCGGCCCCTCATTGGAGTAGGTCAGATATAGCTCAGCCGTCCCGCGGTTCGCCGCGAGCAGACCCGCAGCGGCATTCGCAAGCGCCGCGTCATCCCACCACAAGCTCGCGTCAATGGCGGCATAGCGGTGGAACAGGCCGGGCTCGCGCAGCCACGTCTCGACGATGAACAGCCCCGCCAGCGATTCCCCGATCACGCCGTCATCGCCGTTGGTGCGATAGTCGGCTTCGACGAGCGGCTTGACCTTCTCGCGCAGGAAAGCGCGGAACCGTGCGGACTGTCCGGCGGTCGGGTACTGCTTGTGCTGCGCGGCGTTGCCCGCGCTGCCGATCAGTTCGGCGCGGCGGTCCTTGCTCTCGATCCCGACGACGATGACCGGCAGCGAGCGCCCCCAGATCGCGTTGAGTGCGCTTGTCCCCGCGATGTGAAGGAAGTCCTGGGAAAGACCGCCGTCGATCAGATAGAGCACCGGATAGTGCTCGGTCCCGGCCGCATAGCCTTCGGGCAGGTAGACGTTGACCTGACGCAGATCGTCGTCGGCAAAGGCAACGAGGTGTGTTTGTCCGATCGTGATCGGAGTGGGCGCAGGCGCTGCGGCAATCGCAGCGCCCGGCACGGAAAGGAGGCAGGACAACGCCAGCAGCATTGATCCCGCCCGGTCGATCACTCGGCAGCCTCCAGCTTCGCGCAGCCCTTTGGCATCCGCTGGGCTTCAACCTGCGCCGGGGTCAGTTCGATGGCCATGGGCTTGATGCCGAGGCGCGCGAACATCGCCAGGTCGTTGTCGTCGCCCGCGTTGGGCGCGGTCAGCAGCTTGTCGCCGGTGAAGATCGAGTTGGCGCCGGCCATGAAGCACATCGCCTGCGTCATCTCCGACATGGACTCGCGCCCCGCAGACAGGCGTACCATCGAGAGCGGCATGGTGATGCGCGCCACCGCGACGGTACGCACGAACTCAACGTCGTCGATCTTGGCGAGCGGAGTGTCGGCCAGCATGTCGCCCAGCACCGTGCCCTTCACCGGCACCAGCGCGTTGACCGGGACCGACTGCGGGTGATCCGGCAGCGTCGCCAGCGTGTGGACGAAGCCTACGCGGTCGGCGCGCGTCTCGCCCATGCCGACGATGCCGCCCGAGCACACGTTGATGCCCGCCATGCGCACGTTCGACAGCGTGTCGAGGCGATCCTCCATCGTGCGCGTGGTGATGACCTGATCGTACCGTTCGGGCGAGGTGTCGATGTTGTGGTTGTAGTAGTCGAGGCCCGCATCGCTCAGCATGTCGGCCTGTTCGGGCGTCAGCATGCCCAGCGTCATGCAGGTTTCCATGCCCATGGCGCGCACGCCCTTCACCATCTCGATGATGGCGGGCATGTCGCGGTCCTTGGGGTTGCGCCAGGCGGCCCCCATGCAGAAGCGGGTCGAACCCTGATCCGCCGCCTGCGCCGCGCGCTGGAGAACCTGCTGGACCTCCATCAGCTTGGTCGCTTTGACGCCGCTGTTGGCCGAAACCGACTGCGAGCAGTAGCCGCAATCCTCCACGCACCCGCCGGTCTTGATCGAGAGCAGCGTGGAAAGCTGCACCTCGTTCGCCGGATGGCTGGCGCGGTGAACCTCGGCGGCGCGGAAGACCAGCTCGGTGAACGGCAGGTCGAACAGCGCCGCGATTTCCTCGCGGGTCCAGTCGTTACGGGGGGTGATGGAGGGGGTATCGGTCATGATCATTCCTTAGCTGGACCCGTCGGGGCTTGGGGCCAAACCCACGCCATAGGCGCTGGCGCGACCCTGATCCAGCACAAGCCTTACTCTGCGGCCTGCAACTCGGAACCGAGCGGCGGCATGTTGTGGCCGAGCAGCTTGAGCACGTCGGCGGCGCATTCCACCACGTTCGAGCCGGGGCCGTAGATGCCCTGAACGCCCGCATTGCGCAGGTATTCGTAGTCCTGCGGCGGGATCACGCCGCCCGCGATGACCTTGATGTCGCTGCGACCCGCATCGCGAAGCTGCTGGATCAGTTCGGGGATCAGCGTCTTGTGTCCCGCTGCGAGACTGGAGGCACCGACGACGTCGACCCCGTTGTCCAGCGCCAGCACCACGGTTTCCTCGGGCGTCTGGAACAGCGGGCCGGAGACGACCTCGAAGCCCATGTCCCCGAACGCGGAGGCGATCACGTTCGCGCCGCGATCGTGGCCGTCCTGCCCCATCTTGGCGACGAGCAGCTTGGGCTTGCGGCCAAGGCGGCGTTCGACTGCCTGAACCCCGTCGAGCACCTGCTGCCAGCGGCTGTCGCCCTCGTAAGGTGCGGAATAGACACCCTTCACCGGGGTCGGCTGGGTGCCGTAGCGCTCGAAGCTCTCTTCCATGGCGGAGGAGATCTCGCCCAGCGTCGCGCGGGCGCGGGCGCATTCGACGGCGAGTGCGAGCAGGTTGTTCTCGATGCTGGCGGGCGCGGCGGCACCGTCGCGCAGGGCCTTGAGGGCGGCCTGACAGGCGGCTTCGTCGCGTTCCGCCTTCATCTTGTTGATGCGGGCGATCTGCGATTCGCGGACCTTGGCGTTATCGACCTCCAGCGTTTCGAGCAGGTCTTCGTTCGCAAGGCGGTACTTGTTGACGCCGACGATCACGTCGTCGCCCCGGTCCACGCGGGCCTGACGGGCAGCGGCCGCCGTCTCGATCATCGCCTTGGGCCAGCCGGCGGCGACGGCCTTGGCCATGCCGCCTTCGGACTGGACGCGCTCAATGATCTCCCACGCCTGATCGACCAACCGCTGGGTCAGCGCCTCGATGTAATAGGAGCCGCCCAGCGGATCGACCACCTTCGTCATCCCGGTCTCTTCCTGGATGATGATCTGGGTGTTGCGGGCGATGCGCGCCGAGAAGTCGGTCGGCAGCGCAATCGCTTCGTCGAGCGCGTTCGTGTGCAGCGACTGGGTGCCGCCCAGCATCGAGGCCATCGCCTCGATCGTGGTGCGGATCACGTTGTTGTAGGGGTCCTGCTCCTGCAGCGACACGCCCGAAGTCTGGCAGTGGGTGCGCAGCATCTTGCTACGCTCGTCCTTGGCGCCGAGGTTCGTCATCACGCGGTGCCACAGCACGCGCGCGGCGCGCAGCTTGGCCACTTCCATGAAGAAGTTCATGCCGATGGCGAAGAAGAACGACAGGCGGCCCGCGAACTTGTCGATATCGAGGCCCGAGGCCACGCCGTACTTCACGTACTCCGCGCCGTCGGCGATGGTGAAGGCCAGTTCCTGCACCTGCGTCGCGCCAGCTTCCTGCATGTGGTAGCCGGAAATCGAGATCGAGTTGAACTTGGGCATCTCGCGGCTGGTGTAGCCGAAGATGTCCGAAATGATCCGCATCGAGGGCTCGGGCGGGTAGATGTAGGTGTTGCGGACCATGAACTCCTTGAGGATGTCGTTCTGGATGGTCCCGTCGAGCAGCTTGCGGTCGACGCCCTGCTCTTCACCGGCGACGATGAAGAACGCGAGGATCGGGATCACCGCGCCGTTCATGGTCATCGAGACCGACATCTGATCGAGCGGAATGCCGTCGAACAGGATCTTCATGTCCTCGACCGAGTCAATCGCAACGCCCGCCTTGCCGACATCGCCGACCACGCGCGGGTGGTCGCTGTCATAACCACGATGCGTCGCAAGGTCGAAGGCGACCGAGAGGCCCTTCTGACCAGCTGCAAGGTTGCGGCGATAGAAGGCGTTCGATTCCTCGGCGGTGGAGAAGCCCGCGTACTGGCGGATGGTCCAGGGACGGCCCGCATACATCGAGGCGCGTACGCCGCGCGTGAAGGGCGCGAAGCCCGGAAGGCCCGGATCGACGGTCACGTCCTCGGCGGTGTAGAGCGGCTTGACCGCGATACCCTCGGGCGTGTCCCAAGTCAGATCCTTGCCCTTGACCTCCTTGGTCGCCGCTGCCTGCCAGTCGTTGATGTCGGCCATATCCCAATTCCTTCACTCGTCGTCCCGGACTTGATCCGGGACCGCGGGCTGTCTTTAGGCAAGTGCTTCCCGGCTGGGCTGCGCCTAAAGACAGCCCACGGTCCCGGCCTTCGCCGGGACGACGTCAGTTCAGTGCGCCTCTTTGGGCGTTTCCATGATCTCGGTGAGCTGGCCGCCCATGTCCTTGGGATGGACGAAGAAGATCAGCGTCCCGTGCGCACCCATGCGGGGTTCACCCAGCACGCGCTTGCCGAGGCCCTCGAACCACGCCTTGGCCGCGTGAATGTCCGGCACTTCGTAGCAGATGTGGTGCTGCCCCCCGAGCGGGTTCTTCTCCAGCCACTTGCCTACCGCCGAGTCCGGCGTGGTGGGCTGGAGCAGTTCGACCTGCGTGCCCGCAGTGCCGTTCTCGCCCGGCGTATTGACGAAGCAGACGCGCACCTGCTGGCTTTCGAGCACGAACGGCTCGGTCACGTCCGTCGCGCCCATCACGTCCCGGTAGAACGCGATGGAAGCGTCGAGATCAGGCGTCGCGACGCCGATGTGGTTCATGCGACCGAGCTTCACGTTCGTTACTCCACGTTCTCGATGATGAGGGCGATACCCTGCCCGCCGCCGATGCACATGGTGACGAGGCCGTACCTGCCGCCGATGCGCTTCAGTTCATACATGCACTTGATGGTGAGCATCGTTCCCGTCGCGCCGACGGGATGACCGATCGACACGCCCGAACCGTTGGGATTCACCTTCTCGGGGTCGAAGCCGAGCACCTTGGCAACGGCAGCGGCCTGCGCGGCGAACGCCTCGTTGCTCTCGATCACGTCCATCTGGTCGAGCGAGAGCCCTGCGCGCTGGAGGGCGATGGGGACAGCCTTGATCGGGCCCTCGCCCATGTATTCCGGCTCCACGCCTGCGTGACCCCACGCGACGATGCGAGCGAACGGCTTGAGGCCGCGCTTCTCGACTTCCGATCCGGTCGCCAGCACCACGGCGGCGGCGCCGTCGTTGATGCCGCTGGCGTTGCCGGCCGTGACGGTGCCGTCCTTCTTGAAGGCGGTGCGCATCGCGCCGAGCACTTCGAGGGTGGTGTCGCCCTTCACATGCTCATCCGTGTCGAACACGGTGACGCCCTTGCGAGTCTTCACCTCGACCGGAAGAATCTGCTCCTTGAAGCGCCCCTCGGCGATGGCCTTCGCGGCGCGCTGGTGGCTGGTGACGGCGAGCGCGTCCATGTCGTCACGGCTGACGCAGTGGCGCTCCGCCACGTTCTCCGCCGTGATGCCCATGTGGTAGCCGCCGATGGCGTCCGACAGGCCGAGCGTCAGCGCGTCTTCCTGCGTGTTGGCGCCCATCTTCCTGCCCCAGCGCACACCGTGGTCATGGTAGGGCACGTTGGACATGACTTCGGCGCCGCCCGCGAGCGTCACCGAGGCCTCGCCCAGCTTCATCATCTGCGCGGCAGACACGATCGCCTGTACGCCCGAGCCGCACAGGCGGTTCAACGTCAGTGCCGGAGTTGCGAGCGGAATGCCGGCATTGATGCCGATCACGCGGGCCAGCATCTGGTCTCGCGCGCTCGTCGGCATGACCTGCCCGATGACGACATGGCCGACCGCTTCGGCCTCGATCCCCGCGCGCTTCAGCGCCTCGGTGGCGACGAGGCCGCCGAGATCCGAGGGCATGAACGACTTGAGCGAACCGCCGAAGTCGCCGACTGCCGTGCGCACGCCGCTGACGATGTAGACTTCTTCCATGACCTGACTTCCAATCCCTTGTTATCGACCGGACGCCCTATTCGGCCTCCGGTCGCCGTCACGGTACTCTCAAAAAGGCCACTCCCGTCTTAGAGCGGGATGTTGTCGTGCTTCTTCCAGGGGTTTTCGAGTTCCTTGTTCCGCAGCTTGCGCAGGCCGAGCGCAATGCGGCGGCGGGTCGAGTGCGGGTAGATGACCTCGTCGATGTAACCCCGGCTCGCCGCCACGAAGGGGTTGGCGAAGCGGTCCTCGTATTCCTTGGTCTTGGCGGCGATGCCATCCGCGTCCTGCCCGCGGAAGATGATCTCCACCGCGCCCTTGGCGCCCATCACCGCGATCTCGGCGGTGGGCCATGCGTAGTTGAGGTCGCCGCGCAGGTGCTTGGAACTCATGACATCGTAAGCGCCGCCATAGGCCTTGCGGGTGATGACGGTGATCTTGGGCACGGTTGCCTCGCCATAGGCGAACAGCAGCTTGGCGCCGTGCTTGATGATGCCGTTGTGCTCCTGATCGGTGCCCGGCAGGAAGCCCGGAACGTCGACGAAGGTGATGATCGGGATGCTGAACGCATCGCAGAAGCGCACGAACCGCGCGGCCTTCTTCGACGAGTTGATGTCGAGCACGCCCGCCAGCACCATCGGCTGGTTGGCGACGATACCGACGGTCTTGCCCTCGATACGGCCGAAACCGATGATGATGTTGCCCGCGTGAAGCGGCTGGAGTTCGAAGAACTCGCCCTCGTCCACCGTCTTGCGGATGACTTCGTGCATGTCATACGGCTGGTTGGCCGAAGGCGGGATGATCGTGTCGAGGCTGGGCTCAAGCCGGTCCCACGCATCGGCGCTGGGACGTTCCGGCACGCCGTCACGGTTGGAGGACGGCAGGAAGTCGAAGAAGTCGCGCGCCGCCAGCAGCGCCTCGATGTCGTTCTCCAGCGCGAGGTCGGATACCGAGGTCTTGCTGGAGTGCGTGATCGCGCCGCCAAGCTCTTCCTGCGTCACCACCTCGTTGGTGACGGTCTTCACCACTTCGGGGCCGGTGACGAACATGTAGGAGCTGTCCTTCACCATGAAGATGAAGTCGGTCATCGCCGGCGAATAGACCGCGCCACCCGCGCAAGGCCCCATGATGAGCGAAAGCTGCGGCACCACGCCCGAAGCGAGCACGTTGCGCTGGAACACGTCGGCATAACCACCGAGCGAGGCGACGCCTTCCTGAATGCGCGCGCCGCCGGAATCGTTGAGCCCGATCACCGGCGCGCCGACCTTCATCGCCGCATCCATGACCTTGCAGATTTTCTGTGCGTGGCGCGCGGAGAGCGAGCCGCCGAAAACGGTGAAGTCCTGGCTGAACACGTAGACGAGACGGCCGTTGATCGTGCCGGAGCCGGTGACGACGCCGTCGCCGGGGATCTTCTGGTCCTGCATGCCGAAGTCGACGCAGTCATGCTCGACGTAGAGGTCCATCTCCTCGAAGCTGCCTTCGTCCAGCAGCACGTCGAGGCGTTCGCGCGCGGTCAGCTTGCCCTTGGCGTGCTGCGCGTCGATGCGCTTCTGCCCGCCGCCCAGCTTGGCCGCAGCCCGACGCTTCTCCATTTCGGCGATATTTGCTGACATCCGGATTCCCTTGCCTCGGCGCATACAGCGTCAATTGCTGCATCCGCGTAAGACGGGGAAAGCCGTCAGGTCAACTGTTTTTAATCGCGCGGTTAAGACATATCGCAGGTGTGCCTGCGATCTATCCGTCAGGCGATATGGAGAGGGTAATCCAAACCCCGTCATCCCGGCGCATGCCGGGACCGTGGGCAAGTCTTGAGGTGATACCCTTCGAGCGGGCGCCTCGATGTGAGGTCGCATCTAAAGACTGCCCACGGTCCCGGCATGCGCCGGGATGACGGCTATTGCATCACTTCAGCAGTACCAGTTCTTCCGACATCGTCGGGTGGATCGCTACGGTCGCGTCGAAGTCCGCCTTGGTCAGCCCGGCCTTCACCGCCACGGCGGCGACCTGCATGATCTCCGGCGCGTCCGGGCCGATCATGTGGATGCCCAGGATCTTGCCGGTCGGCTCGTCGCAGATCATCTTGTAGAGCGAACGCTCGTTGCGATGCGCGACGACGTTCTTCATCGGGCGGAAGTCGCTCGTGTAGACCTTCACCGTGCCGTACTGCTGCATCGCCTGTGCTTCGGTCAGACCGACGCCGGCAATCGGCGGATGGCTGAACACGGCCGAGGGGATGCACGAATAGTCCAGCGTGGTCGGCTTGTTTCCGAACACCGTGTCTGCAAAGGCCTGACCTTCGCGGATGGCAACGGGGGTGAGCTGCACGCGGTCGGTCACGTCGCCCACGGCGTAGATGCTCGGCACGCTGGTGCGCGAGTTGCCGTCGACCTGGATCGCGCCGCGCTCATTCACGCTGACGCCGACGTCCTCGAGCCCAAGCCCCTCGACGTTGGGCACGCGGCCGGTGGCGAAGAGGACATAATCGACGTTGAGCGGCTCATGGTTGCTCATGAACACGAGCAGCGATCCGTCTTCCTGCTTCTCGATCTTCTCGAAGTTCGCATTGAAACGGAAATCGATCCCCTTCATCAGCGAAATCTGCAGCAGCCGGTCGCGCACGCTCTCGTCATAGCCGCGCAGCATCTGGTCCGAGCGGTTCATCAGCGTCACCTTGGCGCCGAACTGGTGGAAGATGCCTGCGAATTCGTTGGCGATGTACCCGGCCCCGGCGATAAGGACGCGGCGCGGAATGGCATCGAGATGGAATGCCTCGTTCGAAGTGATCCCGTATTCGTGACCAGGGCAGGTCGGCACATGCGGCCGCGCGCCGGTGGCGATCAGAATGTACTTCGCAGTCTTCTTCTCACCGCTGCCCAGCGTGATCTCGTTGGGACCGGTAATCGTCGCCCGCTCATGAAAGACCTCGACGTTGTTGTTCTCGAGCGTCTGCTTGTAGAGGCCGTTGAGCCGGTCGACGTCGCCCAGCACGTTGTCCCGCAGCTTCTTCCAGTCGAACTTACGCTCACCGACATCCCAGCCGAAGTGCTTGGCGTCCTCCAGATCTTCCGCGAAGTGCGCTCCATATACGAGCATCTTCTTGGGCACGCAGCCCCGGATCACGCAGGTGCCGCCGACCCGGTACTCTTCCGCCACCGCGACACGCGCGCCATGCGCGGCAGCGACGCGGCTTGCGCGGACGCCGCCCGAACCGGCACCGATGGTGAAGAGATCATAATCGTAGTCGGCCATTCGCGGATGCTCCTTAGGATTGCCGCGCATATGGGATAGGGCGGCAGCAATTTCCATCCGCCGCCCAAGACTTTCTTCCTGCCGCAGCGCCGCTCCGACATATTGTCAACTTAATTGGTTGAGTTTATATCGTCCGCATTGCTTTGGGAGATCGCCGATGTCCGATCCGAATGATGCGCAGGCACGCAAGCAGGAACCCCTGATCCTTCTGGTCCCCGGCCTCGACGGCAGCGGGCCGCGCCACTGGCAGCGCCGCTGGGCGGAGGAGATCGAGAACAGCCAGTTGGTCGAACTCGGCACCTGGGACAACCCACACCGCAACACCTGGATCAACCGCCTGAACCTGGCCGTGCATCGCGCCGGACGCCCGGTGGTGATCGTGGCGCACAGCCTCGGCTGCATCCTGACGGCTTGGTGGTCGAAGTTCGAACAGCCGAGCTGGTCGGCCCCGGTGATCGGCGCCATGCTGGTCGCCCCGCCCGAGGTCGACTTCTTCCCGAGGGACGAGCGCGTAACCGGCTTCGCGCCGACGCCTGCCGATGCGCTGCCCTTCCCCTCGCTGCTGGTCGCGAGCCAGAACGATCCATGGATGGGCTTCGAGACATCGAAGAGCCTCGCCCGGCGCTGGGGGAGCACGTTCGTCGATGCGGGGCACGCCGGGCACATCAACGCCGACTCCGGCATCGGCAGCTGGGAGGACGGCAAGCGCCTGCTCTCGAAGCTGGTCGAAGGCGGCGTATCGTCGCCGGGATCGGCGCTGCCCGCATCCGCCGACTGGGCCGAGGGCCTCGAATTCCGCGCCTGACGGCGCTGAACGCCTCCCCTGCGAACCGGGGCGTCCTCAGGGCGCCCCGGTGAACTATATCATCATTGCGAGCGTAGCGAAGCAATCCAGCACGGCTTGTGGGCCTCTGGATTGCTTCGCTACGCTCGCAATGACGAAAAGGCGAGGCACGCAGCCCCGCCCGAAATCACGCGATCCCCGCCAGCGCCAGCAGCGCCGTCGTCGAGGGGTCGAACTGCGTCCCGCCCGCCTCGATCTGCCTGGCGATCTCCTTGCCCAGCTCGACGCCGAACTGGTCGAATGGGTTGATGCCCAGCAGCACCGCGTTGGCGAAGGTGCGGTGCTCGTGGAACGCGACCAGCGCGCCGAAGGTGGCGGGAGTCAGGTCGTCCACCAGGATCGTCGCGGAGGGACGGTCGCCCGGATAGGCGCGCGCCGGATCGTCGCTGTGCTTGCCCGCCATCAGCGCCGCGCCCTGCGCGAAGCAGTTCGACAGCAGGATGCGGTGATGGTCGAAGGCGAGGTCGTGGCCCGGCGCGATCGAGGCGATGAAGTCCACCGGCACCAGATTGGTACCCTGATGGAGCAGCTGGAACACCGCATGCTGAGCATCGGTCCCGACGCCGCCCCAAGTGATCGGCGAGGTCGGCCCTTCGACCGGCTGGCCGTCGAAGGTCACGCGCTTGCCGTTCGATTCCATCTCCAGCTGCTGGAGATAGTCCGGCAGCAGCGCCATGCGCTCGTCATAGGCGAAGACCGCGCGGGTCTGGCAGCCGCGCAGGCGGGTGTAGTACTGGTCCGCGAAGGCTGCGCGCAGCGGCAGGTTCGCGAGGCCGTCGGTGTCGCGGAAATGCACGTCCATCGCCGCCGCACCGTCGAGGAACTCGGCGAAGTCCGGCCAGCCGAGCGCCATCGCGACGGGGAAACCGATCGAGGACCACAGCGAGTATCGCCCGCCCACGCTCTCGGAGAACGGCAGGATGCGCGTCTCGTCGACGCCCCACTCCATCGCCTTGGCAGGCGCTGCGGTCAGCGCGACAACGCGACCGTAGGGATCCTCGACGCCGTTCTCGCGCAGCCAGATCAGCACGCTGTCGGCGTTGGTCATCGTCTCGATGGTGGTGAAGGTCTTGGAGGCGATCGCCAGCATCGTGGTGGCGGGGTCGCACTTCGCGAAAGCCTGCTCCAGAGCAGCGCCGTCGATGTTGGAGACGACGTGTACGTCCACCATCGCGCCCTCACGGGCCAGCGCGTCGATCGCCAGCGCCGGGCCGAGCGCGGAGCCGCCGATGCCGACGTGGATGAGGTGCTTGACCTCGCCCATGGCGCCGCGGTGGATAGCCTCGACGATGGCGGCCATGCGGTGGTGGTTCTCGGCGGCGAGATGGACGCTCTCCTCCTTGCCGACGCCGCGCTGGGCGGTGTGCTCGGCGGCGCGGCCTTCGGTCGGGTTGACGATCTCCCCGGCGAACAACGCGGCGCGGCGGCCCGCGAAGTCCTGCACCTCGGCCAGTTCCTCGAACGCCGCCACATGCGCGGCGTCGAGATGGGTCTTCGACCAGTCGAACAGGATGCCGGTGGAGCTTTCCTCCTCACCCAGGTCGAAGCGCGTCGCAAACGTATCGAGACGACCGGAGTCGGCATCGAAAAGCTGCTTCAGAGTGGGTTTGTCGAGGCCCTGCAGCTTGTTCCATACCGCTTCGCTCATGCCATGCATCTCCTCTAGGGCATTTCGGAGCGCCTTATGCGTTTTGCAGGTGCGAAATCCAAGCCCGAGTTGTGCAATTATCGGTCGCCCTTCCACCTTGGTCGGGATCGCACTTGACGCAAGCCCCCGCCCATGAGCAAGGGTTTGGCCATGAGCGATACCCATAGCGCCACCAAGATCGACGCCGCGGAAAAGCCCGCAGCATCCACGGACAGCCCCAAGGACGGCAGGCCCGTGAAGAAGGACGAGAACTTCTTCTCGTTCCTCTTCTGGCTGGTGCTGGGCGTGGTCGTGCTGCGCAGCTTCATCATCTCGCCTTTCAACATCCCCAGCGAGTCCATGCTGCCGCGGCTGCTGACCGGCGACTATCTGTTCGCAACCAAGTGGTCCTACGGCTATTCGAAGTATTCGCTGCCGTTCAGCCTGCCGCTGATCCCGGGCCGCGTACTCGCCAGCCAGCCCGAGCGCGGCGACGTCGTCATCTTCAAGGCCCCGCCGGACAACGACGTGGACTACATCAAGCGCGTCATCGGCCTGCCCGGCGACGAAGTGCAGATGAAGGGCGGACAGTTGTGGATCAACGGCAAGTCGGTGCCCAAGGTGAAGGTCGCGAATTTCATCGTGCCCGTCAGCCCCAACACCGACTGCGGCCCCGGCTTCGAGACGACGGATAACGGCAAGGACGTCTGTTCCTATCCGCAGTTCCGCGAGACGCTGCCCAACGGCAAGAGCTACACCGTGCTCGACATGGGCCCCACCCCGCAGGACGATACCGGCGTCTTCGTGGTGCCCGAAGGCCACCTGTTCCTGATGGGCGACAACCGCGACAACTCGATGGACAGCCGCTTCCCGGCGGTCGAGGGCGGCGGCGTCGGCATGGTCCCGCAGGAAAACCTCGTCGGCAAGGCATCGATCATGATGTTCTCCACCGACGGCTCGGCCGAATGGATCAAGCCCTGGACCTGGTTCACCGCCGCGCGCTGGAGCCGCATCGGGAGCGTCATCTGAGTGCTTGACGCCAAGACCCGCGACTTTCTTACCAAGCATGCCGGTGTGGAGCCGCTCGACGAAGCGCTCTGGCTCTCGGCCCTGACGCACGGTTCCACCGGCGAGAAGCGCAATTACGAAAGACTGGAGTTCCTGGGCGACCGGGTGCTCGGCCTGTCCGTGGCCGAATGGCTGTTCCGCGGCAGCGACGAGGCGGAAGGCCGCCTGTCGCAGCGCCTCAACGCGCTGGTCAGCCGGGCCACCTGCGCCACCATCGCACGCGAGATCGGCCTCGGCCCGCACATGCGCCTCGGCAAGCAGGCGCGCGATGACGGCGGTCAGGATTCGGAGAACATCCTGGGCGACGTGATGGAAGCGCTGATCGGCGCCTGCTTCACCGAGCGCGGGTTCGAAGCCGCGCGCGACATGGTGCTGGGCCTGTGGGCCGATACGCTTCAGGGCAAGACCGGCAAGCGCAAGCACCCCAAGTCGGCGTTGCAGGAATGGGCCGCGGGCAACCGCCGCCGCATGCCCGAGTACAAGCTGATCGAGCGTTCAGGCCCCGATCACGCGGCGCGCTTCACGGTCGAGGTGTCGATCCACAATGTCGGATCTGCTCAGGCCACCGCGAATTCCAGGCAAGGCGCCGAAACCGGCGCAGCCGAAGAGTTCATGAGGAAATTCGGGTAAGAGGTATCGGCCCGGTGTCCGACGACGTCCGGGATGCCCCTTCGACAAGCTCAGGATGAGCGGGAATTGTTTTTGTCCTATTGTATGTTTGAATGGCCGCTCATGCCGAGTTCTGAGCGTGTCGAAGAATCGAAGCACGCGCCGCAGGGCGCAACCGGAGCCGCATACCAATGACCCAGCACTGTGGTCTCGTTGCCGTCATCGGCGCTCCCAACGCGGGCAAGTCCACGCTCGTCAACGCCCTCGTCGGGCAGAAAGTGGCGATCACCTCCGCCAAGGCGCAGACCACCCGCGCGCGCCTGCTCGGCATCGCGCTGGAGGGTCACGCGCAGATCATCCTCGCCGACACGCCCGGCATCTTCGCCCCCCGCCGCCGCCTCGACCGCGCGATGGTCGCCGCCGCCTGGGAAGGCGCGCAGGAAGCCGACGCGATCCTGCTGATCGTCGACACGGTCAAGCTGCGCCGCCACGAACTGATGCCGCTGCTGGAGACGCTGAAGGACCGGCCCGAGCGCAAGGTGCTGGTGCTCAACAAGGTCGATGCCGGGGCCAAGGAAAAGCTGCTGGTGCTCGCGCAGGAATTCACCGCCGAAGTCCAGTTCGACGAGGTATTCTTCGTTTCCGCCCTCAGCGGCGACGGCGTACCGGAACTCAAGACCTGGCTGGCGAAGCTGATGCCCGAAGGTCCGTGGCACTATCCCGAGGATCAGGTTTCCGACGCCAGCGAGCGCCTGCTGGCGTGCGAGATCACGCGCGAGCAGCTCTATCGCCAGCTTCACGAGGAATTGCCATACGACGCCGCCGTGCGTCCGGAGGCCTACACCCCGCGCAAGGACGGCTCGGTGGAGATCCGCCAGCAGATCGTCGTCACCCGCGACAACCAGCGCGCCATCGTGCTCGGCAAGGGTGGATCGAAGATCAAGGCGATCGGCGAGGCCGCGCGCAAGGAACTGACCGAAGTGCTCGGCCAGAAGGTCCACCTCTTCCTCCATGTGAAGGTCGAGGAGAACTGGGCCGAGGCCAAGGACATCTACGAGGAAATCGGACTGGACTGGGTGAAGTGATGAAGGTCGGATTTTCGACCCTCGGCGCTGCGGCGCTGCTGCTCTGCGGCTGCGCCACGCCCTACATGAAGGCCGTGGCGGCCGAGAAGGCGCAGATCACGCAGCTGGAGGAAAGCCTCGCCGGGCAGCGCTACGTCGCCATCGGCTCGTCGTTCGCGGCCGGGCCTCAGCTGCCTCCGGTGAAGCCCAGCTGGCCCGCGCGCTGCGGCCAGAGCTTCAACAATTACCCCACGCTCCTTGCCGAACGCTTCGGCATGGTGCTGATCGACCGCACATGCTCCGGCGCGACGACCGACAACGTGCTCGGCCCCTGGGGCGAAGTGCCGCCGCAGATCAACAGCGTCACGCCCGAAACGAAGCTGGTCACGATCACCATCGGTGGCAACGACCTCTCGTACATCGGCAACCTGTTCTCCGCGACCTGCGCGTTCAACGCGAAGATCATCGCCGCGTCGGGCGCGAAGACCCGCGCCTGCGGGCCGGTCCGCATCCCGACCGAAGCGGACTACGTGCGTGACGAAGCCCAGTTGAACGAGATCGCGCGCCGCGTGAAGACGACCGCCCCGCAGGCGCGCATCGTCTTCGTCCAGTACCTGACGCCGGTGCCGCCGCCGGGCAAGCTTTGCGCCGACACTCCGGTGAGCGAGACCGATGCCGCCATCGTGCGCGAGATCGGCCGTCGCCTCGCCGAGATCACCGGCCGCGTGGCGCAAGCGCACGGCACCATCGTCGTCGAGATGAACCAGTCCTCCGCCACGCATACGCCGTGCGACAAGGAGCCTTGGATGATCGGCTCCCCGCAGGGTTATGACGGTCGGCAGGGCCTGCAGTGGCATCTCAACAAGGCGGGCATGCAGGCGACAGCCGAGGGTATCTCGACGTGGCTCATCAAGGGCGGCGTCAAGCCGGTCAAGCCCACCGTCACCGTCGAGCCGGCCCTTAACCCGCCCGTTCAGGCGCCGACCAAGCCCGCGCCGGGCCAGCCTATTCCGGCAGTGCCGGTCCCCGCGCCGACGGCGAAGCCCAGCCCCGCCCCCAGCGCGACACCGACAGCGAAGCCGACCGGCAGCACCAAGAAGCGTTCGTGACGCGAAGCTGACCGGTCTCGCGCGCGACCGTCGTATTCCTGCAACCGAAGTGCATTAAGCGCCCGTCCCCAACAACCGCCGTTCCCCCCGCGGCCGGAACGAGGAAAGGGTCGCTCATGGTCGCGCGGATCGCCGCTGCGGCGCGTCGGGATGCTGGTATCGTCGTGCGCCGCCCGCTCGGCGCACGCCTCGGTATCGGCTCGCTCGCGCTCTATTTGCCCGTGGCGCTGGCCGTGCGGCTGATGATGCTGGGCAAGCCCGCGTTCCAGTCGGACGAGCAGTTCTACCTTCTGGTCGGCCAGCGCATGGCGCAGGGTGCCCTGCCCTACGTCGATATCTGGGATCGCAAGCCCTGGGGCCTCTTCGCGATCTACCGCGCGGTCTACGCGCTGCCATTCGATCCGGTGCTGACCTACCAGTTGCTCGGCCTCGCCTGCTCGGTGCTGACCGCGCTGGTGATCGAGCGCATCGCCCGGCACATCGCACCTGCGCGAGCGGCACGTATGGCCGGACTGGCCTACCTGCTGTGGCAGCCGGTGTTCAACGTCGCACTCGGCCAGTCGCCGGTGTTCTACAACCTCCCCGTCGCGGTCGCGGCGCTGATCGTGATCCGGGCGCAGGTGCGCGTGGGCGATCCCCTGCTGATGCGGCGCGGCCTTGAGGCGATGCTGCTGCTCGGCCTCGCGATGCAGATCAAGTACACGGTCGTGTTCGAGGGCCTTGCGTTCGGGCTGATGCTGCTGGCGCGTGGCCGCACTGATGGCTGGTCGGCAACAAGGCTGGCTTTTGCCGGCATGGCATGGGCCTCAATGGCTCTGGCCCCGACCGGCCTTGTCCTGCTCGGCTATACCCACGCCGGGCACGCGCAGGAGTTCGTACAGGCCAACTTCCTGTCGATCATGGGCCGCTCGACCGACCTGCCCCATGCCTTCGCCAATCTCGGCAAGGAATGCCTTGCGCTGATTCCCTTCGCGCTCGCCATCCTGTTCGCACCGAAGCGTTTACGGCCCGTGCGCGGCACCCGGCCTGCCGTCATGCCGGGTCTGCGTATCTGGGCGCTCGCGAGCATAGGCGGCTTCCTTCTCTTCGGCACATGGTACGACCATTACCTCGGCCCTGTGCTGGTCCCGCTCTGCGTGCTCGCCGCGCCCGCACTGGCGCGCGACTGGCCGGGCGAGCGCTGGTATGGGAGGCTGCTGCTCGGCGCCGGCATCCTCGGCGCGATCGTGGTTCCCGTCGCACAGGTAATCGAGAAAGGCAGCGCGGCGCAGTTCGCCGCGACGACCCGCACGATCGCCGGTGAACTGCACGGCCGCTGCCTCTACGTGTTCGAGGGCGACAGTGCGCTCTATCGCACTACCGAGGCGTGCATACCGACGCGCTTCGCCTACCCGAGCCACCTCAACGCCATGAACGAGGCCAACGCACTCGGTATCGATCCAGCCGGTGAGGTGAAGCGCATCCTGCGCACTCGACCGGGCGTGGTCGTGATTTCAGAGACCCGCCGCCCCAACCAGCCGAACAGCCGGACACGCGAAATCGTGCTCGGCACCCTGCACCGCGACTACGAGCGCTATGCCCAGACGAGACTGGGCACGCGCCGGTTCGGGCTGTGGAGGCTGAGGGAGCGATAAGCGCCATACCTCAGCCTCACGGTATCAACGAGCCTTGGCGATGGTCATTCCATGCTGCCGCGCGGCGTCCTTCACCGACTCCTCGGTGCGGTTCAGTGCCTTCGCGATTTCCTTGAGGCCCTTCCCCTTGCCCGCAAGAGTCTGCAGCTTCTGCAGTTCCTCGGGCTTCCAGGGCTGCTTGTGCTTGGCAACCTTGTCGCTCATTCCGCAGCCTCCTTCGCCTTCTTGGCCGGAGCCTTCTTTGCAGGCGCCTTCTTCGCGGCAGGTTTCTTGGCCGCCGCAGCCTTCTTCGGTGCCGCCTTCTTCTTGCCCTTGGCCGGGCCCTTCGCGGCCTTCTCGTCGATCAGCGTGATCGCCTGCTCGGCAGTAAGGTCTTCGGGCTTCTGGTCACGCGGGAGCGTGGCATTGGTCGTGCCGTCCGTCACGTAGGGACCGTAGCGCCCCGCCATCACCTTGATCTCGCCGCCGCTGGTCGGATGCGCGCCCAGCACCTTGAGCGGTTCCGCCTTGGTGCGCGACGCCGCGCCGCCGCGATTGGCGGCATCGGCCAGCATCGAGACCGCCGCATTCATGCCCGTATCGAACACTTCGGCCGTCGAACGCAGGCGTGCGTACTTGCCATCGTGCGCGAGGTACGGGCCGTAACGCCCTATGCTTGCAGTGATATCCTTGCCCGTCTCCGGGTGCGGCCCGACCGTGCGCGGAAGGCTGAGAAGCTTGATGCCCCATTCCAGCGTCAGCTCGTCGATGTCCTTCGGAATCGAGGCGCGCTTGGCCTCCTTGCCCTCGCCAAGCTGGATGTAGGGCCCGAAGCGGCCTGTACGGCGCATGATCTCCAGGCCGGTCTCGGGATCCTTGCCCAGCCCCTCGTCATCGCCACCCTCGGCGCTGCCGCCGGGCTGCGCGAACTTGCGAGTGAACTTGCACTCCGGATAGTTCGAGCAGGCAACGAACGCGCCATAGCGCCCACCACGGAGCGACAGGCGACCCTCGCCGCACTTGGGGCAGACGCGCGGGTCCGTCCCGTCCGCCTTGGGCGGGAACAGGTAGTCGGAGAGGAAATCGTCCAGCGCCTCGGTCACTTCCGAGGGCTTCTTCTCCATCACCTCGTCGGACTTGGGCTTGAAATCGCGCCAGAACGCTTCGAGCAGCGCCTTCCATTCCTGACGCCCGCCCGACACGTCGTCGAGTTCGTCCTCCATGCCCGCCGTGAATTCATAGGCCACGTAGCGAGGGAAGAAACGTTCGAGGAACGATGTGAGAAGTCGCCCGGTTTCCTCTGCAAAGAAACGGTTTTTCTCGGTGCGCACATAGGCGCGATCCTTGATGACCTGGATCGTCGCCGCATACGTGGACGGACGACCGATGCCCAGTTCCTCCAGCCGCTTGACGAGGCTTGCCTCGGAGAAGCGCGGCGGCGGCTGCGTGAAGTGCTGTTCGGCGGTGACGCCCTTCTTGGCGGGCATGTCACCCGCCTTCATGAAGGGCAGCAGGCCGCTTTCATCGTCATCGTCGGACTTGTTGTCGCGACCTTCCTCGTAGACGGCGAGGAAGCCGGGGAACTTCACGACCTGACCCGAGGCGCGCAGTTCATGGCGACCGGTGCCGTCGCGCAGGGTCACGGTGGTGCGCTCCAACTGGGCCGAGGCCATCTGGCTCGCCATCGCGCGCTTGAAGATCAGGTCGTAGAGGCGCGCCTCGTCACCCGAACCGAAGCGGTCCTTGGTGAATTCGGTCGGGCGGATGGCTTCGTGCGCCTCCTGCGCGTTCTTCGCCTTGGTTTCGTAGTGACGCGGCTTTTCGGGGACGTAGTGCCCGGAAAAGCGCTCGGCGATCGCTGCACGGGCCGCCGAGATCGCGCTCGGGTCCATCTGCACGCCGTCGGTACGCATGTAGGTGATCGCGCCCGCCTCATAGAGCGTCTGCGCCACACGCATCGTCTGGCTGGCCGAGAAGCCCAGCTTGCGCGCGGCTTCCTGCTGCAGCGTGGAGGTGGTGAACGGCGGCTGCGGGTTGCGGCGGTGCGGCTTGGTTTCGACGCCCTCGACCTTGAACGCGCCCAGCTCCACCGCGGCCTTGGCCCGCATCGCGACGCCTTCGTCGCCGAGGCTCAGGCGGTCGAGCTTCTGGCCTTCGAAAGTCACCAGCTTGGCGGTGAAGTCCGTCCCGTCGTGCGCCATCTGCGCGGCGACGGACCAGTATTCCTGCGGCTTGAACGCCTCGATCTCACGCTCGCGATCGACGATCAGGCGCAGCGCCACCGACTGCACGCGGCCCGCCGACTTGGCGCCGGGCAGCTTGCGCCAGAGCACCGGCGAAAGCGTGAAGCCGAACAGGTAGTCGAGCGCACGGCGGGCGAGGTAGGCGTCGATCAGATCCTGATCGAGCTCACGCGGCGCCTGCATCGCCTTGGTGACGGTGTCCTTGGTGATCGCGTTGAAGGTGACGCGCTGCACGTCCTTGGGCAGCGCGCGCCGCTTGGCGAGCAGTTCCTTCACGTGCCACGAAATCGCCTCGCCCTCACGATCAGGGTCAGTCGCGAGGATCAGGCGATCGGCCTCCTTGGCCGCGTCGGTGATGGCCTTCACCTGCCGCTGCTTGTCGCCGTAGAGTTCCCAGTCCATCTCGAAACCTTCGTCCGGACGGACGGAGCCATCCTTGGGCGGCAGGTCGCGGACGTGGCCGTAGCTGGCGAGAACCTTGTAGTCCTTGCCGAGGTACTTCTCGATGGTCTTTGCCTTGGCGGGCGATTCTACAATGACAAGCTGCATTCTTTAACTCGATTTGCCCCTCGCGTGCGCGCACGCATACATACACGTACAAGGTGGGTCGCGTTTCGGTGGACCGTCAAGCCCCCTACGCTGCCCCCTTGCCGCATGTCGATGACGGGATAAAGCCGGTCAGTGGCTTTGCGACCCGAAATCCTTCGGAAGCACGCACTTGCCCGCATCGTAGTCACCCACTGCGCGGATGACTTCCGCCTTGTCCGGCTCGATGCGGCGTCCGGAAACCTGGCTGTCGATGATGCGGGTGAGCAGCCTGTCGAGGCGGGTGACGATGTAGCAGTCGATCGCCGGGGCTGCGTGCGGGTTGCCGACGCCGGAGTCATCGGTGAGGAACGCGTAACGCGACTGCGTCGCCGCAGCCATCGCGCGCATGACGTATTCGGCGAGGTCGCCGACGCCCGACGCGCCCACAGGAACGATCTGGACCCGGTTGGCGCGCAGGTGCTCCGTGGCCAGCCATGAAACCGGCACGTCGCCCGGATGAGGCGGGGCATCGGCGACGAGGAGCAGCGATTTGATCGCATCCGGCCTCCAGTCGAGGCGCGCCGCGCGGATGAGCGCATCCTGCATCGCTTCCTCGTAGTCGCCGCCACCGCTCGCCACCTGCTGCCCGATGTCGCTGCGCGCCCGGGCGATATCGCCGGTGAAAGGGAAAGTCCGGGTAACGAACTCGTCGCCTCGATCCCGGTAGAAGGTCAGGCCCACGCGGATGTCGAGTTCCGGATGGCGGCGATTGAGGCTCCCCACGATGGAGTCGATCTCGGCTTGCAGGAAATTGAGTTCGTCGGACATCGAGCCGGTGACGTCCACCACCAGAACGAGGTCCAGCTTCGTGACGCTGCGCGCCTGTCCCGCCAGCGTGAAGCCGACGCGGCCTGCTCCGGCGTTACGGGGAACGTCGAGCGTGCGCCAGGCGCCGCCCGCCGCGCGAATGCGCACAGTGTCGGAGAGGCGGTCCATGCCGGGGAAGAAGACCACCGTACCGTCAGCCTGCGTCGTGAAAGTCAGGCTGTTGCCATCCGAGCAGCGCAGTTCCACCGGTACGAACGGCGCGGGACGGCCGCGCGAATCCTTGACCTCCACCGTCACGAGCCGCGCGGTGTCGAGCACCGGAAGCGCCCGAATCTGCTGACCCAGATCGGAGCGCCGCACGTAGTCGGCGTAGAGCTCCGGATTGAGCAGGTCGTCATGCTCGCCAGCCGTCAGCGTGCCGCTCTGCGGGCGGAATTGCGGGCGGGGCCAGGACGACGGCGGCGCTGCGACGCGCGAAGCTGCGGCGCTTTCCGTGCCCCCGACCACCATTGGTGCGGCAGGTGGAGCTGCAACTGTGGCAACGGGAGGAGGCGGTGGCGGCGGCGGAGGAGGAGGTGGTGGCGCTGCCCCGACCGCTGTGCCTTCACTCTCCTCGACCCTGCGCGCCGTCACCACGACATCATCGTCGGCCGAAGCGGCCTTGTAGACAGGTCGTGGGCGTGGGCGCTGCCGGTTCGCCTCCTGCTCGGGGCCAAGGTCGGGAAGTGGTCCGGGGCGGCGGCAGAACTCCTGCGGTACGCTGCCCTGCCCACCACGGGAAACCGCCACAGCAGGAATCGTCGCACCGATCGGCATCGCGCTGCCTACCAGCGCCGTCATCAGGATTGCGGAAATCGCCTTGCGCATCGTCGTCACCCCTCGCCTCTGCAATCAACGCAAATCTTGGCGTCGCGGCATGAACCGTTGCTGACAGGCGCTCAACCGAGGCTTACCCGCCCCCCGGCATGACGGGCGAGGCGCCCATCGAGTTCCAGCTCCAGCAGCGCCAGTTGGACCGAAGCGGCGCTTGCGCCGGACTGGCGGATCAACTCGTCCACCGCGATGGGTGCGGTCGTGAGCAGGCCCGCGACATCCGCCGGATCCGCAGGCTCTTCGACGACCGGCAGGTCGGAGCGCCACGACTGTGACGGCTCGCGCAGACTGCTCCGGACGGCGCCGGAGAAGTCGGTCAGCAGTTCGATCACGTCCGCTGCACCCTGCACCAGCACCGCGCCCTCGCGGATAAGCTGGTTGCAGCCGTGCGAGCGCGGATCGAGCGGAGAGCCGGGGATCGCCATGACATGCCGCCCCATCTCGCCCGCAAGCCGCGCCGTGATCAGCGAGCCGGACTTCGGCGCCGCCTCGACCACCACCGTGCCAAGGCACAGCCCCGCAATGATGCGGTTGCGCGCAGGGAAATGGCGGGCGAGCGGCTCGGCTCCCAACGGCTGCTCAGCGAGCAGGAGGCCACGTCCGGCCACTTCTTCCTGCAGTGACGCATGTTCGGGCGGGTAAGCGATGTCGATGCCACTGGCGATCACGCCAACGGTCGTTCCCGCCGCGAGCGCGCCCTGATGCGCGGCGCCGTCGATGCCCCGGGCAAGGCCGGAGACGACCGTCCAGCCCTCACCCGCCAGTTCGTGCGAAAACTCGCGCGCCATGCGCACTGCCGCAGCCGAGGCGTTGCGTGCGCCGACCATCGCGACGCAGGGCTGCGCAAGCACCGAAAGATCGCCTCGATAGGTCAGGATCGGCGGCGCGCCTTCGGTTTCTGCCAGCAGCGCGGGATAGTTTGGCGAGTCGTGAAAGAGATAGCGCGCTCCGGCCTTGCGGGCCGCCGCGATCTCGTCATGGATCCGTCGCTCAGGGGCGGGAGCGTAGGGCCGTCCGCCTCGCCCCGCAAGATCCGGTAGCGCTGCGATGGCGCTGACCGCGTCTCCGAAGCGCCCCAGCAGGTGGAGATAGGTCACCGGCCCGACGTGCGGCGAGCGCAGCAGGCGGATGCGGGCGAAGGCCTCTTCCTGCGAAAGCCCCTCTCCGGCGCTCACTTGTTCTTGCCGCTCCCGATGCGCGGCTCGGTTCCGGCGCGCAGGCGAGCGATGTTCTCGCGATGCTGGAACAGCACGAGCGCGGCAATGACCGTCAGCACCAGCCCGGCCTCCGGGTAACCCAACACGAAGGCTGCCAGCGGCGCGACGACGGCGGCTGTCATGCCCGATACCGATGAGATACGCACCGTTGCCAGCAGGCCGATCCAGGTCAACGCGTAAGCAAGACCCACCGGCCAGGCGAGGCCGAAGGCCACGCCCGCCGTGGTCGCGACGCCCTTACCTCCCTTGAAGCGCAGCCAGACCGGGAAACAGTGGCCCAGAAAGGCACCTAGCGCAGCCAGAGGCGCCCAGACCGGCCACAGATGCGCCGCTATCAGCACCGCAGCCAGCCCCTTGAGCAGGTCAAGCAGCAACGTGGCGGCGGCGAGGCCCTTGCGGCCGGTGCGCAGCACGTTGGTGGCGCCGATGTTGCCCGAACCGATCGCGCGCAGATCGCCCGCTCCGGTCAAGCGGGTGAGGATGAGGCCGAAGGGGACCGAGCCGAACAGATAGCCAAGGGCCAGAGAGAGAATCCACGCCATGCGAAGGGCCTTAGCGCCGTATCGCGCGTTGCAGAAGACAGGTTGCAGCTTTCGACGTTGCCGGAACGGCCCCTGCGCGGTTAACAGGTGGCAAGGTCCAGGGATTGACGATGGTTTCCGACATGACGAGCGCGGCATATTCGGCCGCCAATTGCACCCTGCCGGCAAGCGTGGATCCGGCGGCGCCGATCCTGCTCTTCGATTCGGGCGTGGGCGGCCTCACCGTGCTGGAGGAAGTGCGCAAGGCGCTTCCGCTCGCACCGGTCATCTACGCCGCCGATACGGCAGGTCTGCCCTACGGAACCAAGACCGAGGCGCAGGTCGCTGCGCGGGTAGCGGGGCTGCTCGGTCGCATGACGGAACGCTTCCGGCCGCGCCTCGTCTGCATCGCCTGCAATACGGCCTCCACCATAGCACTCGGCATGGTGCGCGAAGTTCTCGAAGTGCCGATCGTCGGCACGGTGCCCGCGATCAAGCCCGCCGCTGCCATGACCCGGACCGGCGTCATCGGCCTGCTCGGCACCGAGGCCACCATCCGGCAGGCCTATGTGGATCGACTCGAACACGAATTCGCGGGCGACAAGCGACTCCTGCGACATGGCGCACCGGGACTGGTCGAGGCCGCCGAAGCCAAGCTGCGCGGCGAGCCGGTCGATCCCGCCCTCATCCGCCACGCCGCCGAGGCGCTGCGCATGCAGCCCGACGGCGACCGGATCGATACCGTCGTCCTCGCCTGCACGCACTTTCCGCTGGTCGAGGCCGAACTGGCCGAAGCGTTCGGCCCGGAAGTCCGCTTCGTCCATGGTGCGCAAGGGATTGCACGGCAGATTGCGCGTCTTACGACGGGACAGGATTATTCTCGCCAAGTTCCGGACCTCGCGCTATTCACCTCAGCGGGAGCCGTGCCCGATGCTTATGCCACGAAACTGGCGCAGTACGGGCTCTTGAGGATCGAGAGGTTTTGACGCGACGCCTTAACTTCTGGCTGTTTTCGGTACTGCTCGTCTTCGCCATTCCCTACTACTGGTTCCTAGCCGACGCCGGAGCCGGTCCGTGGACTGCCGATGCCCGGGCAAGGCCGATCACGATGGCCGAACTGCGTGCGCTCGCAGGGTCCATCGACGGCCAGCGTCCTGTCGAACTGCGGGTCGAAACCGTGGGTATCCGCCAGACCTCGCGAAATATGCTGATCGCCGGGGGCGGCATGAAGGCGATCCCCAATGCCGTGCGCGCCTACGAACTGATCGTGCCGGGCAGCGGTCCGGTCGTGATCGACGCGGGCGCATCCGCGAAAGTCGCCAAGCAGCAGGAGTTCGACTATTTCGACACTGCGGCGCAGGCCCGCATCGCCTCCGCGCTTTCGAAGGCGGCACATGCCATCCTGCTCGCCGACCGCCCTGCGCACAACGGCGGATTCCATGCGGGCACCCTGCAAGCCGGGGCCGAACGGCCTTCGACGCATGCCGCGCCCTACGCCCTTGCTCCCGGCGTCGTGGTCATTCCGGCGACCGGGCTCGCGCCCGGCTCGAACATGGTCTACGCCCGACTGGCCGACGACCGCGAATTCCTGTTTACCGGGGACGTCGCCAAGATCACCTCCAACTGGCTCGATCTCAACCTTCCCGCCCGCATCGCGATGCGTAACGAGCCCGCCTCCTTCCGCATCGAAAACCTCTCATGGTTGATGACGATCAATGCGCTGCACCGCTCGGCGCCGCAGATGATGATCGTGACGGGCCATGAGCAGGCAGCGATACCGTTTTCTGCAGGCACGTTTTCCGATTAGCCCATTGGTATAAGCGACTGGCAATGAGATACGCGATACGCTATTGGCCGCCGGAAAAGCCGACCGGAACAACGGATACGGCGCTTGGGGCGGGTGCCGGATCAGGCAAGGCAGGATGAAGTCGAAACCGTGAACTACGAGCACATCTTCGATCAGGCGATTGAGCGCCTGCACTCCGAAGGACGCTACCGCGTCTTCATCGACATCCTGCGCAACAAGGGCGCCTATCCGAACGCCCGCTGCTTCGCCGGTCACAACGGCCCCAAGCCGATCACGGTCTGGTGCTCCAACGACTATCTCGCCATGGGCCAGCACCCCAAGGTGATCGAGGCCATGGAGGAGGCGCTGCACGACGTCGGCGCCGGCTCAGGCGGCACCCGCAACATCGGCGGCAACACGCATTACCATGTGGACCTCGAGCGCGAGCTGGCCGACCTGCATGGCAAGCAGGGCGCGCTGCTGTTCACCTCGGGCTACGTTTCGAACGACGCCACGCTGTCGACGCTGGCCAAGCTGCTGCCGGGCTGCGTGATCTTCTCGGACGAGTTGAACCACGCCAGCATGATCGCGGGCATCCGCAATTCGGGCTGCGAAAAGAAGGTCTGGCGCCACAATGACCTCGTCCACCTCGAGGAGCTGCTGGCCGATACCGATCCCAACGTCCCCAAGCTGATCGCCTTCGAGTCGGTCTATTCGATGGATGGCGACGTCGCCCCGATCCACGCGATCTGCGACCTTGCGGAAAAGTACAACGCCCTCACCTACATCGACGAGGTCCACGCGGTCGGCATGTACGGCCCGCGCGGCGGCGGCATCACCGACCGGGACGAAGCCGCCCACCGCATCGACATCATCGAGGGTACGCTGGGCAAGGCATTCGGCGTCATGGGCGGCTACATCGCCGCCGACACCAAGATCATCGACTGCATCCGCTCCTACGCGCCGGGCTTCATCTTCACGACTTCGCTGTCGCCGGTGCTGGTCGCGGGCGTGCTCGCCTCGGTGCGCCACCTCAAGAGCTCCAGCGTCGAGCGTGAGGGCCAGCAGCGCTCCGCCGCGATGATGAAGCAGATGTTCCGCAACGCCGGGCTGCCGGTGATGGATTCGGTCACGCACATCGTCCCGCTGATGGTCGGCGACCCGGTGCGCGCCAAGCAGATCAGCGACATCCTGCTGGCCGAGTACGGCGCCTACGTGCAGCCGATCAATTTCCCGACCGTCCCGCGCGGCACCGAGCGCCTGCGCTTCACCCCCGGCCCTGCGCACACCGAAGAGATGATGCGCGAACTGACCGAGGCTCTGGTCGAGATCTGGGACCGGCTGGAGATGCGCCTCGCCGCCTGAACAGGCGCGCCGGACGCTTTCGAGGTTGCAAGATAATCTATCGCGAAAGGCCTCCTGCACCACGCAGGGGGCCTTTTTTATCGCGCCCGGCGTCCCCAAGTGCTCGCCCGTTGCCGCGCATTCGCGCATCTCCCCCCGGCAACGCCATTACCAGAGGACCATTCATGGCTAAGCTCTTCGAGCCCCTGACTCTCGGCGACGTCACGCTCGCCAACCGCATCGTCATCGCGCCGATGTGCCAGTATTCCGCCGAGGACGGCCGCATGACCGACTGGCATGCAATGCACCTCGGCCAGCTCGCCCAGTCGGGCGCCGCCATCCTGACGATCGAGGCCACCGCCGTCGTGCCCGAAGGCCGCATCTCCTACGCCGATGTCGGCCTGTGGGACGACGAGACCGAGGAAGCGATGCGCAAGGTGCTCGAAAGCGTGCGCCGCTGGTCGGACATGCCGATCGCCATCCAGCTCGCCCATGCCGGTCGCAAGGCCAGCACGGCGAAGCCATGGGACGGCGGCGGCCAGATCGCCCCTGACGCGCAGAACGGCTGGCAGACCGTCGCCCCGTCCGCGATCCCCTTCCTGAGCGACGAGAACGCCCCCGTCGCGCTCGACAAGGAGGGCCTTGCCCGCGTCCGCGACGCCTTCGTCGACGCGACCGTGCGTTCGGCCCGCCTCGGTATCGACGCCATCCAGATCCACGCTGCGCACGGCTACCTGCTGCACCAGTTCCTCTCGCCGCTCTCCAACACGCGCACCGACGAATACGGCGGCTCGCTGGAGAACCGGATGCGCTTCCCGCTGGAAGTCTACGACGCCGTGCGCGCCGCCTTCCCGGCGGAGAAGGCCGTCACCGTGCGCGTCTCCGGCACCGACTGGGTCGAAGGCGGCTGGGACGTCGAGCAGACCGTGGCCTTCGCCAAGGCCCTCGAAGCACGCGGCGCCTCGGCGATCCACGTATCGAGCGGCGGCCTCCACGCCGGGCAGCAGATCCCGGTCGGGCCGAACTACCAGGTGCCCCTCGCCCGCGCGGTGAAGCAGGCGGTGTCGATCCCGGTGATCGCCGTCGGCCTCATCACCGAGCCCGAGCAGGCCGAGGCCATCGTGGCGACCGGCGATGCGGACATGATCGGCCTTGCCCGCACGGTGCTCTACGATCCGCGCTGGCCCTGGCATGCCGCCGCCGCTCTGGGCGCGAAGATCAAGGTCGCGCCGCAGTTCCTGCGCAGCCAGCCGCGCGCCTACAAGGATCTGTTCACCGCCGACTGAGCCCAAACGAAAACCCCCGGAACCATACGGTTCCGGGGGCCTCTCGTTATTGGTATTGCCGAAAGCGGATCAGCGCAGCGACACCACGTTGTCCGATACGCGCGGATCCTTGCGGCCGGTGTAGAGGCTCGCCATCGGCTCGTCCTGGGCCATGACGACCTCGCCACCGCCGAAGCCGTTGAACGCGGTGCGCATGGCGGCACCGTAGGCACCGAGCATACCCACCTCGATCCAGTCGCCCGCCTTGATGTCGGCAGGGAGCATGAACGGGCCTTCCATGAAGTCGGCATCGTCACAGGTCGGGCCGTAGAAGGAGAACTCCTTCAGCTCCGACGAGCGCTCGCCGTCCTTGGCGATCGCCTTCACCGGGAAGCGCCATGCGACGTGCGCGGCATCGTAGAGGGCGCCGTAGGCACCGTCGTTGATGTAAAGCTCGTCACCGCGACGCTTCTCGACCTTGACGATCAGCGAGTTGTACTCGGCCGACAGCGCGCGACCGGGCTCACACCACAGCTCTGCGTTGTAGGCGATCGGCAGCGCCTCGAAGTGGCGATGGATGATCGCGAAGTAGTCCTCGAGCGGCGGCGGCTCCATGCCCGGATACGACGACGGGAAGCCCCCGCCGACGTCGACCATGTCGATGACGACGCCGGCAGCCGCAATGGCGGCACGGGCGCGCTCGAGAGCCTGCACGTAGGCGAACGGCGTCATCGCCTGCGAACCGACGTGGAAGCACACGCCCAGCCAGTCGGCGACCTGACGAGTGGCCTGCAGCAGTTCACCCGCGTCGGCGACGTCGATGCCGAACTTCGAGGCGAGGCTCAGTTCCGAATACTCGGACGAGACGCGCAGACGCACGCAGAGGCGCAGGTCGGTGGCGCGATTGCCCTCGACATCGGTGGTCGCTTCGACGATCTTCTCGACTTCCTCGATGGTGTCGAGGCTGAAGGTGCGCACGCCATGCGTGAAGTAGGCTTCGCGGATCGCGCTGGCGGTCTTGACCGGGTGCATGAAGCACAGCGTTGCGTCGGGCAGCGTCGCACGGACCATGCGCACCTCGGCGATCGAGGCGACGTCGTAGTGCGTGATGCCGTTGTCCCACAGGATCTGGACCAGATCCGGCGACGGGTTCGCCTTCACCGCATAGAGCGACTTGCCCGGAAACTTCGTGGCGAAGAATCGGGCAGCGCGCGCCGCAGCATGCGGGCGGTTCAGGATGACTGGTTCGTCAGGCGCGAGGGTGCGCGCTACGGCCGGTGCGTCGAGGAATGCGTGCAACTCAAGGGACCCCCAAACGGTGTTTAAACGACAAAGCTGCCTTGCGGTTTGGAAGTCCCCATGGGGCAGCGAGGGGCGGATATAGGGCTAGGCGGACGAATCGCAAGAAAAAAACGGACACTTTCACAAAAACGTCATGCGGCGCGGGAGCGCTAACTCATCATGCCCAGAAGCGTGATTTTCTTCGTTTCAATTCAGCATCTTGCATCCGCCCACTCCACAGCAGTCGATGACGGTTCCGCGACAGCGGATCGCCTCGTTTCATCTTTTCAAACGTGAAATGCGGAGAACCGATCCTCTCCGAGTCGAGAGATCGGGACCGGCTGCTTCAGCCACGCGGCAGACTGCAGCCCTTCCCCGGAAAATCCGTCGCCAATGACGGGCTCGGCCGGGAAAGGACGAAAGGCCATTCAACTCAGGCGGCCCCGGAAATCCTCGTAATCGAACTTGCGGATACACTCGAGCGAGTCGGTTTCCGAATCCCAGAGCCAGATCGAAGGCAGCGGCACGCCGTTGAAGGTCGTGGTCTTGACCATCGAATAGTGCGCCTGATCGAGGAACGCGAAGCGCTGGCCGGCCTCGGGATCGCTGGGCAGCACGTAGTCACCGATGACGTCACCCGCGAGGCAGGACGGCCCGCCGAGACGGATCGCCTCGCCCTCGTCCTCGCCACGCTCCCCGAGCATCGCCGGGCGATAGGGCGCCTCGATCACGTCGGGCATGTGGCAGGTGGCCGAAATGTCGACCACGGCGACGGGCATCCCGTTCCAGCCCACGTCGAGCACCGTCCCGACGAGGATGCCGGCGTCCAGCGCGACCGCCTCGCCCGGCTCGATGTAGATCTCTGCCCCGGTATCCTCGGCCATGTCGGCCAGGAATTCGATCAGTTCCTCACGCTGGTAATCGGCGCGGGTGACGTGATGGCCGCCGCCGATGTTGATCCACTTGATCTGGCCGAAGAACGGTTCAAGGAAGTCGAACACCTTGTCCCAGGTGCGCTTGAGCGGCTCGAAATCCTGCTCGCACAGGTTATGGAAGTGGATGCCGTCGATCAGTTCGACATGCTCTTCGGTGAGCTGGTCGATCGGGAATCCGAGGCGCGAATGCGGCGCGGAAGGATCGTACTTCGGCACCTCGCCCTCCGGGTGGAGCGGGTTGACGCGAAGGCCGATGTCGAAGGCTTCGCCGCGGGCGCGGGCGCCTTCGACGTGGCCCCAGAAACGCTCGATCTGCGCAGGGCTGTTGAAGATCACATGGTCGGAGAGGCGCAGGATCTCGTCCATGTCCTCCTCCTTGTAGGCCGCGCAGTAGGTCGCAATCTCGCCGTCGTAGAACTCGGAGGCGAGGCGCGCTTCCCACAGGCCCGAGGTGCACACGCCGTCCAAGTATTCGCCCACGATCGGCGCGGTCGACCACATCGAGAACGCCTTCAGCGCCGCCAGCACCTTGGCGCCCGACTGCTCGCCGACTTCCGAAAGGATGCGCAGGTTCTCGCGCAGCCTGGCGGCATCGACCACGAAGGCAGGGCTGTCGACGCGCGACAGGTCGAAGTTCGCGAAGGCGCCCGGATCGCCGGCTCTGGTTTCCATTGTCTCAGTTCCTCAGCACGTTCAGTTAGCCCAGCGGCCCCTTGAAGATGAACCAGGCCCCCGCCCCGACCAGGCAGAAGCCGACGACCTCGTTCCATCCGGGTTTCTGCCCGAACAGCGCCCAGGCCACGAGCACGAAGGCCAGCAGCGAGAACGCCTCCTGCATCACCTTGAGCTGGCCGAGCGAATAGACCGAACTGCCGATCCGGTTGGCCGGAACGGCAAGGCAATACTCGAAGAATGCGATGCCCCAACTCATCAGCACCGCCACCCAGAGCGCCTTTCCGGGCACCTTGAGGTGGAGATACCACGCGGTGTTCATGAACAGGTTGGAGCCCGCCAGCAAAGCCACGGGCGCGACGAACGACCAGTTCATCGGCTCAATCGACGCAGATCGCATAGGCGGCCTTGCCGCCCTTGATCTCCGAATAGCAGCCGAACAGCCGGTCGTCGGCCTGGCACTGGCCGGTCGCGGCGGCCGAGGCCGAAGTAGAACCCGCGCTGCCGACGCACTTGCCCTGACACTGCGAGGAATCGCTGCACTGCCTGCCCGCGTCAGCATAGGGATGCACGCACATCTCCATGCCCAGCATCCCACGCCGTTGCACCGTTCCACCACCCGAGGTGCAGGCCGCCTTGTCCGCGGCGCTCATGTCGCGGGCGTAGGACTGGTTGCCTGCAGGCTCGGATGGTCCCGCCGGAGCCGTTGGTGCGACAGGCCCCGGCTGGGGCGCTTCGGCAGGTGCGCAGCCGCCCAGTGCCAGCGCACCCAGCGCCGTCAGGAACAGAAGGCGCGTGCCGCCTCCCATCAGAACGGAAGCGGCTCGGACAGTTCCTCGACGGTCCACGGCAGGCCATGCTTGTTGAGCATGTCCATGAAGGGATCGGGATCGAACTGCTCCATGTTGAACACGCCCTGCCCTTCCCACGCGCCGGTCACGACCATGGCCGCACCGATCATCGCCGGAACGCCGGTGGTGTAGCTGACCGCCTGGTTACCGGTCTCGGCATAGGCGTCTTCGTGGTCGCAGATGTTCTTGATGTAGAACGTCTTTTCACCCGAGCCGTCGAGCGCTTCACCGGTCGCGATGTCGCCGATGTTGGTCTTGCCCTTGGTCGTCGGGCCGAGCGAGGCAGGTTCGGGCAGCACGGCCTTGAGGAACTGCAGCGGCACGATCTCGACGCCGTTGTAGATCACCGGGTCGATGCGGGTCATGCCGACGTTCTGCAGCACGGTGAGGTGCTGGATGTACGCATCGCCGAAGGTCATCCAGAAGCGGCCGCGCTCCATCTCGGGGATGAATTTCGCAAGGCTTTCAAGCTCTTCGTGGTACATCATGTACATGTTCTTCGGGCCGACGCCCTCGAAGTCGAAGTTCACCTTCTTGGCCATCGCCGGGGTTTCGACGAAGTCGCCGTTCTCCCAGTGGCGGGCGGGCGCGGTCACTTCGCGGATGTTGATCTCCGGGTTGAAGTTCGTCGCGAAAGCCTGTCCGTGGTCGCCGCCGTTGCAGTCGAGGATGTCGAGCGTGCGGATGGTCTTGAGCTTGTGCTTCTTGAGCCACATCGCGAAGACGCTGGTGACGCCCGGGTCGAAGCCCGAACCGAGCAGCGCCATGAGGCCCGCCTCCTTGAAGCGCTCCTGGTAGGCCCACTGCCAATGGTACTCGAATTTGGCCACGTCCTTGGGCTCGTAGTTCGCGGTGTCCATGTAGTGCGTGCCGGTCGCGAGGCAGGCATCCATGATCGCAAGGTCTTGATAAGGCAGGGCAAGATTGACCACCAGCTTGGGCTGGATCTGCCGGATCAGGGCCGAGGTCGCCTCCACGTCATCCGCGTCGATCGCATAGGTGCCGATCGTGACGCCGGTGCGCGCCTTGACCGATTCGGCGATCGCCTCGCACTTCGACACCGTGCGGCTGGCGAGATGAATGTCGCTGAAGATGTCCGGATTCATGGCCATCTTGTGGACCGCGACCGATCCGACGCCGCCTGCGCCGATCACCAGAACCTTGCTCACCAACCTGTCTCCTTCGGCCTCGAGGCCATGGGGGGCCAAACGTAAAGCGGCGCATATAGTGTCCCTGTGTGACAACTCAACTGTGAGTCACTGAACGGCACCTAAAGCGCACAGAACGGCTCCGAACCGTCACCGGACTGCACCTTAGCGCACTTTGGCGCACTTTGGCGCACCGCAAGTGTCACAAACAGCCTTCAAGTCGTCATCACCCGGTCACTGCACGGTGTCATTGGCGCCGCATCCCTACGAAGGAGCCCAGTGCCGTGCCCACCTCCCGTTCAGGCCCCCGTTCAGACCTTATCGAGAACGCGGTCGTCCGCGACGAGGCATCCCGCAAGAGCAAGCTGCTCGACAAGGCGTTCGCCATGGCCTTCAAGGGCCTTGTCTATGCGCAGATCTGGGAAGACCCCGTCGCCGACATGGCGGCCATGGAGATCACGCCCGACAGCCGCATCATCACCATCGCCAGCGGCGGCTGCAACGCACTGTCCTACCTGACGGCGGACCCGGCGCACATCACGGTGGTTGACCTCAACACCGCGCACATCGCGCTCAACAACCTCAAGCACGCCGCCGTGCGCCACCTCAGCCATGCCGAGGTGCGCCGCTTCGTGGCCGAGGCCGACCGGGCCGAGAACGTCGCCCTCTACCGCGAAAAGCTCGCCCCGCATCTGGACGAGGCGACGCGCCGCTACTGGGAAGGCCGCGACCTCGTCGGCCGCCGCCGCATCGGCGCCTTCACGCGCGGCGTCTATCGCCACGGCCTGCTCGGCGGGTTCATCGGCGCGGCGCACGTCATCGCGAAACTGCATAAGGTCAACCCAGCCGAGATCCTCGACGCCGAATCGATGGAGGAGCAGCGCCGCATCTTCGACGAGCGCATCGCCCCCGTTTTCGAGCGCCGCTTCGTGCGCTGGCTGACCAAGCACCCCGCATCGCTGTTCGGCCTCGGCATCCCGCCCGCGCAGTACGACGCGCTGGCGGGCGGCCAGTCGATGGCCGACGTGCTGCGCGGCCGGCTGGAGAAGCTGGCCTGCCACTTCCCCGTCAACGACAACTACTTCGCCTGGCAGGCATTCTCGCGCGGGTACGGCAAGGGTGAGGAAGCGCCGCTGCCGCCCTACCTACAGGAAGCCAACCTGCCGCTGGTCCGCACCCGGCTCGACCGGCTCGACCTGCGCCATGCCAACTTCACCCATGTGCTGATGGCCGCCGACGACGCCAGCTACGACCGCTACGTGCTGCTCGACGCGCAGGACTGGATGACCGACACGCAGCTTACGGAGTTGTGGACCGAGATCACCCGCACCGCCCGCCCCGGCGCGCGCGTGCTGTTCCGCACCGCCGCCGAACCCTCGCTGCTGCCTGGCCGCGTGCCCGACGCGATCCTCGACCGCTGGGACTACCGCGTCGAGCAGTCGCAGGCCGCCACCGCCGCCGATCGCTCGTCGATCTACGGCGGCGTCCACCTCTACGCGTTCAAGGGCTGAGCCTGATGGCGACGACGGCATCCGACCACGCCGCGCTGATGGACCGCGTCTATCGCTGGCAGCGCCCGATCTACGACCTGACACGCAAGTATTATCTCTTCGGCCGCGACCGGCTCATCAACGAGCTGGACGCCAAGCCCGGCATGGCGGTGCTGGAGATCGGCTGCGGCACCGGGCGCAACCTCGCCATGGTCGGCAAGGTGTGGCGCGGGGTGCGCCTCCACGGGCTCGACATCTCCGCGGAGATGCTGCGCAGCGCGAGGCGGACGCTGGGCGGCGCGGGCACTCTGGCGCTCGGCGACGCCACCCGCTTCGACGCCAAGGCGCTGCTCGGGCGCGAGGGGTTCGAGCGGGTGATGCTCTCCTACGCCGTCTCGATGATCCCCGACTGGCAGGCGGCGCTGTCTCAGGCCGCCGCGACGCTGGCCCCGCGCGGGTCGCTCTACGTCGTGGATTTCGGCGACTGCTCCGGCCTCCCCTCGCCGCTGCGCAAGGCGCTGATCGGCTGGCTGGCGAAGTTCCACGTCACGCCCCGGCTCGACCTTGCCGACGCGGCGGAGCGGGTGGCGCGCGAGCACGGGCTGGCGGTGGAGGTCACGCGCGGGCCTTTCGGCTATTACCAGATGGTGCGGCTTTCGCGTTGAAGAACACGGGAAATGCGAGGGCGATTGCCCTCGCGCTCCCGGAACTGTCGAAGTCTTGCCCCGCCGATATCGGGGCGCAACACACGGACTGTAAACAAACTGTCTCAATGAAGACGCTTCACAGACATGAAACTGTAACAATTACGTCATAGTGGGCAGCCTCCAGCTTGGGAGGGGAATGCCGAATGCGCTCGATCGTCACTGCGGTTGCCACGGGTCTTTGCTCGCTTGCCGTGCTTTTCGCGGCGGGTCCGGCCCGTGCATCGGAGGACGAACAGCTCTGGACCGCCTCCACCGCCACCGTGAAGCTGGGCGACAAGTGGCGTGTCCTGCAGGACGTGACCGCCCGCTTCAGCAACGATCGCGACGGGCTCTACGAAATCGAGGCGAATACCCTGCTCGGCTACAAGGTCGCCGACAACGTGACCGTCTGGGTCGGCTACACCCACGACCCCAACTACAACGCAGGCCATTTCTCGGTGATGGAGCATCGCGGACGCCAGCAGATCACGATGGACAATATCCTGAAGATCGGCCCCGGCCAGCTCAGCGCGCGGATGCGCATCGAGGAGCGCTGGCGTGAAGGCGTGGGCGGCACGGCGTACCGGCTGCGGCCTTTCATCAAGTACGTCCTGCCCTTCCACAAGGACGGCAAGACGGCGCTGCTGCTGAGCCACGAAAGCTTCATCGACCTCAACCGCACCAACTTCCAGCGCATCCAGGGCGAGGAGCGCATGCGCAACCTGATCGCGATCACCACCCCGCTGGCGAAGAACGTGAACCTCGAGGTCGGCTACCTCCACCAGCACGGCTTCCGCCCCGATGCCGACGACAGCAACGACCATGCGGCTTCGATGACGCTGGGGTTCAGCTTCTAGCGCGCCCCCTCCTTCGTCGTCATTGCGAGCACAGCGAAGCAATCCATCGTCGTGCGCCGACCGTGGATTGCTTCGCTGCGCTCGCAATGACGACAGGGTAGGTACTCGACCTGCGTATGGGGTTGCCCGCGCCGTTCCGGTGCCTGATACCGCCGCCATGACCGAAACCCGCGAACCGACTGCCGAGGGCGTCGCCCGCGCCGCCCGCAAGGTGGCCGAGATCCTGCCCGTCACCCCCCTCCTCCCGCTGGAGGTCGATGGCCGCACGATCTGGTGCAAGGCCGAATGCCTGCAACCCGTCGGCGCCTTCAAGATCCGCGGCGCGTGGCATCGCCTGACCGACCTGTCGGCCGAGGAGCGCCCTCGCGGCGTCGTCGGCGTCTCCAGCGGCAACCATGCGCAGGGCGTGGCCTGGGCCGCGCGGCGGTTGGGGATCACCGCCGCCATCGTCATGCCCGTCGACGCTCCGCAGGTGAAGCTGGCCAACACCCGCGCGCTCGGCGCCGAAGTCGTGCTCTACGACCGCCCCGGCGGCGAGGACCGCGACGAAGTGGCGGCCCGCGTCTGCGCGGAGCGCGGCGCCACCCTCGTCCACGCCTATGCCGACCCGTGGATCATCGAGGGCCAGGGCAGCACCGGGATCGAGATCGCCGCGCAGATGGAGCAATGGGCGGGCGGCGCGCCGGACCTGATCGTCGCGCCCTGCGGCGGCGGTGGGCTGACGGCGGGCCTCGCCCTCGCCGCTCCCGACGCGCGCATCGTGCCGGTCGAGCCCGAAGGCTGGGACGACGTGCGCCGCTCGCTCGCCTCGGGCCGGATCGAGCGCGTCGCCGCCGACGCGCCGCCGACCGCCTGCGACGCCCTCCAGACGCCCGCGACGCGGCCGGTCAACTTCAAGGTGCTTCAGGCCCGCTGCCCCTTCGGCCTCGTCGCCACGCCTGCGGAAGTCCGCGCAGCCCAGCGCCTCGCCTTCGCGAAACTGCGCCTCGTGATGGAACCCGGCGGCGCGGCGGCGCTGGCGGCGGTGCTCGCGGGCAAGGTGGAACTGGGCGAGCGGACCGCCGTGGTCCTCTCCGGCGGCAACACCGATGCGGACGCCTTCGCAAAAGTGCTGGCCGGGAACGACTGAGCAGTCCTCCCCCAACCCTCGTCGCCCCTGCGAAGGCAGGGGCCCATCGCCCCTCTAGTCACAGCACCGTGCTCACCGCGAAGCCGCCAGCTTGGGATGGGCCCCTGCCTTCGCAGGGGCGACGGGGAGTGGGTGGCGAAGGGTATGCGTCCCGCCCCGGCACACCGCTCCGACCCCCAAAAACTCCCGATGGAACCGCCAGCCGATGCGCGATATATTCCCGGTATAAAGACAAGAAACTTCGGGAGTGCATCGTGGACAAGGGTATCTCCGTCCACGCGCTGAAGCCGTTCAAGATCGTCTTCATCGGCGTGGAACTGTTCTTCATCCTCATCACGCTGGCGGCGCTGGCGGACGTGGTTCTCGGCGAGAACTGGGGCCTCGGGTGGAGCGTGTTCTTCCTCGGCTTCATCGCCAGCGCGTGGGGCGCGGTCGCCTACCCGGTGTGCGGCGGGTGCTGCGGCTGGGGTGGCGAGAAGGGTTGAGCACGAACCCGCTGGCCTGCTAGGGCGAGCCCATGGATTTCGACGACCAGATGCGCCGCTACTTCGCGGCCGACGACCTCTCCACCGTCACCCCCGCCGGGATCGAAGCGGGGATCGAGCGGATGAAGGTCGACTTCGGCATGGAGCAGGACAAGGGCCGCCGCTTCGCGCTGTGGACGCTGATGTACATCCTCGGCTCCGCCCCCGACCTCGATGTCGCGTTCAAGGACGAGGAGGAGCGCAACGCCGCCCGCGATTTCATGGACATGATGGACCAGATGGAAGGCGGCTCGGGGGACGTGTGACGGGGGCTCACCCCCGCACGAAGTAGCTCGCCAGTTCCACATGCGTGGACCAGCGGAACTGGCCGACCGGGCGCAGTTCCACCAGCCGGAAGCCCGCCTCGATGAGCCGCGCGGCGTCGCGCGACCAGCTCGACGGATTGCAGCTGACGTAGACCACGCGGCTGACGGTCGAATCGGCGATGCACTCCACCTGCTCGCGCGCACCGGCACGCGGCGGGTCGAGGACGACGGCGGCGAAGCGGCTCAGCTCATCGGGCTGGAGCGGGTTGCGGAACAGGTCGCGGTGGGCCGAGAAGATCGGCAGCTGCGCCCGGTCCGCGCCCGCCTTGCAGGCCTGATGCACGTCGCGCGCGGCTTCGGCGGCCAGCACCTTCGTCTCGGGCCCGGCCAGTGCGAAGGCGAACGTGCCGAGGCCGGAGAACAGGTCCGCCACGGTCGGCGCGCCCGCCAGCCATTCGCGCGCGGCGTCGACCAGCGCGTTCTCACCGTCGAGCGTCGCCTGAAGGAACGAGCCCGGCGGGAACGGCACCTGCACGCCGCCTAAAGTCACCGTGACCGGCACCGGCTCCCACACCGTCTCAAAGCCGTAGCCCGCGTCCATCGTCAGGCGCGCCAGCTTGTGCTCGCGGGCGAAGTCCAGCATCGCTTCGGTCGCGGAAAGGCCCTCAGCGGTCAGGCCCTTGACGCCAAGATCGATCCCCTGGTCCACCAGCGTCATCTCGATGTCGGCGGCCATGCGGGCCTGTACCTTGCCGGGTGCGGGCTTGCCGTGCCGCCCCTTCTTGACCGGCGCGGCCTTGCCCATGGTGATGAGCAGCTTGCGCAGCGGTCCCAGCAGCGCGACGATCTCGGGCACGAGGACGGGGCATTCCTCCAGCTCGACCAGCCGGTGCGACTTCGCCTCGCGGAAGCCGATCACCACGCGCCCGCCCGAACTCTCGGCGCGCAGCGAGGCGCGGCGGCGCGAGGACGGCGGCGAGAGATGCGGCGGCGCCAGCAGCTCCGCGCCCAGTTCCTGCGCGGCCGAGGCATTGGCGACGCGACCCTCGACGAAGGCGGTCAGGCTCTCCTCGTCCAACTGCTGCAGCTGGCAACCGCCGCAGCGGCCAAAGTGGCGACATGGCGGCTCGACGTGGTGCGGGCCCCACTCCAGCGTGCCGTCGATGCGCAGCTTGTCGCCGGGCGCGGCGCCCCAGGCGAAGCGGCCGGACGCGGTGACGCCGTCGCCCTTGGAGGCGATGCGCAGGATTTCTTCGGAGTCGGTCATGGTGGCGCGCCTATGCCTGCGACGCGCCGCGCCTGCAAGTTACAGGCACTCGGCCAGCGCAGCGGGCACCGCCGCCGCCAGTTGCCCCGCCGTGAACGCGGGCGGGCAGAGCCGGGCCGCCTCCCCGTGCAGCCACACGCCCTGACAGGCCGCCGCGAACGCATCGACCCCGGTGGCGACGCGGCTGGCGATGACGCCCGCAAGCACGTCCCCGGTCCCGGCAGTGGAGAGCCACGAACTCGCCCGCGCGGCGCAGGCCAGCCTGCCGTCGGGAGCGGCGACCACCGTGTCCGGTCCCTTGGCAACCACGACCATCCCGCTCGCCGCCGCCAGAGCCAGCGCGCGTTCCGGCCGCGTACCCGCGCCGTCGAGGTCGAAGGCCCGCTCCAGCGCGACCAGTTCGCCTTCGTGCGGCGTCGCGATGACTGGCGCGATCATCGGCGCGCCGCGCCCGGCCAGATGGCGCGGGGCGAGCAGCACCAGTGCATCGGCATCGACCACCACCGGGACCGCATCGGCCAGCGCCACCGCCAGCCGCTCGCGCGCGATGGCGTCTCGGCCAAGGCCGGGGCCTACCAGCACGGCAGTGTTGCGGTCGTCGCTCAGCACATTGGCCAGCGCGCCCTGATCGACGACGAGATCGGCGGGGACGTTCCGCTTGCTGTCCGCGAACAGCTTCACGTAGCCCGCGCCCGCCCCTTGCGCCGCGACGCTCGCCAGCACCGCCGCGCCGGGCATCGCCCCGCCGACGACGGCGAGAAGCCCGCGCCGGTACTTGTGCGCATCCGCTGCCGGAGCGCCGACCCGTGGCCGCCCGATGGCCTGCGCCGCGCCTTCGACCGCGCCGACGCCGATCGGCACCAGCCGCTGGCGGCCCATGCGCGCGCAGGCAGGCATCAGGAAATGCGCGAATTTCCATGCTCCGAGCGCAATCGTCAGCTCATATTCGGGCAGGCCCTCGTTGAGCAGCATTCCGGAATCGGACTGCACCCCGCTCGGCAGGTCCACCGCCACGCGGCGCGGGTGCGCCGCCGCCAGCCGGTCCAGCAGAGCCGCGTGCTCCACCGAAAGCGGGCGCTTCAGGCCGGTGCCGAAGAGGCAGTCCACCAGCACTTCGCCCTGCACCTGCGCATCGGGGCCGAGCACCTCACCGCCGAACAGCGCGCGCGCCTTGCGGCAGGCATCGGTCGCGGGCTCGCTCGCCGCCACGACCACGGCATGGCCGCCCCGCTCGCGAAGAGCCTCGGCGATGACATAGCCATCGCCGCCGTTGTTGCCGGGGCCGCAGAGCACCGTCACCCGATGCCGTCCGGCCATGCGCCAGACCCATTCCGCCGCCCCGCGCCCGGCTACCTGCATCAGCGTATCGACGCTGGATCCTGCCGCGATCAGCGCCTCCTCGGCCTCGCGCATCTGGCGGGCGGTCAGGATCTGGTCAGGCGCCGGGAGCAGGTCACTGTGCGGCATCGGGCTTCACCGTCGCGGGAAAGAGATAGCGGTCGGCGCCCACGGTAACGTCGAGGCGCTGGTCCACAAGCCGGATCTGCGCGCCCGGTGGCCCGGACAGGCCCTTGCCGTCGTCGGTCACACGGAAGCTGCGGAACGCGCCATCCGGGTGATGGACGACGAGGGTGAGGCCGCCGTCCTTCTCGATCCGCTCCACCGAGCAGGCGGGCTTCAGCTCCGCCGAGCCGCCCACCGCGCAGTCGATGTGCTCCAGCCCCACCGCGACCGGCGGCGGTTCCTCGTTACCGGAGCAGGCGGCGAGCAGGAGCGCGCAGGCAAGCGGCGCGAGCGGGGTGCGGAAATGGTCTGCCATCCCCGCAAGTTAGGCAGCGCGGGCGGGATAGGGAACCGTCTGAGGGAAAACACTTCGTCATTGCGAGCGGAGCGAAGCAATCCACGGTCGCGCAAGGCGCTGGATTGCTTCGCTTCGCTCGCAATGACGAAAGAAGAATGCCGCAAACACGCGCCTAAAGACCGCCAGCGGTCCCGGGTCGAGCCCGGGACGACGGCCGGTCTTACCCCCGCTTGAGCTGGGTCACGTCGCGGATCGCACCGCGCGCGGCGCTGGTGGTCATCGCGGCGTAGGCCTGCAGCGCGGCCGAGACCTTGCGCGGGCGCGGATGCACCGGGGACCAGGCGTCGGCCCCGCGCGCTTCCTGCTGCGAGCGGCGGTGCGCCATGACCTCGTCCGAGATCATCAGGTTGATGGTGCGGCCGGGGATGTCGATCTCGATGGTATCGCCGTTCTCGACGAGGCCGATCTCGCCGCCTTCCGCCGCCTCGGGCGAGGCGTGGCCGATGGAGAGGCCCGAGGTGCCGCCCGAGAAGCGCCCGTCGGTCAGCAGCGCGCAGGCTTTGCCCAGACCCTTCGACTTGAGGTAGCTGGTGGGGTAGAGCATTTCCTGCATGCCCGGCCCGCCGCGCGGCCCTTCGTAGCGGATGACCACGACGTCGCCCGCGCCGACCTGCCCGCCAAGGATGCCCGCGACCGCCGCGTCCTGCGATTCGTAAACGCGCGCGGTGCCGGTGAACTTGAGGATGGAGTCGTCCACGCCCGCCGTCTTCACGATGCAGCCGTCACGCGCGATGTTGCCGTAGAGCACGGCGAGGCCGCCGTCCTGGCTGAACGCATGCTCCTTGGAGCGGATGACGCCGTTCTCGCGGTCGAGGTCGAGGCTTTCCCAGCGGCGCGACTGGCTGAACGCGGTCTGCGTGGGCACGCCGCCCGGCGCGGCCTTGAAGAATTCCTGCACCGACGGCTCGTTGGTGCGGCTGATGTCCCAGCGGTTGAGCGCGTCGCCCAGCGTGCGGCTGTGGACGGTCGGCAGGTCGGTGTGCAGCAGCCCTGCCCGCTCAAGCTGGCCGAGGATCGCCATGATGCCGCCCGCGCGGTGGACGTCCTCCATGTGGACGTCGTTCTTCGCGGGAGCGACCTTCGACAGACACGGCACCTGACGGCTCAGGCGGTCGATGTCGGCCATGGTGAAGTCCACGCCCGCCTCTGCGGCGGCGGCCAGCAGGTGCAGCACGGTATTGGTCGAGCCGCCCATCGCGATGTCGAGGCTCATGGCGTTCTCGAATGCCTTGAAGCTGGCGACGTTGCGCGGCAGCACGCTCTCGTCCTCCTGCTCGTAGTAGCGCTGGCACAGGTCCACGGCGAGGCGACCGGCTTCGCGGAACAGGCGCTCGCGGTCCGAGTGCGTCGCCAGCGTCGAGCCGTTGCCGGGCAGCGAGAGACCCAGCGCTTCGGTCAGGCAGTTCATCGAGTTGGCGGTGAACATGCCCGAGCACGAACCGCAGGTCGGGCAGGCCGAACGCTCGATCGCCTTCACTTCCTCGTCGGTGTAGCTCTCGTCCGCGGCGGCGACCATCGCATCGACGAGGTCGAGCGCCTGCTCCTTGCCGCGCAGCACGACCTTGCCCGCTTCCATCGGCCCGCCCGAAACGAAGACCACCGGGATGTTGATGCGCATCGCGGCCATCAGCATCCCGGGCGTGATCTTGTCGCAGTTGGAGATGCAGACCATGGCGTCGGCGCAGTGGGCGTTGACCATGTACTCCACGCTGTCGGCGATCAGGTCGCGGCTGGGCAGCGAATAGAGCATGCCGTCGTGGCCCATGGCGATGCCGTCATCGACCGCGATGGTGTTGAATTCCTTGGCGACGCCGCCCGCCGCCTCGATCTCGCGCGCGACGAGCTGGCCGAGATCCTTGAGGTGGACGTGGCCGGGCACGAACTGCGTGAATGAGTTCACCACCGCGATGATGGGCTTGCCGAAGTCCCCGTCCTTCATGCCCGTCGCGCGCCAGAGCCCCCGCGCGCCCGCCATGTTGCGGCCGTGAGTCGAGGTGCGGGAACGAAGGGCGGGCATTGCAGGAACTCCGAGTAGGGTCATGGGCGCGCGGACCTTCGCGCGATATGAAGCCGCCCCTACACGGTGATTGATTTCAATTCAACGCCAGTTTCAGAAATTTTATTTCACGCTGTCGCCGGAAGCACGCCGCGGGCCTGACGCTTCGTCGGTTGGGCCAACAGCAGGACGAGCACGAGCAGGCTGAGATTGTACGCGAGGCTGTTCAGGAACATCATGCCAAAGAGGGTCAGATCCGGCTTGGTCGCGGCGAACAGGCTCGGCATGAAGATCATGCCGAGCACCAGAAACGGCAGCGGCATGAGGCCCCACGCCCCGCTCCGCCCGCTATCGCGCAGACGACGGGCGACGGCGGCGCCGAGTAGAACGATCATCAGCGTGGCAGCGAGGCCCAGCCCGATCATCGGCAGCGTGAGGTCCGGCATCAGTTCCGGATGATGCCCGTGTACCTGCATTTCATAGTGCCCCGGACCGGAGCTGACAGTGACCTGATCGGAATGTTCCTGCGCGAAACGCTGCATCTTCCCGAACGAGCCGAGGAGCGCCGGAATCATGGTCGCGATGAACGGCAGGATGGCGATGGCGAAGACGATGCCTGCCCACGGCCAGAACTGCGCGCGTGTCTCGGTGCCGGAGAACCGTCGAAGGCTCCGCAGATGCATGGCTATCATAAGGGTCAGCCCAGCCTTTCAACCACCGCAGTGCAAAGCCGCGTCATGACGTCGGCCCACTCGACCTGACCCGCTTCCTCGGCGATGAGATCCTGCCGGATCTCGATGCTGATGTAGGGGATGCCGTTGGGTTCGGCGTGGCGGTTCATCGAGGCGTTGAGCAGCTTGCCCGAGTACGGCTCCTGATCGCCGACGACGAGGCCCTGCCCTTCCAGCCACGGCAGCGCGAGGCGCGCGGCGCGTTCGTCCTGGTTGTAGAGCACGCCGACATGCCACGGGCGCGGGCGGTCGCAGGTGGCTAGGCCCGGCGTGAAGCTGTGCAGCGACAGCATGAGCGCGGGGCGATGTTCGCGCAGCAGCGCGGTCAGACCGTCGTGGTAGGGCTGGAAGAACCGTTCGACGCGGGCCTGCTTCTCCGCGTCGGTGAGCACGTTGCCGGGGATCGGGTAGCCGTCGCTCACTTCGGGCATCATGCCGGGTGCGCCGAGGTTGCGGTTGTAGTCGCAGACGAGGCGGCTGACGTTGCCGAGCCATGCCGCGGTGCCCGGCGCGATCATGCGCTCGGCGATCGCGGCGACGCCGATGTCGATGGCGATATGCTCGTCGAGCAGCGCATCCTCGATGCCGAGGTCGATGTCGGCGGGCACGCGGTTCGAGGCATGGTCGGCGACGACCAGCAGCCCGCCTGCCTGCGGTGCGCCCAGCAGTCGCTTCACGTCCTCGTCGAGATCCACTTGCGCCAAACCTGCCTCCGTCAATCCGGCCTCGCGGTGATACCGTGGTGCAGCTTAACGCAACCTGCCCGCCATTTGCCACCAGTCAGGACGCTCGCGCGCCAGCTTTTCCGCCGCAAGGTGCAATTGCGCCTCACTTTCATAGAGCGCGAAGCACGTCGCGCCCGATCCGGACATGCGGGCGAGGAACGGGTCCGTGGTCCGCAGCGCGGCAAGCACATCGGCCACGGTGGGGCAGATCGCGATGGCCGGAGCCTCAAGGTCGTTGCGGCCTTCGAGGGCGATCCGGCGCACGGAGCCGGTCGGCCCGAAGCCCGGCATCGCGCCACGGTCGATCCCATCCCAGGCCTTGAACACCGGCCCGGTCGGCACCGCCTCGCGCGGGTTGACCAGCAGGACCGGGGTGCCGGTGAGGTCGCTCTCGACGGGTTCGAGGTCGGTGCCGGTGCCGGTGCCGATGCAGGTGGTGGAGAGGACGCAGGCGGGCACGTCCGCGCCCAGCCTGGCGGCGCGCGCCCGCCAGTCGTCGGGCAGGCCGTGGGCGCGTTCGACCATGCGGAACACCGCCCCCGCATCCGCCGAACCACCGCCGAGGCCGGCTGCCACGGGGAGGCGCTTTTCGAGGTCCACCGCCCAGCCGGGTCCATGCGGCAGGGCCGACAGCGCCTTGGCGACAATATTGCCGAAGGGGTCTTCGATCTTTCCGGCGAACTCGCCGTGGGTGGTCAGGTGATCCGTATCGGCAGGCGCGGCGGTGAGACGATCGCCGTCGTCCACGAAGGCGAACAGGGTCTCAAGCTCGTGATACCCGTCCTCACGACGGCGGCGGACGTGGAGCGCGAGGTTGATCTTGGCGTGGGCGGTTTCGGTCAGCATCGCCGCACCCATGGCGCGGTGCAATAAACGAGGCAATCCCATTCCTCCCCGAGCTTGTCTCGGGGAGGTGGCAGCGACGCAGTCGCTGACGGAGGGGGGAATGGATGAACTCTCCCCCTCCACCACCGCTTCGCGGCGGTCCCCCTCCCCGAGCAAGCTCGGGGAGGAATGGGGGTCACATGTTCGGGTAGTTCGGGCCGCCGCCGCCTTCGGGCGTGACCCATTCGATGTTCTGCGTGGGATCCTTGATGTCGCAGGTCTTGCAGTGGACGCAGTTCTGCGCGTTGATCTGCAGCTTGGGACCGGAACCGTCGGGATCGACGAACTCGTAGACGCCCGCCGGGCAGTACCGCGCCTCCGGACCCGCATAGACCGGCAGGTTCACCGCAGTCGGGATCGAGGGATCCTTCAGCTTGAGGTGGACCGGCTGGTCCTCCTCATGGTTGGTGAAGGAGTAGGAGACGCTCGTCAGGCGATCGAAGCTGATGACGCCGTCCGGCTTGGGATAGGCGATCGGCTTGTAGAGGTCCGCCCGCTGCGTCTCGCTCGCATCGGTGTGATGCTTCATCGGCTTGGCGAGGCCGAAGCCGAACAGCGTGCGCAGCCACATGTCGGCACCGGCAAGGATGGTGCCCAGTTCGCCGCCCCACTTCGCCACCATCGGCTCGGCGTTCTGGACGAGCTTCAGTTCCTTGGCGATCCAGCTTTCGCGCACGGCAGTGTCGTATTCGGACAGCGTGTCCTGCTCACGACCCGCCTTGATGGCGGCAGCGATGGATTCGGCGGCGAGCATGCCGCTCTTCATCGCGGTGTGGGTGCCCTTGATGCGCGGCACGTTGACGAAGCCCGCCGAGCAGCCCGCCAGCACGCCGCCGGGGAACGCCAGCTGCGGCACCGACTGCCAGCCGCCCTCGTTGATCGCGCGCGCGCCGTAGGCCACGCGCTTGCCGCCTTCGAGGATGGCGCGGATTTCCGGGTGCTGCTTCCAGCGCTGGAATTCCTCGAACGGGTAGATGTACGGGTTCTTGTAATCGAGCGCCGTCACGAAGCCCAGCGCCACCTGGTTGTTCGCCTGATGGTAGAGGAAGCCGCCGCCCCAGGCGTCGTTCTCGCTCATCGGCCAGCCCTGCGTGTGGATCACGCGGCCGGGGACGTGCTTGTCCGCCGGGATGTCCCACAGTTCCTTGATGCCGATGCCGTAGATCTGCGGCTGGCTGTTCGCCTCGAGGTCGTACTTCGCCTTGAGCCGCTTGGTCAGGTGGCCGCGCGCGCCTTCGCAGAACACGGTGTACTTGCCGAGCAGGTTCATGCCCGGCTGGAAGTCGCCCTTGGGGTTGCCCTCGCGGTCGACGCCCATGTCGCCGGTCTGCACGCCGATCACGGCGCCCGCGTCGTCATAGAGGATCTCTGCCGCCGGGAAGCCGGGGAAGATTTCGATCTCCAGCGCGTCGGCCTGCTCGGCCAGCCAGCGGCACAGGTTGCCCAGCGATCCGGTGTAGTTGCCCTTGTTCGACATGAAGGGCGGCTGGATGATGTGCGGAAGGGAGAACTTGCCCTTCTTGGTCAGGTGCCAGTGCCAGTTGTCGGTGACGGGCGTTTCCGCCAGCGGGCAGCCGTCCTCGCGCCAGGTCGGCAGCAGTTCGTCGAGCGCCTTGGGGTCGATCGTCGCGCCCGAAAGGATGTGCGCGCCGATCTCCGAGCCCTTCTCCAGCACGCAGACCTGAAGCTCAGGGTCGACCTGCTTGAGCCGGATCGCCGTCGCCAGGCCCGCAGGGCCACCACCGACGACAACGACGTCGTAAGGCATCTCTTCGCGTTCGATCATGGGAGCCCCGTAAGAATTCTTTTTGTGATTAGTCGTGCGATTAAATTCACGAATGCCTTGATTGCTCCCGCGCGGCAGGTCAAGACCCGCGCGATGGATCAGCGGCCAAATCCTGAATTTCTGGACGATATCACAGGTGCGCTCGACTGGTGGCGGGACGCCGGGGTCGATTGCGACTTTCTCGACGAGCCGGTGGAGTGGCTCGCGCCACCCGAACCCGAGCGCGGCGCGCCGATGGAACGCCGCCGCCCGGAGCCAAAACCCGACCCGGACGCCGCGCCGCTCCCGGCGAAGCTCGATCCCGCTTCATTGCCCGCCGATCTCGCGGCGTTCGCGCCGTGGTGGCTGGCGGAGCCGCTGCTCTGCGAAGGCGGTCCCGCTGCGCGCGTCGCGCCGCAGGGCAAGGCGGGCGCGGAACTCATGATCGTGGTGGAGGAACCGGAGGCCGAGGACGGCGAAATACTGCTGTCAGGAATCCATGGCAGTCTGCTTGACGCCATGCTGTCCGCCTTCGGCACCAGCCGCGAGGACGTTTACCTTGCCAGCGCCCTGCCGAGGCACACGCCGGGCGTGAACTGGGCTGCCATGGGCGAGCGCGGAATCGGGCAGGTTCTGGCGCATCACGTGCGTCTGGTGGGCCCGAAGCGGCTCCTGATCCTTGGTGGAAACGTCCTACCGCTAATCGGCCACGAATCGCCGCATCGTCCTGCCATGTTAAGAACTTTCGATCATGAAGGTGGCTCGATACCCCTGCTCGCCGCCTGGGCGCTGCCTGCCTTGCTCGCGCAACCGCGAGCCAAGCCGGTGCTCTGGAAAGCCTGGCTGGACTGGACGACGGCCTAAAGGCCGCGTCCTCCGGCCGGAACAAGGCGGGGGACGCACAGGATTGCGGGGACCAAGACTTGAAACGAATCCTCAGGACCGGGCTGTTGACGGGTGCGTGCATCGCCGCATCCGTGTCGGCGGCACCGGCCTTCGCCAACAGCGCCGCGGTGGACTACTTCCGCACCCGCGCCGACCGCACCGCCGTCCCCTCGCTGCTCAGCCAGGATGACCGCACCTACTACAAGGCCGTGTTCGACGCGATCGACGCGAAGGACTGGTCGACGGTCCAGAAGATGCTGGCCGACCGTCCCGACGGCCCCCTCCACCAGCAGGCCCGCGCCGAATACTACCTCGCTTCCGGTTCGCCCAAGATCGAGCTGAACGAACTCCAGACCTGGCTCTCGCAGGGCACCGAACTGCCGGGTGCCGACCAGATCAGCCGCCTCGCCATGAAGCGCGGCGCCACCAGCATCCCCTCGCTGCCGAGCGAACAGAGCTTCGCCCGCCTGCCCACTATCGCCAAGCGCGTGCGCCCCTCCTCGATCGACGACGGCACGATGCCCGCCGGGATCGCCAACGGCATCAACGATCGCATCAAGAACGACGACCCCATGGGCGCGCGCCTGCTGCTCGACGGGATCGACGCCAGCCTCAGCCCCTCTACCCAGGCCGAATGGCGGCAGAAGGTGGCGTGGAGCTTCTACATCGAGAACCAGGACGCGCAGGCCTACCAGATGGCGCAGATCGCCGCGCTGGGTCAGGGCCCGTGGGTCGGCGAAGCCTGGTGGACTGCCGGGCTCGCCGCGTGGCGCCTTGGCGACTGCGAAGGTGCGGCCGATGCCTTCGGCAAGGCCGCCGGTTCGTCCGAGAACGCAGAACTGACCGCCGCCGGGCATTACTGGAAAAGCCGCTCGCTCGTCCGCTGCCGCAAGCCCGAGCAGGCGGGCGCCGCGCTGCGCCTTGCCGCCGCGCGCGACGAGACGCTCTACGGCATGCTCGCCGCCGAACAGCTCGGCCTCAAGATGCCCGAGCAGCACGCCGCCGCCGACTTCACGCAGGCCGACTGGCAGCAGCTTCGCGCCAGCCCCAACGTGCGCGCCGCCGTGGAACTGGCGGAGATCGGCAAGGACGGCCTCGCCGACGAAGTGCTGCGCCATCAGGCGCGCATCGGCGATGCCTCACAGTACGCGCCGCTGACCCGCCTCGCCCGCGATCTCGGCCTGCCCGGCACCCAGCTGTGGATGGCCTACAACGCGCCCTATGGCGGCAAGCCTGAGCCCGCGACGCGCTTCCCCACGCCCAAGTGGACCCCGGTCGGCGGCTGGAAGGTAGATCCCGCACTCGTCTACGCGCACACGCTGCAGGAATCGGTGTTCCGCGCCGGGGCCGTCAGTCCGGCAGGGGCGCGCGGCCTGATGCAGATCATGCCCGCCGCCGCGCAGGATCATGCCGGTTCGCTCGGCTACACCGGCAACGCCTCGGACCTCAACAAGCCGGAGGTGAACCTCGCCTTCGGCCAGCGCCATCTGGAAACGCTCAAGAACGATCCGGGCACGCAGGGCCTGCTGCCCAAGGTCATGGCCGCCTACAACGCCGGTCCGCTGCCGGTGCGCCGCTGGAACACCGAGGTGAACTGCCAGGGCGACCCGCTGCTGTGGATCGAATCGCTCCCTTATTGGGAGACGCGCGGCTACGTGAACATTGTGATGCGCAATTACTGGATGTACGAGCGTCAGGCAGGCGGCCCTTCGGAGAGCCGCATGGAACTGGTGCAGGGCCTGTGGCCGACCTTCCCGGGCCTTTCGGGATCGCAGGGCGTTCGCATGGCATCCAACGGAGCGATCGTGCGTGGCAATCGACCCTGAGCGTACATTCAAGCCCATCAATATCGCACTGCTGACCGTTTCCGACACCCGCACTGCCGAGAACGACACCTCGGGCGACATCCTCGCCCAGCGCATCACGGATGCGGGCCACACCCTCGTGCGCCGCGCCATCGAGCGTGACGACGCAGGCAGGATCGCGGACCTGCTCAACCAGTGGATCGACGATCCCGAGGTCGACGCCGTGGTCTCGACCGGCGGCACCGGGCTTACCGGGCGCGACGTGACGCCCGAAGCGCTCGGCCGTCTCGGCGGGCGCGAGATTCCCGGCTTCGGCGAGCTTTTCCGCTGGCTCAGCTACAAGACCATCGGCACCTCGACGGTGCAGAGCCGCGCCATGGCGGTGGTGGCGCGCGGGACGTACCTCTTCGCCCTGCCCGGCTCCAACGGCGCGGTGAAGGACGGCTGGGACGGCATTCTTGCGGAGCAGCTCGATAGCCGCAACCGGCCCTGCAACTTCGTGGAACTGATGCCGCGTTTGCTCGAAGTATGACGCTCAGTCATGCGGCGTGCCCCGCGCGTCGCTGAGTTCGACCCAGTAACCATCGGGATCCTGCACGAAGATCTGCCGCACGCCGTCGAAGCGCGTCTGGATGCTGCGCGGCTTGCCGGTGAAATCGCACCACGCAATTCCGTTGGCATCGAACCAGGCGGTGCTCGCCGCCAGATCGTCCGTGCGCAGCGCGAGGTGGACGAAGCGGTCGGGCGGCGGCGCCGTGCCTCGCCCGCCGATGATGTGGAGCGTCAGGCCGTTGCCCATGTCGAGCCAGCGCCCGTTCGGCAGCTTCGTCGGCAAGTCCGTCATCCTGAACGCCTGACGGTAGAACGCCGCGCTCACCGCGGCATCGCTGACGTGGATCGCGACATGATCGGCCCGCGCCAACGGCCCCGGAGCGCTGTCCACCCGAGCCATCGCCGGTGCCGCCACCAACAGCAAAGCGAATGCGACATGCCGCATGACCTGCCTCCGTCCATCAACCGGCGCGGGGCAGATTGTACAGGCGTTAAACGGGTCGGAAAACCCTGCCCTGCCCGTCAGCGAAACAGCGGCAGGTGCTCCGCATCGGGAAGGTCGATCCGGAACACCTCGCGCAAGGTCCGCGCATATTCGGTCGCATCCGCAATCTCGCGGCGTTCGGTCCCATCCGGGCCATGCACGGTCAGGTCGCGGTCCACCATCGAGGCGAAACCGTTGGCGAGCGGGATACTCGACACATGAAGCGTGGTGAAGCGCGTGCCCGGCCGCGTCGAGGTCCAGTAGTTGGCCTGCTCCAGATCGTCCGGCACGACATCGGAGAGGTCGAAGGTGTATTGCGCCTGCCAGTCGCCATGCGCGGCGGCGCGGCCATCGGTGGCGGAGACCGGCCCTGCGCGCTCCAGCAGCCACTCGCCGCCCGGTTCTCCGCGTTCTCCGACACGACGCAGCCTATGCCGCGCGTCATCGGACGTGCGCGCCTCGGCCCCGTCTTCCAGCGGCAGCGGGGCGAGGTTGCTGCCCCCGAAGCCCGCATCGGCAAGCCACGCCCGGCCCTCGACCTCGGCCAGCAGGCAGACATGCGTGCGCGGCGGCTTGGCGTCCTCCGACAACCCAAGCCGCACCCGTGCGAGTAGCGGACGGCTCGGGACGCCGAGCGCCGCCAGCGCATCGGCGAAGAGGCGGTTCTGTTCGAAGCAATACCCGCCGCGCCCCTGCGACACGAGCTTCTCGAACACGCTCGCGCCGTCGATGCGGATCGGGCGGCCGAGCATGACGTCGAGGTTCTCGAACCCGATCGCAAGCCTGTGCGCTGATTGCAGGGCTGCCATGCCCTCGGCGTCCATGCTGGGGCGAGACGCAAGGCCGATGCGGGCGAGGTAGCGGTCGATGTCCATGCCTCCCCCTATAGCGCTGCGGTTGCGGATTGAACCGGTATTGCGAACGGGAGTGCAGTCCGAACTTACCGTCACTCCAACATCCCCGCCGGCCCTGCGAAGGCAGGGGCGACGGGGTTATGGGTTGGGTTGGACACGAGCAAACGCAGTGCCTATCGCGCCCAAGCCTGTGGATAACTCAGGGATAAGCTGCGCATGACCTGAGGATCAACGGTGGACCACCTGTGCGCAACCGCCAGCCACGCCTTCCCCGCCCCGTCTTCACTTCGACGTAACCACCGGCAGGATATCGCCCTTTCCGCATCACAAGGGGGAACGACGTGAACGAGACCGGGGCAAGACCCGCCCGCTGGCTACCACTCGGCCTGATGGCGCTGGGCTCATTGCTGATCGTGCATCACGTCATGGAATTCCTCGCGGTCTGGCGCGAGGGTGTCGGCAAGGCCGCGCTGACGCTCGATTTCCGCACTTACATGTGCGGCGCGGCGAACCTGACGACGCCTTACGACATCTGCCACAACGACGAATTCGTGAGCGGCTTCGTCTATCCGCCGCCCTCGCTCGCCTACTTCAACCTCCTGTCGCGCCTGCCCATCGACACCGCGTTCCTGATCCATACCGCGATCTGCCTCGCGGTGCTGGCGATGGCATCGTGGATGGTGCTGCGGCTGATCGACGCGCCGCGCCTTGCCGGAAGCGCCGCCCTGATCGCCGCCCTCGCCATCGCGCCGATCGGCACTTCGCTGGCGGCGGGACAGGTGAACATCCTGCTGATGGGCGCGGCGGTCGCGGGCATGTGGTTCGCGGCAAGCGGCAAGCCCGGCCGCGCCGGTCTCTCCATCGCGCTGGGGTTCTGGCTCAAGATCTATCCCGGCCTCGTCCCCGCGCTGTTCCTCACCCCGCGCAAGTGGCGCGCCGCCGTAGCCACCGTGATCGCGAGCGCCACCATCGCCGTGATCGGCCTGCTTTGGGCCGCGCCGGGGCTCTACCTGCAATACTTCCTCGAACTGCTGCCCCACGCGCAGGGCTACACGATGCCCGGCGTGGCGCATTCGCTTGCGGGCATGGCGACGCATATCGCGGCGGGCGGCGGGCAACCGGTCCAGCACTTCGTGCCCATCCCCCATGCCGTCCAGCTTGCCTCGAAGGCGCTGCTGGCGCTCGGCATCCTTGCCGCCATGGCGCACGGACTGGCGACGCAAGAGGCACGCCCGCTCGACAGCCTCAACCTGCTGCTCTGTGCCTCGCTGGTGGCCGCTCCCAACGCCTGGGGGTATCACTACGTCCTGATCTACCCGGTGATCCTTGCAGCACTCGCCGCCACGCTGACACGCCCGCATTGGCTGCGAACTGCGGTAATCCTCGCCTGCTGGCTGGCGCTGGTGATCCCGGCGTGGACCGACCTGCCGCCGCTGCTGGCACGCTATCCCGTCCTCAACGTGCCCTTCCGCGCGCGCTATGCCTTCGTCGCGGTGGTGCTCGCGGGCTTCATCCTGTGGGACGCCCGAGCGCAGTTCCGGACATTCATCCGCCGATGAAGTCGAGGATCTGCGGCACCAGCTTCGGCCAGGACCGGAACAGCGTGTGCCCCTCCGTCCCAGCCATGGTCTGTGCCGAGCGGTAGTTCCACTCGCCATCCTCCCACGGCGGCTCGACGAAAAGCGAGTGTGGCACCAGCCGATGCACCCACTCCGAAGTGGCGCGCGTATGCGACAGGTCACTGCGCCCGCTGCGAAAAACCAGCGTCGGCATGGTCAATCGGGCAAAGTCGCGCGGGGTCATGCCGGGCACCGGCGTGATCGGCGAAGGCGCGTAGGCGGCCGCCCACTTCTGCATCACCGCGATGAACCGGTCCGGGTTCTGGGCAAGGATGAAGTCGTGCGCCTGCCCGCTCTTGGCGAAGTTCTCGGCCCAACTCGTCGCCTTGAGCACCGCCTCCATGCCGCCCGCGCTGGCCAGCGTCGCCGCTTCCCCGCAATAGTAGGTGGCAAGCTGCATGAGGCCGATGGGATCACCCGATATCCACCACAGCGCGAGGTGCGAACACACCTCCGGATCGCGCGCCGCCGCCAGCATCGAGACGCGGCTGCCGCCCGATCCGCCGGCGATCACCGTGGGCCCGAGGTCGAGCCTGCGGATGAGCCCCGACAGCGCCTCCGCCTGCATCTCCGATTCGCTCTCGCCCAGCAGGCAGGCGTCGGACAGGCCGCAGTTCGGTCGATCATAGATCAGCACGCGGCGTCCGGCCTGCACGAAGCCCTCCGCCATCTCGCGCAGTCCCGGCACGTCCATGGTGAAGCGCCCGCCCGGCGTCAGCGCCACCACCGGATCGCCCTCCCGCCCGAGCAGTTCGTAGGCGATGCCGATCCCCCCGACGTCGATCCTTGGCATGTCCGTCTCCCGTGTTTGCCGTGATCGTCGATCGCGTGACCGGCACGCGCAAGTCCCCATGCCGGAACGATCGCCCGCGCGGTTGACGCGATTGCCGCCGTGCGCAGGGCACGCTAGCCTCGCCCCGGATCAACAGGAGCCGCCGGACGGATGCAGGACTTGCACGCGCTTGCCGAAGCGATCGGCCTGCAACGCATCTGGTGGGACGTCGATGGCCGCGAGCAGATCGTGAGCGATGCCTCGCTGCGCACGATCGCCGCCGCGCTGGGCTATCCTGCCGCCACAGAGACTGAAATAGTGGCGAGCCTCGCGCAAGTCGCCACCGAACGCGCCGCGCCTCCCGCGATGCTCGTCACTGACGTCGGCGTCGAGACTGCATTGCCGCCCAGCCTCGCGGGTGGCGAAATCGTCCTCCCCGACGGCACCCGGCAGAAGCTCGACACCGCGCGCTGGACGCTGCCCGCCATCGACGAGCCGGGCTACTACCCGCTCACCGTCAACGGCCATGCCCTGACGCTGGCGGTCGCTCCCCGATCCTGCCCCACGGTGGCCTCGCTCGGCCGCGACCGTATCTGGGGGCCCGCCGTCCAGATCCCGGCCCTGCGCGGTACTAAGGCACGCGCCTTCGGAACCTTCGCCGAACTCGCCGAAGCCGTGGAAGCCTTCGCAGCGCGCGGTGCGGAGGCGGTGGCGATCAATCCCGCCCATGCACTCTTCGCAGGCTACGGACGCGATTTCAGCCCCTATTCGCCGTCGAGCCGACTCTACCTCAACAGCGCGATGGGCGATCCGGAACTGCTTGGCCTGCCGCCATTGCCGGAGGACTCCGATGTCGGCGGCGGGCTGATCGATTGGGAAAGCGCCCTTCCCCACCGCCTCGAACGGTTGCGCGTAGTCTTCGCCGATCTCGACCCCGCGACACGGCAACGCATCGCGCGAGACAACGCGCCCCATGGCGAAGGCCTGCGTCGACAGGCCCTCTACGATGCCCTCGACGTCCACTTCCGCGCGCAAGGCGCGAAAGGCTGGCAGCAATGGCCCCCCGCCTTTCACGATCCCGAGGGCACCGCAGTGGCGGAGTTCGCCCGCGACAATGCCGCAGAGGTCGACTTCCACCTCTTCACCCAATGGCTCGCACGCGCAAGTCTTGCCGAAGTCCAGCGCCGGGCACGAACTGCGGGCATGGCGGTGGGCCTGCTGGCGGACCTTGCGGTGGGCGTCCACACCGGCGGAGCGGATGCCTGGGCCATGGGCGACACGCTGCTGCAGGGCCTGACCATCGGCGCGCCACCCGATCCGCTCGGCCCGCTGGGGCAGAACTGGATGCTCACCGGCTTCTCCCCGCGCGGCCTTGCGCACAGCGGCTATGCGCCATGGATCGAGACGATCCGCGCCGCGCTCTCCACCGCAGGCGCGCTGCGTATCGACCATGCCTTCGGCCTCGCGCGGCTATGGGTCGTGCCCGAAGGCCAGCCGTCTAACGCCGGGGCCTACCTGCACTATCCCTTCCACGACCTGATCCGCCTCGTCGCGCTGGAGGCGCACCGTGCGGGCGCGCTGATCGTCGCCGAAGACCTCGGCACGATGCCCGGTGGCTTCGGCCCCGCCATCACCGCGCGCGGAATGCTGGGCATGCGCGTGCTCTGGTTCGAGCGCGCCGCCGATCAGGGCTTCATCGGCGCGGGGGACTACGACGCGCAGGCCGTCGCCATGACCGGCACCCACGACACCGCCACCGTGGCGGGTTGGTGGAGTGGTCGCGATCTCGAATGGGCGGAGGCGCTAGGCCGCCTCCCCGCCGACACCACGCCTGAAGAAGCCGCCCTGCGTCGTGCATGGGACCGTGGGCTGCTGTGGGCGACGCTCACCCACGACAGCACCCCACGCCCCGCGCCGGACGATGCCGCACCTGTGGTGAAGGCGGCCCTCGCCCACATCGGCCGCACGCCCTGCGCGCTCGCCATCGCACCGCTGGAAGACCTGCTTGCCGAACGCGAGCAGCCGAACCTGCCCGGCACCATCACCGAGCACCCGAACTGGCGCAGGCGGCTCGACGCGCCGCTGGCGGACCTGCTGGCGCAAAGCGAAACAGCCGCGCGAATTGAAGCGCTGAACGACGCCCGCAAAGCGCGGTGACATGGGCTTTCAATTACGAATTTGGGAAAATGGTAGCGGAGGAGGGACTCGAACCCCCGACACGCGGATTATGATTCCGCTGCTCTAACCAGCTGAGCTACTCCGCCACATCAAAGCCCGATGGGCTCGATCTGGTGCGCCGCTACTGCAGCGCAGGCCGCGTCCTCTAGGGGGAAGGTTCGCATCGGTCAACACCGAAAAAGCACCTTCAACCACGAAAAGAAAAGAGCCTGATCGGGCGCCACAATCCGTCCTCCCAAGCATAGAGGCCGAAGCCCCGGAAGCGGAAGGAGACCGGCTGGAGCTGGGGGCCGAGTTCCGACTGAAGCGCCCTTGCCGCCTGCGACGTAACCTTGTTCTGGATCGTCACATGCAGGCGCAGCGGCTGCGCGTCCTGTTGCGTGAGCAGACCATGCATCCGTTCGGCGATGACGGCATGGAGTTCGACCATCGCCGGGCTTTCGACCGCAAGCGCGGTACCGGTGCCCAGCTTCATCAGCCCGTCGATTCGTGCAGGCGGCGGCGCGGCGCGGGCAAGATCGCCGAGCACCTCGATCAGTTCGGCCTCAACCGACGGCGGCAACGCATGAAACAGCGTGACGTGCGCACGCAGGCGGTTGCGCTCGGGCGGGTAGTGTTCGCGCCGCAAGGCACCGGTCCAGTTCAGGACATCGGACGGGAGTTCGGCGGTGACAAGCAGCGGCGCGCCCGCCTTGCGGGGCCCGGTCGCGATCCAGTTCTGCGATGGCCAGTCGGGAGAGGATTCGGACATCGTCGGCTTTCGATCGGCGGGACGTGATTCGTACCGATTGCCAGAACCTTTCGCCGGGAGCAAAAGTTCGCGGCGGGGCATAGGCAAAGGGGGAATCCGATGCGTACATTCTGGATCATCGCGACCGTGATCCTGCTGTGGAACCTGATGGGCGACGCCGCCTATCTCATGCAGGTGAACGCCGATCTCGACGAAATGGCGAAGGCCGATCCCGTCACCGCCGCCGCCTTCGATTCGATGCCCGCATGGGCCTGGGGCGCATATGCCCTGGCGGTGTGGGGCGGCACGCTGGGCGCGATCCTGCTGCTTCTGCGGCGCGAGATCGCCTGGGTGTTCTTCGCGCTCTCGCTGGTCGGCGTGATCGCGCAGTTCGGCTGGACGTTCCTCGGCTTCGGGTTGATCGCGGCCAAGGGCTGGTCGACGGCGGTGTTCCCCGCCGTGATCTTCGCCATCGCCCTCGCCTCGCTGCTCTACGCACGGGCGAAGGCGAAGGATGGGACGCTGCGCTAGATCACAGCTCGCCGCGCTCGCGGCGGATGGCGAACCACTTGGCGACATTGCGGTTGTGCTCGGCCAGCGTGCCCGCGAAAGCGTGGCCGCCGGTGCCATCGGCGACCATGTAGAGCGCATCGGTCTTTGCCGGGTTCAGCACTGCGGCGATCGATTCGCGGCTGGGGTTGGTGATTGGCCCCTTGGGCAGGCCGACCATCGTGTAGGTGTTGTAGCCGTTGACCGCCTGGATCTCCGACTGGAGGATGCGGCGGCCAAGGCGCTTGCCCTTGGTGATCGGGTAGATGATCGTCGGGTCGGCCTGGAGCAGCATCCCGGTGCGCAGGCGGTTCGAATAGAGCCCCGCCACCATGCGGCGTTCCGAAGGCTTGCCGGTCTCCTTCTCGACGATCGAGGCCAGCGTCAGCGCCTGCTCGGGCGTCTTGACGACGAGGCCCGAGGCGCGGTTTGCCCACAGTTCCTTCAGCGTGCGGCTCATCGCCGCCTGCATCCGGCGCACGACTTCCTCGCGCGGCTCGCCGTTCTCGAAGGTGTAGGTGTCGGGAAGGATCGAGCCTTCCTCGGGCACCGCGACTTCGCCGGACAGTGCGGACTGCGCCTTGAGACGGTCGTAGACCATGATCGAGGGCATCCCCTCCGGCACGGTCACGAAGCGGCGGATGATCTCGTCGCTGGAGATGATCGCCAGCACGCGTGAGGGGCTGGCGTGGGCGGGTATGGCGAATTCGCCCGCCTTGATCCCGCTGCCGCCGCCGAACACGCGAGCGCGCAGCTTGAAGCCGGTCGCAGAGCCGATGATGCCCTGCTTTTCCAGCCGGTCCGCCACGTCGCCGAGGCTGGACCCGTTGGGAACGATGAAGTGCTTTTCCGCCTCGAGCGGGCCGGAGCCGTACCAGCCGCCGAAGAACGCCCAGAGGCTCCCGACGAAGAGAACGGCGACGACGGTCGCCAGGCCGCATCCGCGCCGGGAGATCATGGGTTTTGCCTTAGTCGATCTTGCGCATCACCAGGCTGGCGTTGGTGCCGCCGAACCCGAAGCTGTTGTTGAGCACGGCGCGTACTTCGCGCTTGCGGGCGACGTGCGGCACAAGGTCGACGCCTTCGCAACCCTCGTCCGGGTTGTCGAGGTTGAGCGTCGGCGGCACGATCTGGTCGCGCAGCGCGAGGATGCAGAAGATCGATTCGACCGCGCCAGCGCCGCCCAGCAGGTGGCCGATGGCCGACTTGGTGGAGCTCATCGAGACATTGCCGATGGCATCGCCGAACAGGCGGCGCACGGCGCCCAGTTCGATGGTGTCAGCCATGGTCGAGGTGCCGTGGGCGTTGATGTAGTCGATGTCGGCCGGGGTCATGCCCGCCTTCTTCAGCGCCATCTGCATCGAGCGGTAGGCGCCGTCGCCATCGGGGTGCGGAGCGGTGACGTGGTAGGCGTCGCCCGAAAGGCCGTAGCCGATCACTTCGCAGTAGATCTTCGCGCCGCGCGCCTTGGCGTGTTCGTACTCTTCGAGCACGAGGACGCCGGCGCCCTCACCCATGACGAAGCCGTCACGGTCCTTGTCGTAGGGGCGACTCGCCTGTTCGGGGCGGTCGTTGTAGCTGCAGTTGAGCGCGCGCGCCTGCGCGAAACCCGCGATGCCGATGGGGCAGACGGTCGATTCGGCGCCGCCGGCCAGCATGATGTCGGCGTCGCCGTCGCGGATCATGCGTGCCGCATCGCCGATCGAGTGCGCGCCGGTCGAGCAGGCAGTGACGACCGCGTGGTTCGGGCCCTTGAGGCCGTACTTGATCGAGACCTGGCCCGAGATCAGGTTGATGAGGCGGCCGTGGACGAAGTGCGGGCTGACGCGGCCCGGGCCCTTCTCGGCCAGCACCAGCGATTCGCTCTCGATGCCCGGCAGGCCGCCGATGCCCGAACCGATCGAGCAACCGGCCATGAGCTTGTCTTCCTCGCTCATGTCGGTGAGGCCCGCGTCTTCGAGCGCCTGGCCCGCGGCGTCGATGCCGAAGACGATGAAGGGATCGACCTGGCGCTGGATCTTGTGATCGACGCGCTTGTTGGCGTCGAAGCCGTATTCGTGGTCGGCCGGCTTCACCTCGCAGGCGATCAGGCACTTCTGGCCGGTCGTATCGAACTTGGTGATCGGACCGGCGCCCGACTTGCTTGCGAGGATGTTGGCCCAAACGGTCTCCACGTCAGCACCCAGGGGGGTGACGAGACCAAGTCCGGTGACGACGACACGACGCATTATGTTCTCCGAAAATCCTTCGGCCCAAAAGGCAACAGGCCCGCCCCCTTAGAGGGCGAGCCTGTCGATTTCAATCCGATGTTGCATTCCGGCCCCACTCCTCAAGAGCGGAACGCGAAAATGCGGGCCCGAATTCAGCCCTGAGGGGATTAGCCCTTGTTCTCTTCGATGTACTTGATGGCATCGGAGACGGTGCTGATCTTCTCGGCGGCATCGTCGGGAATCTCGACGCCGAACTCTTCCTCGAAGGCCATGACCAGCTCGACGATGTCGAGCGAGTCAGCGCCCAGATCGTCGATGAAGCTCGCGTCCTCGGTGACCTTCTCGGCTTCGACGCCCAGGTGTTCGACGACGATCTTCTTAACCCGATCGGCGGTATCGCTCATTTGTATAGACCCCTTCAAAGATATGCGGGTTTGAATCTCGTCAGTCGCCCTAATGACTGGGGACCGCGCTGGCAAGGGGCTTGGCTCACGGTTGAGCCCCGTTGTCCGGCCGTTTCGTCCACGGCGGGTGCGGAAAATCGTGCATTCGCCACCCGATTGTGGTTTTCTGTGAGAAACCGGTGCCAAAACCGGCTTTGCGCGGTCGCTTATAAACACACAACACACGCGGCGACAGGCGGAAGGATCGGAGATGGATGAAACCGGGGGGCAGAACCCGGAGGGCGGTATGACCGACCCTTCTCTCTACACAGTGGTGGATACGAAAGCCCCGGCGACAGCGACGACGCCCGCAGCGTCCCCGCCGGAACCGGACGACGGCACGTCACGGGCACGCCGCGTCGTGACCATGCTCGCCCACCGCTGGCGCTGGACGATCTTCGCCTTCTGGCTGGTCGTTCTGGTCATGTGGATGCTGACCGCGCCGCTGCTATGGCTTTCGTGGTTCATCCTGATCCCACAGGTCTGGGAGTGGGCGGGAGGCTCGGTGATAAAGCTGATCGGGGCGCTGTTCGCCTCGCTGATGCTGGGATGCGTGCCGATCTGGTGGGGGATGGCCGCCACCGCCGTCACCGGCTTCATCTCCAGCGCCACGATTACCAAGGAGACGATGTCTATCGACCAGGCGCGCCGCGAGGTGCGTGAGACCGAGGCGGACGTGCTGCGCCAGCTGGAGCAGAGCGACGCCGCCGGACTGCTGCCGCTGCTGCGCTACAGCCGCGCGCAGCTCGACGCCTATTACGCGATGTCGCTGGCGCAGACGCGGCGCAGCTTCCTGAACGCCGCGATCGCGATGTGGCTTGGCTTCCTCATCCTGATCGCCGGGATCGGCCTCTACATCGGGCCAGTCGAGCTGCTGGGGATCAGCCGTCCGCCGCAGGAATTCAGCACGCTGGTGCTGATCGGCGCGGTGATCGTGGAGGTGATCTCGGCGCTGTTCCTCTGGGTCTACCAGAGCACCATCGCGCAGCTGACGTTCTATTACCGACGCCAGATGCAGAGCCACGCCGCGATCCTCTGCTTCCGCATCGCGGCGAGCATGACCGACGGCGACGCCTCGAAGCGCGCCATTATCGAGCAGCTGATCCAGATCTCGGACCTGCCCGAACGCCACGCGCTGCCGACCGGTGAACGGATCGCAGCGCTGGCAAAGCCCAAGCTGAAAGTGCCCAGGGGGGCAGCGGCCATGCCGCCGCCCTGAACCGATTTCGCGTCAGCCTGCCGCGTCGGGCGCGACGAGCTTGCCCTGAGCCGGAGCGGCCTGCTTGACCGGCTCGACCACGCGCAGGTGGAGTTCGCGAAGCTGTTTCGCCTCGGCCAGGCTCGGCGCGTTCATGAGGAGATCCTCGGCGCGCTGGTTCATCGGGAACAGCGTGATCTCGCGCAAGTTCTGCGCGCCGCACAGCAGCATCACAATGCGGTCCACGCCCGCGGCCATGCCGCCGTGCGGCGGGGCGCCGTACTGGAAGGCGCGGTAGAGGCCGCCGAAGCGCTCCTCCACGTCTGCTTGCGTCAGGCCGGTCATCTCGAAAGCCTTGACCATCAGTTCGGGCGACTGGTTGCGGATCGAACCCGAGGCGATTTCATAGCCGTTGCAGACGAGGTCGTACTGGAACGCCTTGATCGTCAGCGGGTCCTGATTCTCCAGCGCGTCCATCCCGCCCTGCGGCATCGAGAACGGGTTGTGCGCGAAGTCGACCTTCTTGTTGTCTTCGTCCCACTCGTAGAACGGGAAGTCGACGATCCAGCACAGCTCGAAGCGGTCCTTGTCGATCAGGTTGAGCTGCTCGCCGACGCGGGTGCGCGCCAGACCGGCGAGCTTCGCCGCCTGCTCTTCCTTGCCCGCGGCGAAGAACACGCCGTCGTTCGGGCCGAGGCCAAGCGCCTCGATCAGCGCGGCAGTCTTTTCCTCGCCGTGGTTCTTGGCGATCGGGCCGCCGGGGACGCCGTCCTTGATATTGATGTAGCCGAGGCCCGAATAGCCCTCGCCGCGTGCCCAGACGTTCATGTCGTCAAAGAACTTGCGGCTGCCCGCGCCTGCGCCCGGAGCCGGGATCGCACGGATCGTGCCGCCGTTGGCGACGATGCCCGCGAAGATGCCGAAGCCCGATTCGACGAAGTGCTCGGTCACGTCCTTGATGAGCAGCGGGTTGCGCAGGTCCGGCTTGTCCGAACCGTAGTCCAGCATCGCCTGCGCGTGCGGGATGCGGCGGAACTCACCCGCCGGGGTCACCGGCTTGTCGCCCGCGAACTCGGCGAAGGTGGCGCGCAGCACCGGCTCCATCGTCTCCCAGACTTCTTCCTGGGTGACGAAGCTCATTTCGAGGTCGAGTTGGTAGAACTCGCCCGGCAGGCGGTCGGCGCGCGGGTCTTCGTCGCGGAAGCAGGGTGCGATCTGGAAGTAGCGGTCGAAGCCCGCGACCATCAGCAACTGTTTGTACTGCTGCGGTGCCTGCGGAAGCGCGTAGAACTTGCCCGCGTGGATGCGGCTCGGCACGAGGAAGTCGCGTGCGCCTTCCGGCGACGAGGCGGTCAGGATCGGCGTCGAATATTCGGTGAAGCCGGTGTCTTCCATGCGACGGCGCATGTCGCGGATGATCTGCGTGCGCTTGACGATGTTGGCGTGCAGCGTCTCGCGGCGCAGGTCGAGGAAGCGGTACTTGAGGCGGATGTCCTCCGGATATTCCTGCTCGCCGGCGACCGGCATCGGCAGTTCCTCGGCCTTGCCCAGCACGGTGGCAGAGCGGGCGTAGACCTCGATCTCGCCGGTGGCGAGGTTCGGGTTCACGGTGCCTTCCGAGCGCGCCTTCACGGTGCCCTCGATGGTGACGACGCTTTCCGCGCGCAGCGAATCGAGGATCGCCAGCGCCGGGCTGTCGCTGTCGGTCACGACCTGGGTGATGCCGTAGTGGTCGCGCAGATCGACGAAGAGGACGCCGCCATGGTCGCGCTTGCGATGGACCCAGCCCGAGAGGCGGACCGTCTGGCCGACCTCGGCCGCGCCAAGAGCGCCGCAGGTGTGGGAGCGATAGGGATGGGTCATGTCGGGCTCTTTTTTAATCGCATGGAATAATTGCCCGCCCCACTAGTCGAGGTGGCCCGCGATTTCCAGATGGGGATTCGCGCTAAATCCCCCTCATCCCGCGCCTGTTCGCACTCAGCGAAAGTCCGGTAACTCCAAATAAACCATTTGCGGTCTATCCGGCGCAAGGGTGGCGCTGAAAAACGAGAATCGGGATACGCACATGTTTGCTGACGGCAAGCCGGGCGAAACGCTCCTTCACCCTGACGACGAAGCAAGCGAGGACACCTCGCGCTATCGCGCCTGGGCCGACGCCCCGGTGGAGGCGCCGTCCGACCATGCGGCCATGCTCGACCTGCAGGAACTCGCCGATCCCGAGGCGGATCCGGGCCACGATCCGGAAGGGCTACACCTCCCCCCGCCCGGCCTCCACACCACCGGAACGACGCTGCGTCGGCGCCTTGTCACGCCCGAAAGCATCGCCGAACTGCAGGCCAGCGAGAAACCCAGCCTCATCCAGCGGATACTCCGCCGCAAATAACATGAGACGAAACCGTAACACGGGGCGTTGATCCCTGCGCCTGTTGGGCGTAACGCCCTCGTTCAATGAAAATTCATCCGCTGATAACGAAGACCGACGATCTCGCCGCCCTGTGCGAACGTCTTGCGAAATCCGATTTCGTGAGCGTGGACACGGAGTTCATGCGAGAGAACACCTATTGGCCCGAGCTGTGCCTTGTGCAGATCGCCAATACGGAGGAAGCCGCCGCGATCGACCCGCTGGCGGACGGTCTCGACATGACCCCCCTGCTCGAACTGCTGACCAACAACGAGGACGTCCTCAAGGTCTTCCATGCGGGCGGGCAGGACGTGGAGATCATCTTCAACTTCACCGGCCGCACGCCGCACCCGATCTTCGACACGCAGATCGCGATGATGGCGATCAGCCAGTCGGAGCAGATCGGCTACTCGAACCTCGTCGAATCGTGGCAGGGCGTCACTATCGACAAGGGCGCGCGCTTCACCGACTGGTCGCGCCGTCCGCTGACCGACCGCCAGATCGAATATGCCATCGGCGACGTCACCTATCTCTCCAAGATCTTCCCCAAGATCCTCAAGCGCCTCATCAAGACGGGGCGCGGCGCCTGGCTGGACCAGGAGATGGAGAAGCTGGCCGATCCGGAGAACTACCGGAACGATCCCAAGGAAGCCTGGCACCGCATCAAGGCGCCCGGTCGCAATCCTCAGGTGCTGGGCCGTCTGCGCGCCATCGCCGAGTGGCGCGAGCTTGAGGCGCAGGGCAAGAACATCCCGCGCGGCCGCATCGCCCGCGACGAGACGCTGGCCGACATCGCCAGCCATCCGCCCAAGAGCCAGGCCGATCTCGCCAAGGTGCGCGGTCTGTCGCAGGGCTGGAAGGACAACGAGATCGGCCGCCGCCTGATGACGGCCATCGCCAAGGCCGAACCGCTGACCGACGACGAGCTGCCGCCCCGCGCCCCGCGCGGAGCACCGCTCGGCAAGGAAGGCGCGCTGGTGGCTGACCTGCTCAAGCTCCTGCTCAAGATCCGCGCGCGCGAAATCGACGCCGCCGCGCGCCTCCTTGCCCGCAGCGATGAGCTGGAAATGCTGGCGGCGGGCGTTCGCAAGAACCTCGCGATGCTGCAGGGCTGGCGCTACGACGTGTTCGGCCACGATGCGCTCGACCTCGTCGAAGGCAAGCTCGCCTTCGCGGTGGAGAACGGCAAGCTCAAGATGACGCGGGTCGAGGACGTGGCGGAAGACGCTGCGGTCGAGGCTAGCGAGGACTGATCGCCCCGCGCCGCTGGATTGCTTCGCTGCGTTCGCAATGACGATCCTTGAGGGCCGATCCCACCTGCCGCAGTGCACAACCGCACACTTGGCGAAGCTCGATAGTCGTGCGATAGCCGCCACATGACGGTCTACCAGCCGACGCTGAAGCAGCTTCAGTATCTCGTCTCGCTTCACGAGCATGGCCATTTCGGCCGCGCCGCGGATGCCTGTTTCGTCTCGCAATCGACATTGTCCGCGGGCCTGCGCGATCTGGAGACGCTGCTCGGCGTCACGCTGGTCGAGCGGACCAAGCGCGCGGTGCGCTTTACTCCGCTCGGCAATTCGGTGGTTGCCAAGGCACACCGCATCCTGCGCGAGACGGAGGAACTCTCCGACCTCATCCAGTCCAGCGGCAAGCCGCTCTCGGGCGAAGTGCGCATGAGCGTGATCCCGACGATCGCGCCGTTCCTGCTTCCCCGGATGCTGCCGCGCCTGCGCCGCGAACGGCCCAACCTCAAGCTGTTCCTGCGCGAGGAGCCGAGCCAGCAGGCGATGGAATCGCTGCACCATGGCCGCGCGGACTGCGTACTGCTGGCCCTGCCCTACGCCACCGGCGAGGTGGAGAAGGAGACGATCGAGCTCGACGCCTTCTTCGTCGCCTTCCCCGCCGACGACCCGCGCAACCCGCCCGCCGAAGTCGGCCCCGACGTCATCGACGAGCACCGCCTGCTACTGCTGGAAGACGGGCACTGTCTCAAGGACCACGCCCTCGCGGCCTGCAACCGCCCCGAACTGCGCGCCAGTGCGACGATGATCGGGACGTCGCTGCACACACTGGTGCAGATGGTCGACAATGGCCTCGGCCTGACGATGCTGCCGGAAATGGCGCTCGACGCGGGTATCCTCAACGGCACCAACGTCGTCGCGCGGCCTCTGCTCTCCCCCAACGCGAATCGCGAGATCGCGCTGGTGTGGCGCAAGAACTCGCCCCGCGCGGACGAATTCCGGATGCTGGCGGACGAATTGCGGGCGGGCTGAGGCCGCCCTCAGTCCATGTGCTTGAGGCCGACGCGCAGGTAGTCCCACCCGGTGATGAGCGTCAGCGCCGCCGCCGCCCACAGCGTCGTCAGGCCCACCGTATGCGGCACATTGACCACGATGGCGCCGAGATCGAGATTCCACCACGGCATCGCCACGCCAAGGATCAGCGCGCCGAGCGAGATGAGCTGGAACGTCGTCTTCCACTTGGCGAGGCGGCTGACCGGGACGGAGACCTGCAACCCGCCGAGAAACTCGCGCAGGCCCGAAACCGCGATCTCGCGCACGAGAATCACCAGCCCCGCGATGACGTGCATGTCGCCCACGTAAGGCCCGCGCAGGATGCCTTGTGCGGTCAGGACGAGGATCACCGTCGCCACCATGATCTTGTCGGCGATGGGATCGAGGAACACGCCGAGCTTCGACACCGTGCCGCTGGAGCGGGCAAGGTAGCCGTCGAAGTAATCGGTGATGCCCATCAGGCAGTAGAGCCCGAAGGCGAGCCCGTAGCCCAGCTCCCAGCGGGGCCACCATAGCAGGAAGCCCAGCAGCGGCAGGGTGACGATGCGGGACAGGGTCAGGATGTTCGGCAGGGTCAGCATGATTTGAATGCCATAGCGCGCAATCGCCAAGGGAATAAAGTGGTCAACGGGGCTTGTGCCCTCGCCTCATGCCATTAAGTGTCGCCGCGACCAGAGAGCAAGGCCGGCGGCATACCTCAGATCATGACCACGACGACCCAACTCATCCGGGCACGACGTTTCCTCCCCCTCTTCATCACGCAGCTGCTGGGGGCGTTCAACGACAACCTGTTCAAGAACGCGATGGTGCTTTTCGTCGTCTACGAGGTCTATCACTCGGAGGCGCAGGAGGCGCGGTTCAGCGCGCTGGCCTCGGCGATCTTCATCATCCCGTTCTTCCTGCTCTCGGCGCTGGCCGGGCAGCTTGCCGACATGCGCGACAAGGCGCGGCTGATCCGCATCATCAAGGCCTGCGAGATCGCCATCATGCTCGTCGGCGGCGCGGGTCTCGCGCTCGCATGGCAGGGGCAGGCGCTCGACAGCGTGGCGATCCCGCTCATGCTCCTCGCGCTCTTCGCGATGGGCGTGCATTCGACCTTCTTCGGGCCGATCAAGTACGCGATCCTGCCGCAGCACCTCAAGGACGGCGAAGTTCTTTCCGGCACCGGACTGGTCGAGGCCGGCACCTACATCGCCGTTCTGGCAGGCACCATCGTCGCGGGCTGGATCAGCGTCGATGCTGCCGCGATCGGCGTGATCGTGGTCGCCTGCATCGGCTGGTACGCCGGGCGTCAGGTGCCCTCGGCCCCGCCGCTCGGCAAGATCGAACCGCTGGACTACCACGTCATCCGCGCTTCCGTCCGCCTCGTGCGCACGACCATGAAGGACCGCCGGGTGTTCCTCGCGATCTGCGCGATCAGCTTCTTCTGGGCCATCGGCACCGTGCTGTTCGTGCAGTTCCCGCCGCTCGCCAAGAACATGCTGATGGCGAGCAAGGAAGTGGCCAGCCTGTTCCTGGTGATCTTCTCGGTCGGCGTCGCCATCGGTTCGATGGCGATCAACGCGCTGCTCAAGGGCACCGTCTCCGCCCGCTGGTCGCCGATCTCGGTGATCGGCATGGGCGCGTTCCTCATCGCCTTCCAGCAGGTCTGCCGCGTCTGGCCGCCGCATACCGGGGGCGACGAACTGATGGACGTCGGCGTGTTCGTCGTGCAGCCGCTGGCGATCCCGCTGATGCTGACGCTGCTCGGCATCGCCATCTGCGGCGGCATGTTCGTGGTGCCGCTCTACGCCTTCCTCACGACCTTCGTGGACAAGTCCCAGACCGCGCGCACCATCGCCGCGAACAATATCGTCAATTCGGGCGCGATGGTGCTTGGATCGGTGGCGACTGGCGGGATGACGCTGATGGGCGTCGCTGTCGCGCAGCAGCTTCTGGTGGTCTCGCTGTGCTGCGTCGCTGCAGCGTGGCTCGGCTACCTGCTGTTCTGCGCCGAGAAGTGCCCGAAGGCGGGCTGACCCGCATCCACAATCGTCATTGCGAGCGTAGCGAAGCAATCCAGCAGCGTAGTTTAACGCTTGGATTGCTTCGCTACGCTCGCAATGACGATTTGAGGGATTAGGCGATGAACAGCGTGATCGCCACGAAGCTGGCGCAGTAAGCGCCGATAAAGCCACGCCAGTCGCCGCCGCTGAGACGCCACTTGCGCGCAGCCTCCGCGTTCTCCTCCGCCTCGCCGTCATCGACCGGCATGGCAAAGACGTGAGGCGGCAGCGAGCGGCGGAACCAGTGCCCGGCGGATTCCTGCGTGAGGACGAGTGCGCGACGTGTCATGCTTCGCATAACCGACGCATTAACGATTTGTTTACCATTCGGCAAAGCGCGTTACGCAGCCTTCCCGAAACGGGACGGTTCGCTGCACTCAAGTCCGGACAAGAGTCGGAAACCCAAAGAAAAAGGGCCGCCCGAAGGCAGCCCTTATCCGATTTTCCCGAAGGAAGCTGGGATCAGACCCGGTCGCCGAGAGCGCCCTTGATCTTGCCGATGCCCTGCTGAAGCTCGCCCTTCTTCTCCTGCGCCTTGCCTTCGGCCTTCTGGGCCGGGTCGTTGCGCACGTGGCCGGCTGCCTGCTTGGCGTTGCCGGCGACTTCGTTGGCGAGGCCCTTCACGGTGTCCTTGAGTTCACCCATGGCGTATCTCCTTGGTTTTCGCGGCGAAACGGCTCGCCGTCGGTCACGAAAGGAGAACACCAAGACCTTGCCCGCGTTGCCCGCCGCTGCGCCGATCCGTGCCGCAGCAGCGACGGACGGCTCAGCCCCCGGCCAGCGTGAGGATGTAGTCCCATTCCTCGGGCGTCACGACCGCCACCGAGAGGCGTGAGAACTTCACCAGTTCCATGTCCGCCAGCTTCGGATCGGCCTTGATCTCTTTCAGCGTTACCGACCGCTTCAGCTTGCGTACCGGCTTCAGCTTGACTGCGGCCCACTTGCCTTCCGGGTCGCTCGGGTCGGTGATCCCGGCCTTGCTGATCGTGGCGATGCCGACAATCTCCTTGCCGATGTTGGAGTGATAGAAGAACGCCTCGTCCCCCACCTCCATGGCGCGCAGGTTGTTGGCGGCGCGGTGGTTGCGCACGCCGTCCCAGGTGCCTTCACCCTCGCTGACGAGGTCGTCCCAGCCGTAGGCGTCGGGTTCGGATTTCATCAGCCAGTATGCCATTGCACGCGCCTTTCCGTTCAGACCGGCGAGCCCGATTAGACTGTTTCCGTCGAGGGCTCTAAAGGGGCGGCATACCGACTCGTTACGGATTGCACTACCATGGACCTCGCAGAAATCCCCGTCCTCAGCCTCGAGGCCGACCGCGCCGACCTTCCCGCGCGCATCGGCGAAAGCTTCCGCACCTTCGGCTTCGCGATGATCCGCGACCACGGCATCGACCTGTCGCTGATCGAGCAGGCCTGGGCCAAGACCGCCGAGTTCTTCGCCCTTCCCGTCGAGACCAAGCAGAAGTACTTCATCCCCGGCCAGGGCGGCGCGCGCGGCTACACGCCGTTCCGTACCGAAGTGGCCAAGGGCGCGACCGAGAAGGATCTGAAGGAATTCTGGCACGTCGGCCGCGACGTGCCTGCCGATTCGCCGCTCGCCGCGTCAATGCCGCCGAACATCTGGCCGACCGAGGTCGAGGGCTTCGAGGAAACCTTCCGCGAACTCTATGCCCAGTTCGATGAAGCGGGCGCCAAGGTGCTCTCCGCCATCGCGGTGGACCTCGGCCTTGACGCCAACTGGTTCGATCCGGCGATCGAGGATGGCAACTCGGTCATGCGCCTGCTGCACTATCCGCCGGTCAGCGCGGAAGCAGGCGGCGCGATCCGCGCGGGTGCGCATGAGGACATCAACCTCATCACCCTGCTGCTCGGCGCGCAGGAAGCGGGCCTCGAACTGCTGAGCAAGGACGGCCGCTGGCTGTCGGTCGCCCCGCCCGAGGGCGCGGTGGTCGTCAACATCGGCGACATGCTGCAGCGCCTGACCAACCACGTCCTGCCCTCGACCACGCACCGCGTCCGCAACCCGGAGGGCGCGCGCGCCGGGCACAGCCGCTATTCGATGCCGTTCTTCCTGCACCTGCGCAGCGACTTCCGGTTCGAGACTCTCGCCCAGTGCGTCAGCGACGAGAACCCGGACCGCTACCCCGTTTCGATCACGGCGGACGACTACCTGCAGGAACGTCTGCGCGAGATCGGGCTCAAGATGTAAACTACCCTGTTAAAACTCTGTAATGCCCAGAAATCCCGGCGCCTTCGCAGGTGCCGGGATTTTCATGTTAACTGATATTTCAGAGGAACTGCTTAGCTGCAGATGCTTGAAAACGACGCCCGTGGGGGGGCACATCGTGCAGGCAGCATTTTTCCTCAGTAACGGCCAGAACAGCGATGCGGATCGCCGTCCGGTCGACATCGTGGCGCTCGGCATCGTCGCCGCCGCGATCATCCTGTTCGTGGCGACAGGCAGCGAGATCGGCCCGTCCGTGGTACGCTCGCTCACCGGACAGGGAGCGGGGCCGGACGCCTTCACGCTCAACGCCTTCCTGCTCAACATCGCGATCATCATCTTCGGCTGGAGCCGCTATCGCGAGCTGTGCGAGGAGATCATGCTGCGCGGCGCGGCAGAACGTGAGGCCCGGCGTCTGGCAGAGACCGACTCGCTCACCGGGTTCCATAACCGCCGCAGCTTCAGCTTCACCGTCGACGCTTTGATCGACCGCACGGTCACCGCCGGGCAGGCTGTCGCCGTGCTGATGATCGACCTCGACAACTTCAAGCAGGTCAACGACTACAACGGCCATGCGACCGGCGACCGCCTTCTGGTCGAATGCGCGCACCGCATCGTCGAGGCGCTGCCCGGTGACGCCATCGTCGGACGCATCGGCGGCGACGAGTTCGCGGTCGCGCTGGCCTTCGACCGCCGCTGCCAGGACGAGGTGGACACGGTGGCCGCAAGACTGGTCCAGGCAGTCGCGGAAAGCTCGCGCATCCGGTCGGTGACCATCGACGTGACCGCCTCCATCGGCATCGCCCGCGCCGAATCGCGCACCACCGGCTCGCAGGCGCTGCTGGAGATGGCCGACGTCGCCATGTACCATGCCAAGCGGCAGGGCCGGAACCAGTTCAACTGGTTCGAGCCGCAGATGGCGCACGAGATGCGCTTCCGCGCCGACCTCGAGGCCGGCATCCGGCAGGGCATCCCGCGTGGCGAATTCGTGCCGTTCTACGAACAGCAGGTCGATCTGAAGACCGGCGAACTGACCGGCTTCGAGATGCTGGCGCGCTGGGATTCGCCGCAGTTCGGCATCGTCGCGCCCGACATCTTCATCCCCGTGGCCGAGGACATCGGCGCCATCGCCGAGCTTTCGCGCAGCGTGATCTCGCAGGCGCTGGAAGACGCGAAGCTGTGGGATCCCAAGCTGACGCTCGCGGTCAACATCTCCCCCATCCAGCTTCGCGACCCGTGGTTCGCCCAGAAGCTGCTGCGCATGCTGGTGGAGGCGAACTTCCCGCCGCAGCGGCTGGAGATCGAGATCACCGAAAGCTGCCTGCACCAGAACCTCGGGCAGGTCCGCACGCTGGTGACGAGCCTCAAGAACCAGGGCATCCGCATCAGCCTCGACGATTTCGGCACCGGCTACAGCTCGATCGGCCAGCTGCGCCAGCTTCCGTTCGACCGCATCAAGATCGACCGCAGCTTCGTCTCCAGCCTGCTGGAGAGCAAGGACAGCGCCGCCATCGTCAAGGCCGTCGCCACGCTCGGCGAAGGGCTGGAGATGCCGGTCACCGCCGAAGGGATCGAGACGCAGGACGTGCTCGACCACCTGCGCCAGTACGGCGGCATCACCGGCCAGGGCTACCTCTACGGCCGCCCGCGCCCGGCACGCGATCTCGGCGAATGGCTGGGCGAGGAGCCGGAAGCCGAACCGGAGATCGAAGCCGGACCGAAGGATGCATCGGAACCCGAGGCAAAGCGCGCCTGACGTCCTTCGTCATTGCGAGCGCAGCGAAGCAATCCAGCAGCATGCACAAGGCCGGATTGCTTCGCTGCGCTCGCAATGACGAATACGTGGGAAATTGACCAAAGCCCCCGCAACTCCTAGATCGCGCGTCATGCGGATCGACTTCACCAAGATGCATGGCCTCGGCAACGATTTCATCGTGCTCGACGCGCGCGAGCGGCCCCTGCCGACGATGGACGCCGCCTTCGCTGCCGCGCTGGCCGACCGCCACACCGGCATCGGCTGCGACCAGCTGATCGTCCTCGAACCGTCGATGGACGCCGACTTCCGCATGCGCATCTTCAACGCCGACGGCAGCGAGGTGGAGGCCTGCGGCAACGCCACGCGCGCGGTCGGCCTGCTCCACGGGCGCCCGGCCCGGATCGAGACGCTGGGCGGCCTCGTCGCCTCCACGCCCACCGCCACCGGCATCAGCGTGCGAATGGGCAAGCCCCGCTTCGACTGGGACGCCATTCCCCTCGCCTACGCCATGGACACATACGCCATGCCGGTCGCATGGGAGGAACTGGTGAACCCGATCGCGGTCAACGTCGGCAATCCGCACGCGATCTTCTTCGTCGCCGATCCCTACGCGATCGACATGGCCCGTCTCGGCCCGCTGATCGAGACCGACCAGATCTTCCCCGAGCGGGTCAACGTCAACGTCGCCGCCGTCACCGCGCGCGATGCCATCACCCTGCGCGTGTGGGAGCGCGGCGCCGGGCTCACCCGCGCCTGCGGCACCGGGGCCTGCGCCACCGCCGTAGGCGCGATGAAGCGCGGCCTTGTCGACCGCCGCGTCACCGTGACCCTGCCCGGCGGTCCCCTCGTCATCGAGTGGCAGGAAGACGGCGAGATCGTCATGACCGGCCCCGCGACCGAGGCGTTCCGCGGCTCGTTCGAGGCGTCGGATTTCGGGGCGCATCTCAGGATCGCGATTTGACCGTAGAGGTCCATTCGCTCGGCTGCCGGCTTAACCTTGCCGAGAGCGAGCGCCTGCGCGGACTGCTGGGTGAGGCGGAAAACCTCGTCGTCATCAATTCCTGCGCGGTGACCTCGGAAGCCGTTCGCCAGACCCGGCAGGCCATCCGCCGCGCCCGCAAGGCCCGCCCCGACGCGCGCCTGCTCGTCACCGGCTGCGCCGCCGAAGTAGAGCGCGAGGCCCTCGCCGCGATGCCGGAAGTGGACGGCCTGATCGCCAACACCGCCAAGCTCGATCCCCGCGCCTGGAACGTCGCCCCTGCCCCGCGCCCGCCGGAAGTACGGGGCTACACCCGCGCCTTCGTGCAGGTGCAGAACGGCTGCGACCACGCCTGCACCTTCTGCGTGATCCCGCAAGGTCGCGGCCCGAGCCGCTCGCACACCGTCGCCGAGGTGCTGGAGGACATCGCCGTCCACCTCGATGCGGGCGTGAACGAAGTGATCCTCACCGGCGTCGATCTCACGTCATGGGGCAGCGACCTGCCGGGAACGCCGCGCCTCGGCGCGCTGGCCGAGGCGATCCTCGCCCGCTTCCCCGCCCTCCCGCGCCTGCGCCTGTCTTCCATCGACGGGGCGGAAGTGGACGATGCGCTGTTCGCGCTGCTCGCTTCCGAAGCGCGGGTGATGCCGCATGTCCACCTCTCGCTGCAGCACGGGCACAACCTGATGCTCAAGCGCATGAAGCGCCGCCATAGTCGCGCCGATGCGCTCGACCTCGTTGGCCGCCTGCGCGCACGGCGCCCGGAGATCGCCATCGGGGCAGACCTCATCGCCGGTTTCCCCACCGAGGACGAGGACGCCCACGCCGCCAACCTCTCGATCATCGAGGAACTGGGCGTCGTCCACGGCCACGTCTTCCCCTACTCGCAGCGCCCCGGCACGCCAGCTGCGCGCATGCCGCAGGTCGATCGCCGGATCATCCGCGCCCGCGCCGCTCAATTGCGCGAAAAGGTCGCGTCCATGCGGGACTCATGGCTTGCCGCGCATCTGGGCAAGCCGCTATGGGTGCTCGCCGAAAGAGGCGGGAGCGGCCACGCGGCCGACTTCGCACCCGTCCGGGTTCCCCCCGGCACGCCGCCCGGCGCGCTGGTGGAGGTCGTCCCGGCAAGAATAGTCGAAGGAATGCTGGAAGCATGAGTACCCCTGACCAGCCCGCCACTGAGGCAGCAAGCGACTGGTCCGACCGCCTTTTCGGCGGCTTTCGCAAGACCTCGGAGCGCCTCGCGGGCAATCTCGCAGGGCTCGGCGGCGGTTCGCGCCTGACCCCTGCCCAGCTCGACGCGCTGGAAGACGCGCTCATCATGTCGGACCTCGGCCCCCGCGCCGCCGCCCGCATTCGCGACCGGCTGGCCGACGAGCGGTTCGACCGTGACGCCGACGAGCGCGCCATCATGGAAGTCGTCGCGCGCGAGATCGCCGAGATCCTGCGCCCGGTCGCCAAGCCGCTCGACGTCGTGGCCTTCCCGCGCCCGCAAGTAATCCTCGTCATCGGCGTCAACGGATCGGGCAAGACCACCACCATCGCCAAGCTGGCGCACCTGTTCCAGGAGCAGGACTATTCGGTCATGCTGGCGGCGGGCGACACCTTCCGCGCCGCCGCCATCGGCCAACTGGGCGTCTGGGCGGATCGCCTGTCGATCCCCATCGTCAAGGGCCCCGAGGGCGGCGATCCCGCCTCCATCGTGTTCGACGCGGTCAAGGCGGCCACCGATCAGGGCATCGACGCGCTGATCGTCGACACCGCCGGGCGCCTCCAGAACAAGCGCGAACTGATGGACGAACTGGCGAAGATCCGCCGCGTCCTCGGCCGCCTCAACCCCGCCGCGCCGCATGACGTGGTGCTGGTGCTGGACGCGACCAACGGCCAGAACGCCCTTTCGCAGATCGAGATCTTCAAGGAAGTGGCGGGCGTCTCCGGCCTCATCATGACCAAGCTGGACGGCACCGCGCGCGGCGGCGTCCTCGTCGCGGCGGCGGAGCAGTACGGCCTGCCGATCCACGCCATCGGCGTCGGCGAGAAGATCGACGACCTTCGCCCCTTCAATCCCGACCTGCTGGCGCGGGTGATCGCAGGGATCGCGTGATGACTGCTCCCAAGAAGAAGAGTTCCTGGCTCAACCTCGTCGTCGATTTCGGGCCGCTGCTCGTCTTCTTCCTCGCCTACCGCCACTACGCGCCCGATGGCGAGGGCAACCCGCTCGGCACCGTCGCCGCCGTCATCAAGGGCACCGTGGCGTTCATGATCGCGACCATCGCCGCGCTGATCGTATCGAAGTGGCGGCTCGGGCACATCTCGCCGATGCTGTGGCTGACGACCGTGCTGATCCTCGGCTTCGGGGCGCTGACGGTCATCTTCCACGATCCGCTGTGGATCCAGATCAAGCCGACGGCGGTCTACCTGATGTTCTCGGGCGTGCTGTTCTTCGGCCTGTGGCGCGGCAAGGCGATGCTCAAGTACCTCCTCCAGTCCGCGTTCGAGGGGCTGGACGAGGAAGGCTGGATGATCCTGTCGCGCAACTGGGCGTGGTTCTTCCTCGCGCTGGCGGTGCTGAACACGGCGCTGGTCTACACCGTCAGCTTCGACACCTGGCTTCAGGCGAAGCTCTGGGGCTTCACGGTGCTGTCGTTCGTCTTCACCTTCTCGCAGCTGCCGATGGTCCTGCGCCACGGCATGGGCGAGAGCGGCAAGAACGAAGTGATCGAGAACCTGCCGCACGACTGATACCGAACGCCTGCGGTAGAGACACGGCCGCCACAGGCTGCGCTGGGGGGCGCATGGCAGACGCAGGCACCATCATCGTCGTCGGGCGAACCGACCGCTCGCGCGAATCCGACGCCATCCGGCGCATCCTGTTGCGACTGGAGGCCGAGGGATACCGGCTGCACTGGTTCGAATCGGACTACATCCGTTCCTACGACCGCATGACCACGACGATCGCGCGCAGATGGCCGTCGCTGGCGACGTGGGGGGTGAACGACACTCTGGTCCGACGCCTCGCGCGAGTGACGCTGCGGCTGGCGATGATCGCGGGCGACGCCCACCGCTTCGACCATCTCTATGTTCGGCTGTTCGGCCAGCCCGCCAACAACGCGCGCCAGTTGCGGATGCTTCTGGATGCAACGCCCGAGGGTGAAGTGCATTTCGTCACCCATTCTGCCGGCGGCATTTCCGTCACGCGCATAGCGGACCATCCCAGCGTGGCCCGCATCGCCTGCTTCGGTTATCCGTTCCAGCGTCCCGGCAATCGGCCTGAGGCCTTCCGGACGGCGCACCTGCCGTCGGTCGGCAAACCGCTGATGATCGTGCAAGGCGACACTGACCCCTACGGCTCCGATCCGGCCGAGTTCCGGCGACACCTGCCCCGCGATGCGCAGGTAATTTCGCTCGCCTGCGATCACGACTGCGATGGCCTGTCGCACGATGAGTTCGAGCGCGCATGGGCGGCCGTGGCGGGGTTTCTGCGGCACGCCTGCGAACCGGCATCAGCGAACGGCGCGGGCTCGGAAGTCGGGCCACCCCAGCATGCTTTCCTACACGGCGGAGCTTGCGATATCTCAGGGTGATGCCTTCGAACGCCGCCCTTTTTGTAGCTACACCCGCCCCGCCCCCGGGACTGCAAGGCGACACACGTGCCGCGCACAAAGCGACACTGTGCGCGCGCAAGATGACGCCCTCTCCTCACAAGGAGACACTTTTCACGCCGAATGTGTCGCCTTGCACCTCGAAGGCAGCCCAAGGCGACCGGTTTCCCCTCTGGACCGTGTAAACCGTGTAAACCTGTCGCCTTGCCTCGGCGGACGGCGGGCAACAAAAAAGCCCCCGTCGCAAGGACGGAGGCTTCTTGATACCACCCGCTTGGGGTCGGAAGATCAGATCCCGGCGATCGCCTGGTCGACCAGCGCCTTGTCGGCAACGGCCGAGTGGTTGGCGGCGATCAGGCCCTTTGCGGCGGCGGCAGCGGCAGCGGCAGCCTGGTTGCGCAGGTCGGTCACGGCGGCGAGTTCGGCCGCTGCGATCTTGTCCTGCGCCATCTTCTCACGACGGGCGATGACTTCGGCGGTGTCCGCTTCGGCCTTCGCGACGATCGCTTCGGCTTCGTGACGGGCGTGCTCGAGCATCGAGGCCGCGTCCTTCTCGGCGTTGGCGATCTTGTCCGCGTACTCCTTGCGGAGCGCTTCGGCTTCGGCGCGCAGCGACTTGGCTTCGGCGAGCTGCGCCTTGATCTCGGCGATCTTGGCGTCGAGGCCCTTGCCGATCATCTTCGGCACGCCCTTCCACGCGAGGATCGCGAGGAGCACGATCATCGACGCGCTGACCACCGCGACCGGCGGCGCGAAGCCGAGGAACAGCGGTTCGGCGTGATGCTCGGTCGAAGCGTGAGTGCCTTCGGCGCCGGTCACTTCGGCCGCTTCGTGGTCGAGGCCGTGCTCTACGGTGGCGTTGGTATCAGCCATGGACCAGGTTCTCCTTCACGGCGCCGCGCACGGCAGCGTCGTCGAGCGAGAGGCCGGCGATGCGGCTGACGATGTCGCGGGTCGCCTCTGCGGCAACACCCTCGATGTCGTCGGCAGCGGCGCGACGGGCCTCGGCGATGCGGGTCTCGGCACCGGCGAGCGTGGCGTCGATGGCGGCCTGGGCGACGGCGAGGCGCTGCGCGGTTGCGGCAGCGGCACGGCCACGTGCTTCGGCGATCGTGCCCTGCGCCTCGGCGCGGTTGGCATTCTCACGGGTGCGCCAGGAAGCCTCCTCGGCATCGGCCTGGGCACGAGCGGCTTCGGCTGCCTTGAGGTCGGCGGCGATCTGGTTGTCACGGCTGGCGACGGTGTCCATCACCTTCGGCACCATGCCCCGCCCGACGACGAAGAAGGTGATCCCGAAGAAGATCAGCAGCCAGAAGATCTGGCTGGAGTAGAACTCGCCTAGCTGAGCGATCTGAGGCATGGGTTCAGCCCTGTCTCGAGGTAGCCGGAAAAATCTTGAAGCCGAAATCCCGGCCGCCGACCAAAGGGTTCAGGCGGCCGGAAATCCGGTCAAACGCGTGCGATCAGGCGAAGATCAGCAGCGCGGCAATGACGAACGACAGCAGGCCGAGAAGCTCTGCACCGGCGAAGCCGATGAACAGGCGGCCCTGCTGGGCGTCAGCGGCGCCCGGGTTGCGCAGCGCGCCTTCGAGGAACTTGGCGAAAACGTTGCCCACGCCGATCGAGGCGAGACCAGCGCCGATAGCGGCGAAACCAGCACCGAGCAGCTTTGCAGCTTCTGCGTCCATTTCAAAAACTCCCTTTGGTAAACCTGAGTGGCGGTAAGATCAGTGAAGGTTCTCGGCGTCGTTGAGATAGACGCAGGTGAGAAGAGCGAAAACGTAGGCCTGGATGCCAGCGACCAGCAATTCCAGCGCGCAGATGCCGACCATCAGCACGAAGCTGGGCAGGCCTGCGATCACGAACAGCGCCGGACCGGCGTTGCCGCCCGAGATCACGAAGCTCGACAGCACTTCCAGCAGCACGTGGCCGGCCATCATGGCGACGAACAGTCGCAGGCCGAGGCTGAACGGACGCACCAGGAACGAGATCAGCTCGACCACGAAGATGATCGGGATCATCGGCACCGGCGTACCGTGCGGCACGAACAGCGAGAAGAAATGCAGCTTGTGCTTCGCGAAGCCGACGATCAGCACGATGCCGAACGACAGCACGGCAAGGACGCCGGTGGCCGAGAAGTGGCTGGTGAAGGTGAAGGCGTGAACGCCGATCACACCCAGCGGCATCAGGCCGAGGAAGTTCGCGAAGAGAATGAACATGAACAGCGAGAAGATGTACGGAACGTACTTCTTGCCTGCCTTGCCCACGTTCGCGGCCAGCATGCCGTCGATGAAGCCGGTGAAGGTCTCCACCGCCATCTGCCAGCGACCGGGCACGAGCTGGCGCTTCATGCCGCCCGCAACGAACACGATCAGCGCGAGGGTGGCGATGGCCATCCACAGCGCGCTGTTGGTGAAGGCGATATTGTAACCGGCAATGTTCCAGTCCGCGCCCGCCAGCTTCTCGAGCTGGAACTGGTGCATCGGATCGAGCTTCGCTTCGGCTGCCACGCGATTACCCCTGTCGCCTATTGAACGACAGCGCCCCTCTCCCCATTTCGCGGGTCAGTCGGAGCGCTGGTTCGAAATCCGTATTATGTTCCTGAAGGCAATGCCAATTCCCACGAACAGCATCACCATCAGACCCCAGGGCGATGTTCCTGCAAAGTGGTCTATCAACCACCCGAGGAACAGGCCGCCCGCAAGTCCCCCCAGCAGTTCCGAAAGCACCCGGTTGCCCATGCGGTAACTCGCATCGGTTTCCGTGCCGGCCTTCGGGCGGTTGCGCTGCTCCTCACGCTCGCGAACGGCTTTCAGCCTTTCGTCGAGCGAATCGATGCGTGCATCCTCGCCAACAGGGTCTTGGGCGGACGGTTCGTCAGTCATGTCGTGCTCCTCCTCACGATGACAGGAACGCAACATAGACAAGACGGCTGCCCGCCAAGAGCGCCGCCCCCTTAGGGTGGGGCTTATCCCGAGTCAACCGGGGCAGGCCCCGCTTCGGCCGCGTTGTTGACAGGAGACGCGCCCAAGATGTGGCCGGGGCGAAGAAGAACGCGCATGCCCGAGCCAATACCGCAATGGCGATACGCCCGTAAGAGGCGCGAAAAAGGCCGGAAAAGCGAACCCGCTTCCGGCCTTTTCTTGATTCGTCATCCGGGTTCCGGACTTGTTGAGCGGAGCTGACCTAGTACTTTTGGCCGCCCGTCCGTTCATCGCTTCAGGGGCAGCGCGGATCGAGTTCCGGATCGCCGCCGCCGCGCGTCTTCCACGAGCCGTCGAGGCCCTGGTACTTCTCGCCCGGCTTGGTGTCGCGGATCAGCTTGCACCCGGTGGTGAAGGCGTATTCCTCGATCGTGCTCTTGCCTGCGGCGGCCGTGGTGTAGACCGAGCGGCGCTTGTTGTTGATGTCGCGCACCATCGCCGAGATGTCCGCACCGCCGCCGATCGCACCGAGGTAGCCATCACGCTGCTCGCCGACCTGCCCGGCCGCGCGTGCCGCCGCGTATTCCGGGGTGCGCTGCGCCTGCGCAGTCGAAACGCCCGCAACGGCGACAACCATGGCGACTGCGACGCCGATGAACCGCCCGGTGAAACCAATGCCCGTCATCAGAATATGCCCTCGTTCTGCTCCACCGTCTTGGCCGCATCGGCCGCGAGGCGGTAGACCACTTCCTGCCGGATGTTGATGTTGAGTTCGATCACGATCGGCTTGTCCGGTGCTGCAACCTGAATGCAGCCCCCGAGGCCGAACGCGACCGCCATCACCATCGCGGCCGATACCATGACGCGAACGGCGCGCCCGCCGGACCATGCGCCAATCTGCTGCTCTGTCGAAGTCCCGTCGATCATCGCCGGGCTTGTTGCAGCCGGAAGGCTTCCGGTCAATTCCGAGGGCATCATGGCTTTTTCTCGCTGACTGGAGGCTGAATAGCGCCAGATTGAGTTTTGGAGGGTTCTGAAGGCGGAGGCGCCGGATTGAGCGTCGCATCCACCCGCGAACGGCTGCCGTCGCTGTTGACGAGGCCGAGCACGCGCGGGTCGGTCACGTAGGCCGGATCGTAGAGCGAGCGCATCGAGCCGAACAGGCTGAAGAACGGCGCCTTGAGATTGACGATGAAGCGGATCGGCAGCTTCGCGATCTGCTTCGTGATGAAGTTCTTGCTCGCGCCCTGCCCTTGGCTCAGTCCGTCGAAGCTGATGCGCGTCAGGATCTCGCCCGAGAGCGAGCCGCCGAGGCCGATCTCCATGTTCCTGTAGTTCACCGACTTGAGCGCATCGAAGGCGAAGTTGCCCATCGCCGACAGGTCCTTGTACGTCAGCGCGCCGACGTAGGAGACATTGCCGCCCGGATCGCGCGAGCGCAGGAAGCCATTCTCGATCCGCCCGCCGTTCTCGTCGAAGATCAGCGGCATCTCGCCGTCGAAGATGCCGGTAGCGTTGATGTTCGTCAGTTCTAGATGCTGCACGAAGTCCGCAGCATCGAGGCCCGAGACGCGCAGCGTGTAGTAGCGCGTTTCTGCTGCGCCGATCTGCATCTTCGCGGGATCGAGCGTCAGCGTGCCACTCATGAACGGCCAGCTCGCGCCGTGGACGATGAGGTTGTAGTCCGGGCGCAACTCGTAGGAGAGCGTGCCGTCGGTGACCTCGATGCCCGGGTTCATGGAAGCGATGCGGACGGACTGGTTCGGCGCGGTGACCATGCCGAGCAGGTCGGTGAACTCGATCTGCCCCGAAAGGCCGTGGACCGGGCCGAAGGCGGCGGCGAAATCCACGCCGTCGGTGCTGAAACGGCCCCGGCTGGTTACGCCCTTCTCGTTCCAGGCGATGCGCCCGGTACCGCGCACGACACCCTTGAGGTCGGACACCACGCCCAGCACCAGCCGCGAGAGCGCATCGGGCTGGAGCTTCTGGTCGAACACGATGCCGTCGACCGCGAGGTCGGCACGCCCGCTGGCGTTCGAGAGGTCATGCTGGATGTCGGCGCGCACGACCTCGCGGTCGCTCGTCGGCTCGCGCAGCAGGGCCTGTGCGGTGATCCGATTGTCGGCGAGGCGCAGCGTCGCGTCACGCGCGATCATCGGCTGGAATCGCGCGACCGGCTGGCGGTCGACCAGCGTGAACCGCGCGCCCTCTATCGACGCGACGCCGCCCGCATAGCGCCAGCGTCCCGCAGCCTGCCGCATGTCGAGCGGCACGGCGGCGAGGCGGATATCGGCCTCGTCGAACGTGCCCGCGATGTCGTTGCCGATCTCGGCATCGAGGCGGCTGACGGTGAAATGCGACGCGGTGTCCGCCGGTCCCAGCGCGACTTTGATCGCCCCGGCCTTGATGACGCCCGGCCTGCTGCCTCCCATGGCGAAGCCGACCGGACCGCTGGCGATGCGAATCGGCGTCTCGCCCAGGCGACCCGACAGGTCGAGCGCGGTCGCTCCGGCGGCGATCTGGAGATTGTCCGGCCGTCCCTCGACGATAGCCCCGCCACGCGACGGGCAAAGGGTGAGCTTGCGCCGGTCGATGCTGAGGCTGGAGAAGCTGAGGGCGTCGAAGGCAACGTCGGTGCAGCCCCGCCAGATCGCCAGCCGCCCGTCCGCTCCCCAGTGCCCGTCGAGCGGCAACAGCAGGTTCCTGGTGCTGCCTCCGGGCAGTTGGCCACTCATCAGTACCTGCCCGGTGGCGTTCAGTGTACCGTCAGTGCCCTGTTCCAGCGCGAGGCGCGGAACGCCGATCATGGCCGATCCAGCACGGTAATCCGCCATCGAGACGCGGAGGGCCAGGTGCCCGTCGTCACCCGTCTCCATACGCCCCCAGACCTGGGGCAAGCCCTGCCCGCCGGTCGTGAAGTTGCCGGTGACGCGCGGCATTTCGCGGCCCACCAGCGCCTGCACGCGCGACAATGCGAGCAACGACGCACCGCTGCCGCCACGCACGGAACCGCGGGTCACGACAAGGCTCAAGCCATCGGCGGACTTGCGCACGATGAGGTTCGCGGCGAGCGAACTGCCGCGCATCTCCCGTGCCAGCCCCTGCCGCACCTGCGCCGCAATCGGCGCGCCCAGCGTCCCTACGGCAGCCTGCTGCGCCGAACGCAGCGCGCGGTCCACGGTATCGCCGATAGCGAGGTCCTTGCCCGCAAGATCGCCCTCGACATCGAACCGAGAAAGGCCGCCGGTCGAGCGCGCGCGCCCTTCGAAAGAGACCGAAGCCAGTCGCGCCTGCGGGGTTTCAAGCCCGCGCCCGGTCACGCGATAGGTCGCGTTGAGGGCCTGCTTGCGGTAACTGAACCGCCCTTCCGCCGTGAGCCCCGCCAGCTTCTGCTCGTCGTAGCCGATGGCCCCAATCGACAGGCCAAGCTTGCCCTCGCCCCCGTCCAGCGCCTCATCGAGCGTGAGATCGAGTTGCACGCCCGCCTTCGCCAGCTTCAGCCGAGGATCGGCGCAGGACAGCCCGTCCGTCCTGACCGGACCGATGAAGCGCGGCTTCGCGGAGGAGGTAGTGAGCTTGCCGTAGAGCGTCGTGCGCCCGGCACGGCATCCGCCCGCCGCCAGTTGCGGCGAAATTGCTGCCAGTTCGCCCGAGAAACCGCCTCGCAAGGCGCCCTCGCCCGCCAGCTTCACCCCGACGCGGCCATGATCGCTGTCGATCAGCGCGCGCCCGTCGACCAGTTTGACGTCGAGGTCGGGCATCTCGAACGGCCCGCCCTTGCCCGAGAACAGCGCCTTGTCGAGGCTGCCGAAGCTCACCCTGCCGCCGCGGTAGGAACCATAGAGGCGCGGCTTGACGACGGTGATTCGCCCGATCCCCGGCAGGCCCCACGACAGCCGCGTCGCGACTCGCACCTCCGCGATGGTAAGGTCCGGCCGGTTCGGATCGCCGATGACGAGGTTGCGGATCACCTGCTCGGCCGGGCCGATGCGCACGATCTCGTAGCGCGCGGGCAGGCCCAGCGAATCGAGCTGGCTCTGGATCAGGTTGTCAGCGATCTCCTTGCGGGAGAGCCAGGTCGCGCCGACGGCCACCACCAGAAGACCGCCCGCAACGAGCACGGGACCGCGCCAGCGTCGCCCACGCGCACCCGGGCCTCCGGGCCCTGCCACGTCGGTTTCCGTCCAATCACTCACGGGGGGCTGGTCGTGCTCTTGCGACATCAGATCGTTCACTTGCGCCGGGCACGCCGGAAAGGCAATTGTTTGTGCGTAACATGGACGAACAACCCCCACTCTTCGACGAACGCCCCGCCCGTCTGGGCGAAACGCGCCCTGTGTCCGACTTCGGCAATGATCCGAGCGGCCATAGAAACCGACTGAGAAAACGACTGCTCGATGGTGGAGATGAGGCTTTGGGTGACCATGAAGTCATCGAACTGCTTCTAATGCAGGCCATTCGACGCCGCGACGTAAAACCGCTGGCCCGCAGCCTCATCCAACGATTCGGATCGCTGGCCGGCGTGCTGCAGGTGGATACGCGCACGCTCGCGGCCCACCCTGACATGGGCGAGGCGACTGCCGCCGCGCTGCGCGTCGTCACCGTCGCCGCCACCCGCATGGCGCGCCAGAAGGTGCGCGAGGCGCCGGTGCTGTCGTCGTGGAATGCTCTCATCGACTACCTGACGATCGACATGGCGCACCTCACTGTCGAGCGCGTGCGGGTGCTCTATCTCAATGCACGCAACATGCTGATCCTCGACGACCTTGTCGGCGAAGGCTCCATCGACGAGGCCGCCATCCACACGCGCGAGGTCATCCGCCGCGCATTGGATGTTGGCGCGACGGCGCTGATCCTGGTCCACAACCATCCCTCGGGCTCCCCCCAGCCGAGCCGGGCCGATATCGACATCACCAACCGCATCGCCGAGGCCGGGCGGCTGCTGGGCGTTACCGTCCACGACCATGTCGTGATCGGGCGCGAGGGGCACGTTTCGCTGCGCGCCAAGGGGCTCATTTGAAGCCATGTGCGTCGCTGCCGTGGCATGGGATGCCCACCCCGACTGGCTGCTCATCGTCGCCGGCAACCGTGACGAGTATCACGCACGTCCCGCAGCCGCGCTGTCGCGCTGGCCGGATGGAACCATCGCCGGAAAGGATCTGACCGGCGGCGGCACCTGGCTGGGCGTGAACGAGCAAGGGCGTTTCGCACTCGTCACCAATTACCGCGTCCCGGAAGGGCCGCAACCGGGCCGCCCCTCACGCGGCAAGCTGGTCACGGACCTTCTGGGCGGCATCGCGCCGGCACGCCTGATCGAACCCATGGCGGCGATGAACCCGTTCAATCTGATCCTCGCCGATCAGAGGGAGGCGTGGTTCCTGACCAACCACCCCGACGTCGAGCTGCGCCGCCTGCAACTCGGCATCCATGGGCTCTCAAACGGTGGTTTCGACGTGCCTTGGCCAAAAACCTTGCAAGTCGAACACGCCATCGAGGATTGGCTGGCGCGCGGCGATCCCGATTGCGCCGCGCTACTGGAGGCGTTGCGCGACGACACGCCGACACCGGCACCCGAGCGTCCGGGACTCGGCCCGGAACCGCGCTTCGCCCCGGTATTCGTCCGAGACGCCATATACGGCACGCGTTGCAGTACTGTAATTCGTATAGACAGGCGCGGCAGTGGATCGATAGTTGAGCGCAGCTTCGATTACACAGGAGCGGAGATCGGAGTGGTTCATTTGAACTTCGATTGGCCGACGAGTTCAGCCGACATCAAGTGAAATCTGAGGAACGACGCCCCGGTGGATCGCGGACGCGAACTGCCTCGCCGTGCGCAATGGAAGCAGCGCCAGACACATTTCCTTACATTTCTCTATTTTTTACAACAACGTAGATTTTTCGTAGATTTACGTATCCGCTCTGTTAACGGCCGTTAGCAGAGCGCGCTAACCGATGCGTTTCACATAAACCGATGGGCAGAGGAGAATATTTCTACGCAACAATCGGGGAATGTTTCGTGAAAAATCGTCTCAGTATAATGCTGCTTCCACTTCCTTTGTTTCTTGCATCGTGCGGAGGTGATGATCCCACGGCGAGCACCCCGACACCGGCACCTACCGCTGCTCCAACACCGGCCCCGACGCCAGCTCCTACACCTGCCCCGACTCCGACACCGACTCCGACACCGGCGCCCACTTCCGTGGTGGATCGCTTCAAAGCCGCCATGGCCACCGGCGCTCCGCGCAAAGTTGTCTCACTGGCCGTGCAGGCCACCTACTCTTCGACCAGCACGTATGTAGGTGGAGTGACCGTTCAGCCAGATGATCCGCGCATTTTCCTGCTTGGAGGCAAAGCTCAGAAGGGCACGAGTTACCCATCCTCGACCGCCGTGATCGGCCAAGGCCGGACGAACGGCGACCCCACGGTCATGTCCGGAAAGGGGTTGTCCGAATACCGCAGCGGCGTGAACAACGGCTTCGAGTTTACTTTGCCGGCCAATCAGAACGAATTCGAAGCCGTAGTGTTTCGCGATGGGATCAATGCACCGATCCAGCTCGAAGTCGATGGCGCGTTCGCGTCCAATCAAGGGTTCGACAGCGGGTGGTCGCTGAATACGACATTCGTCTATGCCAAGTTTGCGCTGCCTGCCTCCTCGAAGGCGCGTCGCATCCGAATCACCACGGGATGGCGATCGTTCGCCGGGCTCCGCCTGCCTTCCGGCGCGACGATCGACCCTGTGCCGACACGCGCGACCCCGTTCAATCTCGTGTTTCAGGGCGACAGCATAACTGCGGGATCAGTGGCGACCCAGGTGATCTATACGTGGCCGATGCAGGCCGCGTATCGCCTCGGTATCGACAACCCGATCATCGTCGGCGTTGGCGGTTCCGGTTACCTCGCCCGGTTCCCCAAAGCTACCGGATACAACTTCCGCGAACTCTGGATGACGTTCTCAAGGCAATCAACGGCAGCCCGCCCGACGCCGTTGTCGTTGCAGGCGGCATCAATGATTGCGGAACGGTGGCAAGCGCGGCGGGGATGCCGGTGCAGGATGTCGGCGATGAAGCCCTGAAGTACTTCCAGGCCCTGCGCGCCGGAGCGCCCAACATGCTCATCATCGTGCTCGGCCCATTCACTGACTGGAACAACGCCGAGTACTCCAGCCACCTCACGTCCTGCCGCAATGCCATATTCGCATCGGCTGCCAAGGTGTCGGGCACCTACACCGTGGACGTATCCGACTGGGTAAGCCTGGCAAACCGCGATCAGGTCTTCCTCACGACCAAGAATGGCCCGCACCCGATCGACAGCGGGCATGAAATTTACGGCAAACGCGCCGCCGACGCGATCCGGGCGCTGTTCCCCTGAGGTCGATATTCGACTCATTCTCTTGCGTTTAAGCGGGTGCCGCCCTAGCGGCACCCGCGCTGCTTAGAAGGAGTCGAACATGGTCCCCCGCTACGCCCGCCCCGCGATGACCGCGATCTGGGAACCCGAAGCGCGCTATCGCATCTGGTTCGAGATCGAGGCTCACGCCGCCGTGAAGATGGGCGAGATGGGCACCGTGCCTGCATCCGCCGGCAAGGCCCTGTGGGACTGGTGGGCGACCAATCCGAAGATCGACGTCGCCGCAATCGACGCCATCGAGGCCGTCACCAAGCACGACGTCATCGCCTTCCTTGACTGGGTGGCCCAGCAGGTCGGCCCCGAAGCGCGCTTCATGCATCAGGGCATGACCAGCTCCGACGTGCTCGACACCACGCTGAACGTCCAGCTGGTCAAGGCCGCCGACATCCTGCTCGAAGACCTCGACGCCCTGCTCGCCGCCATCAAGCGCCGCGCCGAGGAGCACAAGTACACGCCGACCATCGGCCGCAGCCACGGTATCCACGCCGAGCCCGTCACCTTCGGCCTCAAGCTCGCCGAAGCCTATGCCGAGTTCAGCCGCTGCAAGAAGCGCCTGCTCGCCGCGCGCGAGGAAGTCGCCACCTGCGCGATCTCGGGCGCCGTCGGCACCTTCGCCAACACCGACCCGGCGGTGGAACAGTACGTCGCCGACAAGCTCGGTCTCGAGATCGAGCCGGTCTCCACGCAGGTCATCCCGCGTGATCGGCATGCGATGTTCTTCGCGGTACTGGGCGTCATCGCCAGCTCGATCGAGCGCCTTGCCGTCGAAGTCCGTCACCTTCAGCGCACCGAAGTTCTGGAAGCCGAGGAATACTTCTCGCCCGGCCAGAAGGGCTCGTCGGCGATGCCGCACAAGCGCAACCCGGTGCTGACCGAGAACCTGACCGGCCTCGCCCGCGTGGTCCGCTCCGCCGTCGTCCCGGCCATGGAGAACGTGGCGCTCTGGCACGAGCGCGACATCTCGCACTCTTCGGTCGAGCGCTTCATCGGCCCCGACGCGACGATCACCCTCGACTTCGCGCTGGCGCGCCTGACCGGCGTGATCGACAAGCTGCTGATCTACCCCGAGCGCATGCAGAAGAACCTCGACCGCATGGGCGGCCTCGTCCACTCGCAGCGCGTGCTGCTGGCGCTGACGCAGGCGGGCCTGACCCGCGACGAGAGCTACCGCCTCGTCCAGCGCAACGCGATGAAGGTGTGGGAATCGGACGGCCAGCTTTCGCTGCTCGAGCTGCTCAAGGCGGACCCCGAAGTCGCCGCCGCCCTGCCTGCCGAGGTGATCGAGGACAAGTTCAACCTCGACTACCACTACAAGCACGTCGACACGATCTTCAACCGCGTCTTCGGCTGATTTTCGCCGTGGTCCCGGACCCGCTCCGGGACCACGGCAAGCCCCTTCCCATGCTCGGTATTCCCGCCTAGCATCGCCCGCTCCCGCGGGGGGAAGCAGGAGGAACAATGCAGGTCATCCGCACCATTGCGTGGATCGTGCTCACGGCCGTACTCGTCGCGTTCATCGCGATGAACTGGACCAAGGTGCCGGTGAATTTCTGGCCTTTGTCGGACGGCAACTACATCCACTTCGAATGGCCGGTCGGCGTCGTCGCGCTACTGTTCTTCGGGCTCGGCATGCTGCCCGTCTGGGCTTACCTGCGCGCGGTGCGCTGGAGGCTCAACCGCCGCATCGCCAGCCTCGAAAATTCGCTGCGCGCCACGTCCGCGCCGTCACTCGCCACCCCGGAGCCGGTCGTCACGCCGCTCGAAACGCCGTCGGAAATCGAGAAATCATGAACCACAATCCCGTCTACCTCGCCCTCGACCTCCCCCGTCTGGACGCCGCCGAGGCGCTGGCACGCAAGGTTGCGGGGCACGTCGGCGGGATCAAGCTGGGCCTCGAATTCTTCTGCGCACACGGCCATCACGGCGTCCACGAACTGCACAAGGTCGGCCTGCCGATCTTCCTCGACCTCAAGCTGCACGACATCCCCAACACCGTGGCGGGCGCGATGCAGGCGATCCACGTTCTCCAGCCCTCCATCGTCACCGTCCATGCCGCAGGCGGACGCGCGATGATGGAAGACGCCAAGGCCGCCGCCGGAGAGAACTGCAAGGTCGTGGCCGTCACCGTACTCACCAGCCTCGACGGCGATGACCTCAACGCCATCGGCGTCGGCGCCAACCCTTTCGACCAGGCGCTGCGCCTCGCCGACCTCGCCCACTCCGCGGGCCTCGACGGCATCGTCTGCTCCGGCCACGAAGTCGGCGCGGTCCACAAGCAATGGAAGGACGGCTACTTCGTCGTGCCCGGCCTGCGCCCGGCAGACGGCAAGGTCGGCGACCAGAAGCGCACCGTCACCCCTCGCGAAGCCCGTGACGCGGGCGCCAGCGTGCTCGTGATCGGGCGCCCGATCAGTCGCGCCGAGGATCCGCTCGCTGCTGCACGGGCGATCGAGGCCACTCTCTAAGAAGAAAAGGGAAATCTGGGGCCATTGCCCCAGACCCCGGACTGTCGGCGTTGCGCGCGCAGTTGCGTCACGCCTGGATTGCGCCGCAGGCAATCTGTCTCCCGACGCATCGTCAGCGCATGACGAAGCCGCGCGCGTGACTTCGACGGTCTACGGGGTGCAGGGGTGGTAAACCCCTCCCGTCACGCTGCCTTTCACCTTAACCACAGCACACTTCACCGTTCAGCCCTTCGCAACCTCCCGAAAGCCAGATCGTTGGCATCGAACAACCCCCGGGAGTGCGACCCCACATGAAGACCCTGAGCCTGCTTGCCGCCACCGCCATGGCCGCGTCCGCCCCTGCCGCCTTCGCGCAGCAGGCCCCCGCGCCCGCCATCGAGGCGGGGCACACGATGCTGACCGTCACCGCGCAGGGTTCCTCCACGCGCGAGCCCGACCTTGCCAGCTACAGCGCGGGCGTGACCACGCAGGGCGCCACCGCCAGCGAGGCGCTTTCGGCCAATTCGGCGCAGATGACCAAGGTCATCGCCGCGCTGAAGAAGGCGGGCATCGCCGACAAGGACGTGCAGACCAGCAACCTCAGCGTCAGCCCGGTCTACGCCCAGCCCAAGCGCCTGCCTGACGGCAACTACGAGGACGGCCCGCAAAAGATCGTCGGCTACCAGACGAACAACACCGTCTCGGTCCGCCAGCGCAAGCTGGGCGACATGGGCAAGGTCATCGACGCACTGGTGACGGCGGGTGCAAACCAGGTGAACGGCCCGAACTTCCAGCTTTCCGAGCCGGAGGCGGCGATGGACGAGGCCCGTGTCGAGGCGATGAAGTCCGCCCGCACCCGCGCCGACCTTTATGCCAAGGCATCGGGCCTTCGCGTCGCACGCATCGTCTCGATCAGCGAAAGCGGCGGTTATTCGCCGCAGCCGGTGATGTACGTGCGCAAGGCCGCGATGGACATGGCCGCCGCCCCGCCGGTCGCCGCCGGCGAGCTTGAGATGAACGTCAACGTGACCGTGCAGTTCGAACTCGCGCCCTAATTCACCATCATCTCGTTCGACTGGATATGATAGCCGACAAGCGCGAGCTTGTCGGCTTCTCCATGTCGGAAGACGAACTGCTCGGTGCCGTGCCCACGCTCGAAGACCGTCTCGTTGGTGACGGTCATGAAGCTGCCGCCGGTGCCCGAATTGCTGTTCCAGCCGACCTGCTTGCTCGACTTCACGTTGCCCAGCTTGCGATGCACCGCGTCCAGCATGGCCACGAAATCCTTGCGCGTGGTCGCCTCGCGCATGTCGGGGCCGGTGGCTTCCCAGATCTCCTGCGAGTGCCCTGCGTCGAGTTCGCGGTGGAATTGCACGACTTCCGCATCCGCCTGCCGGATCGACTCCTTGATCTCGCACCCGCCGAGCATTGCCGCGGCGGCGATTGGCATTAGATAGCGGCCCAGTCGATTCACTTGCGTCCCCTGAACGGTGCGGGACCGCAGCTTTAGGGCAAGGCGCGCATATGCCAACAGCGGCGATCAAGATTTGCGGTATCAGCACGGGCGATGCCCTCGAAGCCGCGATCCGCGCGCGCGCCGCGTACATCGGCTTGGTTTTCTTCGCGAAGAGCCCCCGCGCGGTCAGCCCGGCCGAAGCGGCACGGTTGTCCGAGCGCGTGGCGGGCCGGATCGGTCGCGTCGGCCTGTTCGTCGATGCCGACGACGCGCTGCTGGGCGATGCGGTCGGTGCGGCGAAGCTGGATGCCCTGCAACTCCACGGTTCCGAAACGCCCGAGCGAGCCGCGCAGCTTCGCGCGCGCTTCGGTATTCCGGTGTGGAAGGCGCTCTCGGTCGCCACCGCAGCCGACGTTGCGCGCGCCGATGCCTATGCCGGAGCGGCGGACCTCATCCTGTTCGACGCCAAGACGCCCAAGGGCGCCCTGCCGGGCGGCATGGGGCTCAGCTTCGACTGGAGCCTCGTCGCCAACTGGAAGGGACCGCTGGCCTGGGGCCTCGCCGGAGGGCTGGAGCCCGGCAACGTGGCAGAAGCGATCCGGCTGACCGGCGCGCTGCTGGTGGACACATCCTCCGGCGTGGAAAGCGCGCCCGGCGTCAAGGACGAGGCCCGCATCGCCGCTTTCTGCGCGGCTGTACGATCTGCCTCATGAAGAAAGGGGCGGCCCTTCCGGACCGCCCCTTCCCTGGCTTACGCTGCTGTTACGCAGCGATCAGATCCCTTGGATCAGAACTTGACGCCCACGCCCACGAGGCCACGGTCCGCGTCGGGGGTGTTGTCGCCGACCAGCAGGTGCTGGTATTCGGCCTTCACGTAGTAGCGCGAGCCGACGTCCTGCTGGATGCCGCCACCGACGCCCACGGCGCTGTTGCCGTAGCGGGTGTTCTTCGACTGCCAGTCAGCCAGCGCATAGGCCTTGGTGCCGGGGAGAACCTTGACGCCGACGCGGCCGCCGGCACCCCACGAAACGCGGGTGTTGTCGGTCAGGATCTTGTCAGCCGAACCCTGCACACCCACGAAAAGCTTGTCGCCCAGGTCGTAGTCGTAGCCTGCAGCGACACCAGCCGTTGCTTCGCTGTCGCTACCGTTCCAGATCACGCCGCCGCGTGCTTCGACGCGTGCTTCGTTGGCCAGAGCGGGAGTGGCAGCGGCCACGGCAGCAACCGCGGCGAGCGAAACAAGTGCAATACGCATATTTTATAACTCCAGTATTCCTGCGATCCCGGCCCTCACCGGGAGACCCGCCGCTGGAACCCACCACCTTGCAGCCAGATGAACGGTAAATTCTTGGAATCGTTCAAAACGTCACAAAACTGCCACTTACGACCACTATGGTGCTTTTGACGCATTCCAGTTGCATTGTTTGCAATTGAATGTCCGTCAGGCGGTTACCATGCGCATGAAGGCGCGCTCGGTTTTCCGCGCCATTTCATCCAAACTCAGCCCCTGCCCCTAAGGCGGCTGGACAACCGCCAAGGGCTCTGCCAAGCGCCGGTGTCATGACCGCTCAGACCCCTGTGAATTCGCCCAATTCGCTGCGTTCGTACCCCGACGAGTCGGGCCACTTCGGCCAGTTCGGCGGGCGCTACGTCGCCGAGACGCTGATGCCGCTCATTCTCGATCTGGAGAAGGAGTACCGCGGAGCGAAACAGGATCCCGCGTTCCAGGCGCAGTTCGACGACCTGCTCAAGACTTTCGTCGGCCGCCCGAGCCCGCTCTACCCCGCGCCGCGCATCACCGAGCATTTCCGCAAGCTCGCGCCTGCCGGGAAGGGTCCGAAGATCTACTTCAAGCGCGAAGACCTGAATCACACCGGCGCGCACAAGATCAACAACTGCATCGGCCAGATCCTGCTCGCCATGCGCATGGGCAAGACGCGGATCATCGCGGAGACCGGCGCAGGCCAGCACGGCGTCGCCACCGCCACCGTCGCGGCGCGCTTCGGCCTGCCCTGCACGATCTTCATGGGCGCCAAGGACGTGGAGCGGCAGAAGCCCAACGTCTTCCGCATGAAACTGCTCGGCGCGGAAGTCCGTCCCGTCACCAGCGGCGCGGAGACGCTCAAGGACGCGATGAACGAGGCGCTGCGCGACTGGGTCGCCAACGTCCATGACACCTTCTACATCATCGGCACCGCCGCCGGCCCGCACCCGTACCCGGAACTCGTCCGCGACTTCCAGAGCGTGATCGGCACCGAAACGCGCGAGCAGATTGTGGAGGCCGAGGGCCGCCTGCCCGACATGCTGGTGGCCGCCGTGGGTGGCGGATCGAATGCGATCGGCATGTTCCACCCCTTCCTCGACGACGCCGAAGTGGCGATGGTCGGCATCGAGGCCGCCGGTCACGGCATCGAGAGCGGCCAACACGCCGCCTCGCTGATGGGCGGGCGTCCGGGCATCCTCCACGGTAACAAGACCTACCTGCTGCAGGACGAGGACGGCCAGATCACCGAGGCCCACTCGATCAGCGCCGGTCTCGACTATCCCGGCCTCGGCCCCGAGCATTCGTGGCTGCATGAGGCAGGCCGCGTGCGCTACGTGCCGATCACCGACAACGAGGCGCTCGAAGCGTTCCAGCTCTGCTGCGCGCTGGAAGGCATCATCCCGGCGCTGGAAAGCGCCCACGCCCTCGCCGCGCTGCCGCAACTGACGGCCGAGCTGGACGAGGACAAGCTGCTCGTCGTCAACGTCTCGGGTCGGGGCGACAAGGACATCTTCACGGTGGCCGAGGCGCTGGGGGTCGAGCTTTGAAAAAGGGTGGGTGGCAGCGGTCGCTGATCGACGCCGCCGTGCTCTGGATGGCGGTGTTCCCGGCAATCAGGGTTCTCGCCGACCTCGTCAGGGCACGGTCATTCGACCTTTCGGGCGCGGGCTACTACTGGGCCTTCGCGTTCCGGGGCAGTTGGACCGACATCGGCGTCAGCCTTGCCTATCTTGCAGTCTACATCGGCCTGACCGCCGCCATTCTCCGCTATTCCGGAAAGACGCTGTTCTCCTGATGACCCGCTTCGCAAACGCTTTCGCCAAAGGCCCCGCGCTCGTCTGCTTCATCACTGGGGGCGACGGCGACACCGCATCGAACCTCGACGCGCTCGTCGCGGGCGGCGCCGACGTGATCGAACTGGGCATGCCCTTCACCGATCCCATGGCGGACGGCCCGGCGATTCAGGAAGCGAACCTGCGCGCGCTCGCCAAGGGCACGCGCACGGCGGACATCTTCCGCATCGCCACCGAGTTCCGCCAGCGCCATCCCAACGTGCCGCTGGTGCTGATGGGCTACGCCAACCCGATGACCATCCGCGGCCCCGAATGGTTCGCCGAGGAATGCGCGAAGGCGGGCGTCGACGGCGTGATCTGCGTCGACATTCCCAGCGAGGAAGACGCCGCGCTTGGCCCTGCCCTGCGCGAAAAGGGTGTATCGCTCATCCGCCTCGCCACCCCGACCACCGACGCGGCGCGACTGCCCAAGGTGCTGGAGGGCTCCTCGGGCTTCCTCTACTATGTCTCGGTCGCAGGCATCACCGGCATGCAGCAGGCTGCGCAGGGATCGATCGAGGAGGCGGTGGCACGGCTCAAGGCTGCCAGCGACATTCCCGTCGCGGTCGGCTTTGGCGTGCGCACGCCCGAACAGGCCGCCGCCATCGCCAAGGTCGCGGACGGCGTCGTGGTGGGCTCGGCCTTCATCGACATCGTCAAGCAGTACGGTGACGCTGCGCCGGGTCCGTTGCAGGACTACACCGCATCGCTTGCACAGGCGGTCCATTCGGCCCGATAAGCTCCGCGTAAGGGCTTCGACAAGCTCGAGAGGATGCCATGAAGGATTTCGCCGTGTCGGACGCACCTGCCGTCCAGGCGCAGCTGGATCGCCTTGCTGCCCTGTCGCTGCCGCAAGGGCGCATCGGGCTGGAAGCGATTCGCGAATTGCTGTCGCGCCTTGGCGACCCGCATTTGCGTATTCCGCCCGCCTTCCACGTCGCGGGGACCAATGGCAAGGGATCGACCTGCGCCTTCCTGCGCGCGATCCTTGAGGCACAGGGCTACAAGGTCCACGCGATCACCAGCCCGCATCTGGTGCGCTACAACGAACGCATCCGCGTCGCGGGCGAGCTTGTCGGCGACGATGAACTTGCCAGCCTGTTGGCCGAAGTGCTGGACGCTGCGCAGGGCCTCGAAGTCAGCTTCTTCGAGACGACCATCGCCGCCAGCTTCCTCGCCTTCGCGCGTCACCCGGCGGATGTGTGCGTAATCGAGGTCGGCCTCGGCGGCCGGTTCGATGCCACCAACGTGCTGCCCGCGCCGCTGGTCTGCGGCATCGCGACGCTCGGCATCGACCACGAGCGCTTCCTCCTCGCGCCCGAGGACGGCACGCCGGTGGAACCGCTCACCCGCATCGCCTTCGAGAAGGCAGGCATCCGCCGTTCGCATGTTCCGCTCGTGACACAGGCCTATCCGCAGGCCGTCGCCGCGTTCCTCCAGTCGCTCGCGGCATCGGAGGACGTGCCCCTCGCTTCCCGCGACGAGGCATGGAAGGCGCAGGCCACCCGCGACGCCATCTGGTTCGAGGATCGTAACGGATCGCTCACGCTGCCCCTGCCCGAAATGCCCGGCGCGCATCAGGCCGACAACGCCGCGCTCGCCGTCGCCATGCTGCGCGCGCAGGACGTGCTGCGGATCGACCCGCAAGCCTACGCCGAGGGCATCCGCAGCGCGCATTGGCCTGCCCGGATGCAGCTTCTGGGCGACGGCCCCCTCACCCGCATCGTCCCCGGCACGCCGGTCTGGCTCGACGGCGGACACAACCGCGATGCGGGGCTGGCGCTGGAGAAGTTCCTGCGCGAACGCGAGATCGCCCCGCACCTCATCCTCGGCATGATCGCGGGCAAGGATCCCGGCGCGCTGCTCGATCCGCTGCATCCGCTGGTAGAGAGCGTGACGCTGGTTCCCGTGCCCGGCCACGATCACCACGCGCCGGAAGCCTTCGCAGGCTGGGGCGAAACCTCGACCGCCCCGGACGTGGCTAGCGCCCTGCGCGAACTGGAGAAGCGCCAGCCTCGCGCGGTGCTGATTGCGGGATCGCTCTATCTGGCGGGCGCAGTTCTGGGCACGAACGGAGAACTGCCGGACTGACGACGTCCTATTCGTCAGCCCCGACCTCGCCCGCTGACCCTAGTGCCTGATCGACCAGCCCGGTGCGGCTCAGCCACCAGAACAGCGCGATGCCCGGCAGCGACAGCACCGTGGTGAGCAGGTAGAAGTTCACGTAGCCCATCGCCTCGATCAGCGCGCCCGCCGTGGTACCGGTCGCCAGCCTGCCGACGACGCTCGCGCCCGCAGAGATCAGCGCATACTGGGCTGCCGTATAGCGCAAGTCGCACAGGGCCGAGAAATAGGCGATCACCACCACGCCGCCGTAGCCCGAAGCAATGTTCTCGAACCCGATGGCGCCCGCCATGCCCCAGTTGCTGTGCCCCGCCGCAGCCAGTGCAGCGAAGCTGAGGTTGGAAACGCCCATCAGCACCAGCGAGAGCATGACCGAGCGCTTGAGCCCCAACCGCGCATAAGCGACGCCGCCGATAAACACGCCGATCATGTAGGCCCAAAAGCCCAGCCCGATATCGTAGATCGCGATCTCGTCATTGCTGAAGCCAAGGTCGTCGAACAGCAGGCGGAACGTCAGGTTCGCCAGCGTGTCACCGATCTTGTGGACGAGGATGAACAGCAGGACGAGGAACGCACCGTTGCGGCGGAAGAACTCGGCGAAAGGCCCGGCGATCGAGGACCAGACTTCGGCGAGGCCCTTCTTCTCGACCACGACCTTGCGTCGTTCCGGTTCGCCCAATACCAGCGCGGTCAGCATGGCAGGCAGCGCGAAGATCGCGCAGGCCGCATAGCCCGCGCCCCAGCCGTAGCGCGCCGACAGCACCAGCGCGAGCGCACCCGCGCCTGCCGAGCCGATGCGCCAGCCGTACTGGCTCATCCCCGACCCGGTGCCGAGTTGGTAGGGCTTGAGCGTCTCGATGCGGTAGGCGTCGATCACGATGTCGAAGCTCGCGCCCGCGACGCCCACCAGCACGGCGGCCAGCACGGTCGCGCCGATGTCCGCCGCCGGGTCCACCATCGCGAGGTTCAGCACGGCGGCAATCACGGCCACGCCGCAGACCAGCATCCACGACACGCGCTGGCCCATGCGATGCAGCACCGGCAGGTGAACGCCGTCGATGATCCAGGCCCAGAATATCTTGAGGTTGTAGACCAGGAACGCCAGCGTGAAGGCGGTGACGGTCTTCTTGTCGATCCCGTCCTGCGCCAGTCGCGTCGTCAGCGTCGCGCCGATCATCGCATAGGGAAAGCCCGAGGACAGCCCCAGCATGAAGGCCGCGATCGACTCCTTCTCGGTATAAGGTTTGATCGAGGCCCAGACGCCGCGACGCTCATCGGTGCTAACGGCGTCCACGCCTGTCTCCTGCAATGCGAACCGGATCGCAACTTAGCGGGCGGTTTCGCGAAGGGAAGGCTGGATGAAGAGGCGATCAACAGGTATGGGCGCTCGAATGTCCAAACCTCCCAGCAGATCAGGCGGCCCCGGCCGCGGCGGCCCCTCCCGTGGTGGAGCCGGTGGCGGCTCACGCGACAGCGGACGCGGCAGCGCCCCCCGTGGCGGTCCGAGGGGAAGCGCGCCGCGCGACGGCGACGGTGGCAGCCGCTCCCAGCGCGGGGCCACGCATCGCGACGGGACGCGGCGGGATGCGCCGCGTATCGGCAGCCGCGAGGATTTCCGCGAGGAACTGCGCGGCGGCAAGCCTCGCCGCGCGCCTGCACGCGATGGCGCACCTCGCAGCGCCGAGCCGCGTGGTGGCGACCGAACCGAACGTCGCGGCGAGCGACCGGCCGAACGCCGCGATGGCCCTGCCCCGCGCAGCGCGACGACGCGCGACGGTGCGCCCCGCCGTGGCCCTGCCCGTGATGGCGCCCGTGACGCTGGCCGTGACGGCTATCGCGATGGTCCGTTCCGTGGGCCCCGCTCCGATTCTCGCGGTGAAGCACGCGCTCCCCGGCCCAATACCCGACCGGGCCCCGCACCGCGCGCCGCCGCGCCGACGCCAAAGGATCCCTCGCTCCCCGCACGCGAAGGCGATCGCATCGCCAAGCTGCTCGCCCGCGCCGGCATCGCCAGCCGCCGCGAGGTGGAGCGCCTGATCATCGAGGGCCGCGTCAAGCTGGACGGTGCGGTGATCGAGACGCCCTCGACCGTGCTGACGTCGCTGCGCGGCGTTACGGTGGATGACAACCCGGTGGCCGAGGCGGAAGGCACCCGCCTGTTCCTCTTCCACAAGCCCGCCGGTCTCATCACCGCCGAGCGCGATCCCGCCGGTCGCCCGACGATCTACACCGCGCTGCGCAACGCCCTGCCCCCGGGCACCGGGCGCGTGATGCCGATCGGCCGCCTCGACCTCAACACCGAGGGTCTGCTGCTGCTGACCAACGACGGCGAGTTCAAGCGCCAGCTGGAACTGCCCGCCACCGGCGTGCCGCGCACCTACCGCGCGCGCACTTTCGGCGACATCACGCAGGCGCAGCTCGAAGACCTGATGGAGGGCATCGAGGTCGACGGTGTGATCTACGGCAAGATCGACGCCAACATGGAGCGCCGCACCGGGCGCAACCAGTGGATCGAGATGACGCTGACCGAAGGCAAGAACCGCGAGGTCCGCCGCGTTCTGGAGGCCCTCGGCCTGCAGGTCAGCCGCCTGCTGCGCACGGCCTACGGCCCGTTCCGCCTCGGCGATCTGCCCAAGGGCATGGCCGGCGAGATTTCGCAGCGTGATCTCGACAACTTCCGGCGCAGCCTCGCCACGGGTCAGGGCGGCCAGGGCGGAAAGACCGGAGCATGAGCGCAAACCTGCGCATCGTCGCGGGCGAGTGGCGCGGCCGCAAGCTCGCCGCGCCAGAGGGTGACACCACGCGGCCGACGGCGAACCGCACCCGTGAGACGCTGTTCTCCATGCTCGTCAGCCGCCTCGGCGACTTCGAGGGGCTGAAGGTCGCGGACCTGTTCGCCGGGTCCGGCGCGCTGGGGCTGGAGGCCCTGTCGCGCGGGGCAGCACATTGCCTGTTCGTCGATCAGGACGCCGCAGCGATCCGCGCCATCCGCAGGAACATCGCCAACCTGCAGGCGCAGACCCGCAGCGATGTGCGGGCATCCTCGGTCCTGTCGTTGGGCGCGGCGAAGGAGCCGCTGGATCTGGTGCTACTCGACCCGCCTTACGACACCGGCGCAGGCGCGGTGGCGGTGGACAAGCTGGCCCGGCTCGGCTGGATCGGCGAAGGCACCTGGGTGAGCCTGGAAACCGCCAAGGGCGAGAACGTCTCGATCAAGGGCTTCGAGGCCGACGCCACGCGCGATGTCGGCAAGGCCCGGCTGCACCTGCTGCGCCGCACAGCTTGACAAATATCGCCAAATAGGTTATATGGCCCAGCATCCGCCGGGTCTGACGTACAAGGGTTCGGCGGTGTATCGGGTCGGCGTCGTGGGCCGGGATGCGGTATCAAGCCGTAGCTACGCACCACGGTGTCCATCGAAGACCCGGACCGTCCTCTAGGCTCTGGCCCGGCCGTTCCCCCAACCGAGTATCTCGGCCTGGGAGCGGCTCTCCCGGAAGTCCCATGACCGATACCGACGCGAGCCCCAACGTCGGTCATACCGGACAGGTCCGATGGAATACAGGTCGAGCCGGGCTGCACTCCGCACCTACCCGGCCATTCGCAACGCGCTGTGGAAACAAACCCCCGCGTCCCGTCCGGACGCTCACGACGCCGACCCGATGTTCACTCTCGGATCCTCGCGTTTCTTCCCCCGGCGTTAGGCCCGCACTCGCCAGCGGGCGTTTTCGTGTGTCCGGCCCAAACGTTCGTCATTGCGAGCGCAGCGAAGCAATCCAGCGAAGCTCTATGCCGCTGGATTGCTTCGCTGCGCTCGCAATGACGAAGTGTGGGTGCGGGTAACGCCAATTCCTCCCCGAGCTTGTCTCGGGGAGGGGGACCGCCGCCGCAGGCGGTGGTGGAGGGGGAGAACCTTGCGCCAATCCCCCTCCGTCAGCGCTTCGCGCTTCCACCTCCCCGAGACAAGCTCGGGGAGGAATTGCTCCGCCTACACACCCCCGCGATTGCGGCAACTGTCGGTGACAGTCTTGCTGCAACGCGGATAGTCCTTGCCCATCGCGGTCGCAGGCGGCGGGGTCAGTGCGCCCTTGTAGGGACCGCCCTGATAGTTCTCGTCCGCAGGCATGGCTGGACGCGCGGCCTGGTTGGCGGTCTTCGGATCGGGCACCCCCGCCGTGGGTACGCCCGGTCCCGGAGGATTGGCCTGCCCGGCAGGCGTCGCGGGCGTTTCGCCCTTCATCTGCTGGATCACCGAATTCCACGCCATCTGGCGCTGTTCCGGCGTCATCTTGTAGATCTGGCCACGCTGGTCGGCGGTGAGCGCCCAGTAGCCCTTCTGCTGGTCGGTATTCAGCGTCCAGTAGTAGACCTTGTAATCGTTGGGCCAGCTTTCGTAGTCGGCCTTCTGCGCCGGGGTCCACGTATCGAACATCGCCTGTTGTTCGGTGGTCAATGTCGGCGCGGTGGTGGGAGCAGCAGGCGTCGGCGGCGGGGTCGGCATTTCGGTGGTCGCGGGGTCGGCAGGGGCGCTCTGGGCATGGATGGCGGCGGGAATCACCGTCAGGCCCAGCGCGGCGGAGCCGGCGAGCAGCAGCATGTTACGCATTTCTCACTCTCCGTGGTTTGTCTTGCTGTTCAAACGACGAAACCCGCCGGCGATTGTTCCTGAGCTGCGACGAAGCGGGCTTGCACCGGGCCACGCCGTTCCCTAGTTGTTCACGGTGAACAATCTGCAAGCCCCCTCCCCTGACGGCCACGGCGATCCGCTGATCGACGGCCTCAACGAGCCGCAGCGCGAAGCCGTGCTGACGACCGAAGGCCCCGTGCTGATGCTGGCGGGCGCGGGCACCGGCAAGACGGCGGCGCTGACCCGCCGCCTCGCCCATCTCGTCCGCAGCCGCCTTGCCTGGCCGAGCGAGATCCTCTGCGTCACCTTCACCAACAAGGCCGCGCGCGAGATGCGCGAGCGTGTCGGCCACCTCGTCGGCCCGGCGGTGGAGGGGATGCCCTGGCTCGGCACGTTTCACGCGATCGCCGCGAAGATGCTGCGCCGTCATGCCGAACTGGTGGGGCTGCAGAGCAACTACACGATCATCGACACCGACGACCAGCTGCGCCTCCTCAAGCAGCTGATCGTGGCCGAGGGGCTGGACGAGAAGCGCTGGCCCGCGCGCCAGCTGGCGGGGTGTATCGACCGCTGGAAGAACCGCGGCCTTAATCCCGCCGACCTCGACGCCGGGGAGAACGAAAGCTACGCCAACGGCAAGGGCCAGAAGTTCTACAAGCTCTATCAGGATCGCCTGAAGGCGGTGAACGCCTGCGATTTCGGCGACCTGCTGCTCCACATGCTCAACATCCTGCGCACCCACCGCGACGTGCTGGAGCAGTACCAGAACCGCTTCAAGTATGTCATGGTGGACGAATATCAGGACACCAATCAGGTCCAGTACCTGTGGCTGCGCCTGATCGCGCAGGGTCGCCAGAACATCTGCGTGGTCGGTGACGACGACCAGTCGATCTATTCCTGGCGCGGCGCGGAAGTGGCGAACATCCTGCGCTTCGAGAAGGACTTCCCCGGCGCCAAGGTCATCAAGCTGGAGCAGAACTACCGCTCCACGCCGCAGATCCTCGCCGCCGCATCGGGCCTGATCGACGAGAACACGCAGCGCCTCGGCAAGACCCTGTGGACCGAGCGCCATGCGGGCGACAAGGTGCGCGTCATCGGCGTCTGGGACGGGCCGGAGGAAGCCCGCCGCGTCGGCGACGAGATCGAACGGCTCGAACGCGAAGGCGCCCCGCTCGACCAGATCGCCATCCTCGTACGCGCGCAGTACCAGACTCGCGAGTTCGAGGATCGGTTCATCTCGATCGGCATGAAGTACCGCATCGTCGGCGGCTTCCGCTTCTACGAACGCGCCGAGATCCGCGATGCGCTGGCGTACCTGCGCGTCATCGCCCAGCCCGCCGACGACCTCGCGTTCGAACGCATCTACAACGCCCCCAAGCGCGGCCTCGGCGCCAAGGCGCTGGAGGCGCTGCACCGGCTGGCGCGCAATCGCGGCATCCCGCTGTCGAACGCCGCGATCGAGATCGCCGATACCGACGAACTTCCCGCCCGCGCGCGCAACACCTTCCTCGCCCTGATGCGCGACTTCGCGCGCTGGCGCGACCTGTCGGCCACCGAAGGCCCCGCCGACCTGCTGCGCACCGTCATGGACGAATGCGGCTACACCGACGCGCTGCAGGCGGAGAAGACCGCCGAGGCCAACGGACGGCTGGAAAATATCGCCGAACTCGCCCGCGCCATGGAGGAATACGACAGCCTCGGCGACTTCCTCGAACACGTCAGCCTCGTCATGGACAACGAGAATGCGGCGGACGAGGAGAAGGTCACGATCATGACCATGCACGCCGCCAAGGGGCTGGAATTCGACAACGTGTTCCTGCCCGGCTGGGAGGAAGGCGTGTTCCCCTCGCAGCGCGCGCTCGGCGAAGGCGGGCTCGCCAGCCTGGAGGAAGAGCGCCGCCTCGCCTACGTCGCGATCACGCGGGCGCGGCGCAAGTGCACGATCCTGCACGCCGCCAACCGGCGCATCTACGGCCAGTGGACCAGTTCCATCCCCTCGCGCTTCATCGCCGAACTGCCCGAGGAGCATGTCGACAGCGAGACCACGCTGTCCGGCGGCGCCTCGCTGTGGCGCGCGCAGTGGTCGGAGCATACCGATCCCTTCGCCGACGTCGCCCGCATGCAGCCAGCCCGCACCATCACGCGCGGCCCGGGCTGGCAGCGCGCGGCGGCTAAGGAATACGACGCCACGCCAAAGCGCGTGGTCGAAAGCACCCGCAGCGCCGCCAGCTTCGCCGCCAAGCCACGCACCGACATCGCCGTGGGCGCGCGCGTCTTCCACGAGAAGTTCGGCTACGGCGCGGTGATCGCGCAGGAAGGCAACAAGCTGGAGATCGAGTTCGAGCAGGCCGGCAACAAGCGCGTGCTCGACAGCTTCGTGAAGCCGGCTTGATAATTCCTCCCCGAGCTTGTCTCGGGGAGGTGGCAGTCACGTAGTGACTGACGGAGGGGGAATTTCCTGAACTCTCCCCCTCCACCACCGCTTCGCGGCGGTCCCCCTCCCCGAGCAAGCTCGGGGAGGAACATGTGCCCTCCCGATCAACCCCAATTACCGCGCCTGCGATCACCGGCAGCCCCGCAGCGATTGCCTCTCCCACCTCGCCCTGTACACTGGTTCAACACGAACGAGAGTAACAAGCGAGAGGTATTGGGAAGTGCTCAAATCAGCAGACGGCGGCCTGCGCCCGGTGCCGTTCCCGATCGACGATCCCGAACGCATCCCGGTAAAGCGCTACTACGACGCGGAATTCTATCAGGCGGAGCTGGACCACCTGTGGCCCCACGTCTGGCAGATGGCCTGCCGCGAGGAGCAGATTCCCGAGGTCGGCGACTGGATCGAGTACGAGAACGTCGGCAAGTCGGTCATCATCGTGCGCACGAAGACCGGGGTGAAGGCATTCCACAACGCCTGCCGCCACCGCGGCGTGCCCTTCGCGGGCGGATCGCCGCTCGGCTCCTCGCACCCGACCGCGCACGGCAACTGCGCGAAGTCCGGCTTCGTCTGCCCGTTCCACGGCTGGCGCTGGAACATGGATGGCGAGAACACGCTGGTCTACGGCAAGTACCTGTTCTCCGAACGCCAGATGGACGAGGACGACATCAACCTCATCCCCTGCCGCGCCGAAGTCTACGGCGGCTGCGTGTGGATCAACCATGACCATGATGCCCCCTCGGTGCGCGAGAGCCTCGGCCCCGTCGCCGAGCGGCTGGAGGCGCACAACCTCCACAAGCTGAAGGCGGAATGGTGCTACGGCACGGTACTCCCGGCGAACTGGAAGATCGCGATGGAAGCCTTCATGGAGGGCTACCACGTCATGCAGACGCACCCGCAGCTCCAGCATGCGGTGCCGACCATGTACGATTCGATGTACGCGATGGCGGAAAACCCGGACCGCCACCCGATGCTCGCCGATCCGGCGCTGACCATCGAGGAGAACATAGCCGCGCAGATCAAAAACATGGAACTGCTCAGCGAAGGCATGGCGGGCATGCTCCACGAGAAGGAAGTGGAGATCGCGAAGTCGCTCCAGCACGCGACGCAGGGACTGCCGGAGGACAAGGGGCAGGCCATGATGATGTGGCTGGGCATGGTCATGCATCAGGTCAGCGCCCAGCTGAAGGAGCGCGGCGAGCCCATCCCGGACCTCATCTCGGTCGCGCAGTCGGACCCGGTCAACGCGGTGGAGTTCCTTTTCCCGCACTACTTCCTGCTGCCCTACTTCAGCTCGATGTCGGCCTACCGCATCCGCCCGCTCGGCCCGGAAAGCTGCTTCTTCGAAATCTGGTCGCTGACCTTCTTCCCCGAGGGGCAGGAGCCCGAGCCGGTCATGGAGCCCATCGTGCTCCCGTTCGACAGCGCGGAATTCCCGCCGATCCCGCGGCAGGACTATTCGAACATCCCGATCCAGCAGAAGGGCCTGCACGCCAGCGGGTTCGAGTTCATGCGCCTGTCGAGCCGCGTCGAGGGGCTCATCAGCAACTACCAGCGCATCATCGACGGCTACCTGGCAGGCGTTCCGGCCGAGAAGCTGGCCGCCGCCAACAACAAGCTGGGCGGCAACTTCGATGGCGGGATCGAAGACCTCGGGTTCTGATCCCGGCGCTTGTCCCAAAATCCATCGCCCCTGCCTGCACGGGGGCGATGGTCCGTTACGCCATGCCGATGCCCGGCCCGGCGTGGCCACCCTCCCCCTTTTATCCGCTTGCACGACGTCCCCGCGCGACGTAACGCACGCGATGTTGCGAACGGACATGAGTCCAATCGCAACATCGATCGCGCCGGTGCTCCGAAAGGAGCTTAAAAGGGAACGCGGTGAGAGGGATCATCCCTCGAAGCCGAGGCTGTCCCTGCAACTGTAAGCGGTGAGCGCGATGCATATCGCGGCAGGCCAAGGTGCCCTGCCGCAGCCACTGGGCCGGACGCTAACTCCTGCGAGGCCTGGGAAGGCCGTGCATCGAGCGATGACCCGCGAGCCAGGAGACCTGCCAGCGTCCGGTCGCTCTTGCCTTGGTCCAGGGGATGGCCGCGGCACGGTGTACTCCGTCTGAGCGACGAACTTGCGGCCAGGCCGCAACGGCGGGTTTCGCCGGTCGCTCGTTCGCGCCCGGATTCCGCCGCTGCACTCGCGCGGGGATCGCCCTCACGCGGGAACCTGTCCGTTCGACTGGGAAACGCAACGGGGGTATCATTCATGAATACGAGAACTTTCCTTTCGTCCGTGATCCGTGCGGGCGCTTCGTGCTGCGCGCTGGCCATGGCGGCGACTTCGGCCCAGGCGCAGGAAGCCGCCGATGAAGGCGCGCCGGACAGCGCCGAGAACATCGTCGTCACCGCACGCAAGGCCGGCGTCCTGCAACTCGGCCAGCAGGCCGACGCCTCCAGCCGCCTCGGCCTGACGCCGATGCAGACACCCGCCAGCGTCGACGTCATCACCAAGGAGATGATCCGCAGCCTCGGCGACCGCACCGTCGTTGCCGCCGCCGCACGCGCGCCCGGCCTCATCAACAACAGCTCGGCCTTCGGTTACTCGCTGAGTTCGCGCGGGTTCACCGGCTACACCTCGGTGATGCAGCTCTATGACGGGATGCGCGTCTACACGACCACGACGCAGACCTTCCCCGCCGACCCGTGGATGGCGGAGCGTATCGAGGTACTGCGCGGCGCGGCCTCCGTGCTCTACGGCGAAGGCGGCATCGGCGGCGCGATCAACGTCGTGCGCAAGAAGCCCAACACCGAAGAGTTCGAGGGCGAAGTGCGCCTCAGCGGCGGCTCCTTCGACACTTACGCCGCGGCAGGCGGCATTGGCGGGCCGATCGGGGACCGGCTCTCCTACCGCGTCGATCTCAGCCACAATCGCTCGGACGGGTGGATGGAGCGCGGCCGTTCGCGCAGCCTCGCGCTGTCGGCGGCACTGCGCTACCAGGCCAGCGACGACCTCGTACTGACGCTGACCCACGACCGGGCCGACCTCGACCCGACGATCTGGTACGGCACGCCGCTGCGCGACGGAAAGCTGGTCCGCGATATCCGCAAGCAAAACTACAACGTCGCCGACCGCTCTCTGCGCTTCGACGATGCCTGGACGCAGGCGAAGGCCGAATGGACACCCGCCGAGGGCGTGACCATCACCAACGTCGCCTACTACCTCACCGGCTTCAAGCACTGGCGCAATGCGGAGGGCTACGCCTGGTCCGGCGACCAGATCCGGCGGTCGAGCTACCTCGAAATCTTCTACAAGACCAAGCAGTGGGGCGACCGCTTCAACGCGGTGTTCGACCATACCCTGTTCGGACTGGAGCACCGCCTGAGCCTTGGCGGCGAGTACAACACCGGCTCGCTGCTGCGCACCGACAGTTCGCCCAACAGCCGCTTCGACCTCGTCGACCCCTACGACTACACGCCGGGCACGTTCCTCGACGGTACGTTCGGCACCCGGTACAAGTACAAGACCGATGTCGAGCAATGGGCGTTGTTCGGGGAGAGCCGCCTGTCGTTCTCCGACCGCCTCTCGCTGGTGACGGGCCTGCGCTACGACCGCCCGAAGACCGAACGGCACGACGCGCTCGACCCGACTGCGGACTATACCGCGCATTATCCCAGCACGAGCTGGCGCGCGGGGCTGGTCTACAACCCGGCCGACAACATCTCACTCTATGCGCAGTACTCCGCCGCCGCCGATCCCGTCACCGCCCTCCTCACCGCCACGCTCGCGCAGACCAGCTTCGACGTGTCGACCGGACGGCAATGGGAGGCCGGGCTCAAGGCGACCTTCCTCGACGGGCGCGGCGAGTTCACGCTGTCGGGCTACCGCATCGTCAAGAAGAAGATCCTCACCCGCTCAGCGAACGACCCCACGATTTCGGTGCAGGTCGGCCAGCAGTCGTCCTACGGCGTCGAAGCCTCGTTCGGGCTGGCGGTGACGAAGACCTTCAGCATCCTCGCCAACGGCACGATCCTCAACGCGCAGTACGACGACTTTACCGAACTCGTCGGCACCACGCTCGTCAGCCGCGACGGCAACATGCCCATCGGCGTCGCCGAGAAGGCGGCGAACCTGTGGCTGTCATGGCGCCCCGTAGAGCCGCTGCACCTCGACGCCGGGCTTCGCTACGTCGGCGAGCGCTATTCGGACGCGGCGAACACGCGGCGCATTCCGGCGTACACGCTGGTCGATGCATCCGCCCGCTACGACTTCGGCGACAAGACCAGCGGCACGCTCAACCTGCGCAACGTGTTCGACAAGATCTACGTGCAGAACAGCTACTCCACCTCGCAGTGGGTGCTGGGCGAACCGCGCAGCGTCGCGGTGACGTTCGAGCAGCGGTTCTGACGATGGCGGCGAGGCGGGAACCGGGCTGGCGCGAGATCGTCCCTCGCCTGCTGGCGGCGAGCATCGGCGCCTATGCGCTGTGTTATGCATGGATCGGCGCGGCGGTACGGCTGCTGCCGATGGCCATGCCGATCGACGGCGTCGATGCCAACATCCTCGCCACCTGCCTCGCCTTCATCCTGTTCGTGGTGGTGGCGCTGCGAGCCTTCGCGCTGCGCAGCGCCCTGCGCGTCTGGGTGGAACTGCTAACGGGGACGGCCCTGCCGCTCTGCCTGCTGCTGGGATCGAGCCGATGAAGGATACGCTGCGCCAGTCGATGGGCTGGCTGCATACCTGGTGCGGACTGCTGTTCGGGTGGGTGCTGTTCGGCGTGCTGCTGACCGGCTCGCTCGCGGTGTTCTACACCGAGATGAACCTCTGGACGACGCCCGAACTGCGCTCTCCCGTCGCCATCGGCCGGGAGCGTGCGGTACGGATCGGGCGCGACTACCTTACCCGGATTGCCCCGGAAGCGCGGCAATGGCGGATCGTCATCCCGACCCCGCGCGAACCGGTATTGCGTCTCGTCTGGACCGACCAGAAGGGCAAGGCGACCACGCACCGGCTGGATCCGCAGACCGGCGCACGCATCCCGCGCGACATGGACGCCGGGTTCTTCTTCATGCGCTATCACTACACGCTGGGGATAGACCGCAAGGCAAGCCAGCTCGGTTTCCTGATCGTCGGTGCGGCTGGGCTCGCCATGCTCGTGGCCTCGATCAGCGGGGTCATCATCCACAAGCGGATATTCCGGGACTTCTTCGTGTTCCGCCCCAGCGGTTCGCGCCAGCGGGCATGGATGGACGCCCACAACGTGTTCTCGGTGCTGCCGCTGCCGTTCCACGTCATGATGGCCTATACCGGGCTCGTCCTGATCTATTACGCCTACATTCCCGCAGGCGTCGCCATGCTCAACGGTGGCGACACCAAGGCCTATCAGCGCGAAGCCGCGCAATCGCGCTACGTCGACGTCGAGACCCCGCCGGGACCGCCCCGCCGCACCGTGGACCTGATGCCCCTGGTCGCGCGCGCCGAACGGGCATGGGGCGGAGGCCCTGCCGTGAACATCTACGTAAGCCATCCCGATCGCGCCAACGCCGCCGTCGAGATCTGGCGCCAGCGCGACGATCGCATCGCCAACTTCCCTGACCGCGTCGCGTTCGACGGCAGCGACGGCAGGCTGCTGCGCGTGCAGGTGCAGCGCTCCCACGCGCGCGAGACGCAGGCGTTCCTCGCCGGACTGCACTTCATCGAATGGGGCGGCACGGCGGCGCGGTGGCTCTACTTCCTGACCGGGCTGTGCAGCGCGGCAATGGTCGCGGCAGGACTGGTGCTGTTCACCGAAAAGCGCAGCCGCCGCGCGGCTTCGGCATTCGAGACGATGGCGAGCAGGATCACCGTGGCCGCAGTCGCCGGCAACATGATCGCCTGCGCCGCCTATCTCCATGGCGAACGGATGCTGCCCATCGAAATGACGGACCGGCGCGCGACCGCCGCCTCGATCTACTTCCTTGCCTGGCTCGCCTGTCTGATCCACGCAGGCCTGCGCCCCTGGTCGAAGGGCTGGAGCGAACAGTTGCGCGTCGGCGCCCTGCTCTGCGTGCTCCTCCCGGCAGGCACCGCGTTCGCAGGCCTGCCACTTCCGACCACGCTGGCGCGAGGCGACTGGATACGCGCCGGAGCCGACCTGACCGCCATCGCGCTCGGCGCTGCATTGTGGCTTGCGGCACGGAAGATCGAATCACGAAAGGCGATCGCGGCATGATGCACCCGATGTTCGCGGCGCTGCCGCTTGCCGCCGCAGGGTTTCACGCGATTCAGCGCGGTATTTTGAAGGATGTGACCAAGCACCCGCTCACCAGCAAGCTGACCGGAGCCGCCCTTCTCGCTATAGCAGGTGTCATTATGGCCTTGTGCTGCGAAACGGCAGTCATCGGCGCCATGCTCTGGTTGTTCTGCGTGCTGCCGCTGGCCGCGCTTCCGACCATCTTCGCGCGAACATCGCCGACGAAACCCCGCCGGTGAAGGCCGAGGAGCTTGTGGCATGGTCACACATGAAAATGGAATGGTGAGCCCTGCTGGGTTCGAACCAGCGACCTACTGATTAAAAGTCAGTTGCTCTACCGACTGAGCTAAGGGCCCCCGTTGACGCGAGGCGTTCCGGTCGGGGTCACCTAGGGGCGACGCGCGGCTTGGTCAAGCGGGCTCGCAATTGTCCCACAGTCAGGTTCGTCAATGGATCGCGCCAGCGGCTCGCGATCGTGACGGCCGGGTCGAGCACGAAGCGCCTTTCGCGAAAGGCCCGGTGCGGGATGACGAGGTCGTCCTCGCCATAGGCGCCGCCGTTCCACAGCACGATGTCGAGGTCGAGCACGCGCGCCGACCAGGGGTGGCCGGAGCGGCGACGGCCGAACTTGTGCTCGATGCGGTGCAGCTTGTGCAGCAGTTCGTCAGGCTCGCGCTTGGAACGGACCAGCGCGACGGCATTGGCATAGCGACGGCGCGAGGGGCCGAGCGGCGCGCTCTCCACGACCGGAGACGCAGCGATGACTTCCAGCTTGCCGCGATCGAGCGCCGCAAGAGCGGCGGCGAGGACGCGGCGGGGTGAGCCGTGGCGATGGTGGCGCATGTTCGATCCCAGCGCCACCAGATAGCGATGCTTGCCCATGCGCGCCCTTCCCCCTTTTGCGTTCAGATATCCTGCGCGATGCGCGTGTAGAGCTGCGGCCGGCGATCGCGGAAGAAGCCCATGCCCGCACGATGCGTCGCCGCGCGCGAAAGGTCCAGCGTCGCGACCAGGACGCCGGTTTCGTCGCGGTCGTATTCCGCCACGTAATCGCCCCATTCGTCGGTGATGAATGAGTGGCCGTAGAACGTCTGCTCGCTGCCGCATTCGACTTCCGCGCCGATGCGGTTGGCGGCGATCACCGGCATGCAGTTCGACACCGAATGGCCGACCATCGCCCGGCGCCACATGCGGCTGGTGTCGAGCGAAGCGTCGTAGGGCTCCGAGCCGATGGCGGTGGGGTAGAACAGCAGTTCCGCCCCCATCAGCGCCATGACGCGCGCGGCCTCGGGGTACCACTGGTCCCAGCAGATGCCGACGCCGATGCGGGTGCCGAACACGTCCCACACCTTGAAACCGTCGTTGCCGGGGCGGAAGTAGTACTTCTCCTCATAGCCCGGACCGTCGGGGATGTGGCTCTTGCGGTAGGTGCCCATGATCTCGCCGTCGGCGTCGATCATGGCGAGCGTGTTGTAATAGTGGTGCCCGTCCCGCTCGAAGAAGCTGGTCGGGATAGCGATCTTCAGCTTCGCGGCGAGCGCCTTCATCGCGATCACCGAGGGATGCTCCGCGGTCGGGCGGGCGGTCGCGAAGATAGCTTCGTCCTCGACCTTGCAGAAGTAGGGGCCGGAGAACAGCTCGGGCGGCAGCACGACCTGTGCGCCCTTCCCGGCCGCGTCCTCCACCAGCGCGGAGACGGCGGCGATGTTTTCCTGCTCATCGGCCGAACCGAGGGCGAGTTGCAGGGCGGCGACGGTGATCTGGCGGGGGCTCTGGGTCATGGCGCCCCAGTTATGGATTGCGCGCCCCCAAGTCCAGACCGGCGCGGTCTATGTCGTATTGCGGCACCGGCCCACGCCCCCACCCGACCACCCGCAGGATACTACCGTTGGGTGGTCGGGTGGGGGCGTGGGCCGGTGCCGCCAAATCCGCCTGCGGCGGATTTGCTAAACCGAATCAACCACGCTTGCGAAACAGCAGGGTCATGCGGTCGCTTTCGCCGATGGCCTGATACTTCGCCTTGTCCTGCTCCTTGAGCGCGAGCGTGGGCGGCAGGGTCCAGACGCCATCGGGCCAGTTGGCGCTGTCCTTCGGGTTGGCGTTGGCATCCGACTTCCCGGCGAGGTCGAAGCCCTGTGCCTCCATGAACCGGATCACGTCGGCTTCGCGCAGATAGCCCTTCGATCCGTCCGCATAGGCGTCCGGCGCATCCGCCTTGGCGCGATGCTGCTCGATACCGATCAGGCCGCCGGGCTTGAGCAGGCCGCGCATCTTCGCGATCTCGCTCTCGGCCATCTTCCACTGCATCATGTTGTGCATCATGCGCGGGATGACGATGACGTCGAAGGTTCCCTGCTCGCTCGCGGGCACCGCGTCGAGCGTGTAGGCGGCGAAGCGGTCCGCCGGCATGCCGGTGAACTTGGCGACATCGGCCGCGTAACCGGCAGCGCCCTTGCGGATGCCTTCCTGCCGCTTGGCGTCGAACGCGGTGCTGGTGGCATCGAAATAGAGGCCGACGAGATGCCCCTGCTCGCCGAGGTAGAGCCCGAGGAAGCGCGAATACCATTCCCCGCCCGGCGCATATTCGCCGACCTTCGACTGCGGCGTGATATGGAAGAATGAGAGAGTTTCCACCGGGCGGCGATACTGGTCGCGGGCGCGGTCGGCCTGGCGCAACGGGTTGGCGGCGACGCTCTCCAGAGCCGCCTTGCATCCCTTGCAGTCCTCGACCTTGGCGGGCTTCTGGGCAGCCTGCACGGTGAGCGGAACCGCCACGAGGGCAAGCAGCGAGGTCAGGGTCAGCAGGGCGCGGCGCATCAGGCTCTCTCCTCGTGGATTTGAACGCTCAATTCGGAACGGCGCGAGACTACTCGACCTCGGGGCAATGACAAGTGAGCGGACGCACCCTATCTAGCCGCCAACGCTTTCGAATTGAGGACAGTGACGAAGATGGAAACGGCAATCCTGGCTGGCGGGTGCTTCTGGTGCACCGAAGCGGTCTTCCGCGACGTGGTCGGCGTGAGCACGGTGGAGAGCGGCTATATCGGCGGCTCGGTTGAGAACCCGACCTACAAGCAGATCTGCACCGGCAACACGGGCCATGCTGAGGCGATCCGCATCACTTACGACCCGGCCGTGATCTCCTATGCAGACGCGCTCGACGTGTTCCTGGGCACCCACGACCCGACGCAGCTCAACCGACAGGGCAACGACATCGGCACGCAGTACCGCTCGGCGATCTTCCCGCTGGGCGACTCGCAGCGCGAAGAGGCTGCCGCGGCGATCGCACGCTGGGACGGCGAACATCCCGGCGAGAAGGCCGTGACCACGATCGAAGGCCCGGCCATCTGGTATCCGGCCGAGGACTATCATCAGGAATACTGGGAAGGCGAAGGCCAGCGCAATCCGTACTGCCTCGCCGTAATTCCGCCCAAGCTGATGAAGCTGCGCAAGAGCTTCCAGAACAAGGTGAAGGCATAAGGAACGTCAGCGTCGTCCCGGCACAAGTCCGGGACGACGCGTCGCTCTTAAGCCGATTCGTTCACAATTCGTGAATCCCGCAGTAACCAGCGAAACCCTGTTCCGTGCAGGGACGGTGCGGAACTCGCGCTTTTCAAATAGCCACGTAAATATACTGAGCCCGGCAAGCACTTCCGCCTAATCGGGATATACGCCGTGGCTCATTTCCGCTCCGCTTCTCTGTCGCTGGCCGCAATCGCGGTCGCTCTCGCCGCCAGCCCTGTCCTCGCCGATTCCGGCATGATCGCGGGCACCGATGTGCTGCGGACGTGGAACCTCGTCGTGCTGGGCGATCTCACCTCGTCGTCCGAGGTGGAAGGGCGCACGTTCGTCGGAGGAAACCTCAACGGCAATTCGTCGAACTACCAGATCCAGCCCATCGCGGCGTCGAGCACCGGCACCCCCGGCCTGACCGTCGTGGGCGACGTCAACGGCGGCGCGAAGAACCTCAACAACGGCTCGGGCGCCGTCGTCGGCGGCAACGTCAACAGCGGGCTCAACCTCAACGGCGCGGCTCAGACGGTGCTGGTCGGCGGCTCGATCAGCAACACCAACGTCAACAACAACACGGTGACCTCCGGCCTTTCCGCCAGCGACCCGTCGTTCAGCCAGAACCTGACCCAGCAGGCCAGCCTCATCTCGACCTCGATGACGGGGCTGAGCACCACCATGAGCCAGCAGACGGCCAACAGCCAGCTCACCATCAGCGGCAACAAGGGCACCTTCGACGCCCAGCCGGACGCAAACGGCGTCGCGGTGTTCAACATCTCTTCGGCCGACCTCGACAAGATCGGCGAGATCCAGTTCAACCTGAACGGCGCGGACACCGCCATCGTCAACGTCTCGGGCGGGTCGATCACGCTGAACGACAACTTCCTCGGCGGCACGCAGAACCTTGGCGAACACGTGATCTGGAACTTCCCGGATGCCAAGGATCTGTCGCTGACGACCGCATGGGGCGGCTCGGTGCTCGCCCCGCAGGCGGCGGCGAACACCGCGAACTATATCCAGGGCTCCGCCGTGTTCGGCAGCCTCGTCCAGAATGGCGAGATGCACGTCGGCACCTACACCGGCGGCTACAACCCCGCCCCCAGCAACCCCGGCCCGAGCGATCCGGGCGGCCCGGTCGACGGCGGCTCGACCTCGTCGGGCGGCACGCAGGTTCCCGAGCCCGGTATGCTCGGGATGCTCGCCGTCGCGGTGGGCGGGCTGATGTTCTGGCGCCAGCGGCGGGTCGCCGCCTGACCGTTGAAACGAAAAAAGCAGGGGCGACACCCCTGCTTTTTTCTTGGTTCCAGCGAAGCGAAACGCTGCCGAGCGGCAGCGCCTCGACATCAGTTCAGCGCGGAAACGCTGAGGAATTCCGGCACCGGACCGTTCCAGCCACCCTCGGTGCCCGTGGCAACCGGCTCGGCATCGCGGCGACGGCCACGGCTCTCCGCCCTGCGCGGTTCTTCGGCACGCGCCTCGCGACGCGGCGCACGTTCGGCGCGCTCTTCCCGCTGGGGCTTGTCCTCGCGGACGGGCTTCTTCTCGCGTGCAGGCCTGGCTTCACGAACCGGCTTATCCTCGCGAGCGGCCCTGCCGCCACGGGCAGGCTTCGCTTCGCGCGGTTCGCTCTCGCCGTCGAGATCGAGCTGGAACACCGGGATCGGTCCGCCGGTCAGCTTCTCGACGTTGGCGATCGCCTCGGCATCCTCCGGCGCCACGAACGTGAACGCACGGCCCGTCGCGCCGCCACGGCCGGTACGACCGATGCGATGGACGTAATCGTCCGGATGCCACGGCGTATCGAAGTTGAAGACGTGGCTCACGCCCTTCACGTCGAGTCCGCGCGCGGCGACGTCGGAAGCGCAAAGAATGCTGATCTCGCCGGACTTGAAACGCTCCAGCTCGGCATTGCGCGCGGGCTGGTCCATGTCGCCGTGAATCTCGCCCGCCGAGAAGCCGTGACCCTTGAGGCTCTTGGCCAGTTCACGCACGGTCGTCTTGCGGTTGGCGAAGATGATCGCGGTGGTCACGTTGTCCGTGCGCAGGATGTGGCGCAGCGCCTCACGCTTCTTGCGGGCCGGAACAGCGACCTTGTGCTGGGCGATGTTCGTGTTGGTCGACGCCGGACGCGCCACCTCGACGTACTTCGGGTTCGTCAGGAAGCGGTCGGCCAGCTTCTTGATGACCGGCGGCATCGTCGCCGAAAACAGCAGCGTCTGACGATTGGCGGGCAGCTTCGAGCAGATCGTCTCGATGTCCGGGATGAAGCCCATGTCGAGCATGCGGTCCGCCTCGTCGATGACGAGCAGTTCGCAACCCGTGAGCATGATCTTGCCACGCTCGAACAGGTCCATCAGGCGGCCCGGGGTCGCGATCAGCACGTCGACACCGGCGGACAGGGCCTTGAGCTGGTCGCCCATCTGCACGCCGCCGATCAGCAGCGCCATCTTCAGGTCGTGGTTCTTGCCGTACTTCTCGAAGTTCTCGGCCACCTGCGCGGCAAGCTCACGCGTCGGTTCGAGGATCAGCGAGCGCGGCATCAGCGCGCGACGGCGGCCATGTCCGAGGATGTCGATCATCGGCAGAACGAAGGCGGCGGTCTTGCCCGTGCCGGTCTGGGCGATGCCGATGAGATCCTTCATCATCAGGACAGGCGGGATCGTCTGGGCCTGGATGGGAGTCGGTTCGGTATAGCCCGCGGCTTCCACCGCTTGCAGCAATTCGTCAGACAGGCCGAGATCGGCAAAGCTCATAGGCGTTTGGTTTTTCCGGAAAAATTAGGTCAGTGCAGCGGCATTCAGCCGGGGCGGGCAAAGAGCCGCCCGCGACGCCTGTCGCGCGACAGGCGGCCATTTGCGGAAAAAGGCGGGAAAGTCAAGGAAATCCACCAGAGGCAGCGGAAACCGGGGCCGGCCTGCTCAGTGCTCCTGCTCGACCAGCTGCCTTATGCGGGTCAGCGTACAGCTCATCCCGCTGCGCGACAGCAGCGTATCGCGATCCACGCAAAGCCGTCCGTCGTCGCTCCGCTCCATCAGGAAGCCCGAATAGAAGTCCCGCGCCCGGCACGATCGATCGAGTTCAGCGCTGACTACCCTCTGGTCCCGCATAAACAGCAGCAGGCGGTTGGCGCGATCGGGACGGACGCTGACGATGCCTGCAAGCGGCAGGCAATTACCGATCTTGCGCTCCGTGAACTGGGCAGCGCCATCGCCGGACATACCGAAGAACATCTCGGGCATCGGCACCGAGGCGCGCGGCGTGATGCGGATCGTCATGCGCTGCTCGATGCGCACCTGAGCCGCATCATCGGGCACGACCTCCGGCAGCAGGCTGATGGCGAAGGGGGCGTCGGGAACCAGCGATACCGATTCCAGGGGAGGCCAGAGTGCCGAATCGGCCCCCTTGCCGGGCTCCACCTGTGCCTCATCCGTACCGCGCGCGCCGTCGCCGGCCCCTGCCGCTGGAAGCAGCAGCAGGATCGGATACAGCAGGGCGGCGGTAAAACTCATGTCAGCGGTCGGGTTCCCGGATATCGAGCCGGCACGCGATGCCGACATACTCCCCATACGGCAAGAGGTTGAACCGACGCTTAACTCACTTGAGCCCGAGCACAGCGATTATGTCCGCATGGTGGTGAAACCGCTTCCGGCATGTGCCATACCGCACCGATGATCGAACCTGCGACCACCCCTGCCCGCTTTCTCGAAGAAGCCGCCGCCCTGCTCGGCCCGCGCGGACTGACGACCGACCCCGAACTCGTCGCGCCCTGGCTCACCGACTGGCGCGGACGCTTCACCGGCCGCGCCTGCGCGCTCGCCTCGCCCGCCAACGCCGAGGAACTCTCCGCGCTGGTCCACCTGTGTGGCGAGCATGGCGTGCCGATCGTCCCGCAGGGCGGCAATTCCGGCATGTCCGGCGGTGCGACACCCGACGAGAGCGGCACCGCGCTACTGCTCTCCCTGCGGCGCATGAACGCGATCCGGGAAATCGACATCGAGTCCGGGCGCGCCACCTGCGAGGCGGGCGTCATTCTCCAGACCCTGCACGAAGCGGCCGAGGCACAGGGCCTGCGTTTCCCCCTGACGCTGGGCGGCAAGGGCTCCGCGACGGTCGGCGGGCTGATCTCCACCAACGCGGGCGGATCTCAGGTGCTGCGCCACGGCTCGATGCGCGCGCTGGTGCTGGGGCTGGAAGCAGTGCTGCCCGGCGGGCAGGTCTTCTCGCAACTGACGCCGCTCAAGAAAGACAACCGGGGCTTCGACCTCAAGCAGCTCCTGATCGGGTCGGAAGGCACCCTCGGCATCGTCACGGCCGCAACGCTCAAGCTGGAGCCTGCCGTCGCCGAGCGCGTGGTGATCTGGGCAGGCGTGCCTTCGCTCCCTGCCGCCCGCACGCTGCTGCTGCACTGCGACGCGATGGAGGGTGAGGCGCTGGAAGGCTTCGAGGTCATGCCGCAGGCGAGCATCGACGCCGTGGTGGAACACCTTCCTACCGCTCGTCCGCCGCTGGAAGGCCGCCATGCCTGGCACGTCCTGATCGAAGTCGTCGCCGACCGCGCCGGAGCCGACACCCTGCGCGACCGCTGCGAGGCGATGATGGCCGAAGCCTTCGAGAAGGAACTGGTCGAGGACGCCGCCATGTCCGCGAGCGAGGCGCAGGCAGAGGCATTCTGGCTCATCCGCGAGAGCGTCCCCGCCGCCGAACGCGCGCGCGGTCCGGCCGTCCAGCACGACATTTCCGTGCCGGTCGAGGCGATGCCAGCCTTCGTAGAGACCACCGCACCGATGCTGGAAGCGGAGTTCCCCGGCGTGGAGGCCATCGCCTTCGGGCACCTTGGCGACGGCAACGTGCATTATCACGTGATCGCCCCGGAAGCGCAGGATGCCCGCGCCTGGAACGCCACCGAAGGCAAGGCGATCAGCCGCCGGGTCCATGATCTAGTCACCGAATGGGGCGGTTCAATCTCGGCCGAGCACGGCATCGGCCAGCTCAAGCGCGACGAACTGGCACGTCTGGGGGATCCGGTGGCGCTTTCGATGCTGCGCGCGGTCAAGCAGGCGCTCGATCCCAAGGGCCTGCTGAACCCCGGAAAGCTCATCTGACGCAGCCCTGCAACCGGCTGCGTCAAATCCTCGGACATCCGGGGGTCTCCGGCTTGCGCCGCCGCCGCGCAACTATTAAAGCCTGCGCCTTCCAAGAATTGCCCACCCCTCGCGGAGAGTATCAATGGCCAGCGTGCCTCAGAATCCTGCACTGCCCCTGTTCTACCGGGATCTCATCCCGCTCAATTCGCAGCAGCACGCGAACTGGAAGACCCGCGCCACGGACAAGGCAACCTGGCTTGCCGGCATCAACTCGGTGCCGCTGACGGTCGAGGAGTTCCCGCAGGCCCAGCGCAACTTCCCGATCATCTTCACCGCCGGCGAGAACCCGATCCCGCTGGTGCTGATGGGCATGAACGAGGGCGCCAACGTCTTCGTGGAAGACGACGGCTCGGTGAACACCCCCGTCTACATCCCGGCTTACGTTCGCCGCTATCCGTTCATGTTGGCGAAGCTGCGCCCAGATTCGGACGAACTGTCGCTCTGCGTCGATCCGACCAGCGACCTGGTCGGCGAACTCGACGAAGGCGAAGCTCTCTTCACCGAGGACGGCCAGGCGACCGAGACCACCACGAACATGCTCAAGTTCTGCGAGAACTTCGAGATCGCGGGCACCAAGACCGCGCAGTTCATGGCCGAACTCCAGAAGCACAAGCTGCTCATGGACGGCGAGTTGAACATCGAAGTCGGTCAGGATCAGCCCTACAACTACCGTGGCTTCCAGATGGTCGACGAAACGAAGCTGCGCGAAGTGCGTGGCGACGTCCTGCGCACGTGGAATCAGAACGGCATGCTCGCGCTGATCTATGCTCACCTGTTCTCGCTGGAACTGGTGCGCGACATCTTCGGTCGCCAGGCCACGCAGGGCAAGGTTCCGAACCTCGGCCCGGCTCCGGCTATTGCTGACGTGAACGCCTGATTCACCTTCGAAGGGTGGGAGTTATGACACTTTTGTCACACTCCCACCCCAATCAAGAAGCAGCGCCAATAGATCGCTGGACATTTCTTGAGGGCTCTGCTTCACGAATCGCTTGAATGTCGGAATTGGTAGGCCTATGTAGGGTTTACCCGACCGGCGCTACCCTCATGGCCCGTTCGGGTTTGGTGCACATCGTGCACCTCCTCCCTGAACCTTGGCCACCTCGCGCATCGCGCGAGGTGGTTTTTTAATGCCATCAGCGATTTACTCTGCAGCCAGAGGCCAGCCCTGCGCTCCGGCATCGCGCCCAAGCTCGGCGACGACGCTCGCCAGGCGGCGCACCAGACCCGCCAGATCCTCGATCATGTCCGCCATCCCCTCACCCGGTTCGACCAGCGCCGGATCGAGATAGCGGCTGCGGTCGATCTCGATCTGCAGCGCATGGATGCCCGCACGCGGGTTGGCATGCCGCTCCAGCACATAACCTCCGGCGTAGGGCCGATTGTGCGCGGCTTCCCGTCCGACCTGCGCGAAATGCGCGAACGCGGAGGCGACGACGCTGCCATGGCAGGTCGCGCCGAACCGATCACCCAGAACGATCTGCGCGCTCGCCACGCCGGGGCGCGATGGCAGCGGCGGCATGGAATGAAGGTCGATCAGCAGCGCCGCACCCCAACGCTCCCGCAGACGTACCAACACGCTACCAAGCGTAGCATGATAGGGCTCGTGAATCCCGGCGATCCGGTCTGCGAGGTCTTCGGCGACGAATCGCCGACGCCACAGTTCGCCTAGCAGCGGCAAGCGGCGGGGAATCAGGCCCAGCCCGCTGCGCGCGCGGCGGCTCGGTCCGGTGCCGCCCTCAAGCGGCCGCGCATCGCGAGCGAACATTTCCCAGTCGATATCGTCCGGCGCACGGTTGAGGTCGATCATCGCGCGCGGTGCATGGGCCACCAGCAGGCTCGCACCAGTAGCCGCTGCGACACCCTGCGCCAGCCTGTCGACGTAGCGGTCCTCCAGCTTGATCGCAGCGGACGGGCCATGTCGCAGGTCCGCCATGAGAGCGCGCGGGTAAGCCCTTCCCCCGTGCGGGGCAGCGACCAGAACCGGGATCGCGGAAGGCTCCCGCTCTTCCAAAACGAAGGCCGCGACACCCGGAGCGCCGGGAATCCGGCCACCCGGCTCGCCCTGCGAATCATTCTCATCCGGCCGTTCGATCATGGTCCGAAGCTGTGCGTTTCATACCGTTCTGTCAAAGCGTCCCGATACCGGTCACCTCCGAAAGGGGGCAAGAAATTTAAATGGTTGGGCTGTAAGCTTACGGACAGACACACAACGTCGCACGCTTTGCTAGACAACCCACAAGACTGGACACCAGCGATGATCCGCATACTCCTCGCCGAAGACGACGACGCAATGCGCACCTACCTTGCGCGCGCGCTTCAGAACGCAGGCTACAGCGTCGTCGCGGTCGATCGCGGGACCGAAGCGATCCCCCATCTGAAGAACGATGATTTCGACCTGCTGCTCTCCGACATCGTCATGCCGGAGATGGACGGCATCGAACTCGCCCAGCGCTGCGCCGAGATTTCGCCGATGACCAAGGTGATGTTCATCACCGGGTTCGCCGCCGTGACGCTGCGCGCCAGCCGCGAGGCACCGCAGGCCAAGGTGCTCTCCAAGCCCTTCCACCTGCGTGATATCGTGATGGAAGTGCAGCGCGTCTTCGGCCTCGCCGAGCACGCCACACTCTGACTTCGCAGGTCTCCCGGCAGGAAAAAAGCAGCCGCAAAATTTTTTGTCACAAGGCCCTTGCCAGCCCAAACAAGCACGGCTAGAGGGCCAGTCCTCCGGCGGGGACACTCACCGGAGCGCTCTGATGGAGACTGACGGTTCGCCGCCGGAAACCATGAATGGAATGGGCGTATAGCTCAGTGGTAGAGCACTATGTTGACATCGTAGGGGTCGCAAGTTCAATCCTTGCTACGCCCACCATTCCAGAAAACCCCGCCGGTCTCGCGACCAGGCGGGGTTTTTCTTATGCGGTGATGAAATCGCCCTGCCCGGCATTCGCACGAGCACTGGGCACGACCTGCATGTCGGTCTGCGCGAAGAAGCGCGAAACGTCCTGCAACTCGCCATCCACCACCATGAGTTCCGCTGGCGGGGCATGGCCGATGAAATGGATCGGGCTCGCCGTGAGGCCGTAGGCGCCGCTGTTGTGAACTGCGATCACATCGCCCTCTGCCAGCGTCGGCAGGGTGATCGCGCTCGCCAGCTTGTCGATCGAGGTGCAGAGCGGGCCTGACAGGTCGTAGGGCCCGCCGGGCTCCCCGCCGCCGACGCGGTGCATTCGGTAATTACGGCGAATCACCATGCCGAAATGACCCGAGGCCGGGAGGTGGTTGTTCATGCCTCCATCGCAGATCGCGATGGACGTGCCCCGCGATTGCTTGATCGAGACCACGCGGATCAGGAAATACCCCGCTTCGGCCACGAGATAGCGCCCCAGTTCCAGCTTCAACCGCGCCTTTGCGAAGCGCGGATTCTCCCGGAACCGCGCGATATCCGGCAGGATCGCCGAGGCGACATCATCCAATGCCAGCGACGTGTCGCCGTCGTGATAGGGTACGCCGAGCCCGGAACCGAGCACCAGCGCCTCAGGCGTCAGGTCCACCGCCTCGCACAAATCGCTGAAGATCGAGAGGAAGCCTCGGTAGTTCTCAACGATCGCATCGGGCTTGAGGCACTGCGTTCCCGAGTAGATGTGCAGTCCCGCAAGGCGCAGACCGGGCATCGCGGCGATCTGTTCAAGCGCCTCGCGTGCATCGGGAAGATCGACGCCGAAGGGGCTGGGTCGTCCGGCCATCTGATCGCCGAAGCCGCGAGGCACGCTGTCGGGAGCGATCCGCAGCAGGACCGGCTGCACAAGACCGGCGGCACGGGCGATGCCGTCCGCGATACGGGCTTCGCGCAGCGACTCCAGGATCATCAGGCCGATCCCGCCCTGCACCGCCTCCCTGATCTCGAACTCCCGCTTGCCGGGGCCGGTGAAGCTGAGCAGCGCCGGATCCCAGCCCGCCTGCGTCGCCAGCCGGAACTCGCCGATGGACGACACGTCGAGCAAATCCACGCGTCCCACCATCCAGCGCAGCAATGCCGGGTTGGGATTGCACTTCACCGCGAAACTGAGCGCCATGCTGTCCTGGAAAGCCTCACGGATGGAGGCGATCCGTTCGGCGATGGCATCCGTGAAGTACACGAAGGACGGTGTGCCGAACTGCTCGGCCGCCGCCGCCAGCCATGCATCGCGCTCGGCAGCGTTCATGCGCGCACGCCGGCAAAGCGGGTGATGCGGGCCGGCGTATCGAAATTCTCCAGTGTCACCTCGTCGGCGCGGATCTCGATGCCCGCTTCCTGCTCCACGAAGGCGATCAGCGAGATCATCGCCACCGAATCGAGAAGCCCCGAGGAGAACAGGCAGGTGTCGTCGTCGACGGGCCCGTCGAAGCCGGAAATGGCCTGGAGGTTCTGAATGATGCGTGCAGTCGTAAGAGCCACGAAAGTTACTCCTTCAAAGAGATGGCTGAGGACGTTCGGGTGTCGGCGTGCTGAGCCGCACCACTTCGGGGCGGGCGAGCTTGCCGCTGGCAGTGCGCGGCATCGGCTCGTTCCAGACGTGAATGGCGCGAGGCACCATGTAAGCGGGCATTGCCTTGCGGCAGTAGGCCAGCAGCGCCTCGCGCGTAGCGCCGGGTGCCAGAGTCGTGGCGACGTGGACGCTCTGGCCGAAAAGATCGTCGGCGACGCCGAAGACCACCACGTCGGAGGCCATGCCGCTGCGGTGAACCAGATCCTCCACTTCGTCGGGGCTGATGCGGAAGCCGCTGCTCTTGATGAGCGAGTCGCGCCGCGAGACGAACCAGAGATCGCCATCCTCGTCGATGCGCACGATGTCGCCGCTGTAGACCACCGGCTCGTCGCCGATCAGGGTCGCCAGTTCGGGACAGGGCCTGATCTTCTCCGCCGTCGCGTCCGGCCGGTTCCAGTAGCCCTGACTGACGAAGGCTCCACGGTGAACGAGTTCGCCCTGTTCGCCGGGACCGGCGACCCCGACGCCCTCCTTGATGATGAAGACCTCGTTCTCAGGCACAGCCTGGCCGATCGAGCCCATCTTCGACAGGAACTTTTCCGGCGGCAGATACGTGGAGCGGAACGCCTCGGTCAGCCCGTACATCAGGAAGACCTCCACGCCGGGCAGCAGCGCGGGCATTCGCTCCAGCACGTTGAGCGGGATCTTGCCGCCCGAGTTGGTAATGAGCCGCAGCGAGGGAAGCACTTCGCCCGAGGCGTCTAGCAGGCGGATGAACTGGATCCACAGCGGCGGAACTGCGGCGAAGCCGGTAACGCCCTGCTCGCGGATGACGCGCACGATCTCGGTCGCCATCGCCACCGGCTGGTGGACGATGCTTCCGCCCAGCAGCATTGTCGTCGTGAGCTGGTTGAAGCCGTAGTCGAAGCTGTATGGCAGCACGCTCAGCAGGCGATCGTCGGCAGTGAGCCCGAGATAGGTCGAGACCGAACGCGCGCCGCTGACGATGTTCGCATGGCTGAGCATGACGCCCTTGGGCCGCCCGGTAGAACCGGAGGTGTAGATGATCGCCGCAAGGTCTTCATCGGCGCGAGCCGCCGGAGCGGCGCCGGGTGCTTCGGGAAGCTCGTCCCAGAACTGCACGCCCTCCGGAACCATACTTCCCCTGCCCGCGACCAGCAGCGCCATGCCGTGATCGCGCGGCAGCGTCGCCGCGCCGGTCGCATCGAGGATGACGCCCTTCGCGCCGCTGTCCTCGATCACGTAGAGCAGTTGCTCTCCGGTCCAGACGGTGTTGACGTTGACGAAGACGCACCCGATCCGGCTTGCCGCCAGCATGGCAACCACTTCGCGCACGCCCTTGCGGACCTGCACGACCACGCGGTCGCCGGGCTCAAGCCCGCTGGCGGAAAGGAACGCGGCGACGCGATCGACCTCGGTCGCGACCTCGGCATAAGTCCATGCGCGGTCGGGATCGACGATGAAGGTCCGCGCGCCGCCTTCCGGCAGGTTGTGGGCGAACAGGTCGAATACGGTGCGGACGGCGGCGCTCACTTGAACGGCCCCAGACGAGGGTAGATGCGTGCCGGCGAGCCGACGACGATCGAATCCGAGGGGACGTTGGTCGTCACCCCGCAGTTCGCGCCGATGCGCACCCGGTCGCCGATGCGGATCGGGCCGAGCACGGTGGAGTTGGTGCCGATGAACACGTCGTCGCCGATCGTGGGCACCCCTCCCCGCATATTCGTGCCGATGGTGACGTTGTGCATCACGCCCAGCCGGTCGCCGATCACGACGTCGGGGTGGATCGACAGCGAGCCCTCATGATGGACGATGTGGAAATCACGCCCGATGGTGACATGGGGGGGGATCCAGATCTTGGTGAAGTTGGCGACGAACAGGTTCATGAAGCCGTAGGTCTTCATCACCAGACCGCGCGCCAGCCGATTGCGCCGCTGCAGTCCCCAGCGCCCGAAGCGATAGATGCACAGCGAGATGAATGCACCGCTCGTCACCTCTGACCCGTGGCGGCGATAGTCGGCCCGCATCGTCCCCCACATCGAGGATGGGGCCGGCGGCGCCTGCACTTCCGCCGCCAGCGCGACGTCAGGCGAGGTCGAGGGTTCGTTCGATTTCGTCGATATCCGCGTTAAAAACATCGTCACCTCCCGTTCCCACCACCAGCGAATAGCCTTGCCCCTGGCGGTCGGTGAGCAGCTTGAGTGCAGCCACCGCGCGTGATGGCGGCTGGATTACGAAGGCCCGTGCATCGGCGGGCATCATCACGAGGCCGTGAACGAGATGGCTGCCCTCGACCCCGGCAACGACCCCCGCGCCTGCGCAGGCATCGACGATCTCCTCCAGCGTCGCGCCCGAGGGATCGAGCACCCGGAAGCCCCGGCGCGCCGCCAGATGCTCGGCGATCTGCCGCTCGTTGCCGAGCACGCGCCGCGCCCCAGTCGTCCCGCGCAGCAGAAAGACACCGCCGTGGCGGCGAGGCTCCGGCCCGACGAGCCGTCGGCGCATGTCGTTCGCCCGGTCGCGCTTGCCCGCGTTGTGAGAACGGTCGTCGAACAGGACGAGTTCATCGAACATTCCCGTGCCCAGCCGCCGCGTCGCCATGCCCAGCCGCCTTTCGTAAGCTGGCTGGTGGCCGCTGGCGGTCAGCGTCGTGACCGGTGCGCCCTCCCCCGCGGCGAGCCGGTACGTCAGGCAATCATCGCTCAGCCAGTTGCCGAACCAGCGGTTGCCGACCCAGCTCTCGTAGAATGTCACGCGGCCGCCCTCGCGCCGTGTCAGGCCGAGCGGCCGCCGGCCCGCCCGGGGGCGCAGATGGCGGGCTGCCGAGCCCGCATAGAGCACGCCGTCGATAAGGAGCGCCTTGCGAAAGGCGTAGCCCATGGTGGGCGCATGTTCGGAGTCGAAACCACCGCGAAAATCCCGGCAGACTTCGCTGACGGTGCTGAATTCAGAGCCGCGAATGCGATCGATCTGGCCCGGAAGCATGGCCGCGGGCTGGACATGGACCGTACTTCCCGGAGCAACTTCCCAGCAATCCGTTGCACGCGCCAGAACGTCGTCGGGCTTGCGACCGAGAAGTCGGGACAAACCGTTGATCGCCGGGCGAATTGACGGTCGCGGCAGGGTCGCCATTCCGGTCACCTATGGCCACCGGAAATACGTGCTCCACATATTGCAGCGCAACAATAAGGACACATGATCGCTAGTCGCCATTTACGGTTGAGACATCTTGAAGCAATATTTTCACAGGCGCTGTGTGCTGCGTATCCTTGGCTGCCGGAACGGAGTACGCGTTAGGCGAAGCCCCTTCCGAAATTGCCGGATGCCCAACAGCCGGATGCGCAACAGGGAGCCGTCGGCAACACGCGCCGCCGACTCTTCAGTTGCTTGCGACAGGTTCCAGTTCGGAGGATCGTCCGGACTGTGCCGCAGCGATGCGCATCGGATGTCCAGCCGCATATCGGTGGCGGAACGCCAGGCCCATTCCAGCGGCCCTTGCCGGAAATGCCGGAACCACAGGTTTGCGATCCCGATCTGCAGGACGATGCCGACTACGCCCACCAGCAGGCGCGCGGGGCCGTGCCAGACGACGAAGAGTCCTGCCCCGAAGGGATAGAGCAAGGGAACGAAGACCAGCGACTGCAGCACATAGAGCGAGAGCGTCGCCCGTCCGACATTGACGAGAGGAGCCAGCAGCACCCGCACCGGCCCCTGCCACAAGGCGCAGATCGACAGCCCCCAGACCATCGTAACGGCCAAATCCTCCCACCCTTCCGACAGGGTCCGGCACAGCGCGACCGTCCGTACCGTCGCCCCCGCATCGAGCATCGCATCGAGCACCATCGCACGCGAGACATGCAGCACTGCGGCCACGGCAAGGCAGGCGCAGAGCGCCACACGGCGACCGATGCGCAGTTCCTCCAGTCGCCCGAAGAAATTTGACCGTCCGAGCATCAGCCCGACAAGATAGAGGCCGAATATCTGGCAGATGCGACCCGAGGTGAGCATGAAGCTCCACTTGGTCACCTGCCCGGCCCACATGTTGACGCGAAGCACGTCGAGCAGGCCGCCATGGAGATAGGTATAGCCTTCGGGATCGCTGCCGCTCGCAGGCACGACGGCAGCCGCACCTTCACGCATCGAAAGAGCGAGATCCCACAACTGCAGCGGCTGTAGGAAGCACACCAGCGCCAGCATGGCGAGGATACGACGTCCGCGTATCCGCGTCGCCAGGAGAAGCGGAAATCCCAGCGTCGCGAGAATCTCGATGATGTCGCCGGAATAGACAAGCGCATGAAGACAGCCCAGCACCTCGAGAATCGCGAGGCGCCACACGAACCAGCCTGCGGTATGCGACGGATCGCGCCCCGGACGGTCGATCAGCATGTAGCAGCTGAAGCCGAAGCCGATCGACATCAGCGGAAACGACTTGCCCATGAACAGCGTGAAGATCAGCTTGCTCGACCAGTCCGGATCAGGCCGCAGCCAGTAAAGCTCGTAAGCCTCCATCACGTGGACGAGGAACAGCGCCGAAAGTGCGAAGCCTCGCAACGAATCGACAAGCTGCAGACGCTGACTTTGCCTTGGAGAACCGCCTGCCCCAACCATTCCCGTTCCCCACTCGAAGTCCACCCGGTGTCATTTCTATATTTTTGCTGCACCGTAACAAATGGGGACTAATGGGCACCGTGTTTGGGGATACGGGCGCGAGTGCCTACCGCCCCTTCCACACCGGCGCGCGCTTCTCGGCAAAGGCGAGAGCGCCTTCCCGCGCGTCTTCCGAGGTGAAGACCCCGGCGACGTAAGGCGTCTGTTGTGTGTTGATTTCCTCGGTCGGCCAGAGCCACGAGTCGCGCACGATACCCTTGGATGCTGCGACCGCGAGCGGTCCGTTCGCGGCAATTGCACGGGCAAGTTCGCGCGCGGTCTCGATCGCAAGACCGTCCGTGACGCGGTTGATGAGGCCCAGTTCCAACGCCCTGCCTGCACCGATCGGATCACCCGTGAGCGCCAGTTCCATAGCCAGCGGACGGGGCAGCAGCCGCGGCAGTTGCACGACTCCGCCGCCTGCCGCGACCAGCCCGCGCTTCACCTCGGGAATGCCGAAGCGCGCACCGACGTTGGCCACGATGAGGTCGCAGGCCAGCGCAAGTTCGAACCCGCCCGCCAGCGCAGCGCCGTCCACGGCGGCGATGATCGGCTTGTTCGGCGTCCAGGTGCAGATGCCCCCGAAACCGCCGCGTTCGTCGACCGGCAGTTCGCCGCGCAGGAAGCCCTTGAGGTCCATGCCGGAACAGAACGTCCCGCCTGCCCCGGTCAGGATCGCGCAGCGCAGGTGGTCGGCCGAGTCGAGCCGGTCCATCGCCCTGCCGATGGCTTGAGCCGCCGCCTTCGTCATCGCGTTGCGCTGTTCGGGACGGTTGATGGTCACCTCCAGAACGCCATCGCGCTCGGCCAGCAACACTTCCTCACCATTGCCCATCGGCATCCCCCCTCTCCTCATCCTGCGATTAGTGACAGGCTAGGCGGTCAACCCGGCCTGTAAAGCCGATATCCGGGCGATCTTTGCCCTGTCATGGCCTTGCCATGCGCCGCCACGGTGCCTAGAGACGGGCGCAATTCTCACCCCAGGGGAGTATTTTTAGAATGGCGAAAATCAAGGTTGCTAACCCCATCGTCGAGATGGACGGCGATGAAATGACCCGGATCATCTGGCAGTGGATCCGTGAACGTCTGATCCTCCCCTACCTCGACATCGACCTCAAGTACTACGACCTCTCGGTCGAGAAGCGCGACGAGACGGCTGACCAGATCACCATCGACGCCGCCAACGCGACCAAGGAATTCGGCGTCGCTGTCAAGTGCGCGACGATCACCCCGGACGAAGCCCGCGTCGAGGAATTCAGCCTCAAGAAGATGTGGAAGTCGCCCAACGGCACCATCCGCAACATTCTGGGCGGCGTCGTCTTCCGCGAGCCCATCGTGATCTCGAACGTGCCCCGCCTGGTTCCGGGCTGGACCGACCCGATCGTCGTCGGTCGTCATGCCTTCGGCGACCAGTACAAGGCCACCGACACCCTGATCCCGGGCGCCGGCAAGCTGCGCCTCGTGTGGGACGGCGAGAACGGCGAGAAGATCGACCTCGACGTGTTCGACTTCCCGGCTCCGGGCGTCGCCATGGCGATGTACAACCTCGACGAATCGATCCGCGACTTCGCGCGCGCCTCGTTCAACTACGGCCTCAACCTCGGCTGGCCGGTGTACCTCTCGACCAAGAACACGATCCTCAAGGCCTATGACGGCCGCTTCAAGGATCTGTTCCAGGAAGTCTTCGACAAGGAAGGCTTCGCCGAGAAGTTCAAGGAACTCGGCATCGTCTACGAGCACCGCCTGATCGACGACATGGTCGCCTCGGCGCTCAAGTGGTCGGGCAAGTTCGTCTGGGCCTGCAAGAACTACGACGGCGACGTGCAGTCGGACACCGTTGCACAGGGCTTCGGCTCGCTGGGCCTGATGACCTCGGTCCTGCTCTCGCCCGACGGCAAGACCGTCGAAGCGGAAGCGGCTCACGGCACCGTGACTCGTCACTACCGCCAGCACCAGCAGGGCAAGGCGACCTCGACCAACCCGATCGCGTCGATCTTCGCCTGGACCCGCGGCCTCGCCTATCGCGGCAAGTTCGATAACACCCCGGACGTCGTGAAGTTCGCCGAGACCGTCGAGCGCATCTGCATCGAGACCGTCGAGAGCGGCAAGATGACCAAGGACCTCGCGCTGCTGATCGGTCCCGACCAGAACTGGATGACCACCGAGCAGTTCTTCGAGGCGATCGTCGAGAACCTCGAAGCGGAAATGGCCACCTGGGCCTGATCCTTCGGTCAGTTCGATAAGAAAGGCCCGCCTCTCAGACGAGAGGCGGGCCTTTTCTTTTATTCCTCCCCGAGCAAGCTCGGGGAGGAATTGGATGCTCACTCGAACGTCCAGGGCTCCTCGCCCTCCAGCTTGGTGCGATGCATCATGCGACCGCAGGTGGGATCGTAGGCTTCGGCACGGTGCATGGTGCCGGTGTTGTCCCAGATCACCAGATCGCCCACTTCCCATTCATGGCTGTAGGTGAACTCCGGCCCCGTCGCCCATTCGCGAAGGCCATGGATGATCCGCGCGCTTTCGAGGTGGTCGACGCCCTGAACGTGGTGGCAGGTGCAGCCCAGCACCAGCGACTTGCGGCCGGAGGCGTGCTTCCACACCAGCGGCAGCACTTTCTCGCCGATGCCCTGCATGATCTTCAGCTTGGCGAGGCTCGGTTCCGGTTCGTAGTAGAACAGCGATGCCCATGGCCCATGCAGCACGCGCAGGTCGTCGTAGTAGGCCTTGTCCTCGTCAGAGAGGTCTTCGTAGGCCGCGTAGGTATTCGAGAAGCCGGTGTTGCCGGTCCCTTTGGGGCTCGGCACCTTGCATGACAGCAGCGAGGCGAGGATCGGCACCTCGTTGCGAGTGCCGTCGATGTGCCAGTAGAGCGAGCCCTTGAGATACTCGGCGCTCGCCGGGTTCTCCTTCACGTCGAGGGTGATCTTGCTCGGCCCGCCGTCCGGCCCCTCGGGTGCATAGGCGCCAAGCGTCTTGGTGAAGGCGATCTGCTCGGCGTCGTCGAAATTGATCTGCGGGAAGACGAGGATGCCGCGCGCTTCCAGTTCCTCGCGGAGCTGCGCGGCGATTTCGCCCGACAGCAGTTCTTCCTTCGAGTTGAGGATGCGGCTGCCGATCTTCGGCTTGATGTGCTCGGCCCGCATCTGGACCGTTGTGGCGACCGTCATGGAAATCTCCCGTTTGGCGGCGTGAGAACGCTGTTACCCCGTTCTCCGCCAAAGCCTCGGAAGAAGCAAGCTGATCGACCGTTCAGCGCGCCAGACAGCGCCGCCGCGGTATGCCCGTCAGCGCGGCGCCAGCTTGTCCAGCCAGCCCTCGACGATGCGGATCGCCTCGGCATGGCCGGTGCTCACGCCCAGCCCCTGCTCCATGACGATGGCGCGGCCGATCCCTGCAAGAACGAGGCTGAGCCCCGCCGGGTCGAAGCCTTCCAGCCGCTGGATCCGGTCGCCGAGCATGGCGGTGAAGATTTCCACCTGACGGCTGCGCATCTCTTCGCTGTGCTGCGCCATGTAGTCGCGCACGGCGGGCCGGTGGTTTGCCAGAGCCATGAATTCCAGCGCCATGGCAACGCGGCTGGTGTCGATGAAGAAGCCCCACAGCGCGCGCAGCGGATCGTCGGAAGCCAGCGCCTCGGCGATCATGCGGTCGCTCTGCGCCGCGCCCTGCCGCGAGACTTCGACCAGCAGGTCGTCGGTGGTGGGGAAATAGTAATGCACCAGCGAGGGCTTGAGTCCCGCCCGTGCAGCGACGCGCCGCGTGCTGACGGAAGCGTAGCCCTCGTCCCGGATCAACTGGTTGGTGGCCTCGACGATGACCGCCCGCGTCGCGGACGTCTCGGCTCCGACCCTGCGCACTGCGCCTGCCATGAACTATTCCCCTTTCGAGCCCGCCTAGGGGGGCGGGGACGCAAGATCAACCGTGCTCCCCAACTCTTCGTCATTGCGAGCGCAGCGAAGCAATCCAGCGGCACGCATAGAACTGGATTGCTTCGCTTCGCTCGCAATGACGAGCGATGGCATCGGTTGACTTTTGTTCCTATTTTGTTCACGTCGAGTCCATGGACGCGATCAAGGGCAGAGGAGCAGTCAGCGGCGCCGCGAGCACGCGCTTCAACCTGCTCGTGCGGGAAGTGGACGGGGACTGGCTCGACGCGGCGGAGGCCGTCGACGGCCCTGCCCGCCATCCCGCCACCACCGTGACCGAGGAGCATCCACGCTCGATCCTCTCATTCAACAAGTCGCCCGACGTGCCGTTCGACCGTTCGGTGAACGCCTATCGCGGGTGCGAGCACGGCTGCATCTACTGCTTCGCGCGGCCCACGCACGCCTATCACGACCTCTCCCCCGGCCTCGATTTCGAGACGAAGCTGTTCGCCAAGCCCAATGCCGCGAAGCTGCTGCGCGAGACACTGGCGAAGTCCAGCTATCGCCCCGCGCCGATCGCGATGGGCACCAACACCGATCCCTACCAGCCGATCGAGGGACGCTATCGCATCACCCGCGAAGTGCTCGAACTGTGCCTCGAAGTGGGCCATCCGGTGACGATCACCACCAAGTCAGATCGCGTGCTGCGCGACCTCGACCTGCTGGAGCAGCTGGCCGCACGCAACCTCACGCATGTCGGCATATCGATAACGAGCCTCGACCCGGTGCTGTCGCAGAAGCTGGAGCCCCGCGCGGCTTCCCCGGCCAAGCGGATGGCGGCGCTCGGGCGGCTGGCGGCGGCGGGGGTGCCCGCGCATGTCTCCATCGCGCCGGTCATCCCCTCGATCACCGACAGCTTCATGGAGGCGATCATGGAGGACGCCGCCGCGCGCAGCATCCGCTCCGCATCGTGGCTCGTGATCCGCCTGCCGCACGAAGTCGCCCCGTTGTTCCGCGAATGGCTGGACGCCCATTTTCCCGAGCGGGCGGGGAAGGTCATGGCGACGATCCGCTCTATCCGGGGCGGACGGGACAACGACCCGAACTTCGGCACCCGCATGAGGCCCGAAGGCGTCTGGGCCGACCTCTTCCGCCGCCGCTTCCGCGTCGCCGCAGCGAGGCTGGGCTTCGAGCGGCCGAGCGTCGCGCTGGACTGCTCGCAGTTCCGCCGTCCCTCTGTCGACGGGCAACTCTCGCTGCTGTGAGCAAGCGGGGCTGCCCTTCGGTCATTGCGCCGGGGCGGCTGCGGCCTATCGTGGACAGATGACTGACGCCCCTATCCTGATCGAGCGCCGCGACGCGGTGGAGATCGTCTCGCTCAACCGCCCTCAGGCGCTGAACACCTTCGACGAAGCACTGACCTTCGCGCTGCGGGATTACTTCGCCGGATTGACCGAGCGGACGGACGTGCGCGTCGTGCTCCTGCGGGCGGAGGGCCGCACCTTCTGCGCCGGGCTCGACCTCGCGGGGTGGGAGAACGACGGATCGCGCGGCGAACTCCAGCACTGGTGGCGGTTGCAGCGCGCGATCGGCGGCGTGATCGAACTCATGCGCGCCTGCCCGCAGCCGATCATCGGCCTCGGCCACGGGGCGGCCTGCGGCGCGGGGTTCTCGTTGCTGCTGGCAAGCGACGTGCGGTTCGGCACGCCGGACCTGCGAATGAACGCGGCATACATCAAGGTCGGCCTCGGCGGATGCGACCTTGGATGCAGCTACTTCCTGCCGCGCCTCGTCGGGGCGTCGGTGGCGTCGGAATACATGCTCACCGGGCGATTCATGGATGCGGACAAGGCGCTCGCCTGCGGACTGCTGAGCCGCATCGTGCCGGCGCAAGACCTGCTCGCCACCGGGCTGGAACTGGCGGCGGAGATGCTCGCCAACGCGCCGATGGGCCTCAGGCTCACCAAGGACGCGCTCAACCGCAACCTCGATGCGCGGTCGCTCTCGGATGCGATGGCGGTGGAGGACCGCCAGCAGGTCATGATGCTGATGTCCGAGGATTTTTCGGAGGGTGTTGCGGCGTTCCGGGAAAAGCGCCCTCCCGAGTACCGCGACCGCTGAGGAAACCCGGAGCGCGGACGGGCGTTAGTACGGCCAGCAACCATCGGGACAGGAGCCTTTCATGGCCGAAGAAACCGTGACTACCGAAACCCCGGCCCAGACCACCCACCGGACCCCGGCGGGCCACACCACCATCATCCGCGAGACCCGCACCACAGGCGGCGGCACCGGCATCGTCATGGCGGTGATCCTGCTTGTCGCCATCGTCGGCGGCATCTATCTGTTCAGCCAGCACAACAGCGAGGCAGCCAAGGACAACGCGATCGCAGAGGCTGCGAACGACGTGGGCGACGCCGCGACCAAGGTTGGTAATGCAGCCGAGGATGCGGTGCAGCAGAACAAGTAAGGAAGGCCACCGCCTTCTCTATCAACCCGTCGCCCCTGCGCAGGCAGGGGCCCAACCCAACCTGGCCACCTCGCATTGAGCAAGGTGTTGTGGCGATTAGACCTGATGGGCCCCTGCCTGCGCAGGGGCGACGGGTTCTGGTTAAATGCCTGTGGCTAGGCCGCCATCGCCACCCGCTCCGGCCCGCGCTTGGCGGTGAGCGAGACGTTGGTGATCCCCTCGACGCTCTGGAGATGCTCGGCGAATTCGCCGTCGAGCGCGAAGTCGCGGCCCAGACGCACCTTCTGCGTGCGATCTTCGCCAAGGTGGAGCGTCACGATCACCTCGCCCGCACCCTGCGCGCCGGGGCGCATCAGCAGCGCGAGTTCGCGCACCGCTTCGACCCGGTCGATATCGAGCTTCAGCACCATGCGCGCGTCGGCCTTCACTTCGGCCAGCGGCTTGCCCCCGCGCACGGTGACGCGCGGCGGTTCGTCGGGGCTGGGCGAATCCAGCTCGACGTTGAGCAGGATGCAGGCCCCTTCCTTGGACCACTTCACGAAGCTCTCGACCAGACTCTCCTCGAAGCACGACGCGGAGAAGTTGCCCGACGAGTCCGAGAACTCGGCCATGACGAAGTCCTTGCCCTTGCGCGTCTTGCGCTTCTGCACGTTCTCCACCATCGCCGCCATGACCGCGCCGGTGCGGCCACCGCCGCCGCCCGCCATCAGGCTGGAATAAGTCCGCGCGCCGTTGGCCGAGGCCACCGCACGATAGGCCTCCACCGGATGCGCGGCGAAGTAGAAGCCGAAAGTCTCGCGCTCCTTCGCCATCTGCTCGGCGCGGTCCCACTTGTCCGCTTCGACGAGGCGCAGGCCCTGCTCGACATGATCCTCGCCGCCGAACAGGCCGCCCTGCGTGGAATTGCGTTCGCGCGATGAGCGGTCGGCCTCGGCCAGCAGCGTGTCGGCATTGGCGAGAACCTTGGCGCGGTTCGGCTCCAGCGCATCGAACGCGCCCGCCGCCGCAAGGCTTTCCAGCTGGCGGCGGTTCATCGAACCGGCGGGTGCGCGGCGGAACACGTCGTCGAGATCGACGAACGGGCCGTTCGCCTCACGCTCGGCGACGATGGCGTCCATCGCCTTTTCACCGACGTTGCGGATGCCTGCCAGCGCATAGCGCACGGCATGGCTTTCCGCCGTCTCCTCGACGATGAATTCGGCCTCGGACCTGTTGATGTCGGGCGCGGCGAGTTCGATGCCGTTGCGGCGCGCGTCATCGACGAAGATCGCCAGCTTTTCCGACTGGTGCATGTCGAAGCACATGGCCGCGGCGTAGAACTCGTGCGGATAATGCGCCTTGAACCACGCCGTATGGTACGCCAGCAGCGCGTAGGCCGCCGCGTGCGACTTGTTGAAGCCGTAGCCCGCGAACTTGTCGATCAAATCGAACAGCTCGTTGGCCTTGGCCGCTTCGATACCCGAGACTTCCTTGCAGCCATCGACGAAGCGCTGGCGCTGCTTGTCCATCTCGGCCTGGACCTTCTTGCCCATCGCGCGGCGCAGAAGGTCGGCGTCGCCCAGCGAGTAGCCTGCCAGGATCTGCGCGGCCTGCATGACCTGCTCCTGATAGACGAAGATGCCGTACGTCTCGCCCAGGATGCCCGCCAGCTTGTCGTGCGGGTACTCGATCGGCGCGAGGCCGTTCTTGCGCTGGCCGAACAGCGGGATGTTGTCCATCGGGCCGGGACGATAGAGCGAGACGAGCGCGATGATGTCGCCGAAGTTGGTCGGCTTCACCGCCGCCAGCGTGCGGCGCATGCCTTCGGATTCGAGCTGGAACACGCCCACGGTATCGCCGCGCTTGAGCAGTTCGTAGACGCCCGGATCGTCCCACGCGAGGGTCGAGAGGTTGATCGTGATCCCGCGCCGCTCCAGCAGGTCGCACGCCTTGCGCAGCACCGACAGCGTCTTGAGGCCGAGGAAGTCGAACTTAACGAGCCCGGTGTCCTCGACATACTTCATGTCGAACTGCGTCACCGGCATGTCCGAGCGCGGATCGCGGTAGAGCGGCACCAGTTGCGCCAGCGGACGATCGCCGATCACCACGCCCGCCGCGTGGGTGGACGAGTTGCGCGGCAGGCCCTCCAGCTGCACCGCGAGATCGACGAGGCGGCGCACTTCGGCGTCGTTGTCGTACTCGCGCTTGAACTCGGCGACCGGCGGATCCTTGGTGACGCCGTGCGCCTTGCGGCCCTGGATCGTCTCGGTCAGCGTCCACGGATCGGTCGGATGGTTGGGCACCATCTTGCACAGGCTGTCGACGCGGCCATAGCCCATCTGCAGGATGCGGCCGCAGTCGCGCAGCACGGCGCGGGCCTTCATCTTGCCGAAGGTGATGATCTGCGCGACGTGATCGTGCCCGTACTTCTTCTGGACGTAGCGGATCACCTCGCCACGTCGGGTTTCGCAGAAGTCGATGTCGAAGTCCGGCATCGAGACGCGCTCGGGGTTGAGGAAGCGTTCGAACAGCAGGCCGAGCTTGAGCGGATCGAGGCCGGTGATGGTCAGCGCCCAGGCGACCAGCGAGCCTGCGCCCGAACCACGGCCCGGCCCCACCGGGATGCCGTTCTCGCCCGCCCACTTGATGAAGTCGGCAACGATCAGGAAGTAGCCCGGGAAGCCCATGCCGACGATGATGCCGACCTCGAAATCGAGGCGGTCGGCGTAGTCGAGGAAATCCTCGGTCACGCCCTTTTCGCGCAGCACTTCGTAGGCGGCACGGCGTTCGTCGCCCTTGAGGGCCATCGCCTCGTCGAGTTCGGCCTCCGTCACGTCCGGCCAGTACGGCGCGAGGCGCATGGCGAGGCCGCGTCGCGAATCGTCCGCCAGCATCCGCGCCTCGCCCTCGCGGTCGCCCGCGAGGCTGGGCAGCAGCGGCTTGCGGCGGGGCGGCACGTAGGCGCAGCGCTGCGCGACGACGAGCGTGTTCGCCAGCGCCTCGGGCAGATCGGCGAAGAGTTCCGCCATGTCGGCGGCAGGCTTCACCCAGCGCTCGGACGAGGAGCGCGGCCGGTCCGCCGCGTCCACTTGCGTCGAGTTCGCGATGCAGAGCAGCGCGTCGTGAGCGGCGTGGAAGCTGCGGTCGGAGAACTGCGCGGGATTGGTGCCGACGAGCGGGATGTCGCGCTGGTAGGCGAGCGCGATCAGGTCTTCCTCGCTCTCGTCCTCCTCGGGCTCGCCGGTGCGGGTGATCTCGATGTAGAGGCGGTCGCCGAACAGCGATTGCAGCGTGTCGCAATAGCTTTCGGCCTGCTCGTGGCGACCAGCCGCATAGAGCCGCGCCAAAGCGCCTTCGTTGCCGCCGGTCAGGCAGATCAGGCCGTCGGTGTAGCCGCGCAGCGATTCCAGCTCGACATGCGGGTCGAACTCCGAAGGCCGGTCGAGGTGGGCGCGGCTGACATGGTGGCACAGGTTGAGCCAGCCCGCCTCGGTCTGCGCGAACAGCGCCAGCCAGTCGATCGGCGGCTGCTGGCCCTGCGCGACCGCACCGGGCCGTGCCACGGCGAGGAAGGTGCCGACCACCGGCTGCACACCCGCGCCCTTTGCCGCGCCCGCGAAGATCGGCGCGGCGTAGAGGCCGTTACGGTCGCACAGGCCCGCGGCGGGGAACTTGCGCTCCTTGGCCAGCTTGGCGATCGCCTTCGGGTCGATCGCGCCGTCCAGCATGGTGAAGCTGGAGAAGATGCGAAGCGGGACGAAGGGGGCATGCGGCATCCCGTAAATCTAGGCATCCGCCCCCTCCCCGATCAAGACCACCGTGCGACAAGACGGGGGATACCGGTCGGGATGGTTAATGCCGGGCATTCGGGACACTGTCGGGAAGCGCGGACGACGTATCGCGGCACCCCGACAACAGCCGTGAAAAGTCGTAATCCAGCAACATGTTGCGCACCGAAGCTCTTGCACGTAACGAATACAAAGCGTTAACGACGTTTTGCTATGTGCACCTTTGAACATCGTCGTCCCGCGACGATTCGCACGCCCTGTTCGAGACGGATCGACCGATAGCCATGATCGCATTGCCGCTGCCGTTTCGAGTGACCGCCTGACGCGCGCCTTGCCCGATATCACCACCATCGCCGCGTGCAGCACCGCCCTCGGCGCGATCATGTGCATCGCGATCCTGCTGTCATGGTTCAAGGACGGCCGCCCGACGCAGCGACGCTGGCAGTTCGCGCCCTTCGGGATCGCCGTGCCCGCCGGTGTGCTGCTGACTTATCCCGACGTGCTGCCGGGGCCGCTCGGCCTCATGCTCGGCTGGTTCGCGCTTACAGTGGTCTACGGCTCGGCCTGGCTCGCGGCGCGGGTGACGGCGGGGCGCAAGCCGCTGCCGCTGGTGATGCTCGCGCCTTGCCTCGCGGTACTGTTCTTCACGGCGACGGTGGGCGCGGACGGCGCCTTCCCCGAACTGCGGATGTTGCCGCGCGTGCTGCTCTTCGCGCTGTTCGACGGGCTGGCCGCGCGCGAATTCGCGCGGATGCGCGCACCGCAGTTGCAGTCGGCGACGACGCTCTACTGGATCTTCGCGGTGTTCTGCGTCTTCGAGATCCTGCGCGCGCCCTTCTCGCTTTCGCTGCCCGCACCGTTCGGGCCGAAGGAGACGCAGGTCTGGTCGATCGCGCTGTTCAACTTCCTGATCGTGCTGCAGGGCCTGCTGCTCGGCGTGTTCCTGACCGCGCTCGGACGGGAGCAGCTGGCGGCGCAGCACTACCGCCTCGCCTCGATCGACCCGCTGACGGGCATCGGCAACCGCCGTGCGCTCGACGACCGGATGGAAGCCATCGCACAGACCGGGACGCGGGGCGGCTGCACCGCCGTGGCGCTGCTCGACATCGACCGGTTCAAGGCGATCAACGACGAGCACGGCCACGGCTTCGGCGACATGGTGATCGTCGGCGCGGCGATGGTCGCGCGCGAGGTGCTGGGCGCGGGCAACGTCTTCCGCGTCGGCGGCGAGGAGTTCGCCGCGATCATCGAGGCCCCCTCACCCGAGGCGGTCATGGCCAAGGCTGAGAAGCTGCGCGAAGCGTTCGAGGCGCGGAGCCACGTCAGCGGCGACATCTCGCGCCGCTGCACCGCCAGCGTCGGCGTCGCCATGCTGGAGCCGGGGGACGACCATGCCGCCCGCTTCGCCGCCGCCGACGAGGCGCTCTACGAGGCCAAGCGCCTCGGCCGCAACCGCACGGTCATGGCGCCCTTGCCGGTGCAGGAAGACCCCATCGATTTCCGCGCCGCTGCGGAACGCCGCGCCGCCGGGGTCTGAGCGCTACTTCGCGGTCAACGGATCGCGCACGGCGCGAGCGTGGCCGTCCGCGCCGAAGTCCATGATGACGTCCTTCGCCGGATCGTAGCGCGGCCACGCGGGCAGCTTTCCGCCGTTCGGATCGCCCGTCCTCGCGAAGGCGACCAGTGCATTGCTGATCGTATCGCCCATGGCATCGTCGCGGGCGGTGACGGCCCTGCCGTACTTGATCGCCTGCGTGTCGAAGAAGAACGGTATGTCGGTCGCATGCGCCGCGCCCGGCGTGTCCACCGAGGAGGCGACGTAGGAGAAGCGGTAGGCGTAGACCGGCACGCCCGCCTTCGTCAGCGTCGCCGCGACATCGCGCGCGCCCTTTATCATGCGCCCTTGCGGCCCATCCATGTCGTCGCTGGTCGCGCCGACCATGACCGGCACCTTGGTGAACTGGCCCGAGGCATAGGCCTGCAGCATGTCGACGCCGATGCGCCCGTCCGAGAAGGGGGACGAGAACGGAGGCCGCTGCCCGGTGAACATGGTTTCGAGGTTGAGGTTGTCCACCACCTCGTCCGCCGGAAGCGCGCGCAGCTTCGCCAGCGCCTGCGGATCGGAGGCGGCGATGCCCTTCTTGGCGGCGAAGGCGGTGCCCATCTGCTCGGCCTTGGCCATGTCGCTCTTAATCAGCGAATTGCCGTCGCTGCCCGACATGATGACCGCGCGCTGCACCATGCCCCGGCTCAGCGGCGAGGTCAGCAGCATGTGGACCGCGACGCCGCCCGCGCTCTCGCCGATCAGCGTGATGTTGCCGGGATCGCCGCCGAAGGCCGCGATGTTCTCCCGCACCCATTTCAGCGCGGCGATCTGGTCGAGCGTGCCGTAGTTGCCGAGCAGGCCCTTGTCGGCGTCCTGCTTCGTCAGCTGCGGGTGCGCGAACGTGCCAAAGCGGGCAAGGCGGTAGTTGAAGCTCACCACCATGACGCCTTTCTGCGCCAGCTCCGCACCCGAGTACGTCGGCGGCGAGGAACCGCCGTTCAGGAAGCCGCCGCCGTAGATCCACAGCACCACCGGCAGCTTCGCCTTCGCGCCTTCCGGCTTCCAGACGTTGAGGTAGAGGCAGTCCTCGGCGGGCGGCGTGCCGAGCGGCGCGGCGTCACTGGGGAACGGCTTCTGCATGCAGTCGCTGCCGTAGTCGGCGGCATCGCGCACGCCCTGCCACGGCGCGACCGGCTGCGGCGCGCGCCATCGCAGCTCGCCCACCGGCGGCGCGGCGAAAGGGATGCCCTTCCAGCTTACCACGCCATGATCGACCGTGCCCCTCACCTGCCCGCTCTTCGTCGCAGCGACGGGACCGGCGGCGGCGATGGGGGAGCAGGCGGCAGCCGTGAGCGCGAGCAGCGGCGCGAGGCGAAGAAGGTTCAAATGCGACTCCGTGTTGGCGGTCTTCGAGGCTTTCGTCATCCCGAGACCGGGGCCCGTGCATTGCCGGTGTATCGTATGCAGCAGGGGCTTCGACAAGCTCAGCCTGAGCGGATTCAGATGTATCTTACCAAGCCCGCTCAGGCTGAGCCTGTCGAAGCCCCCTCGGCAGGATGCCTCAGTCGCGAAGCTGCGCCTCGATGTCCTTCTCCAGCGCGGCGGGCTTGTCGGTCGGCGCATAGCGGCGCACCACGCGGCCTTCGCGGTCGATGAGGAACTTGGTGAAGTTCCACTTGATCGACTTCGAGCCCAGCAGGCCCGGCGCCTCGGCCTTGAGCCAGTCGTAGAGCGGCGCGGCGGCGTCGCCGTTGACGTCGATCTTGCCCATCAGCGGGAACGAGAGGCCGAAGTTGACTTCGCAGAACGCGGCGATCTCGTCCGCGCCGCCGGGCTCCTGCTTGCCGAACTGGTTGCAGGGGAAGGCAATGACCTCGAACCCCTGGTCGCGGTACTTGCGCCAGAGTTCCTCCAGCCCCGCGTACTGCGGGGTGAAGCCGCACTTGCTGGCGGTGTTGACCACCAGCAGCACCTTGCCCAGCCGGTCGGCGAGGCTGATCGTCTCGCCATTGGGCAGGGTCGCGGTGAAGTCCGCGATGGTGCGGGCGTCCTTGGTCATGCTTTCACGTCTCTGTATTGTTCAGGCCAGTGGGAAATCGGCCCGGCGCGACAGGTGCCGGATCTCGCCGATGCGGAAGGTGTGATCGCCGTCCTTCTCGATGGCATAGTCGTCCTGCTTGTCTTCCGGCAGCTTCATCACGAAGGAAATCAGTTCTGCCACGGTGCCGCGGCGGATCGTCTTGAAGTTGTGGAACAGGCCGCCACCGTCCTCGCACCTGTGGAGTTCGGCGGTGTCGTCCCAGCCGAAAGAGCGAGGCGGCGTGTTGCCGCCAGTCTGGCCACTGGTCTCGATGGTGGACGGGGTGTCGCTCATGGGCGCTGTCCTTTCTTTCACCTGGTATTTCGATGTGGGAAAGAAAAACGCGAGCGCAACGGGGGTTCCGCCTCCCGTTAAGTAAGAACCCCGTCGTGAAGCCGGACCACGCGATCCATCGCCGCCGCCAGCCGCTCGTTGTGCGTGGCGACGAGCGCGGCGCTGCCCTCTCCGCGCACGAGCGCGAGGAACTGCGCGAACACGCGGTCCGCCGTCGCTTCGTCCAGATTGCCGGTGGGCTCGTCCGCCAGCACCATATGCGGCCGGTTGGCGAGCGCACGGGCCACCGCGACGCGCTGCTGCTCGCCGCCCGAGAGCTTGCTCGGCCGGTGCTCCAGCCGCTGGCCGAGGCCGAGCGCTTCGAGCAGTTCGGTCGCCCGCGCCTCGCAGGCGGAGCGGCCCTTGCCGGTGATGAGCTGGGGCAGCACGACGTTCTCGATCGCGTTGAAGTCCGGCAGCAGGTGGTGGAACTGGTAGACGAAGCCGATGTGATCGCGCCGCACCGCCGCGCGCTGGTCCTTGCCCAGACGGCTGGCGTCGATGCCCGCGATCTCGATCCTGCCGCCGAAGCCGCCTTCGAGCAGGCCGATCGCCTGCAGCATCGTCGACTTGCCCGAGCCCGATGGACCGAGCAGCGCGACGATCTCTCCGGGCCGAACCTCAAGGTTCACCCCGCGCAGGACGTCGATCTTCACCCCGCCCTGCTCGAAGCTGCGGGTCACGTCGGTCAGGCGGACGACCGGGTCAACGATATCATTCATAGCGCAGCACCTGCACGGGATCGGTGCTCGCCGCCTTGTAGGCGGGGTAGAGCGTGGCAAGGAAGCTGAACACCAGCGCCATGATGCAGATCGTGACGATCTCCACCGGGTCGGAGCGCGCGGGCAGCTCGGTCAGGAAGCGGATCGAGGGATCCCACAGGTTCTGGCCCGTCAGGATCTCCACCAGATGCACGATCGGCTGGCGGAAGTAGAGGAACACGAAGCCGATCGCCACGCCCGCCACCGTCCCCATCGCGCCGATGCAGAAGCCCGCGGTCACGAACACCTTCAGCAGCGAGCGCCGCGTCGCGCCCATCGTGCGCAGGATCGCGATGTCGCGCGTCTTGGCGCGTACCAGCATGATGAGCGAGGACAGGATGTTGAACACCGCGACGAGGACGATGATCGAGAGGATCACGAACATCGCCACCCGCTCCACCGCCAGGGCCTCGAACAAAGAGGCGTTGATGGTGCGCCAGTCGGTCACCACGGCGCGGCCCGCAAGCTGGCGGGTAAGCGGGGCGAGGATCTCTCCCACCCGGTCGGGGTTGCTGGTCGTCACCTCGATCATGCCGATCTGGTCGCCGGTCAGCAGCAGCGTCTGCGCGTCCTGCATGGGCATGACCACGAAGGCGTTGTCGTAGTCGTAGACGCCGATCTCGAACACGGCCGCCACGCGATAGGCGATCTGGCGCGGCACCGTGCCGAAGGGCGTGGAGCGCCCTTGCGGATTGATGATGGTGATGACGTCGCCCACCTGCGCGCCGAGGTTCTGGGCAAGCTGCTTGCCGATGGCGACGTTGTCGCTGTCGGGCTTGAGTTCGCCGAGGTTGCCCGCCTTCACCTTGTCGGCGATGCGGGTGATGTCCTCGTTGGTGTTGCCACGCACGATGATCGCCTCGACCCGGCCGTTGAAGCTGGCCAGCAGCGGCTGCTCGATCAGCGGCGAGGCGCGCACGACGCCGGGCGTCTTGCGCACGTCCTGAAGGACGCCCTGCCAGTTGTCGAGGCGGCCGCCGTAGGCCTGGATGATGGCGTGGCCGTTGAGATTGACGATCTTGTCGAAAAGCTCGGCGCGAAAGCCGTTCATCACGCTCATGACGATGACCAGCGCGGCGACGCCGAGCATGACCGCGACGAGGCTGATGCCGGCGACCAGGGCGATGAAGCGCTCACCCTTGCCGGGCAGCATGTAGCGCTTCGCGATCGTCCATTCGAAAGGGGATAGGATCAAGCGAGGGGGTCCGTCTTGCAGAGGCGTTGAGGCATTAGGATGCGCAAGTGTCGCTGGCAAGGCATGGGGGGCGGCGATGGTTCCCGGGTGGAGGGAAATCGCCCTCAGCCGCCGCAGCGATGACTGGCCGCCCTGCTTTTCCCGACCGCACGGAAAGGCCACGATCGCGGCGGAGGAGAGCCATGACCATGAACTTCGCATTTCTTCACGGCGGCGGACAGGGAAGCTGGGTCTGGGCGGAGACGATTGCGGCGCTGCACGCACAAGGCAGCAACGACATAGCCAATGTCCTGACCCTCGACGTGCCCGGATGCGGATCGAAGCGCGATCGCCGCTCGGACGATTTGACCCTTGAAGATGTCGCCGACGAGCTGATCGGAGACATCGAAGCGAGCGGCCTGACGGACGTCGTCCTTGTGGGACATTCACAGGCCGGGCAGGCGATGGCCCTGATGATGACGCGCAGGCCCCGGCTGTTCAGGCGCTGCATCTTCGTTTCCTGCTCCATTCCCCTGCCCAACCAATCCGTGGCCCGGATGATCGGTGACGGCATCAGGGGAGAGAACCCCGACGAAGTCGGCTGGCCGATGGACCCGAAGACCACCCCGATGGAACACCGCTACGATGCGATGTTCTGCAACGACATGGACCTGCCGACCAAGGCCGCGTTCCTCGGCAGGCTCGGAAGTGATCAGTGGCCGCTGCAGACCTACGCCTACACCGCATGGAACTATGATGGGCTCGACGCCGTAGCATCGACTTTCGTGCTGTGCCTGCGTGACAATATCCTTCCGCCTGCCTGGCAAAACGTATTCGCCGAACGCTTCGGCACGGAGCGCACGGTCACGATCGACGCCGGCCATCAGGTGATGAACACCCGCCCCCATGCCCTTGCCGAGGTTCTGCTGATCGAGGCGGGCAACAACGGCGCGACCGTTGCGGACACGTTGTAACCGGCAGACCGCTTACAACCTTGATACTTGTCCGCATTGGACAAACTCGGCAGGGTCGTTGCATGATCCTGATCCTTGCCGCCGCCATGGCAATTGCCGCTTCAGACACGCCCACCTTTCCCGAGCAGGTGCCCGGTCTGATGGAAGCGTGCCTGGAAAACGCGGTTGCTGCGGGCGAAGTGAGCGACACGGAAGACAGCCATAAATATATCTGCGTGGGCGACACGGCCGCGCGGCTCTGGACCTTTCTGGAGCATGCGAAACTCCCACCCTACGAGCAGGATACGCCCGAGGGCCGATGGCTCAGCCGCGAGTTTCCGCTCGGAGGCTGCTTCAAGCGGACTCGGCTGCCAGACGGCGGGCCTGCAACCGATGGGTTATCATGCACCATCTGGGTACCGCGCCCGGTCGTAAGTGCTGGAGAGCAGTGACCCGCATTCCCGCACTCTCCACGTCGAAACCGCCCCCACAGGCTTGCAACACGCACCCGACACCGGCAATCAGCCGCGATGCGCATTGCCCTGTTCGAACCTGAAATCGCCGGAAACGTCGGCGCCGTCCTGCGTCTCGGTGCGTGCATGGGGGCGGCGGTGGACCTCATCGAGCCGATGGGATTCGCATGGGACGACCGCCGCGTGAGGCGCACCGCGATGGACTACATCGACCACGTCAGCATCACCCGCCATGCCGGTTTCGCGGCATTTCGGGAGACCGTCGGCGCGGCGCGGCTGGTGCTGTTCACCACCAAGAGCAGCGAATCCGCCTATGCCTTCCCGTTCCGGCCCGACGACATCCTGATCTTCGGCAAGGAGAGCGCAGGCGTGCCCGCCGAGGTCTCCGACGCCTGCGACGCCCGCGTGCGCCTGCCGATGCGGCCAGAGGTCCGCTCGATGAACCTCGCCACCTCCGCCGCGCTCGCGCTGGGCGAGGCGCTGCGGCAGACGGGGACGCTGCCGGGCTGAACCGCACGGCATCCCGTCATCTTCCCGTCACGGGACAGGCGCAGGAAGCCGCCCCATCCACAGCCCATCCCTTCCCCCTTGCTTTTCGGAGCGATCGCAGCCAAATGCGCGACGCGTTTTGACGCGCCAGTCGGGCTGGACGATACCATGAACATGACTCACCCCTTTCGTGATGCCGATGGGGACAAACTGCGCGAAGAGTGCGGGATTTTCGGCGTTATCGGAGCCAAGGAAGCTGCGGCCATCACCGCCGCCGGGCTCCATTCCCTCCAGCATCGCGGGCAGGAGGCGGTGGGCATCACCAGCTTCTCCGGGGCTGAGTTCCACTCGCATCGCGGCATCGGCCACGTTGCGCAGGTGTTCAGCCAGAAGGAGGTGGACACCCTCCCCGGCTCGATGGCCTCGGGCCACGTGCGCTACGCCACCACCGGCGGCTCGGGCCTGCGCAACGTGCAGCCGCTGTTCGCCGACCTTGCCGCAGGCGGCTTCTCGATCGCCCACAACGGCAACATCTCCAACGCGATGATGCTGAAGCGCGATCTCGTTTCCAAGGGCTCGATCTTCCAGTCGACCTCGGACACCGAGGTCATCATCCACCTCGTCGCCACCAGCCGCTATCCCACGCTGCTCGACCGCTTCGTCGATGCACTGCGCATGGTCGAGGGCGCCTACTCGCTGATCTGCACGACCGCAGAGGGCATGATCGCCTGCCGCGACCCGCTGGGCATCCGCCCGCTGGTGATGGGCCGCATCGGCGACGCCACCGTCTTCGCCTCGGAAACCGTCGCCTTCGACGTGATCGGCGCCGAGTTCGTCCGCTCGATCGAGCCGGGCGAGCTGGTGCAGGTCGACCACAAGGGCACGATCTCCAGCCACCGCCCGTTCGGCAACCCAGCGCCGCGCCCGTGCATCTTCGAGCACGTCTACTTCTCGCGCCCCGATTCGGTCATGGACGGCCGCTCGGTCTACCAGGTGCGCAAGCAGATCGGCATGGAGCTGGCCAAGGAAGCCTTCGCCGACGCCGACGTGGTGATCCCCGTCCCCGACAGCGGCGTCCCCGCCGCCATCGGCTACGCGCAGCAGTCGGGCATCCCGTTCGAGCTGGGCATCATCCGCTCGCACTACGTGGGCCGCACCTTCATCCAGCCGGGCGACGCCGCGCGCCATGCCGACGTGAAGCGCAAGCACAATGCCAACCGCGCCATCGTGGAAGGCAAGCGCATCATCCTCATCGACGATTCGATCGTGCGCGGCACGACGTCGAAGAAGATCGTCGAGATGATGCGCGATGCGGGCGCGGCGGAAGTCCACATGCGCATCGCCAGCCCGCCGACCGAGCATTCGTGCTTCTACGGCGTCGACACGCCCGAGCGCTCCAAGCTGCTCGCCGCGACGATGGACACCGAGGCGATGGCGGACTTCATCAAGGCCGACAGCCTTGCCTTCGTCTCCATCGACGGCCTGTACCGCGCGGTGGGCGAGGAAAAGCGCGCCAACAAGTGCCCGCAGTTCTGCGACGCCTGCTTCACCGGCGACTATCCGACCAAGCTGACCGACTTCTCCGACCGCGTCGCGGAACTGAACGCGGCGTGAGCAAGGCCCCGGAAAGTCAGTTCGAGGGACAGGTCGCGCTCGTCACCGGCGCCAGCCGGGGCATCGGCGAGGCCACCGCGGTGGCGCTTGCGGCACAGGGCGCGCACGTCGTCCTGACCGGGCGCGACACCAGGGCGCTGGAAGGCGTCGAGGAGCGCATCTACCAGGCGGGCGGATCGGCCACCATCGCGCCGGTCGACCTGGTCGAGCCGGACGGCATCGCCCGCCTCGCCAGCGCCGTGCAGGACCGCTGGGGCAAGCTCGACGTACTGGTCATCAACGCGGCGATCCTGCCCGAGTTGACCAGCGTCGCCGACATCGACCAGCGCGCCTTCAACAAGGCGCTGACCACCAACGTCCTCGCCACGCAGGCGCTGATCGCGAACTTCGATCCGCTGCTGAAGAAGAGCCCGGACGCGCGCGTCATCGGCATGACCTCCACGGTCGCCGAAGCGCCCCGCGCCTACTGGGGCGCATACGGCGCCACAAAGGCCGCGTTCGAGGTGCTGCTGGACTGCTACGCGCAGGAAACCGCCAAGGTCTCGAAGATCCGCGTCGCCATCGTCAACCCCGGCGCCACCCGCACCGCCATGCGTGCGCGGGCTTATCCGGGCGAGGCTCCGGCATCGGTCAAGCCGCCCGAAGCGGTGGCCAACCGCATGGTCGCCCTGCTGTCCGAGCAGTTCGCGTCGGGACACCGGGAAACCGTTAACCAGCCGCAGTAAGTGGATCGTAACCCCATTCTGGGACACCTTGCGCTGAACTGACGGTTCTGAGCCGTCGAAACGTGTGAGGTCGCCGATGGTCGACACCCAGAAGGAACGTTACGCCGCTGCGGCGCAGGAAGACCGCAGCGCGATCCGCAATCGCATCTCGATTCCCGCCACGCTGCGCCCCTCCGGTTCCAAGAGCTTCCAGACGGCGGTGCGCGACCTCTCGCTCTCCGGCTTCTCGGCGACTGCGATGGCCCCCATCGCGCCGCGCACGATGTGCTGGCTGACCCTGCCGGGGCGCGAGGATGCGTTGCAGGCCAAGGTCGCCTGGTGGGACAACGGGCTGGTCGGCTGTGCTTTCGAGAAGCTGCTGGAGCCGATGGATCTGGATGCGGTGATGAGCCGCTGGAACGGGGATGGCCGGTCGAGGTGACCTCCATACACCTCGTCATTGCGAGCGCAGCGAAGCAATCGAGGGTTGGCCTATGCCGCTGGATTGCTTCGCTACGCTCGCAATGACGACCCAAGGGGAGATGGACGAAGCAGGGGAAATGACGCCCTGCGATCGCTCAGGACGACGAGCGCCTACCCCTTGACCAGCGTCACCTGCGCCACGTCGATCCCGCCGCCGAGGAACCCGCCCTCGCAGTACATCAGGTAGAACCGCCATAGCCGCACGAAGCGCTCGTCGAAGCCGCGCGGCAGGCGGCCTTCCTCCACGGCCTGATCGAAGTTCTCGCGCCACTGCCGCAAGGTCCGCGCATAATCCGGCCCGAAACCGCGCCGGTCCTGCCACCTGAGCCCCCGCTCCTTCGCCAAGGCGCGGAACTCGCTCTCCTTGATGAGCATGCCGCCGGGGAAGATGAAGGTCTGAATGAAGTCGGCGCTGCGGGCATAGCCTTCGAAGATCGCATCCGGCATCGAGATCAGCTGCAGCGCCGCCCGCCCGCCGGGCTTGAGGTTGCGCGCAATACAGTCGAGGAAATCCGGCCAGTAGGCCCGCCCCACCGCCTCCACCATCTCGACCGAGACGATGGCGTCGTACTGGCCATCGACGTCGCGATAGTCCTGCTTGCGGAAGTCGACGCTGCCCTGCTCCGCCGTCCAGCGGCCGCGCGCGAAGGCGAGCTGTTCGTCCGAGAGGCTGATCGCGTCGACATGCACGGCGTCGTGGCTGGCGACGAAGGCCGCCAGCGTGCCCCAGCCGCAGCCGATCTCCAGCACCCGCTGCCCGGCCTTTAGCTCCAGCCGCTCGATGATGGCGCCTGCCTTGGCCGACTGCGCCACGTCGAGTTCGGTCACGAACTGGCTGTAGGCGTTCGGCCCCGGCTCCACGTCCTCGTACAGAGCGCTCGAATAGAGCATCGTCTCGCCCAGCCACTGCTCGTAGAAGTCGTTGCCGAGATCGTAATGCGCGTGGATGTTCTTCAGCGACCCGCGCCGGGTGTTGCGGTGAAGCGCATGGAGCATGCGCGACAGCAGCCGCCACGGCCCGTGCGCGCGCCCGGTGTCTCCCAGCGCCACGGCATTGTCCATGAACAGAGCGAAGAGCGGGACCGGGTCCGGGCTTTCCCATTCGCCCAGATCCCACGCCTGATACCAGCCCACCGAGCCCGAAGTCGCCAGACGCAGCAGCGCGCGCCAGCTCTTGATATCGACCGTCGCGTCGAAGCCCTGCTGCCGTCCGCCGAGCAGCCGCGTCTCGCCGCCGGGCAGCGTCGTCATGATCGAGCCGCGCTCCAGCCCCATGTCGATGCGATCGAGAATGCGGTGGACCCCGCCGGACCACAGCCGCGCGAACCATTGGGGGCCGACGCCGATGGCGCGTCCCCCTTCTACCAGTTCCCCACCTCTGCCCGGCGCTTGCGCGTTCATGCGCCGATCATGGACTCGAAAAGCGTGTTGGGCAATTGTTCAGGTGCGGGTGCCATATTGCAGGAGACGGCAGGCGCTTCCGACCGGTCAGTCCCTGCCCCAGCGCGGCGCCAGCATGCCGACTTTCGCGCGGTAATCCTCGTAATCGCGTCCGAACAGCCCGACCAGATCGCGCTCCTCGTAGCCGATGGCGATCAGGATGTAGGCCGTCATGCCCAGCGCCAGCAGCAGGTGCCCGCCGCTCATCGCCGGGGTCGCCCAGAAGGCGATGAGGAAGCCCGAATAGAGCGGATGGCGCACGAATCGATAGAACAGCGGCTGCCGGAACCGCGGCGCGGCGGCGCTCTGCCCCCGGGCATGGAGGTACACCTGCTGGAGCCCGAAGAGTTCGAAGTGATTGATGAGGAAGGTGCTCAGCAGCACGAGCAACCACCCGACGGCGAACAGCACCCAGAGCACCGCCGCGCCCGCCGGGTTCGTCACGGTCCAGATGTTCGCCGGGATCGGTCGCCAGAACGCGAAGAGCACGATCAGCACCACGCTCGCGCACAGGACGTAGATGCTGCGCTCCAGCGGCTCGGGCACCATGCGCGTCCAGGCCCGCTTGAAGCCCTGCCGCGCCATGACGCTGTGCTGCACGCCGAACAGCGCGATCAGGAACAGGTCCACCACCACGGCGGCAAGGACACTGCCCTGCGGTCCGCGATCCACCGTCACCGGAAGCCGCGGCAGGTTGCCCACGAAACCGACCAGATAGAGAAACGTCACGAAGAAGATCGCGTAAGCCGCGACGGCGAAAAGAAGAAAGATGCCTCTCATCACGGGCACTCCTTTTCGGGATCGGGATATGTTCTCACTCACGCGCACGATTACGGCGCGGACACCTTATTATGAAACGCAGTGCATCACGAAAGCGCGAGTCGCGCAAGGTTTCGCCATTCCTCCCCCTCCCCGTGCCGGGGAGGAACTGCACTATCCCTTCGCCCGCTGCCAAGCCGCCAGCGCCCGCTCCCGCGCCTCACGATGCTCGATCACCCTGTCCGGATAGCCCTTCGGTCGCTTCCCCGCAGGCGGATCATGGATATCGGCGTCCGACAGGTCCGCCAGCTCCGGCACCCACTCGCGGATATAGGCCGCCGCGTCGAACTTCTCCGACTGGGTCAGCGGCGCCATGATCCGCACGAACATGTTGGCGTCCACGCCCGACCCGGCGGTCCATTGCCAGTTCACCGCGTTGTTGCCGTAGTCGGCATCGACCAGCGTATCCCAGAACCACTGCTCGCCCTCGCGCCAGTCGATCAGCAGATGCTTGATGAGGAAGCTGGCGGCGATCATGCGCACGCGGTTGTGCATCCAGCCGGTGTGCCACAGCTGGCGCATCCCGGCATCGACGATGGGATAGCCGGTGCGCCCCTGCTGCCACGCCTCCAGATCGCGCTGGCTGCGCCGCCACGGGAAGTCGCCGAAGGGGTCGCGGGCGTAGCGGCTGCCGTAGTCGGGATACTGCAGGATCACGTTCTGCGCATAGTCGCGCCAGCCGATCTCGCCCAGGAACGTGCCGACCGATCCGCCCGCATCCGCCACCGCATGCCAGACCTGCGCCGGGGAGAGTTCGCCGAAGTGCAGGTGCGGCGAGAGTTGCGAGGTGCCCTCTACCGACGGCAGGTTGCGCTGGCGTTCGTAGGCGGCGGCCTCGTCCACGAAAGCGCTCAGGTTGCGATGCGCCCCCGCCTCGCCCGGCCGCCACATGTCGCGCAGGCCGCCCGCCCAGTCGGGCTTGCTCGGCAGCAGGTTCCAGTCGGCCAGCGTGTCGGACTTCGGCCACTGCGTCGGTGCGGCAATGGTCTGCGGACGGCGCTGCGGCTCAGGCGGCGGCATGTGTTCGCGCAGCGCCCGCCAGAACGGAGTGTAGATCTTGTAGAGCCCGCCCGACCCGGTGGTGATGGAGCCGGGCGGAGCAAGGTAGTTGCCATGGTGCAGATGGAGGTCGAGCGCCTTGCCCACCGCCCTCTCGGCATTGCGCCACCACGGCTCGTAATGATACAGCGCATGGACTTCGCGCGTGCCCACTTCCTCGGCCAGCTGCGCCAGCACCTCGTCGCTGCGGCCCCGGCGCAGGATCAGGCACGATCCCTTCTCACGCAACGCGGCGTCAAGCGCTTCCAGCGAATGGTGCAACCACCAACGCGAGGCACCGCCCATGGCGCGATGCTTCGGCGTCTCGTCGTCACAGATGTAGACAGGGACGACCGGCCCCTTGCGCGCGGCTTCGGCGATGGCAGGCTGGTCGGACAGGCGCAGGTCGCGCCGCAGCCAGACGATGACGGGTGAACTCATGAGCAGCGCAACGCCTCTTTTCTATGCGCGTTCCATAGCCTGATGGCGCAAAGTTCCCATGGGTTTCGCATAGATCGCCGCAAGGCGCTGCTCTGTGGCGCTCTGTGCTGGCTAGGTGTCGTTCTGTGCACGCTGGCGGTGCATGGCGGACAGGCCGAAATGCTGGACCGGGCGGGCCTGCTTTTCTGGCGCGATGATACGCTCGCCCCGCGCGGTTCCACCAAATTGCTGGAGATGGTGCGCGACGTGACGGCACTCGGCGGGGTGCTGCTGCGCAACCTCCTCGCCATTGCCGCAGTGGTCGGCCTGCTGTTCCTGAAACTGCGCCGGGAAGCCGCGCTTTTCACCCTCACCGTCATCAGCGGATGGCTGGTCAGCGGCGCGCTCAAGGCACTGGTCGGGCGCGAGAGGCCGGAAATCGTGCCGCACCTGACCGAAGCGGGCGGGCACAGTTTCCCGAGCGGTCACAGCTTCGGCGCGGCGGTGGTCTATATCGCGATGGCGCTGGCGTTTGCAGCGCTGAGCCCGCGGATTTCCGTGCGTTGGACGCTGATCGGCGCGGCCATGGCGCTCAGCCTCGCCATCGCCTGGAGCCGCGTCTGGCTGGGCGTCCACTGGCCGAGCGACGTGATTGCAGGCTGGCTCGGCGGCGCCGGCTGGGCCTTCCTGGCGAGCGCCCTGCTCCACCGGCCCGCAAAGGCGATCGAGGAGGAGCTCAGCGAGGCGGACAGCCCGGACCGGGCGTAGGCACATCGGCGGCAACCGCGAAGCTGCCGACTACGCGAGGCCCGGAAAACCGCGCATCACCGAAAGTGACGGTGGCGGAACAGGCCCGCCGCTCGATCCGCGCCACCGGCATCTGAGCCCAAGCAAGGAACTTGCGAACCTCCGGCGTCGCCACGGCCGCCCGCTGGACGAGCGGGTCGCCCATGTTGTCGAGCTCAGGCGCAGAGACCTCCGAAAGCCCCTGCCCCAGCGGGTCGTAGCGTGCGTGCGTGATCGTCCCGGCCTGCCGCCACACCATCTCCCGTCGCCAGAACAGCAGCGGCTCGGGCGCGGCGAAGATGCGGTCGGCGTCAATCCCGGGCGCCGCCCATGCCTGCGCGGAAATGGCGATGTTGACGCCGATGAAGCCGATCACGCCCGCCAGTGCGGCCGTCGCAGGCCCGCCCCACTGCCGCCGCCGCGACAGCCAGATCCCCGCGCCCAGCATCGCCAGCAGCCAGGGCGAGATGATGAACAGGCCGTCGGTATGGAACCACCGCTCGCTCGCCGGGGAGAGCAGCTGGACGGCATAAGTGTTCTGCAGGTCCAGCAGCGGATGCGTCAGCGCGCCCAGATAGCACAGGGCCAGCAACCAGCCGAAGCGCATCGGCAAGCCGCTGGCGAAAGCGCTCCCCCGCGAGACCTGCCAGCGGTCCAGCAGCCACAGCAGCCCCGCCAGCAGCGGCGGCATCAGCAGCACGCCGCCGACGAGGCCATGCGTGAACCCGCGGTGCATCGCCAGCGGCGCCCATGACGACCAGCCGAAGAACACATCGATGTCCGGCATGTTCGCGGCAAGCACGCAGGCGGCCAGCCCCTTGCGGGTCAGGCGCTTGAGCCCGGTTTCGGCGAGCGCCCAGCCGACGAGGCTGTGCGTGAGGTTATCCATGAAAGGCAGGGAGTTGCATCGCGAACCTTTATCGGGTCCGCGATGCGCGTTAGCAAGGTGCCGGGGACAAGGTGTCAGCGGATCAGGCGACGGTCCACGTCTGCCCCTTGCCCAGCAGCTTGCCGAGATCGGCGCTCTTGCCGGAGATCAGGCTCGCCCGCTCGGCGACGACGGCGCTCTCGAACGTCGGCGCGGGATCATCGTAGATCACGCCCAGTGCCATCGGGAACGGGCCGAAGGGCATCTCCACCAGCATGTGCGCGAGGCCCCGGTTGCGGACATTGTGGACCGCCACGCCCGCCGCCGTCCAGTCCCCGTCCGCCACATCGACGACCTTGAGCGACAGCGTCTCAAGATCGAGCGCCAAGCCTTTGGTACTCTTGGCAAAAAGCAGCGGATCGCCATGCTGGCAGACGATCTGCATGTCCGCCGCCACGGCCTTGGCGGTGAAGTCGTCGAAGCGGTCCTTGTTGTAGACGATGCAGTTCTGGAAGATCTCCAGGAACGCCGCCCCCTTGTGGAGATAGGCCGCTTTCAGCACTTCGGGCAGATCCTTCGACACGTCATACCCGCGCGCCACGAACCGCGCCCCTGCCCCCAGCGCGAAGGCGCAGGGGCTCGCGGGCCGATCCACCGAGCCGATGGGCGAAGTCGGCGATGGCGTACCGACGCGGCTGGTGGGTGAGTACTGCCCCTTGGTCAGCCCGTAGATCTCGTTGTTGAACAGCAGGATCTGGCAGTCGAGATTGCGGCGCAGGACGTGCATCGTGTGGTTGCCGCCGATCGACATGCCGTCCCCGTCGCCGGTGACTATCCACACGTCGAGTTCCGGGTTCGCCAGCTTGATCCCCGTCGCCACCGCAGGCGCACGGCCGTGGATGGTGTGGAAGCCATAGCTTTCCACATAGTACGGGAACCGGCTGGAGCAGCCGATGCCGGAGACGAAGACGGTGTTCTTCGGATCCGCGCCCAGCATCGGCAGCGTGCGCTGCACCGCCTTCAGGATCGCATAGTCGCCGCAACCGGGACACCAGCGCACTTCCTGGTCGGTCTCCCAGTCCTTGAGCGTGGTCTGGATCGGGGTCATGTCGTTCATGATCGGCCTTTCTCGCTCAGGGCTGTTCGATTTCAGGGGCGGGAAGCTGGGCTTCGTTGACCGGAACCTCGCCGCCTTCGTTATCCGGGATGACATCAAAGAAGGTGCCGATGGCGGCCTCGATCTCGGCGATGGCGAAGGGCTGGCCGCTGGTCTTGCTGAGCGGCACCGCGTCGATCAGGAACTGGTCGCGCAGCAGGGTCTTGAACTGGCCGGTGTTCATCTCCGGCACCAACACGCTGCCGAACCCGCCGAGCAGTTCGCCGAGGTTTTCCGGCAGCGGCCAGATATGCCGGACGTGGATGTGGCTGACGTCGAGCCCCCTGCGCCGCGCCCGCCGCACCGCCTGATGGATCGGCCCGAAAGTGGAGCCCCAGCCCACCACCGCCAGCTTCGCCTTCGCATCGCCGATCGCCACCTCCTGCGGCGGGACCGACTTTGCGATCCCCTCCACCTTGGCCTTGCGCGCATCGGTCTGGGCCTGATGGACGTCTGGGGCATAGTCGATGTTGCCGGTGTCGATGGCCTTCTCGATCCCGCCGATGCGATGCATGAGCCCCGCCGTCCCCGGCCTGATCCACGGCCTGACGCCGCGCGCGTCCCGCTTGAAGGGCAGCACCTTGTCCTCCGGCCCGTTGGGTTCGCTCAGGAACGCCACGGGGAACGGCTCGAACGCCGCCGGATCGGGCACCTTCCACGGCTCGGAGGCATTGCCGATGTAGCCGTCGGTCAGCAGGATCACCGGGGTCATGAACCGCGTGGCGATGCGGCAGGCCTCTATAGCACATTCGAAGGCGTCAGCCGGCGAGCGCGCCGCGATCACCGGCAACGGGGCATCGCCGTTGCGACCATAGACCGCCTGATAGAGATCGGACTGCTCGGTCTTGGTCGGAAGGCCGGTGGAAGGCCCGCCGCGCTGCGAATTGACGATGACCAGCGGCAGCTCGGTCATGATCGCCAGCCCCATCGCCTCCCCTTTCAGGGCGATGCCGGGGCCGGACGAGGACGTGACGCCCAGCTGCCCGGCATAAGACGCCCCGATTGCGGCGCAGATCGCGGCGATCTCGTCCTCCGCCTGGAAGGTGGTGACGCCGAACTCCTTCATCTTGACGAGATTGTGGAGCACGGCGGAGGCGGGTGTGATCGGATAGCCGCCGAAGAACATCGGCAACCCCGCAAGCTGCGCCCCCGCGACAAGGCCGAGCGAGACCGCCTCCGCCCCCGTCACCGTGCGGTAGAGGCCGGGCTCGGAAGGCACCGGGTCGATGTGCAGCTTCCTCAGCGGACCGGCCAGTTCCGCCGTCTCGCCATAGGCATGGCCCGCATTGAGCGCGGCGATATTCGCCTCGGCCAGCACCGGGTTCTTCGCGAACTTGGCGTTGAGCCAGTCGACCAGCGGCTGCCGGTCGCGGTCGAACATCCAGAGCGCCAGACCCAGCGTCCACATGTTCTTGCAGCGCAGCGCCTCCTTGTTGCCGAGGCCGAAGGGCTTCACCGCTTCCAGCGTCAGCGCCGAGATGTCGAAGGCCAGCACATCCCACTTCGCGAGGCTGCCGTCCTCCAGCGGGTCCTCCGCGTACTTCGCCTTTTCGAGGTTGCGCTTGTTGAACTCCCCGGTGTCGGCGATCACCAGCCCGCCCGGCTTGAGCGCGGCGACGTTCACTTTCAGCGCCGCAGGGTTCATCGCCACCAGCACGTCCGGCGCGTCGCCCGCCGTCGTGATCTCCTGCGAGCCGAAGTTGATCTGGAACGCGGAGACGCCGAACAGCGTGCCCTGCGGCGCGCGGATCTCTGCCGGAAAGTCTGGGAAGGTCGCCAGATCGTTGCCCGCCAGCGCAGTGGAAAGCGTGAACTGCCCGCCGGTCAGCTGCATCCCGTCACCCGAGTCGCCTGCGAAGCGGACGACGACCGCTTCGGGCGTGTCGCTGGATGCTCTGGTATCGTGCCCGTACCCGTCCTCTGCGGCCAGTGTCGCCATGCTCGATCCTCTCGCGCCGGTCCGCGCCGGTTTTCTTGTGACGAGGCTGCGGACTCAGGTTCCCATTTACAAATTAGTTTTCCCTTGGGCGAACAAACATTGCATTTATCGCCATGGGCATGAGTGTGAACCTCAACTGCGGACAGTCAATACCGGCTAGCCAAGCGCGCGCCCTTCGGCCATCTTGCCATCATGGCCGACGCACGGGTGCATTTCCTGCCGAATCGCGTAGAGAGCCGCTCCCATTCATTCCGGATTTGCCTATTTCCATGACTGACTTCTCGTCCCTGCCGTATCGCCCCTGCGTGGGAGTCATGCTCGTCAACGCTGACGGCAAGGTCTTCGTGGGCAAGCGTATCGACACCAAGGAAGGCGATTTCTGGCAGATGCCGCAAGGCGGCGTCGATGATGGCGAAGACCTCAAGGAAGCCGCGCTCCGCGAGCTTTGGGAAGAAACCGGCGTCTCTCGCGATCACGCCACGCTGCTGTCCCAGACGCGCGAGGAACTGCTCTACGACCTTCCGGCCGAGCTGATGGGCAAGCTGTGGAAGGGCAAGTATCGCGGCCAGCGCCAGCACTGGTTCCTCGCCCGGTTCGAGGGCAAGGACGCCGACATCGACCTCAATGCGCACCAGCCGGCCGAGTTCAACGACTGGAAGTGGATCGACGCCGAACTGCTGCCCGACCTGATCGTGCCGTTCAAGAAGCGCGTCTATCGGGCCGTGGTAGAAGAGTTCAAGGCGCTGATCTGAATTCGCGCTTGGCGTCGTCCCGGCGAAGGCGGGGACCGTGGGCTGTCTTTAGGCGCGCCCTGCGCGTGGGGGCTTCGACAGGCTCAGCCTGAGCGGGTTTCTATCACATAATCATTGCGAGCGCAGCGAAGCAATCCACGGTTGGCATACGCCGCTGGATTGCTTCGCTACGCTCGCAATGACGAAGGTGTGTGTGTGCCGCTCACCCTGAGCTTATCGAAGCCCCCGCTGAGAACACCCGCCTAAAGACAGCTCACGGTCCCGGATCAAGTCCGGGACGACGAGGCCTCAGTTTTCCGAAACCGCCGTCTTGGGCGTCACCGCATCTGCTGTGACCATGCGCGGAGCAGGCCCCTTGGCGATGGCCGTGGCCAGCGTGCGCGTCTCTGCGCAATCCTTGCCGCACAGGGTCTGGAGACGCGCGAGGTTGCGGTTGGCCTTCTCGGTCGCGCCCTTCTCCGCCAGCGCCATGCCTTCGCCCGCAAGAGCGACGACATTGCGCGGATCGCTGGCGAGCGTGACGCGGTAGTAGTGCAGCGCCTTGCCCTGCATGCCCTGGCGGCGCGTGGCGTCGGCCAGCGAGAGCAGCACCTCGACGCTGCCCGGCTCCACCGTCAGCGCCGATTCATAGGCGTCGATCGCACCGTTGAGATTGCCCGCCGCGGCGGCGGCATGGCCTTCGGTCAGCAGCGCGGACGCGCGCGGGTCGAGCTGCGCGGGCGGTTGCGACAGGAGGACGCTGGAGGACGTGGCGGCTAGCAGGGAAAGAGCGATAGCAACGGGCGTATAACGCATCAGCAGGTCCTTGGCCGAGGTCTTCGTCCTCATCATGCCGGTGACGCTATCACAGCCGAATGAAGCGCGCGACGAAAAAGCCGTCGGTTTCGTCATGGGACGGAGACAATCTGAGCCCGCTTCCGCGAACGGTCCCGGCGGGCAGCACGGGCAGCTCGGCGCGCCAGCCGGGGTGGCGGGCGAGGAAGGCCGTCGCCTGATCCGCCCCTTCGGCGTCGAGCAGCGAGCAGGTCACGAAGACCAGCCGCCCGCCCGACTTCACCAGCGTCGCCGCCACGTCGAGCAGGCGGGACTGGATCGCCGCGTAGCGATCGAGCTGCTTGTCGGTCAGCCGCCAGCGCGCTTCCGGGTTGCGCCGCCATGTCCCGGTCCCGGAGCACGGCGCATCGACGAGCACGGCGTCGGCGTTGCCGACGAAGCGGTCGAGCGCCTGCATCTCGCGATTGGCGTCGAGCAGCACTGTCTCGATATTGCTCGCCCCAGCCCGCTCGGCCCGCGGCGCAAGGCGCGAAAGGCGCGCCCGGTCGGCATCGCAGGCGATCAGCGCGCCCTCGTTCTGCATCGCCGCGGCGAGCGCGAGCGTCTTGCCCCCTGCTCCGGCGCACAGGTCGATCACCGTCTCGCCGGGCCGCGCCGCGACGACCTCACAGGTAAGCTGCGAGCCCGCGTCCTGCACTTCGATCATGCCCTGAAGATAGGCTTCGGACTGCTCGATCTTGGTCTCGGGCGGATAGCGCCAGCCGTTCACAGGCGCGACCTTCACCGCGCCCTCGGGCAAATCCAGACGTCCGGCCTTGAGCGTATTGACGCGGATGTCGAGCGGGGCGCGGTCGAGCAGCGCCTCAGGGCTGTCGACGCCGCTGGCGGCGAACCGCGCCATCAGCCATGCAGGCGCGACGCCGCCGGAAGCGACGGGCTCGACCGGGTCGATGGGTGCAGGTGCATGGCGCGAACCGTCGAACAGCGCGGCAAGCTGCGCATCGTCCGCCGCCACCCGCAGCATCGCGGCGCGGCCGTTGGCGGGGATCTCACCGCAGGCGCGGATGGCACGGTAGGCGAGTTCGCGCACCGCGCGCCGGTCTCCGCTGCCCGCCCAGCGGCGCGCGCGGAACCATTCGGAGATCAGCCGGTCGGCGGGCGCCCCGTTGGAGCGCGCCGCCTCGATCACGAGGTCGAGCACCTCGATCGCGGTCTGGACGCGGGCGGCAGGGGTCACGGTTTTAGGCCCTGCGGCCCTCTCAGCGCGTCGGGTAGTTCGGCGCCTCGCGCGTGATGGTCACGTCGTGGACGTGGCTCTCGCGCAGGCCTGCGTTGGTGATGCGGATGAACTTGGAGTTCTTGCGCAGCGCCTCGATGGTCGGCGATCCGGTGTAACCCATGGCCGCCTTGATGCCGCCGACGAGCTGGTGGATGACGTCCTTCGCCGGGCCCTTGTAGGCCACCTGACCCTCGATGCCCTCGGGCACGAGCTTCATCTGGTCCTTGATGTCGCCCTGGAAGTAGCGGTCCGCCGAGCCGCGGCCCATCGCGCCGACCGAGCCCATGCCGCGGTACGACTTGTAGGCGCGGCCCTGGTACAGGAACGTCTCGCCCGGCGCTTCCTCGGTGCCCGCGAGCATCGAGCCGACCATGATGGTCGAAGCGCCCGCGGCCAGCGCCTTGGCGGCGTCGCCCGAAGTGCGCAGGCCGCCGTCGGCGATGACCGGCACGCCCGCCTTGTCGGCTTCTTCGGCGGCTTCCATCACGGCGGTGAGCTGCGGCACGCCGACGCCCGCGACGATGCGCGTGGTGCAGATCGAGCCGGGACCGATGCCGACCTTCACGCAGTCCGCGCCCGCGTCGATCAGCGCCTTGGCGGCTTCGGCGGTGGCGATGTTGCCTGCGATGACCTGCGCCGAGTTCGACAGCTTCTTCACGCGCTCGACCGCCAGCGCCACGTCCTTGTTGTGGCCGTGCGCGGTATCGATGACGACGACGTCGCATTCGGCCGCCAGCAGCGCCTCGGTGCGGGCGAAGCCCTTGTCGCCCACGGTGGTGGCGGCGGCGACGCGCAGGCGGCCTGCCTCGTCCTTGGTGGCTTCGGGGAAGAGGACGGCCTTCTCGATGTCCTTGACGGTGATGAGGCCGACGCAGTGGAAGCCCTCGTCGACCACCAGCAGCTTCTCGATGCGGCGGGCGTGGAGCAGGCGGCGCGCCTCGTCCTGGCCGACGCCGACCTTCACGGTCGCGAGGTTCTCGTGCGTCATCAGTTCACGCACGGGCTGCGCGGCGTTGTCGGCGAAGCGGACGTCGCGGTTGGTCAGGATGCCGACCAGCTTGCCCGAAGCCTCGACCACCGGGATGCCGCTGATGCGGTTGGCGGTCATGATCGCCTGCGCCTCGCCCAGTGATGCATCGGGGCTGATCGTGATCGGGTTGACGACCATGCCGCTCTCGAAGCGCTTCACCTGACGGACCGCCGCGACCTGCTCCTCGATCGAGAGGTTGCGGTGCAGCACGCCGATGCCGCCCATCTGCGCCATGACGATGGCCATGTCGGCCTCGGTCACGGTGTCCATGGCGGACGAGATGACGGGGATGTTGAGCCCGATCGTGCGGGTCAGCATGGAGCGCGTATCGGCCTGGGTGGGCACGATGTCGGACTTGGCGGGACGCAGGAGTACGTCGTCGAAAGTAAGTCCGAGCTGGATATCCATATGCGCCACCAATTGTCTTCGAGGGGGAGAATCGTGGCGGCTCATGTAATCAAAGGGGGGGCAAAGGGCTAGGGGTTGAATCCCATGTTTTTCGCGGGTGCCGCATGAAGGTGTTGCGCCATCTCGCCGGGGGCTTCGACAGGCTCAGCCTGAGCGGGAGCATCCAAGGTTCGTCATTGCGAGCGTAGCGAAGCAATCCAATGGAGTTCGCGCGGCGCTGGATTGCTTCGCTACGCTCGCAATGACGATGAAGGTAAGGTTTTGTCCCAAATCCGCTCAGGCTGAGCCTGTCGAAGCCCCCCGCCCGATAGCGCGTGCCTAAAGACAGCCCACGGTCCCGGCCTTCGCCGGGATGATGCTCTATTTCGCCGGAACCCTCGGCGCGCCGACGGGCACCTTGCGCGTATCGGCGAACCAGCGGCCCAGCGCGGTCAGCATCTTCACGTCGTCGGTCGCCCCGCCGAGCTGGAGCGGGTGAGAGAGGTCGTCGCTCGGGCGGTGGTAGTCGCCGTCGAAGAAGGCGCGCATGCGGTTGATGTCGCCGTAGGAGGTCGTCACCATGACGGCGGGAATGTCATGCTGGAGCAGCGCCCAGCCGTCCTGCCGCTTGACGTATTCGTTGGCTTCGTCGTTGTCGCGCAGCTTGAAGCCCTCGGCCTTCGCCACTTTGGCGATGTCCTTGTCGAGCCCGGTCATGCCGCGCCCGACGATGGCGAAGGGGGTCTTCCTCGGCGCGATGGCGATCGAATCGATGTTGAACGCGGCGATGAAATTCTCCAGCGGCACCGGCGGCTGGTCGGCGAAGGCGTGCGCGCCCAGCAGGCCGAGTTCCTCCGCCGTGGTCGCGAGGAAGTAGACGTCGCGGTCCATCTGCGGATTGCGGGCAAGGCGTCGCGCCACTTCGGTCAGCGCGGCGACGCCGCTGGCGTTATCGATCGCGCCGTTGCAGATGATGTCTTCCGCAGGGGCCTCGCCGCATTCTCCAAAATGGTCCCAATGGGCGACGAAGAGCACCGCCCCGGCCCGCCTGTTCCGCCCCGGAATCTTGCCGATCAGGTTGTGCGTGCGAATCGTCGTTTCGTTCGTGCTCGCTTCGAGCGAGGCGGTCACGTCGAGGACGATAGGGGCGAAATCGTCCTTGGCCGCTGCCTCTTCCAGAGCATCGAGCGTGTGCGAGGTACCCTTGAGCAGCGTGTCCATGGTGGCACGGCCCACGAAGGCTTCGAGATCGCCACCCAGCGTCTCGTCGGACAGCGCGTATCCGGAACGCCGACGCCGCGCCTCGACTTCGGCAATGGTGCGCTCCCCGTCGAGCACCGTCAGCACCGCCGATGCGCCCATCGCCAGCAGGTCGTTCTGCCGCGCGCTGTCGGGCGTGTTGCCATCGAGCAGGACCGCGATGCGGCCCGCCAGTTCGTTGCGCGTGAAGTCCTGGCTGCGCGCGCGGCCCACGAACAGCAGCGGCGCATTGCGCACCAGCGCGCGCTTGCCCGAGGTGAAGACCAGCACGTCCTTGGGCGTGATCACCGCGCGGTAGCCCTTGCGCGCGAACACCGCCTTGCCGCCTTCAGGCTCGTGCGCGATCACCGAGACGGGGGCGAACCACTCGTTGCCGGGATCGTTGGTGCCAGAGACGAGCCCGATATCGAACCACTGCTTCGCGAGGTAGCGCAGCGTCTTCGCCTCGCCGTCGGTGCCGGGCTCACGCCCGTCGAAGTCGTCGCTGGCGAGAATCTGGATATGCGTGCGCAGGCGATTCTCGATCTCCTGATCGGCACGGCTGACGCTGGCGGCGGGGACGGAAGTGGGTCTCAGCGCGACGCCGAGCACGGCAACGCCCAAGGCCAGCGGCGCGAAAAACGCAGCCGCTTTCCAAGCACTTGTCCCTGCTGCCCACTTGCCCGAATTCATTGCGGCCCACCTATACGACACAAATTCGACGGTGGTTGGAATTTTTCGTCCGCCCCCGTGCAGACGCAGCATTTTTCTCACCGCAAGTGCAACATGGCGTAGCGATGCAACACCCGGAAGCCCTCACGGAACAGGGGGTAGGTTTGGGAATTGATCTCCACGCGACGACGTGTCTTACCGGCATTGGACAACAGGGACAGAACGACCATGCGGCTCGACGATTTCGACCCCGACAACATCCGCGTCAACGAAGGTGGCCGGGGCGGCGGCCTGCCCTTCGGTGGTGGCGGCAAGCTCGGCTGCGGCACGCTCGTCATCGTGCTGATCGGCGCGCTCGTCTTTGGCGTCGATCCGGGGCAGATGCTCGGCACGATCGAGGGGGTGCAGCAACAGCAGGCCCCTGCCCCCGCGCAGCAGGCGGGCGGCGGGCAGCGCAGCACGTCGGAGATCTGCCGCTCGAACGCCTATTCGCTGGAGGCCTGCAACGCGCTGTCCTCGCTCAACAGGACGTGGGAGCCGCTGTTCCGGCAGGCCAACGTGCCGTTCGAGCAGCCCACCCTCACCTTCTACACCGGCGGCACCCAGAGCGGCTGCGGCGCGGCGCAGAGCGCGATGGGTCCGTTCTACTGCCCCGCCGACCAGGGCATCTACATCGACGTCAGCTTCTACGACCAACTGGAGAAGCAACTCGGCGCCAAGGGCGACTTCGCGCGGTACTACGTGATCGCCCATGAGTACGGGCACCATGTCCAGTACCTCACCGGGACGGCGCGTCAGGTGCGGCAGGCGCAGCAGCAGAACCCCCGGCAGGAGAACGCGCTGCAGGTACGCATGGAGCTTCAGGCCGACTGCTACGCGGGCGTCTGGGCGGGCAAGCACCGCGACCTCATCGAGCCGGGCGACATGGAGGAAGGCCTGACCGCCGCCAGCGCCATCGGCGACGACACGCTGATGAAGAACGCCGGGCAGGCAGTCTCGCCCGAAAGCTTCACCCACGGCTCCAGCGCCGAGCGGATGCGCTGGCTCAAGCGCGGCCTCGATACCGGGAACGAGGATGCCTGTGACACGTTCAAGTCCATAGAGTGACGGTGTATTCGCGGACCCGAACGGGCGTCCGCAACGCCGGGGACAGGAGAACAGGGACATGCGCCGCAAGCTGGTGGGTGCGTTCGTCATGATGGGTCTGGTTGCGACCCCCGTCATGGCGCGCCAGGAAGACAAACCGATAACCTCGCGCGATCCGGACGCCATGGACGTGGCGAAGACGCCGGTGAACGACCTCAACGTCGGGCGCGACGGCGAAATCCCGCCGCTGCTGATACAGGCCACGGCGGAACCCTATCGCATCAAGGGCCTTGCCAAGTGCCGCCAGCTTTCCGCCGCGATCAAGGATCTCGACGAAGTGCTCGGCCCCGACATCGACCTCCCCGCCGAAGAGCGCGACCGCATCAACGCGGGCCGCGTCGGCAAATGGGTGGTTGCATCCTTCATTCCTTTCCGCGGGCTGATCCGCGAAGTCTCGGGCGCCAACGCGCAGGACCGCAAGGTCAATGCTGCGATCCAGGCAGGCCTGACGCGGCGCGGCTTCCTCAAGGGCGTCGGCCAGGCGAAGGGCTGCGCCTATCCAGCCGCCCCGGCTCCGGCCCATGTCGTGCAGGCGAAGCTGAACGAAATGGAAGCCATCGAAAAGGAAAAGGCCGACAAGAAGAAGGCCAAGGCGGAAGCGAAGGCCGATAAGAGCGATAAGGGTCTTGCCTTCAAGTCGGAACCCGACGCGCGCCAGCCCGTGCCGAAGCACTGACGAAAGCGGAAACATCGACCCGGTCGCCTCGTTGCTTCTGAAGCACTCGCCCTGTGAGTGCGATGACTAGTCGAGGTGCCCGGATGGTTTCGCTACGTTTCGCTCTGCCCATGCTCGGTGCCGTCTCGGTGCTGTTCAGTGCATGCAGCGGAAACCCACCGTCAGAGGCCGATTCTAGCGAAGCGATAGCGCCTGGAGCAGAGGCGAGTTCGCCCGAAACCGGCGGAATTGCGCCACAATCGGTATCGAAAATGGCCGCCGCGCCCGCCGGTCCGATCTCCTGCGCGGCCGATATCGGCGAGGCGGCGGCGAGCAAGCTAGCGGAACAATGCCGAGCCGTCTCCCCCGCCACGCGGCCACCGTGCAACGTCGCCAATTCCTGCGCAATGATCCGCAACGAGGTGGCGAGAGGCTGCGCGATTCTCGGAGAAGATGCTGCAAAAACAGAAGGTTGCAGCCTCGATCCGGTCAGTCGGGAAGCCGCCGCCGACATGGTGATGCGCTACTACAGCGCCATCAATGCCCGGGACTACGCCTCGGCCTACGCCCTGTGGGGCCCGGACGGTGGCACCAGCGGCAAGACTTTGACCGCTTTTTCAGAAGGTTACGCGAAAACCCGCCGCACCCATGTCGACATCGGCAAGGTTTCGGACGTCGAAGGCGGGGCCGGTTCGATCTACGTGACGGTGCCGGTCACGGTCGATGCCGAACTCGACGACGGCCGCCGCCAGCGCTTCACCGGCAGCTACGCCCTGCGCCAGATCAACCGCGGCATGGGCATCTCGCAAGGCTGGCACATCGAGAACGCGAAGCTCCGCCCGGCCTGACCATGCGAAAAGGGCGGCGATCTCAGGCCGCCGCCCTTCCCTTTGCCTGAAAAACCTCAGTTTTCCTGGGCCTCGCGCCGGGCATCGGCGATCTCGCCATCAAGATCGGCCAGGATCTCCGCGCGGATCTTCGCACTCAGCGCCGTATTGGAAGCGATCGAGGCCCGCGCCGTATTGAGCGCCTGCAAGGCCGCAGTCCTTGCCGCCTTGGGCTCTCCCGTGCAGATCACCGTGCGCGTCGTGGCGCCGTTCGCCTCGGTCCGCGTTTCCCGGTGCGGGCTGTCGGCAGGGCAATCCTTGTCGAGCACCATCGTGCGGTCGGACCGGACATTGCCGTCCTTGCTGACGATGCGGATCGTGTGGAAGCGGCCATCGGCGGAGACTTTCTCCTCGACCTTCGGTGCCCTCGCCATGGCCTCTGCCGCCATCTTCTGCGCTTCCGCAGCACGGCGCTGCGCGTCGGCACTCATGCGCCAGGCGTCGGCCTGATCGCGCACCCGGACATTCTGGTAGGTCACGGTCCGGGCATTGACGCGGACGGGCCTCGGAGCCGGAGCGGGCATCGGTGCCGCCGAAGCGAAGGGTGCGGGAGGTGCCGGGGGAGCCGGAGGTGCAGGCGGCGCCGGCGGCACGATAGCGTCCGCCATGTCCACTTCGGGCGGCAAAGGCTGCTCCGGAACATCGGGTACATCCGGCATTTCGCCGTCGGCGAATGCTTCCGGAGCAGCCGGAGGTGCCGGGGGCTGCGGCGCGAGCGGCACCATTGGAGCCTTGGTGTGAATGCGCGCGGGGGCGTAAGTGCCGTCGGCAGGTTCGCCGTCGCCTCCGTCCATCGCCGCATAGCTGACCGTCGCGGTCGCGGGCACGGCGACGATGGCCAGCGCGAAGAGGCTACGGGCAAGCACGCGCCGGGCGGGGGTCACGTCGGCCGCACCCAGCGCCTTGAGCCGCTGGATGATCGGCTTCTCGCCCGAGAGCGGCCCTGCCATCGGCGCGGCAAGGCCGAGCCGGGTGCCGCCCGCCATCGAGGCGATCAGGCGGCCATAGCGGGCACGCTCGGCGCGACTGCGTCCGGCCATCACGCGAGCGTCGCAGAACGCTTCCTGATCGGCCCGCACGGCACGCCATCCGGCCCAGCCGATGGGATTGAACCAGTGCAGCGCGAACAGCGGCTGCATCGCGATCAGCGCCAGCAGGTCGCTGCCCGCATGGTGCTCCATCTCGTGCGCGATGGCGAAGTCCGAGGTTTCGGAATCGGCTTCGGCAAGGAACCCGCTCGGCAGGGCGACGACCTTGTCGAACACCCCGAAGGCGAGCGGCGCGCTGATCGCGGGCGTTTCGACGATGCGCACGGTATCCGAATGGGCGACGACGCGGGCGCCATCGAGCAGATCGCGACGCATCCAGCGGTACGTCACGGTGCGCCAGATGAGGAACAGCGCCGCACCGCCCAGCCATATGGCGAGCGCCACCGTCATCCACGGCACTTGCGCGAGCAGGCTCGGCTCGACCGGGGCGGCGTTGACGACCTCAGCCGCAGGAAGCGCTGCAAGAGCATCGACCGCTGGCGCCGCTGCCGGAGCGATCACCGTCTCGACCGGCGCTGCGCTTTGAACGGCGGCAGCGGAGGCAGTGGCTTGCTCCACCCCGAACTGGAGGCTCGGCAGCGCCATGAAGCGCGGCAAGGCCAGCGGTGGCAGCACCAGCCGGATCATCGGCAGAGCCCAGAGCGCATAAGCGGCGCCCGGGCCGAACCAGCGCGCGACGGGACGGCGGACGAGCAGCACCAGCGCCATCAGCGCGCCGGTGGCCAGCAGCGTATCGGTAAGCCACTCGATCATGACTTGAGCTCCTTGAGAAGGGCTTCGATCTCGGCAATGTCATCGTCGGTCAGTTGCTCGCTCTGCGCAAGATGCGCGAAGAGCGGCCCCGCGCGCCCACCGAACAGGCGGTCCACCAGGCGGCGGCTTTCGGCGCCGACGTAGTCGGTACGCTCGATGCGGGGGGAGTAGAGGAAGCGCTTGCCGTCGGGCTCGGTCTCCACCGCCTGCTTGACCACGAGGCGCGACAGCAGCGTCTTGACCGTGGCAAGGCTCCAGCCTCGCGGGCCGCAGACTTCCTCGCACACTTCCTGCGCGGTGAGCGGGCTGCGCTGCCACAGCGCCTCCATCACCGCATGCTCGGCCTCGGAAATCCTCTCAGGCTGTTCGGCAGAATCCGACACCCATGCCTCCATTGTTTACACACGTAATCGACTACGTCTGTAAACATGAATGCCGGGTGAATGTCCAGTCAGGATTTACGGAGCGCCTGCGCCAGAATAATCAGGAAAACCGCGCGCACCGTCAGGCTGATCGCGACGATGATCGCGAGAAACGCGAGCCCCGTCAGCGGCCCGGAAAACAGCAGCACTAGCCCCAGCACCACATCGAGTACGCCGAGGAGCAGGCGCCAGCCCTTGTCGTGCCGGGCCCTGAGCGCGAAGGCGATCTGGAAGCCGCCCGAGACCAGCAGCCACAGGCCGATCGCCATGACCAGCGACAGCGCGCCCGCCACCGGGTCGGCAATGGCGAATATACCCGCCAGCAGCGCCAACGTACCGAGCAGGATCTCGACCCATCGCGCCCGGCTCGACAGCGAGGTCCACCCCGCAGCGATGGCGGCCACGCCATAGACCACCAGCATGATGCCCAGAAGCAGCCCGGTCGCCACGCCTGCCACCAGCGGATTGAGCAGCACGATCAGCGCGGCGACGAGCAGCAGCACGCCGTAGCCCATGACCCAGCCCCAGGTGCTGCCCGGCGCGCGCGCCATCTCGCGAACGAGCGGATCGCGCTCCACCTTGGGTTCGAGGATCGGGTCGATGTGGGTGCGGTCCATGCTGGAGGTTCCTTTCACCTCCAGCAATGCGTGGCGACCTGACCAGTTCCTCCGGGAACTTGCTCGGAGAGGAACAGAAAAAGGGCGGCGCAGCCTTGCCGCTGCGCCGCCCTCCTCTCGTTTTCAGCTTGCGCCGATGTCAGATCAGTACACGCGGGCCTTGGGCTTGATGTACTCGACGTCGTCGGTGAGCGTGTATTCGTGGACCGGGCGATAGTCGATGCGGACTTCGCCGCCCTTGCCGCCCCAGCCGTTGAACCAAGTCGCGGTGTGCTTCATCCAGTTCACGTCGTCGCGGTTCGGGAAGTCCTCGTGCGCGTGGGCGCCGCGGCTTTCCTTGCGGTTCTGCGCGCCATGCAGGGTCACGGTCGCCTGCGAGATCAGGTTGTCCAGTTCCAGCGTTTCCACCAGATCGGAGTTCCAGATCAGACCACGGTCGGTGACCTTGATGTCGTTCATGCGCTCGTAGGTCTTGGCGAGCTTTTCCTTGCCTTCGACCATCAGTTCGTCGGTGCGGAACACCGCCGCGTGGAGCGACATGGTGCGCTGCATCTCGGTGCGGATTTCCGCCGTCGAGGAAGAACCGTTGGCATTGCGGAAGTGGTCGAGGCGGGTGAGCGCCAGATCGGCCGAATCCTTGGGCAGTTCGCCCTGCGTGCCGTTCGGCTTGATGTTTTCCTTGAGGTACAGGCCCGTGGCGCGGCCGAACACGACGAGGTCGATCAGCGAGTTCGAACCGAGGCGGTTGGCGCCGTGGACCGAGACGCAAGCGGCCTCACCCACTGCGAACAGGCCGGGAACCACGGTTTCGGGATCGCCGTCCGCACCGATGGTCATCACCTGACCATGGTAGTTACACGGGATGCCGCCCATGTTGTAGTGGACGGTCGGGACGACCGGCAGCGGCTGGCGGGTAAGGTCCACGCCTGCGAAGATCTTGCCGCTCTCGGTGATGCCCGGCAGACGCTCGCCCAGCACCTTGGGATCGATGTGATCGAGGTGCAGGTAGATGTGGTCCTTGTGCGGACCGACACCGCGGCCTTCGCGGATTTCCATCGCCATCGAGCGCGAGACGACGTCACGGCTGGCGAGATCCTTGGCCGAGGGAGCGTAACGCTCCATGAAGCGCTCGCCCTCGGAGTTGGTCAGGTAGCCGCCCTCGCCGCGAGCGCCCTCGGTGATGAGCACGCCTGCACCGTAGATGCCAGTCGGGTGGAACTGGACGAACTCCATGTCCTGCAGGGGCAGGCCCGCGCGCAGCACCATGCCGCCGCCGTCGCCGGTGCAGGTGTGGGCCGAAGTCGCGGTGAAGTACGAACGGCCATAGCCGCCCGTCGCGAGCACGACGGCCTGCGCGCGGAAGCGGTGGATCGTGCCGTCATCCATGCACAGCGCGATCACGCCGACGCACTTGCCGCCGTCCATGATGAGGTCGATCGCGAAGTATTCGATGAAGAAGTCCGCGTCGTACTTCAGCGACTGCTGGTACAGCGCGTGAAGCATGGCGTGGCCGGTGCGGTCGGCAGCGGCGCAGGTGCGCTGGACCGGCGGGCCTTCGCCCATGTTCTGCATGTGGCCGCCGAACGGGCGCTGGTAGATCGTGCCGTCGGGGTTGCGGCTGAAGGGCACGCCGGCGTGCTCCAGTTCGTAGACCGCAGCCGGAGCCTCGCGCACCATGTACTCGATGGCGTCCTGGTCGCCCAGCCAGTCCGACCCCTTGACGGTGTCGTACATGTGCCAGGTCCAGTGGTCCGGCGTGTTGTTCTTGAGCGAGGCGGCGATGCCGCCCTGCGCCGCAACGGTGTGCGAGCGGGTGGGGAACACCTTGGTGATGCACGCGGTCTTCAGGCCGGCTTCGGCCGAGCCCATCGTGGCGCGCAGGCCCGAGCCGCCGGCGCCGACGACGACGGTGTCGTAGGTGTGGTCTATGATCTTGTAAGCAGGCGCGGACATTATGCGTGTGCTCCCAGCGCGATGCGGACGATGCAGAACACGCCGAACGCGATCCCGCCGCAAGCGGCAAGGTTCAGCGCGGCGATGGCGGCGAACTTGTTGGCGTGATCGTGCAGGTAGTCCTCGACCAGCACCTGCAGGCCGAGGCGCGCGTGCCAGAAGGTCGTCACGACCAGCAGGATCATGGCCACGGCCGGGACCGGCTTGGCGATCCACTCGACCATGGTGCCGTAGGTATAGTCCGGCAGCAGGACCAGCGAGACGATCAGGAAGAGCACCGACAGCAGGTTGCCGATGGCGGTGAAGCGCTGCAGCAGCCAGTGATGGACGCCGCCCTTTGCCGAGCCGAGGCCGCGAACGCGGCCGATGGAGGTTCCGTTACCCATTGTTCGTACCCTCTCAGCGAAGCAGCAGGAGCGCCCAGAAGGCGACGGTGAGGATCACCCCGATGACCGGGCACAGGATCGACCACAGGCGGTTGGCGTTCAGCTCGAAACCGGCGCCCACGTCGAGGAAGAAGTGGCGGATGCCGCTCGCCATGTGGCTGAAGAACGCCCACGAGATGCCCACGAGCACCAGATAGCCGATCGGCGTCGTCATCGCCCACGCGAAGGTCGCATAGGAAGCCGGGCCTCCTGCGAGCGCACCGAGCCACCACAGCAGCACGGCGAGGCCGGCGAAAGCCATGCCGTCGCCCGTGACGCGATGCAGGATCGACACGAACATGTGCGGGCCCCACTTCCAGATCTGGAGGTGCGGCGAGAGCGGACGGTTCTTGGTCCCGGCGTTTGCCATGGCGCTTACGAATCCCCTTGCCTGCGGCAGTGTCATGAACTGCCCTATTGCAAGCCCCCTTAGACAAATCGAGGCGGGGCGCAAGCTTGTCGCACCGCAACATCGCAGGGTGGCTGGCCTATCTCACAGGTGCGCCTTAAAGCATTCGCCCATGAGTCGCACCTCCCTGGCAATCGCGCTGGCCTCGCTCACGGCCCTGACCTCCATGATCGCACTGCCCATCGGCGCGCAGGCAGCGACTGCCGAGACCCTGTCTCCTGCTGCGCTGGCGAAGGCCTGCGAGGGCAAGGACGAGTGGGCCGACCCGGCGCCGCCCGCCCGCCTCTTCGGCAATACCTGGTACGTGGGAACCTGCGGAATTTCGGCGATCCTCATCACCGGGGACAAGGGCCACGTCCTTGTCGATGCGGGCGTCACCAAGGCCGCTCCGCTGGTCCTCGCAAACATAAAGCGTGCGGGTTTCAACCCGAAGGACGTGCGCTGGATCGTCGCCTCGCACGAGCATTTCGACCACGTCGGCGCGCTTGCCGCATTGCAGAAGGCGACGGGTGCAAAAGTTGCAGCCCTCCCGGCGCAAAAAGCGGCGCTCGAAACCGGCAAGCCTGCCTCCGACGATCCGCAGTTTGCCGGGCTGGACCCGATCGCGCCGGTCCGGGTCGACCGCGTATTGAAGGACGGCGACAGCGTCGTCGTCGGCAAGGTCGTCCTCACCGCCCATGCCACGCCGGTCCACGCGCCGGGTTCGACGAGCTGGACATGGCAGTCCTGCACCGCCGGGTTCGACTGCAAGATGATCGCCTATGCGGACAGTTCCTCGACGATCTCGTCGGACGGCTATCGCTTCACCGACCATCCCGACCGCGTGGCGGCGATCCGCAAGGGGCTGCCCGCAATGGCCGCCCTGCCCTGCGACATCCTCATAACCCCGCACCCGAGCCAGAGCGCGCTGATGGAGCGCCTCGCCGGGACCAAGCCGCTGGTCGATGCCAATGCCTGCCGGGCCTACGTCGCCGCTGCAGAAGGACGGCTTGCCGACCGTCTCGCGAAGGAGAGCGGCAAGTGAGCTGGAAAGTCACCGTCTTCGCTCCGCGCCCCGTCATCGAAGGCGCGCTCGTCGCGCATGAGGATGCGTGGGACTGGGACCACGATATCGTCCTGTCCGGGCGCGAGATCGCCGAGGACCAGCCCGAGGACTGGACCCTCGAAGCCTGGCTCGACCGCAAGCCGACCAAGGCCGACAAGGCCGCGATCACTGCGCTGTTCGAGGGCACCAAGCCCAAGCTGATCGTCGAGGAACTGCCCGAGACCGACTGGCTCGTCGTCAGCCAGGAAGGCCTCGAGCCGATCCGCGCCGGACGCTTCTACGTCCACACGCCCGAGCATCCGGGCGTGGACGAACCCGGCGTGTTCGACTTCGCGATCCCTGCCAGCCAGGCTTTCGGCACCGGCCATCACGCGACAACGGCAGGTTGCCTCGCGATGCTCACGCACATGAAGGCGCAGGGCCTCGTCGTCCGCAACTGCGCCGATATCGGCACCGGCACCGGCCTGCTCGCCTTCGCGGCGCTCTCGCTCTGGCCGCGCACGCTGGCGACAGCGAGCGACATCGACGCGGTATGCGTCAACGTGGTGGAGGACAATGCCGAGGCGAACGGCGTGACCATGGGCGCCCGGCGTGGCGAACTCGTCATGACGGTGGCGGACGGCATGAACCATCCGGTGCTGGAAGCGCGCGGCCCCTACGACCTCATCCTCGCCAACATCCTTGCCGGGCCGCTGGTCCATCTTGCGCCCGATTTCGGCAAGGCGCTGGTCCCTGGCGGGCACTTGCTGTTGGCGGGACTGCTCGAGACGCAGGAGGCCGCCGTGCGCGCCGCCTGCCGCAAGGCCGGGCTGCGGCTCGCCGCGCGCATGGTGAACGGCGACTGGTCGATCCTGTGGATGCGCCAACGGCGGGGCTGAGCCCCGCTCAGGACAGGTAGAGGTCCAGCCCCTGCACCACGCGGCTGCGGCGAAGCATGGCCGACTGCGCATCGCGTGAGATCGGGCGGTCGAACGCGAAGCCGACACGGTCCTTCACGACCCAGCGCACCGTTCCCAGCACCGGTGGATAGCCGTCGAGCGCGAAGCTGAACCGCTGCCCGCGTGACAGGTTTTCCCGTTCCACCACGAACTGACACCCGTCCGAAGAGACGTGCTGCGCCACAGCGGATGCATATGCGGAATGCCGGCGCCGGCTGGGCACAGTTACCTCGTTCGTCTGAGTGGCTTGGCTCATACCGAAAGGTAATTAACGCTGGTAAATGCAGCGTAAATAAATTCGCCACAATTCCGAAGAATTTTTACACAGTTATCGCAATGACTTACGCATAATATCGTAAATATCCATTAACCATTCGTGCTGTGGGCAATTTAACGAATACCCGTGAGAATACGTAGCTGACAGGGGGTTGGCAGCCAGCATCACGAGGCCAACCAATGGAAGACGTTAAAACAGACCGCCCCGCGGTCATCACCGGCCCGCTCGGCGAGCCGATGAGCATCGACAGCCTGCCGCCGCCCAGCACCTCCCGTTGGGTAGTACGCAGGAAGGCCGAGGTGGTTGCAGCAGTCAACGGCGGACTGCTGACGATCGCCGAAGCCTGCGAACGCTACGACCTCACGCTTGAGGAGCTTGCCTCATGGCAGCGCTCGATCGAACGCGAGGGCATGGCGGGACTGCGCGCCACGCGCGTCCAGCACTACCGCCAGGTGCACGAGCGCCGCGGACGTTTCAGCTGAGCCATTTTCGTCCTGAAAATGCGCATACGGCCATAAGATAGAGCATTCGCGCCGCGGCAACCCCCTGCCCGCGGCGCGGAAGCCTCGTCATCAGGTCACCCGGCCGCCTTCACGATGTCCGCCCATGCGGCTTCGTCGATCACCTCGATCCCGAGTTCGGCGGCCTTCTTCAGCTTCGACCCCGCACCCGGCCCCGCCACGACGAGATCCGTCTTGGGCGAGACCGAACCCGCCGCCTTGGCGCCCAGCCGTTCGGCCTGCGCCTTGGCCTCGTCGCGGCTCATCGTCTCCAGCTTGCCGGTGAACACCACGGTCTTGCCCGAGACCGGGCTTTCCTTCGTCTCGACCACATAGGGCGGCGGCGACACTTCGCTAAGCAGGTCGTCCCACACCGCGCGGTTGTGCTCTTCATGGAAGAAGTCGCCCAGCGCCTCGACCACCACCGGACCGACGCCGTCGATCGAGATGAGTTCCGCGTAGGCGTCGCTGGCAGCCTTCACTTCCTCCTCGCCCTGCTTGACCTGCGCCTGCTCGGCCAGTGCGCGCAGTTCGGGCAAGGTCGTGAAGCGCTTCATTAGATCGCGCGCCGTGACCGCGCCGACGTGGCGGATGCCGAGGCCGAACAGCAGCCGCGCCGCATCCGGCTGGCGCTTGCTTTCCACAGCTGCCAACAGGTTGTCCACAGACTTGTCCTTCCACCCTTCGAGGGCGAGGATGTCCTCGCGCCGCTTGCGCAGGCGGAAGATGTCGGCCGGGCTTTCCAGCCAGCCCTTGGCGAAGAACTCGTCGATCGTCTTCTCGCCCAGCCCCTCGATGTCGAGCGCGGCGCGGCTGACGAAGTGCTTGAGCCGCTCGGTCCGCTGTGCCGGGCAGATCAGGCCGCCGGTGCAGCGCACGTCCACCTCGCCCTCCGCCGCGACCGCCTCGGAGCCGCATTCGGGGCAGTGATCGGGGAAAGCGTAGGCCTCGCGATCCTCCTCGCGGCTGAGGTTGTCCACGACCTGCGGGATGACGTCGCCCGCACGCTGGAGCACCACTCGGTCACCCGGACGGACGCCGAGGCGCGCGATCTCGTCGCGGTTGTGCAGCGTGACGTTGGTGACGGTCACGCCGCCCACCAGCACCGGCTTGAGCCGGCCCACGGGGGTCAGCTTGCCGGTGCGCCCGACCTGGATGTCGATCGATTCGAGCGTCGTTTCCGCGCGCTCCGCCGGGAACTTGTGCGCCATGCCCCAGCGCGGCGCCTTGGCCACGAAGCCCAGCCTCTGCTGCCAGTCGAGCCGGTCCACCTTGTAGACCACCCCGTCGATCTCGAACGGCAGCGCCGCGCGTCCGTCGCGGATCGCGCGATAGGCGGCGAGCATCTCGTCGAGCGAGTGGCACTGGCGGAACTGGCGCGAAACCGGCAGCCCCCAGCCCTCGATACGGCGGATGACCTCGTGCTGGGTCTCACCCGGCACGTGGCTCGCCGCGCCCCAGCCGTGGGCCCAGAAGCGCAGCGGGCGTTTGGCGGTAACGCTTGCGTCCTTCTGGCGCAGCGACCCGGCGGCAGCGTTGCGCGGGTTGGCGAACTGGCGGACCTTGCTGTCGTCGAATGCCTCGCCTTTCGCCTCGGCGGCGGCACGGGCCTCGTCCATCAGCTGCGTGTTGAGCGCGAGGAACGCGGCCTTTTCCATGTAGACTTCGCCGCGGACCTCGAAGACTTCGGGAATGCCCTCGCCCTTCAGTTCCTGCACGATGTCGGCGATGTGGGCGACGTTGGCGGTGACGTCCTCGCCCACCTGCCCGTCGCCGCGCGTCGCCGCACGCACCAGCCTGCCGTTCTCATAGCGCAGCGAACAGGACAGGCCGTCGATCTTGTCCTCAGCCGTCACCACCAGCGGCTCGTCCGCCGGGAGCGAAAGGAAACGGCGCACGCGCGCGAGGAATTCGGCCACTTCCTCGTCGGTGAAGGCATTGTCGAGGCTCATCATGCGAACCTCGTGCGCCACCTTGCCGAGCGGCGAGGCGGCGACTTCGTGGCCCACCTTGTTCGAAGGGCTGTCCGGCCGGATCAGATGCGGAAAAGCTTCCTCGAGCGCGGCATTGCGGCGCACCAGCGCGTCATACTCGGCATCGGAAATCTCGGGCGCGTCCTCGGCATGGTAGAGCCGGTTGGCGCGGTTGATCTGCCGCGCAAGGCGCATGAGTTCGTTGGCGGCTTCGGCTTCCGAGGGAAGAGTGCTGGGGGAATCGGCGGTCATGGGCCGACCTATGCATCAACTCTGCTGCGGCGGGTAGAGCCTCACCCCATCCCGCCCGCAGGCGTGACTTTCGCATTCACGCCGAACCCGGCGATAATCGGCCGCGCCTTGCGGATCGCTTCACGGACCTGCGGCAGCGAAAGGCTGGCCTTGTGCGCCGCCTCGGTCTCCCAGACCTCGACGATCCACACCGCATCCGCGTCTTCGCGGTCTTTCCAGACGCGGTAGGCGATGTTGCCCGGCATCTTGCCGGAGCCTTCGATCAGATAGCCGACCAATTCGTCACGCTTGCCCGGTGACGCCTTGATCTGCCCAATGAGGCCGAACAGCGAGTCCTCGTCGATCTCTTCCATAAGCGGCCGGTTCCCCGTCAGCAGAAGCGCCATCGCCGCCGCACCGATCACGACGGTGCGGCGATCGGAGATCACGCCCGGACCAGCAGGCGGTCGGCCTGCGCCCGCGCCTCGTCAGTGACTTGCGCGCCGGAGAGCATGCGGGCGATCTCCTCCTTGCGCTCGGCGGCGCTCAGCGGCGTGACCGACGTGCGCGTGACGGTGCCCTGGCTGGACTTGGCGATCATGTAGTGCCGGTCCCCGCGCGCGGCGACCTGCGGCGAGTGGGTGACGGCGAGCAGTTGCCCATTCGATGCAAGGCGCGACAGGCGCTCGCCGATGGCGTCCGCCACCGCGCCGCCGACGCCGCGGTCGATCTCGTCGAAGATCACCGTCGCCGCGCCGCCCTCTTCCGCCAGCGCCACCTTCAGCGCGAGGATGAAGCGCGACAGTTCGCCGCCGCTGGCGATCTTGCCGAGCGGTGCGAAGTCGGAGCCGGGGTTGGTGCTGATGAGGAATTCCACTGCGTCCATGCCGGTCGCGCCCCAGCGTTCCTCGGGAAGACGCATCACGGAGGTCTGGAACCGCGCGGCATCGAGCTTGAGCGGGGCGAGTTCCACCGCAACCGCCGCATCGAGCCGTTTCGCCGCCGCGCGGCGCAGGTCATGGAGCGCCCCGGCCTTCTCGCGATAGGCCAGCGCGGCCTTCTGCGCAGCCTTTTCCAGTTCGACGATATGCTCGTTCCCGCCCTCGATGTCGTCGAGCGCGCCGCGCATCTCGGCCATCTTCTCGGGCAGGTCGTCCACCTGGCAGCCGTGCTTGCGGGCAACCGCACGCAGTTCGAACAGGCGGGTCTCGATCCGGTCGAGTTCGGCGGGGTCGAAAGCCAGCGCATCGGCGGCCTTCTCCAGCTTTTCCTCTGCCTCGCCCGCCTCGATCAGCGCGCGGTCGAGCGCGGAGAGCGCCTCACCCAGAAGTTCGTGCTCCCCGGCAATGCGGTCGAGCCGCCGCGCCGCGCCGCGCAGTTCGGCAAGCGCCGAATCGGAGCCGGTCCACAAGTGCTGGAGGGCCGAAAGGTCGTCCGCCAGCTTCTCACCCTTCTGCATGTCGGCACGGGCGCCCGCGAGTTCGTCCTCCTCGCCCGCGACGGGCGCAAGGCTGGTCAGTTCCTCCAGATGCGCGAGGAGCAGATCCTGATCCTCAGCGGCCCGGGCGACGCGCTGGCGCGCCAGGTCGAGCGCGTCCTGCGCGGCGCGCCAGACTTTCCATGCGGCCTCCACCCCCGCCACCTCGCCCCCGGCGAAACGATCGAGCAGGGCACGGTGCCCGCGCGCATTGACGAGGCCACGATCGTCGTGCTGGCCGTGGATTTCCACGAGCGCGGGCGCGATCTCGCGCAGCAGCGCCACGCCGACGCTCTGGTCATTGAGGAAAGCCTTCGATCCGCCATCGGCCTTGAGCTGGCGCTTCAGGATCAGCGGCTCGCCCGGCTCGATCTCCAGTCCGGCGTCGTCGATCGTCGCGAGCACCGACGCGGGGAGCGCGGATACATCGAAACTGGCGGTGACGCTGGCGCGATCCTCCCCCGCCCGGACCAGTCCGCTGTCCGCACGATTGCCGAGAACGAGCCCCAGCGCGTCGAGCAGGATCGACTTGCCCGCGCCCGTCTCGCCCGTGAGGACGCCGAGGCCACGGGCGAAATCGAGGTCGAGCGCCTCGATCAGGACGATGTTGCGGATGGAGAGCCGGCTAAGCATGTTCGCGAAGCGTTCTAGCGGAAGGAAAAAGCCCCGTCACCCCGCTTCGCGCGGCTTCCGCAGTTTACCGGCAGGTTTTACCAGATCGTGAACGAGCACAGATAATACAGCCCGAACGCAACCCACAACGCGACGAAGATGGCGCCGACAGCCAGGATTTCAGGCCAGATTCGGCACCGCTCCGGCTTGCCGCGTATGTCGGGCCGAATTTTTGGCTTGGGGGGAAAATCGTGATTCATGTCCATGGAACGTGCGACCCGTGACCAGCATTTCGGGGCGGTCTTCCGCTCCGCCCCCTTATTCCGACTAACCTTAAGTGGTAAAGGCTCGCATAAGGATAACCATTCTGGATGTAAAATTACTAAAGGTTCATAGGGCAATCGATTTCAGTCGTTTCTCGGATCAGCCCGTCCAAAAAGTTCCTAGGCAGCAAAAATAAGTCTACCCCGCATCGCGCAAGGCGATGCGGGGTAGATACCTTCGAAGCCGGTGGGCTGACCTCAGAAGTTGGACTTGATCGTGAAGCCCCAGGTTCGCGGATCGCCCGGCAGGCCCGCGATCAGGCCGGTGTTGCCGGGGCCGACCATGAGCTGCTCGAAGTAGTTCTCGTTGAAGGCGTTGCGCACCCAGCCGTAGACGTCGAACCCGCTCTCGGTGCGGAAGCCCGCGCGGAAGTTGTGCAGGCTGTACCCGTCGATCCAGGTGTAGGCCGAGGGCGACGGGTTGGACGAGAAGTTCGAACGCACGCTGCCGTCGTAGCCGAAGTAGGCCTCGCCCTCCTTGCCCAGCAGCGTGACCGGCGTGTTGGCCTCCGCGCCGAACGAGAACGACCACTCCGAGACGCCGGGCAGGCGCTGGCCGGAGATGTCGCAGTTTGCCGGGCTGAGACCGCCGGGGGTGCCGGGTGCGCTCGGCGTCTGGCTGCCGGTGACGGTGGTGCCGCCCGAAAGCTCCGGCGGGCACGGCGCGTCGGTGAACTTGCGGTAAGTCGCGTCGGTATAGGCGCCATTGGCATAGGCGTTGAACCGCTCGCTCGGACGGATCGAGAAGTCCGCCTCCACACCCTGCGAGCGCACCGCGCCCGCGTTGGCGAGGTAGCCGCGCAGTACGCCGAACTGGCCGTTGTTCACGTTGGCCTGGTAGTTCTTGATGTCGGTGCGGAAGATCGAGAGGTTGAGCGTCGCCTTGCGGTCCCAGAACTGGGTCTTGATGCCGGCTTCGTAATGGTGGACCGATTCGGGCTTCACCGTCGCAGTGGCGAGGATCGGGTTGTTCGCGCCATCCACCGGCACGCCGTTCTGGTTGATGCCGCCCGACTTGAACGACTTCGCATACGTTCCGTAGACGAGGATGTCCGGCGCGATCTTGTAGCTGGCGGTGAAGTCGTAGCTGAAGTTCCAGTCGCTGAACTCGGGCGAGATTTCCTGCGGCGTGAAGATCGCCAGCTGCGCCGTCTTGCGGGCGTTGCTGGGGCCGGTGATCAGGACTTCGTTGCCCTGCCCGTCGAACACGCGGCGCTGATAATAGCCTTCCTTCTTGTCGTAGTTCAGGCGCACGCCCGGCTGCAGGGTCAGTTCCGGGGTGACGTGCCAGCTCAGCTGGCCGTACAGCGCGGCGCTGGTGTTCTTGAGATACTGCGTGTTGTAGGCGACGAGGCCGTTGAGCACCGAGGGATCGTTCGACAGGGCGTTCGACGGCGCGATGTTCCAGCGGCTGGACGCGGCGCCGTGCTCCTCGGTGCCCTGCGTATCGATGCGCTGGTAGAAGCCGAAGGCGCCCACGACGAAGTCGATCGCGTCGCTGCTGTAGTTGTAGCGCAGTTCCTGCGTGTACTGGTCCTGCTGCGAGGGGTTTTGCGACTTGCTGACGATCGGCAGGCCGGTGAAGTCACGGTCGTTCGAGGGATCCCAGTCCCAGAAGCGCCATGCGGTGATCGAGGTCAGCGTGCCCTCACCCAGATCCCACTTCACGCGCAGCGAAGCGCCGCCGACCTTGTTCTTGGCGCGCAGTTCGGTGTCGAGGTCGGTCAGGCGATCGAACGCGTTGCGGCTCACCGGAGCGTAGCCCTGCGCTGCCGCGAGCGCCTCGAACTGGCGGTTCAGCGCGCGCTGGGTCAGGCCGGTGCGAACATAGACCGAGCCGCAGCAATTGGCGTCCTGATTGCTGAAATCGCCGGCAAGAGTGATTTCGAGAGTGTCGATCGGCTTCCACAGCAGCTGGCCGCGCAGGCCCAGGTTGTCCTGGCTCTGGATGTGCTCGTTGGAGACGACGTTGTAGATCGTGCCCTTGCGGCTGGTGGACGAGACCGCGATGCGCGCCGCCAGGGTGTCCGACAGCGGCCCGGAGATCGCGGCCTTGGCCTGCTTGAAGTTGTAGTTGCCGATCGACACCTCGGCCTTGCCCTCGAAATCGAAGGTCGGCTGGTTGGTCGTGATGTTGATCGCGCCCGCCGTGGTGTTCTTGCCGTAGAGCGTGCCCTGCGGACCGCGCAGAACCTCGATCTGCGCCACGTCGAGGAAGTCGAACGTCGCCGATGCCACGCGCGAGTTGTAGACGTCGTCGACATAGATGCCGACGCCCTGCTCGATGCCGTCGTTGGTCAGGCCGAACGGCACGCCGAGGCCGCGGATGTTGACGGCGGTGTTGCGCGGGTTCGACGAATAATACTGGAGCGTCGGGGTCAGTTGCTGCAGGCGGCCGACGTTGAAGGAGCCGGTCGAATCGATGTGCTCGCCACCGACGACCGAGATCGCGAGCGGCACTTCCTGGCTCGATTCCTGGCGGCGGCGGGCAGTGACGACGATGTCGCTACCACGGTCATGAGCGCCGGTGCCGACCGAGGTGGGCGAGCCGCCCTCTTCCTCGGCACTCGCGGCATTGGCAGCAGTGGCTGCGACCGGAGCGGCGGCTTCTTCGGCATGCGCCGACGGAAGGCCGACCGTCGCCGAAGCGAGGACCGTGGTGGCCAGTAGAGTTCTGCGGACGAACGAAGTCATTCTTCAAATCCTTTGTCAGGGAATTGAATGCATCCGGTCCGTCCGGTCTGCACCTGCTGCACGGCCCACCCCTCTCAGGACCGGCAGGAATGTTCCTGAGGCCCCGCGCCTGCCGCTCCTTCGCCGGATGCGGCTGGCATGGATCAGGCCCGGAGCTTCATCGGAACGCCGCGCTGGTCAGACCGCGCAAACCCTCATATGAATTTCCTGCAGGCCGTTTCGCCTCTTGTTGAGCATTCCTAATCTCAACCTAATTAGTGGACAATAGAATTTCCGCTATCAGAGGGCAAAGGGAAATTGCAGGTGTGCAACAGCAGGGATCGTCGCGGCGAAGCGGGCTATTCGGCGCCATTCTTGACAATATGAACCGTATAGGTTATACTCCGCGACATCCGGTTCGACGCAGATCACGTCGTATCGGTGTATCGGGTCGGCGTCGTGGGCCGGGATGCGGTATCAAGCCGCGATCGCGCACCACGGTGTCCATCGAAGACCCGGACCGTCCTCTAGGCTCTGGCCCGGCCGTTCCCCCAACCGAGTATCTCGGCCTGGGAGCGGCTCTCCCGGAAGTCCCATGACCGATACCGACGCGAGCCCCAACGTCGGTCATACCGGACAGGTCCGATGGAATACAGGTCGAGCCGGGCTGACTGCACCTACCCGGCCACTCGCAACGCGCTGTGGAAACAAACCCCCGCGTCCCGTCCGGACGCTCACGACGCCGACCCGATGTTCACTCTCGGATCCTCGCGTTTCTTCCCCCGGCGTTAGGCCCGCACTCGCCAGCGGGCGTTTTCGTGTGTTCAGCCAAGACGTTCGTCATTGCGAGCGCAGCGAAGCAATCCACGGTCGGCCCGTGCCGCTGGATTGCTTCGCTGCGCTCGCAATGACGTGTGTCAGTATCGCCATTCCTCCCCGAGCTTGTCTCGGGGAGGGGGACCGCCGCCGCAGGCGGTGGTGGAGGGGGAGAACCTCGCGCCATTCCCCCTCCGTCAGTCGCTGCGCGACTGCCACCTCCCCGAGACAAGCTCGGAGAGGAATTCGGCCAAATCAGGCCGTGACGTTCTGAGGGGCGTGCTTTTCCATCAGCTTGTACGCACGGGCGTACCATTCGCTGCCGGGATAGTTCCGCTCGAGCACGGCGGCAGCCTTCTGCGCCTCATCCGGGATGCCCAGCGAGAGATAGCCTTCGACCAGACGGTACAGTGCCTCGGGCGTGTGGCTGGTGGTCTGGAAGTTGTCGACCACGTTGCGGAAGCGCAGCGTTGCCGCCAGCCACTTGCCGCCGCGCTCGTAGGAGCGGCCGATGGTCATTTCCTTGCCCGCGAGGTGATCGTTGACGAGGTCGATCTTGAGCTGCGCATCGCGGGCGTAAGTCGTGCCCGGATAGCGGCGCATGACGTCGGTCAGCGCCTGCTTGGCCTGCTGCGTCGTCTTCTGGTCGCGCGTCACATCACTGATCTGCTCGTAGTAGCAGATGGAGATCAGGTAATAGGCGTAAGGCGCGTCCTTGTTGCCCGGGTGGATCGACAGGAAGCGCTGCGCCGACTGGATCGCCTTGTTGTAGTCACGCGCGGCATAATAGCTGAACGCGCTCATCAGCTGCGCGCGGCGGGCCCAGGGCGAATAGGGGTGCTGGCGCTCGACCTCGTCGAACAGCGCGGCGGCCTGCTTGGTGCGGCCGGTGTTCAGGCGCTCCTGCGCGGCGGCATAAAGCGTGTCCACGTCGCGCGCGACGTAGGCGGTGTCGCGGTTCTTCGCGCGGCCCCCGCAACCGGCAGTGAGAACGATCGCTCCGGTGGCGGCGGCGAGGATGGCGGTCTTGAGCGACGAACGTGCGAACATGGACGGGTCTATAACCAGCGCTTGGCTGAACGCCAAGTGAAGTTGCGCGTCTTGTGGCAGGGCAATTGTCGCAGCATGTCACGCCGTCCCCACACGGTAATTGTGGCCTGCCCCGCCGACGCGCACTCTGCCGGCAAGAGAGGCCCTGAGGAGAATGGGATGGCGACGGCCCCCACCCTTGATCGCGGCGCGGCGCAGGAAAGCGAGACGCGGCGCAGCTATTGCAAGATCTGCACGACCCAGTGCGGCACCGTGATCGAGACACGGGGCGACCGGGTGGTCAAGGTGCGCGGCGATACCGCCCACCCGCTGACCAGAGGCTACACCTGCCCCAAGGGTCGCGCCGCGGGAGAGAATCATCATCACCCCGACGCCATCGTCGAGCCCTACATCCGCCGCGATGGCCAGCGCATCGCTGCGGGCTGGGACGCGGTGCTGGACGACGCCGCCGCCCGCATCCGCAAGGTCGTGGACGAGCACGGCCCCGGCGCGGTCGGCATGTTCTTCGGGTCGGGCCTCGGCATGGATTCGTCGGGCTATCGCATGGCGGAGAAGTTCCACGCCGCGCTCGGCCACGGCCCCAAGTTCTCGCCGCTGACCATCGACGGGACCGCCAAGGTGCTCGTCTCCAGCCTCGTCGGCGGGTTTCCGGGGCTCAACCCCAAGACCGACTACGACAACGCCGACATGCTGCTCTACGTCGGCAGCAACCCGATGGTCAGCCACGGCCACAACACCGGCATGTACCAGCCCGCCGAGAAGATCCGCGCCGTCGCCGCGCGCGGGCAGGTCTGGACGATCGATCCGTTGTTCACCGAGACCGCCCGCTTCTCCACCCGCCATATCGCCCCGCTGCCGGGACGCGACTACGCGATCCTCGCCTGGCTCGTGCGCGAGGTGATCGACGCCGCGATGCACCGCCCGGTGCAGGCCGTGCGCGGACTGGAACCCCTGCGCGTCGCGCTCGATCCCTTCACCCGCGCCCACGCCGCGCGCATCGCCGACGTGGCGGAGGACGACCTCGCCGACCTGCTGCGCGCCGTCCTCGCCGCCGACATGCTGGTGGTGGAGACCGGCACCGGCGTCACCATGGCGGACAGCGCCAACCTCACCCACTGGCTGAGCTGGGTGCTGATGATCCTGACCGGTGCGATGAACCGGAAGGGCGGCGCGTGGTTTCATCCCGGCTTCCTCACCTGCTTCGATTCGTTCGAGTTGCCGATCCTCGACAATCCGTTCACCCCCGGCGCGCCGACGATGCCGCATGTCTCGGGCCTCATCGGCGACTGGCCATGCGCCGCGCTGCCGGGAGAGATCGAGGCGGGCAACATCCGCGCCGTCGTGAACTTCGGCGGCAGCCTGCTGCGCTCCTTCCCCGACGCCAACCGCCTCGCCCCGGCGCTGGCGAAGCTGGATGCGCTCGTCACCTTCGAGGTCGTGGAGAACGAAACGACCGCGCTTTCCTCGCACGTCCTGCCGACGCGCGACCAGTTGGAACGGCCCGAGGTCTCGCTGTGGGATACACTCGGTTTCAAGGTGGCGATGCAGTATTCCCCCGCCGTAGTCCCGCCGATGGGCGAGCGCCGCGCCGGGTGGTGGGTGGTCGCCGAACTGATGCGCCGCCTGAACCTCGACGTGCCCGCGCATGTCCCTGCCGACGACCGCGAGCCGGGCGCCGACGAAGCGATGCTCGCCGCCCACTTCGGCCCCGGCGCGCGCTGCACTTTCGAGGAGGTCGCCGCCAGCGGCTACGTCGAAAAGCCGCTGGAGTTCCCCGCGCCCTGGGTCGATGCCCATATCGAGCGCTTCGGCGGGTGGAACCTCGCGCCCGAGCCGCTGCTGGCGTTCCTTGGGCATATCCACGCCGCCGATCTCGCCCGGCTGGAGAGCCCCGGCAGCCTCGTCTTCGTATCCCGCCGTCAGCGCCGCAAGCTCAACGCCTCGCTCGACTTCCTCGGCGCACCGGTGGATCTGATCCTCCACCCCCGCGATGCCGAAAGGCTGGGCGTGACCCATGGCGCGGCGGTCGAGGTCAGAACCGGGCGGGGCACGATCACCCTCATCGCCAACGTCAGCGAAACGATCCGCCCCGGCGTCGCCTCGATCCCGCACGGCCACGGCAGCGCCAACGTCAACCTGCTGACCGATGCGGGCGTCGTGGACCCGATGACGGGCATGGTGCGCTACACCGGCATTCCGATAACGGTGCGCGCGGCGGGGGCTTCGACAAGCTCAGCCTGAGCGGTTCTGAGAGAATACCTTTAAATCCCGCTCAGGCTGAGCTTGTCGAAGCCCCACGCGTTTCGCACTGACAGGTGGGCTGTTCACGGCCACCTGTCTCGGATCAAGTCCGGGCCAGCGAGTCCATAAGTGCATTTCATGCAAACAAGGCGGTTCCCTCCACCGCCCCCCTGCCCTACGTTATTCCTATGGCAGGCAGCAGCGATCTTTATTCCCCCATGATGTCCGACGCCCTGGTGATCCTGGGCGCCGCGGGCATCGTCATTCCGGTGTTCAACCGTTTCCGCATCACCCCGGTCATCGGGTTCATCCTCGTCGGCCTGCTGGTCGGCCCGTTCGGCATGGGCCGCCACGTCTTCGACATGCCCTGGCTGCACTACGTGACGATCACCGACCCGGACGGGCTGGAGATCTTCGCGGAATTCGGCATCATCCTGCTGCTGTTCTCGATCGGGCTGGAACTGTCCTTCGCGCGCCTGTGGGAGATGCGGCGGATGGTCTTCGGGCTCGGCTCGCTGGAACTGATCGTCATCGCCGCCTCGCTGACGTTCATCCTTGCCGCCATCGGGCAGAGCTTCTCGGGCGCGATGGCGCTGGGCCTAGCCCTTGCGCTGTCCTCGACCGCACTGGTGCTCAAGATCACCGAGACGACGACGCCGGTCGGCAAGGCGGCGCTGGCGATGCTGCTGTTCGAGGATATCGCCCTCGTCCCCATCATCTTCCTGCTCGGCGCGCTGGGGCCGCATGCGGGAAGCGGCGTCGACAACCTGCTCAACACGCTGCTGTGGGGCACCGTGGTCGTCGGCGGGCTGCTGATCTTCGGGCGCTACCTGCTGCCGCCGCTGTTCGCACAGGCCGCCCGCACCAAGAGCCCCGAACTGTTCCTCGCCGCCAGCCTGCTGGTGGTGATCGTCGCCTCGCTGGCGACCGCCGCCGCGGGCCTGTCCCCCATCGTCGGCGCGCTGGTCGCGGGGCTGCTGATCGCCGAGACCGAGTACCATTCGGAGGTCGAGCAGATCACCGAGCCGTTCAAGGGCCTTGCGCTCGGCGTCTTCCTCATCACCATCGGCATGAGCATCGACCTTGCCGTGGTGTGGGAAAACCTCGGCTCGATCCTGATCGCGACGGTGGCGGTGATCGTGCTCAAGGCGGTCGTCACCGGCGTCATGCTGCGCATCATGGGCGCCCGGCGCGGCACCGCGACGGAGGCGGGCATCCTCATGTCCAGTCCGTCGGAGACCACGCTGATCGTGCTCACCGCCGCCGGGACCGCGCAGCTGATCCAGCCGGGCACCGCCCAGTTCTGGCAGATCGTCACCGCGCTCGGCCTGACGGTGACGCCGTTGCTCGCGATGGCGGGCAAGGTCATGGCCAAGCGCGTCGACGGCGTGGAGACACCCCACCGCCCCGCCGACGACGGCACCCGTCCACGCACGCTGATCGTCGGCTTCGGGCGCGTCGGCCACCTCGTCGCCGACATGCTGACCCGGCACGGACGACCCTACCTCGCCATCGACAGCGACGCCGATCTCGTCGCCCATGGCCGCCGCCTCGGCTATTCGGTGGCGTTCGGCAACGCGGGCCGGGGCGATGCGCTGCTGCGCCTCGGAGCGAGCGAATCGGCAGCGGTAATCCTCACCATGGACGAGCCCGTCACCGCCCAGCGCATCGTGCGCAAGCTGCGCCTCCAGTTCCCCGACCTGCCGATCCTCGCCCGCGCCCGCGATGCGGATCACGCCGCCCAACTCTACCGCGCCGGGGCGAGCTATGCAGTGCCCGAAACGCTGGAAAGCTCGCTGCAACTGTCCGAGGCCGCGCTCGTCGAAACCGGCGTCGCGATGGGCCCGATCATCGCCTCGGTCCACGAAAAGCGCGACGAATTCCGCGAGATGATCATGGAGCGCGGCGGGCTGGCGGAAAAGCCGTCGCTGAAAACGGCGCAGTTACGCGAGGCCGGACAAGGCTAGGGCACCACCACCCCGGCCCCGCTCTTCACCCGGTCGAGCGCCACCAGCGTGCGGAAACTCGCCACCCATTCGTGGTCGGAGAACAGCCGCCGCGTCAGCACCTCGTAGGCGCGCATGTCCGTGGTCACGACGACGAGCACGAAGCTGGTGCCGCCGGTCGTATAATAGCACTGCTGTACTTCCGCAGTCTCGCGGAACAGCGCCTTGGCACGGTCGATGCTGGCGGTGCGCTCATCCCGCAGGAACACCTCGACCACGGCGGTGACGGTAAGGCCCAGCGCGTCGGGATCGACCACCGCGACATTGCGCGCGATCACCCCCGCCTGCTCCATCGCCGCGATCCGCCGCTGCACCGCCGCCGCCGAAAGGTTCACCCTCTCCCCGATCACCCGCTGCGGCGTCTTGTTGTCGCGCTGGAGAATCCGCAGGATTTCACGGTCGAAAGCGTCGAGGGAGGCAGGCTTGCGGGGCATCGCCAAGCTTTTGTTGCGTTTCACGCCCGAATCAAGAGCGCACAACCCGCAAGGGCGGTGATATTCGCTTCCTCATGGACACCGCCCTCACCCGGACACCGCGAACCGATGCCACCCTTGCCGGAGTGCTCTGCGGCATGGGCGCGGGGGCGCTGTGGGGATTGGTATTCCTCGCGCCCGAACTCACGCGCGCGTTCAGTCCGCTCCAACTGACCATCGGGCGCTACCTCTGCTACGGCGCCATGGCCGCCGTGTTGATCGCACCGCGATGGCGGACCGTCTTCGCCGCACTGACCCGGCGCGAGTGGCTGAGCCTCGGATGGCTCGCGATGGCGGGCAACACGCTCTACTTCGTCTTCCTCGCCGCCGCCGTGCAGTCGGGCAGCGTGGCGATGACATCGCTGGTGATCGGCTTCCTGCCCGTCGCCGTCACCATCGTCGGCAGCCGCGACCATGACGCCGTACCGCTGCGTCGTCTTGCGCCGTCGCTAATGCTCTGTACCGCAGGCGCGGTGTGCATCGGCTGGCAGGCGCTCGCTGCACCGGCCTCGGGATCGAGCATCGCGCAACTGACCGGGCTCGGCTGCGCCATCGGCGCCCTGATATCATGGACCGCCTTCGCCATAGGCAACGCGCGCTGCCTCGCACGGACTTCGGTGTCGGAGCATGAATGGAACCTCCTGCTCGGCCTCGTCACCGGAGCGCAGGCGCTGTTACTGGTGCCCGTCTCACTGCTGCTCGACGACTGGACCCGAACGGCAACGGAGTGGCTGACTTTCGGCAGCGTCTGCCTCGCCGTCGCGCTGCTCGCCTCGATCCTCGGCAACGCCTTGTGGAACCGGATGAGCCGCCTGCTGCCACTCACCCTCGTCGGGCAGATGATCCTGTTCGAAACGCTTTTCGCGCTGCTTTACGGCTTCCTGTGGGAACAGCGCTGGCCGACGGTGATGGAACTGGCCGCCTTCGGACTGGTGGTGGCGAGCGTCGTCACCTGCCTGTCAGCCCATCGGCGGAAACGCTAACCGCGCGGCTCGAACACCGACCAGCCGGTACGCTGGACAAGCCGCTCCAGCGCCATCTGCCCAAGGTGCGAGTTGCCCGCCTCATTCAGCCCTGGCGACCACACCGCGATACTAGCGATCCCCGGCGCTACGGCGAGAATGCCGCCACCGACGCCCGACTTGCCTGGCAGACCGATGCGATAGGCGAAATCGCCCGAATTGTCGTAGTGCCCGCAGGACATCATCACCGCGTTGATACGCCGCGCCCGCTTGCCCGTGACCACGCGATGCCCGTCGACCCGGCCGTCCCCCATCAGGAACCGCCCGGCCATGGCAAGCTGCCGACAGCTCATCGCCAGCGCACAGAAATGGAAATAGGTGCCCAGCACGAGGTCCACCTCGCCATGGATATTGCCGAAAGCGCGCATGTAGTTGGCGAGCGCGATGTTGCGAAAACCTGTCTCCTGCTCGGCGCGGGCCACGATCTCGTCGATGGAAATGGTGTCATCGCCCGCCAGTTCGCGCACGAAGCGCAGCATCTGCCCGATCGCCTCGCGCGGCTGGAGGCGGCCAAGCAGCACGTCACAAACGACGATAGCACCCGCGTTGATGAACGGATTGCGCGGAATGCCGTGCTCGGTCTCAAGTTGGACGATGGAATTGAACGCGGACCCCGAAGGCTCGCGCCCCACCCGGTTCCACAGCTGGTCCCCGACCGCGCCGAGCGCCAACGTCAGCGCGAAGACCTTGGAGATCGACTGGATGGAGAACGCCTCCTCCGCATCCCCCGCCGCATGGACCGAACCATCCGCCATGACGACGGCAAGGCCGAACTTGGCGACGGGCACCGAAGCCAGCGGCGGGATGTAGCTCGCCACCGTGCCGCGATGCTCGGCACCGCGCATTTCCTCGGCGATTTCGGCGACGATCTGGGAAACGGGATGCGTGGCCACGCTACTTCTCGCTGTGGACCACCGAGAGACCGAACGGTCGCCCGATCCGGCGCAACAGCGGGTCTTCCTCCCACAGCGGCGCGTTCGGATCGGCTTGCGCGGTGAGGTGTGCGCGAAAGCCCTTGCGCTCGGGCCGCAGCGTCACGCGCAGGGCCTCTTCGGTCACGCCCTCACCGCCTTCGTAGCGTTCGACGAAGCCGAAGGCGAAACCCTCGGCGATGCGCTCCAGCGGGACGGTGTAGGATTCGTTGCACCAGCCCTCGCAGATCACCGCCTCGACCATCGGCTTTCCGGCATCGGCGAAGAAGCGCAGTTCCATGCCGCCAAGATCGCCGGTTTCCTCGGACATCCGCACCGAACTGTAGATGCCCTTGGGCCAGGGCGCTTCCTTGCCGATGGCCGGACTGCCGATGAGCAACCCGAACGCGGCAAGGAAAGGCGCCCCCGTGCGGATCACCCCGCCAGCGCCGCCTTGACCGCCGCGATGGCGTCCGCCGCCTTCGCTCCGTCCGGGCCACCGCCCTGCGCCATGTCGGCGCGGCCGCCGCCGCCTTTGCCGCCGAGCGCCTCGACGCCCTTGCGGACGAGTTCGACGGCGCTGACCGTGCCGGTGAGATCTTCCGTGACGGCAGCGGCGATGCTCGCCTTGCCCTCGTTCACCGCAACGATCGCCGCAACACCCGAACCGAGGCGCTGCTTGGCCTGATCGAGCAGCCCACGCAGTTCCTTGGGGTCGAGCCCGTCGAGCACCTGCCCGGAGAACTTGATGCCGTTGACTTCCTCGTCGGCAGCCTCGGCCTTCGCACCGCCGCCACCGAGGGCGAGCGCCTTCCTGGCTTCCGCGAGTTCACGCTCCAGCTTGCGACGCTCGTCTAGCAGCGCGGCGACGCGGGCCTCCACGTCCTCCGGCGTAGTGCGCAGCAGGCTGGCGGCATTCTTGAGCGCATCCTCGCGGCCGACGAGCCACTGGCGTGCACCCTCGCCGGTCATCGCCTCGATGCGGCGCACGCCCGAAGAGACCGCGCTTTCGGACACAATGCGGAACACGCCGATGTCGCCCGTCGCGCGAACGTGCGTACCGCCGCAAAGCTCGACCGAATACGTGCGATCACCCGAGTGGCGCCCCATCGAGAGCACGCGCACTTCGTCGCCATACTTCTCGCCGAACAGCGCCATGGCGCCCGCCGCGATGGCGTCGTCCGGCGTCATCAGGCGGGTGAGCACGGCCTCGTTGCCGCGGATTTCGGCGTTCACTTCGGCTTCGATCGCGCCGATATCCTCTTCGGACAGCGCCTTGGGATGCGAGAAGTCGAAGCGCAGGCGATCCGCCGCAACGAGCGAGCCCTTTTGCGTGACATGATCGCCCAGCCGGTTGCGGAGCGCAGCGTGGAGCAGGTGCGTCGCCGAATGGTTGGCGCGAACCGCATCGCGGCGCGCGACATCGACGGTCATGGCGACAGCATCGCCGACCTTGATCGTGCCAGCTTCCACCGTACCGCTCATTGCGTGGAGGCGGCCGAGCGGCTTGCCGGTGTCCGTAATGGTGATCTTGAGGCCATTCGCACCGGCAATGGTGCCGCGATCACCTTCCTGGCCACCCGATTCGCCGTAGAACGGGGTCTGGTTGGTAAGCACGACGACCGCCTCGCCCGCCGTGGCAGACTCGACTTCCTTGCCGTCCTTCACCAGCGCCACGACCTGACCTTCGCCAGTGGTAGAGGTGTAGCCGGTGAACTCGCTGGCGCCTTCGCGCTCGGCGATGTCGAACCACACTTCGCTGTCGGCAGCCTGACCCGAGCCCTTCCACGCAGCACGCGCGGCGGCCTTCTGCTGCGCCATGGCCGCGTCGAAGCCCGCCTTGTCGACGGCGATACCGCGGGAGCGCAGGGCGTCTTCGGTAAGGTCGTAGGGGAAGCCATACGTATCGTAGAGCTTGAACGCGGTCTCTCCGGGCAGTTCGCCGCCCTCGCCCATTCCGGCGGTCGCCTCGTCGAGCAGCTTGATGCCGTTCGACAGGGTGCGGCGGAACTGGATTTCTTCGCGCTCCAGCGTTTCCTCGATCAGCGGCTGCGCCCGGCCGAGTTCGGGATAGGCCTGGCCCATCTCAGCGACCAGCGCGGGCACCAGACGGTGCATCAGCGGATCCTTCGCGCCCAACAGATGCGCATGGCGCATCGCACGGCGCATGATACGGCGCAGGACATAGCCGCGGCCTTCGTTGGAGGGCAACACGCCATCGGCCAGCAGGAAGCTGGTCGAGCGCAGGTGGTCCGCGATCACGCGATGGCTGGCGCGCTGCTCACCCTCGGCAACGACGCCGGTCAGGTTTTCGGACGCGGCGATCAGCGCCTTGAAGGTGTCGATGTCGTAGTTGTCGTGCACACCTTGCATGACGGCGGAGATACGCTCCAGACCCATGCCAGTGTCGATCGAGGGCTTGGGCAGGTTGCCGACGATCTCGCCCGCCGCCTGCTCGAACTGCATGAACACGAGGTTCCAGATCTCGATGAAGCGATCGCCGTCCTCTTCCGGCGATCCCGGAGGACCACCCCAGATGTGGTCGCCGTGGTCGAAGAAGATTTCCGAGCATGGACCGCAAGGGCCTTCGTCGCCCATCGCCCAGAAGTTGTCCTTGGTGGGGATGCGGATGATCTTCTGGTCGGGCAGACCCGCGACCTTCTTCCACAGGTCGAACGCTTCGTCGTCCGTGTGATAGACGGTGACGAGCAGCTTCTCGACCGGCAGGCCCCACTCCTTCGTCAGCAGCGTCCACGCATGGGTGATCGCCTGCTCCTTGAAGTAATCGCCGAAGGAGAAATTGCCGAGCATCTCGAAGAACGTGTGATGGCGCGCGGTGTAGCCGACATTGTCGAGGTCGTTGTGCTTGCCCCCCGCACGGACGCACTTCTGCGACGAAGTCGCGCGCGGAGTGGAACGCGTTTCAAGGCCGGTGAACACGTTCTTGAACGGCACCATGCCGGCGTTCACGAACATCAGCGTCGGATCGTTATAGGGAACGAGCGGCGCGGACTGAACGGCCTCGTGACCATTGCTGGCGAAATAGTCGAGGAAGGACCGGCGGATTTCGTTGGTCGTGTGCATGATCCGCGCCGATAAGGCACACGAAGCGCGGCGGCAAGCGGGAGTATGCTGTCAGACTGGTGGGAAATTGCGACGATGCGTCGGTTTTGGTTTTGTCGTGGCAGGCGGGTTACGCGGGACCGCCTGTCCTACCTTTTACGATGGCTGAGCGAGCCTGACCGTATTGACCAAGCCCTCCCTTAAAATAGGGCTACGCCTCAGCGACAAAGCCCATGACTGTGAGCGGCTTTGCCCGAAAGCATTTGCGGCCCGCCGGGGCTATCTTCGCGCAATGTCCAGGATCGAACAATCGCTCGCCCTGCCGCTTCGGCGCTACGTCAATCCCATACAGCTTGGTGTCGGCACCGCCGTCACCATGGCGGGTGCCGTGCTCGCCTTGCTTCACCTCTGAACCACAACCGCGAAGACTGAAGGGCACGACACCGCGAGGGCGTCGACCCTCTCCTTCGACTTACCCTTCAAACAAAAAGCCCCGACATTCCTGCCGGGGCTTCAAGCTCGATCAATCGTCGTCCTCGGAAGGCCCGACCATCATCTCCTCGGCCAGACCTTCCGTCTTGGCGCGGATCGCCTTTTCGAGGCGGTCGCAGACTTCGGGGTTGGTCTTGAGGTAGGTCTTGGCGTTCTCACGCCCCTGGCCGATGCGAATCGAATCGTAGCTGAACCATGCGCCCGACTTCTCGACGAGCCCGGCCTTGACGCCGAGGTCGAGGATCTCGCCAATCTTCGAGACGCCTTCGCCGTACATGATGTCGAATTCGACCTGCTTGAACGGCGGGGCCACCTTGTTCTTGACGATCTTCACGCGAGTGGCGTTGCCGACGACCTCGTCGCGGTCCTTGATCGCGCCGGTGCGGCGGATGTCGAGGCGGACCGAAGCGTAGAACTTGAGCGCGTTGCCGCCCGTGGTCGTCTCCGGGTTGCCGTACATGACGCCGATCTTCATGCGCAACTGGTTGATGAAGATCACCATGCAGCGCGAACGGCTGATCGAGCCGGTCAGCTTGCGCAGCGACTGGCTCATCAGGCGGGCCTGGAGACCGACGTGGCTGTCGCCCATCTCGCCTTCGATTTCGGCGCGGGGAACCAGCGCGGCGACCGAGTCGACCACCAGCACGTCGATCGCGTTCGAGCGGACCAGCGTGTCGGTGATCTCCAGCGCCTGCTCGCCCGTATCCGGCTGCGAGACGATCAGTTCGTCGATGTTGACGCCCAGCTTCTTGGCGTAGACCGGATCGAGCGCGTGCTCGGCGTCGATGAAGGCCGCGGTGCCGCCGGTCTTCTGCGCTTCGGCGATGCAGTGCAGCGCCAGCGTGGTCTTGCCCGAGCTTTCCGGACCGTAGATCTCGATCACGCGGCCACGCGGCAGGCCACCGACACCGAGTGCGATGTCAAGCCCGAGCGAGCCGGTCGAGATGGCCTCGACCTGCATGGTCTCCTTCGAGCCCAGCTTCATCGCAGAGCCCTTGCCGAACGCACGGTCGATCTGCGCGAGTGCGGCTTCGAGCGCCTTCTGACGGTCCATTGCGTCCTTTTCCTTGCCTTCCTGGATCAGCTTGAGCTGAGCAGCCATGTCACTACCCTCCTGCTACCGGCGTGACCGGAAAGGTCAACGTCATGCGAAGCTGTGTACTTGCTTCGTTCTACGTGAACAAGAGGGGAACTTCGGCAAATTTCCGTTTTTTAACGGCAGAATCAGCCTTGGGCGGTACGTGCCAGAACTTCCCCGACTTTTTCAGAGAGTTGCTGGACCGAAAACGGTTTGGGCATGAACCATGCGTTGGCGATGCCGATCTGCTTGCGCAACTGCTCCTCGGCGTAGCCCGACATGAACAGCACCGGCAGGTCAGGGGCGAAGCGGCGAATCTCGCGCGCCATCGCAGGACCGTCGAGCGTCGGCATGACCACGTCCGAGACGACGAGGTCGAACTTCCCGCCCTCCTGCACCAGTTCCAGCCCCTCCTCGCCATCGCGGGCGCAGGTGACCTGATAGCCCTGCCGGGTGAGCGCGCGTTCGGCGACGATGCGGACAGGATCCTCGTCCTCGACCAGCAGGATCGAGCCGCCGCCCGCCCATTGCGTCGGTGGAGGTTCGGGTGCGGTGATCGCCTTCTCGGCGACGCTGCCGGGTGCGGCATGATGGACAGGAAGGTAGACGGTGAAGCGCGTCCCCTTGCCCACTTCGCTCTCAGCGAAGATGAAACCGCCGGACTGCTTGACGATGCCGTAGACGGTCGAGAGGCCAAGGCCGGTGCCCTTGCCCTGTTCCTTCGTCGTGAAAAACGGCTCGAAGATCTTGCCGAGGATTTCGGGGGGGATGCCACCGCCGGTATCCTCGACGATAAGCGCGGTGTACTCGCCCGCCGGGATGATCTCCGAGCGCATGGCGCGCACGTCGGTGGTGGTGACGCGGCGGGTGGCCAGCGCCAGGCGACCGGAGCCGTCACCGCGCGATTGCATGGCGTCGCGCGCATTGACACAGAGATTGACGATGACCTGTTCCAGCTGCGTCGGGTCTGCGCGGACGGGGCCGAGATCGCGGTCATGCGTGACCGAAAGCTGGATCTTCTCGCCGATCAGGCGGCGCAGCATCTGCGATACATCCGCCACCACGTCAGGAAGCTGCAATACCTCGGGACGCAGGGTCTGCTGACGCGAGAAGGCGAGTAGCTGGCGGGTCAGCGAGGCCGCGCGGTTGGAGTTGGCACGGATCTGCTGGATGTCGTCGTAGTCCGAATCGCCCGGCGTATGGCGCATCAGCATGAGGTCGCAGGTGCCGAGGATCGCGGTGAGCACGTTGTTGAAGTCATGCGCCACACCGCCCGCAAGCTGGCCGACAGCCTGCATCTTGGTGGCCTGTGCGACCTGCCGCTTGAGGCGCATTTCTTCCGAAGTATCGGTCAGGCCGAGCAGCACCGCCGCCTCGCCCAGCCCACGCACACCCGCGAGGCTGAGCGAAACGGGATCCTCCGGCTGACTGGTCAATCGGATGGCGAGATCGCCCGCAGCGGCAGGGCCTTGCGCGAAGCGGCGGATAGCTTCGGACAGCGCGCGCTTGTCCTCCTTCACGACGAGGTCGGTCGGGTAGGTCGGCGGCTCCTGCCCTTCATGGCCCGCAGCACGCATGAAGGCAGGGTTGGCGAAGAGCAGGCGTCCGTCGCGATCCGCCATGGCGAGGCCAAGCGGAAGCTGGCTGAGCAGCGCTTCGAGATGCGGGGCCGAGCCGGTACCGCCGCCGCCCGTGCCGATGCCGTGCGAGGCCTCGACCACCAGCATGAGCGAAGGCGTCGTGTTGGGATCGGCGTCGTCGCTGCGATCGGGGTCGGTGACGGGGACGTGATAGAGCACCAGCGCCCCGCCGCGCCCGCCGTCGCGCGCCCAGCCGATGCGTTCGCCCTCTTCCTGGTTGAGCAGCGCGACGAAATCGGCGCCGGTCATGTCAGCGTGAGCATCACCGGTCGCGCGCATGGCGAAACCGGCGCTGGCGGCACGGATGGTGCCATCGGGATCGACGAGAGCCGCAGCAATTCCTGCCTTGGAAAGACCGCGACCGAGCTTGCCGTCAAGTTGCACGACGAGTTCCCCTACCGGATCGCTCGTCCCGACCGGGGTGATGCGCCAGACGAGGAAGTCGTCACCGCGTCCGGTGCGGCGCACGTCGGCGCGCCAGTGGGCGCCATCCTCGTTGACGATCTCGGCAGTACCGTGCCCGTCGCGCCAGGCGCGACGGGTGGCGTCGGCAAGGCGTTCGAGCGAGGCCGGAACGACCGGAAGGCTCGGCGGAGCGCTGGCGGGGCCGAACCAGCTTTCGAAGCTGGTGTTGGCGCACGTCAGCCGGCCCGCGCGATCGGTGACCGCGATCGCCATGTCGGGACGCTCGATCCCGGCGACCGTGACCGACCAGTCGGGCTGCGCGAACTCGACTTCGGCAGCCGCCGGACGACGCCGCGACAGCGCCCACGCGCCTGCACCGAAAGCGGCGAGCGCGGCAAGAAACACCGTCATCAGCAGGGTGTCGCCGGAGACGACCCATACCAGCAGCGCACTCAGCACGAGAGCAACGACAACGACCAGCACGTCGGTCCGGCGGGCCGGCGCCATGCCTGTGTTCACGCGCACATGCTCACGCAGGAGTTTCCGATCCGGCGTCGGCGCGCTCCCGCAGAGGGCGGTTGCGGCGCGCGCGGTGCTTGTGCCCGATCCACCAGCGCCAGAACCACACCGTCAGGAAATAGCTGACGAAGGCAGCGATGACGGACTGGATGAATAGGCCGATCACCACTGCCGGAGCCGTGTCGGAAAGCAGCCAGTGCCACCATTGTTCGATCCCCGCGCCCTCTTTGACCATGGTGTTCACCGTGGCGATGTCGGCATGGTAGCCGAAGCTGTTGCCTATGGCGACGGCGAGCGGGAGGATGATGAGCAGTGTCGTCGCGGGGTTGCTGACGAAGGTCACTGCCGCTGCCAGCGGGATATTGCCGCGAAACGGCACGCACATCAGCGCCGCGCCAACGATCTGCACACCGGGGATCAAAGCAAAGATGCCGATGAACATCCCCACTGCCATGCCGCGCGGCACGGACCGGCGGGTGAAGCGGAACAGTTCCTGGCGACGCGCGAAAGGCGCGGTGAAGCGGTTTGCCTCCAGCTGCGCGTGCGTCGGCATCTGGCGGTGCAGGAAGACCGAAAGACGATGGAGAAGGCCGCTCACTGCGCGCTTGCTCCCGGCTCAGCCATGGTCGCGCATGATGCGGGCCTGATCGCGCTTCCAGTCGCGGTCCTTGATGGTCTGACGCTTGTCGGCGGCGTTCTTGCCCTTGGCGAGTGCGAGCTCGACCTTGGCGCGGCCGCGGCTGTTGAAGTAGATCGACAGCGGCACCAGCGTCATGCCCTTGCGCTCCACGGCACCCTGCAGGCGCGAGATTTCGCGCTCATGCATCAGCAGCTTGCGCGGCCGCTTGGGCACATGGTTGAAGCGGTTGCCGTGGCTGAATTCGGGCACGTTGGCGTTGACCAGCCAGCACTCCCCGCCGCGAATTTCGGCAAAGGATTCGGCGATCGAACCCTCGCCGAAACGGAGCGACTTCACCTCGGTGCCGGTCAGGGCGATTCCCGCCTCGAACTTGTCCTCGATATGATAGTCGAACCGAGCCTTCCGGTTCTCGGCTACGGTCTTGACCTTGTCGAATAGGGAGTTCTGAGGGCGTGCCATGATGAGCCGCATGTAGGCATGTGCGCGGCAAAAGAAAACGCCCCTTTGATCCGCTTCAGCCGCCTATTTCGTCCGACCGCCACGAAGACGCGACGCGCCGTGTCAGTCGTGCTGGAGGTAGATGTCGAGATGAACCAGCCTGCCCTCGTCGTCGAACTGGTAGACCGTGCAGGAATTGACCACCGTTTCCGGATGCCCGCGCGGCTGGTTATGCTCGGTCAGTTCAAGAAAGACGCGGCTCCCGGCTTCGCTGATCCGGTGGAATTCGGCCCAGAAGTCCGTGGTCGTCGCCCATTGCATGAGGAGGTTGCGGTAGACTGCCCAGCCCATTGCGACCTTGTCGTTGCCGACGCGCTCGAAGCGGTCGACATCGAGCAGCTCCGCAAGTTCGTCCCAGCCGCTTTCATCGAAGCCCGGAGCCTTTGCCGCCTCCACGGTGCGCTTGATGCAGTCGGTATAGGCCAGAACCTTGCGCGCATATTCGCCGGTGACGGTATCGCGCTCGGTCCAGGTGGACGGGCGGGAGATCGTGGCCATGCTTCCTCTCCTTGCTTTTCACGGACTGTCCTTCTGTCCCGACAGTTGCGCAAGTTCCCGTGCGGGGAGGACTGGCGGCATCGGCATGAAAATTTGGCAAGCCCATTGCAAGCGCCGCGAAGTCGATGAATAAACCCGAAATATTCGGGGGAATTACACTGATGGGCAGGACACTTCGCTCGGCGTTGCCGGCTGCGCTTCTTATCGCGCAGTCGCCGCTTCTCGCGGCCGCCGTCGAACCGCCGCCGCTCGACGCCTATGGCGAACTGCCGCGCGTGGAAGATGCCGCGATCGCGCCGGACGGCGGGTCCATCGCCAGCGTTGTGCAGGTCAAGGGCGACCGCCGCGTTCTCGTCATCGACAAGGACGACAAGCTGATCTTCAACGCCTCTTCCGGCGCCAGCAAGGTCCGCGCGATCGAGTGGGCAGACAGCGACACCATCCTCCTCACCAACAGCGCCACCGTACCGCTCTACGGCTTCACCACCGACAAGGCCGAACTCAACGGGACGATCATCCTTCCCATGAAACCGGGCGGCGAAGCGGGGATGGTGTTCGGCAAAGGAGACAAGATCGCCCGAACCACGCGAGGCCGCTACGGCATTCGGACCATCGAAGGGCGCACGGTCGGCTATTTCGGCGGCATCGCGCTCGACAACAGTGGCGGCGAACCCCGGTTCGTCCACAGCCGCACGACGCTTTACGCCGTCGATATCAAGACCAACCGCCCTCGGCTCGCCGCTCCAGCAGCATCGGAAGGGCATTACCGCGACTGGCTGGTGGATGCGTCAGGCGCAGCGTCGGTGATCCTCGACATTTCCGAAGAATCGGGGCTCTGGAAGATCTACCGAACCAAGGGTGGAGAACTCGTTCGCGGCATCGATCCGACCGGTGACGTCAGCCTGATCTGCTTCGGCAAGGGCGGATCGACGGTGATCTACCGGATCGAGGATGCCGAGGGGAACCAGCGGTGGTTCGAAGTGCCGCTGGCGGGTGGCGAGGCTGCGGAAATCTTCGCGAATGTCTCGCTTGACCGGATCTTCGTCGACCGTCGCTCCGGCAACCTGATCGGCCACCGCCTGTCCGATGAGAACCACACCACGGTGATGGACGACCGCGCGCACCAGAGCGCCCTCACCCGCATATTCAGAGCGTTTTCCGGCCGCGAGCCCCGGTTGATCGACTGGACGCCGGAGTTCTCGAAAGTCCTTCTGCGTACCAGCGGCAACAACGACAGCGGAACCTGGTATCTCGTCGACGTGGCGCAGCGCCAGGCAAACCCGATCGGCACCGAACGGCCGGACATCAACCCCGAGCAGGTCGGGCCGATCTCCCTGATCCCCTACAAGGCGCAGGACGGTCTGGAGATGGAAGGCGTGCTGACGCTGCCGCCTGGGCGCGAAGCGAAGAACCTGCCCCTTATCATGCTCCCCCACGGCGGCCCGGCTTCGCATGACACCGTATCGTTCGACTGGTGGGCGCAGGCCTTCGCCTCGCGCGGCTATGCGGTGTTCCAGCCGAACTTCCGCGGCTCGACCGGCTCAAGCGACGCCTTCCGCCATGCAGGCGATGGCGAATGGGGCCGCAAGATGCAGACCGACATCTCGGACGGCCTCGCGGAGCTGGTAAAGCGCGGCATGGTCGACCCGAAGCGCGCGTGCATCGTCGGGGCGAGCTACGGCGGCTACGCCGCGCTGGCTGGAGTCACGCTGCAGCAAGGCCTTTACCGCTGCGCCGTCTCGGTCGCGGGCGTCGCCGACATCAAGCTGATGTACTCCACCGACCTTCGCGAAAGCGGCGATTCGAAGATGCTGAGCAAATCCCTGCGCGAGCAGCTCGGCGATCCGAAACGCTACGATGAGGTGTCACCCCGCCGTTTCGGCGAGCGCGCCGATGCGCCCGTGCTGCTGATCCACGGCAAGGATGACACCGTCGTGCCTTACCGCCAGAGCCTCGTCATGGCCGACGCCCTGAAGGACGCGGGCAAGCCTTACGAGATGGTCACGTTGCCCGGAGAGGACCACTGGCTGTCGCGCGAGGAGACGCGCAAACGCATGCTCGCAGAGACCATGCGCTTCGTGCAAAAGCACAACCCGGCGGATTGACTTGCGCGGGCGGGGTCAACCCTGCCCGAACGCCTCAGACCAGTCCGGCGTGGACCAGCGCCTCGTCGACCGACTTGCGGGCAGAGTCGCCGCAGGGGACGAGCGGCAGGCGCAGTTCGTTCTCGATCCAGTCGTGGACCTGCGCCAGCGCGTACTTGCACGGCCCCGGCGAGCTGTCCTCGAACATGGCGTAGTGCAGCGGGTAGAGCCGGTCGTTGAGTTCGCGCGCCTTTTCGAGATCGTTGGCGGCGCAGGCGGCCTGGAATTCGGCGCAGAGCGCGGGTGCGACATTGGCGGTCACGGAGATGCAGCCGACGCCGCCCGCTGCGTTGAATGGCAGCGCCAGTTCGTCATCACCGCAAAGCTGCACGAAGTCCTTGCCGATGCCCATGCGGTGATCGGTCACGCGGCTGAGGTCGCCGCTGGCGTCCTTGATGCCGATGAAGCGGCCCGGAAAACGGCGGGCAAGTTCGCAGACCGTCTCGGGCAGCAGGTCGGTGACGGTCCGGCCCGGCACGTTGTATAGCACGATCGGCAAGTCGTTGTTCTCGGCGAGATAGCTGAAGTGCGCCAGCAGACCCGCCTGGCTCGGTCGGTTGTAATAGGGCGCGACCAGCAGCGCGGCGGCGGCGCCGCACTTCTTCGAGAAGTTCATATGCAGCAGCGCGTTCATCGTATCGTTGCTGCCGCAACCGGCGATGATCGGCACGCGGCCAGCCGCCTGCTCGATGCAGACTTCGATCACGCGATGATGCTCGGCGTTCGAAAGCGTCGAGTTCTCGCCCGTCGTTCCGCAGGGAACGAGCGCCGAGGAACCCGATTCGATCTGCCAGTCCACCAGCCGCCGGAAGGCCTGTTCGTCGAACGCCCCATCGCGAAACGGTGTGACAAGCGCGGGAATCGAGCCGGAGAACATGGACTTTACCTCTTAGCGATGCTCAATGATCGTCCGAACGGGGAACAACCCTGCCTGCCGAACGTCACGTTCAGCGCCTGATAAGGAGCCTATCCCGAAAATGTCCAGCATGTTGCGCGCCACCCACCTGATGCTGAGCATTTCTTTCGCCGTTCTAGCCACTCCCGCATTCGCGCAATACGCGCCGCCCGCCGCTAGCGACGGGCGCGAGTGGGATGCGGCGCGGGCGCAGTCGATGCAGTCGCACGACATGGCGGTCCACCAGTCGATCGACCGCTGGAAACTGCTGTCGAGCAACGACCGCATGGGCTTCTCCGCCTACACCAGCTTCCTTCTGACCTATCCGGGCTATCCGCAGCAGGACAAGATCCGTGGCTATGCGGAAAAGGCGCTGCTGACCGAGTCCCCCGCGCCGCAGACGGTGGTCGACTACTTCGACCGCTTCGCACCGCTCGGCAGCCGCGCCGCCGGGCGATACGCGGTGGCGCTGTCGAGCCTGCGCCGCGCCGATGCGCAGACGAGCGCCGTCGCCGCCTGGCGCAAGGGTGCGCTGATCGACGCGGACGAGGCCGCGCTCCTCGGCCTCTATCGCAACCAGTTCACCACTGCCGACCACGATGCGCGCATGGACGCCCTGCTGTGGCAGGGCGAGACGGCGCAAGCGGAGCGGCAGATTTCCTTCGTCTCGGCCGCGCGGCGGTCCGAGTTCATGGAACGGCTGACGCTCATGCAGGGATCGGCCCCCGGCACTCTGGGCGTGACGCTGCCGCCGTCGATCGCCTCCGATCCCGGCTACGTCTACAACCGCGCGGTGCAAGCGCGGCGCAGCGGCAACCAGTCCGGTGCGGTGGCGCTTCTCGCCAATCGCCCGCCGCTGTCCGGGCCGGTCCCCCAGCCCGAACTGTGGGTGCGTGAACTGCTGACAGCAGCACGGGCCGCCGACGCGACCAGCGCGGTGAAGATAGCCGCTTCCATCGACGATGCCTTCGCGCCGGGCACCGACGTCAGCCGCCAGTCCTATCGCGTGCGCGACGACTACACGACGCTCGTCTGGCTCGGCGGCACCAAGGCGCTGTGGAGCCTCGGCAATTCCCGGCAGGCAGCGCCGCTGTTCTATCGCTACGGCGCTGCGGCGCAGACTCCAGGGACGCGCTCGAAAGGCTTCTACTGGGCCGGTCGCGCGCTGGCGATGGCGGGCGATACGGCGGGCGCGAACCGCTACTTCGAGATGGCGGCGCAGTATCCGCAGTACTTCTACGGGCAGCTTTCGCTTGAAAGACTGGGACGGCCGATCCCCAACCTCGATACCCGCCCGACCGCCGTGCCGAGCGCAGCACAGCGCGCCTCGTTCACCGCGCTGCCGATCACGCAGGCGGTGCGCGATGTCGCGCGCGATGCGGAATGGCGCACCGGCGTCCAGTTCTACAAGGAGATCGCCGATCAGGCGCAGACCGCCGAGGACTACGTGCTCGTCGCCGATCTCGCGCAGCAGATCGGCCGCCGCGACCTTGCCGTCATCATGGGCCAGAGCGCGCATGCAGGCGGGTTCGACCAGTTCGGCAAGATCTCCTTCCCGCTGGTGCCGACACCGCAGGGAACTGACTGGACGATGGTCCATGCCCTCTCCCGGCAGGAGAGCCAGTTCGCGCAGAACGCGCTGAGCCACGCCGGTGCGCGCGGGTTGATGCAGTTGATGCCGGGCACCGCGCGCGAGCAGGCAGGCAAGATGGGGCTCGCCTACAACGAGGGCTCGCTCGTCACCGATCCGAGCTACAACATCCTGCTCGGCGACGGCTATTTCCGCCGCATGAAGGACTACTACGGCGGCGCGCTGCCGCTTGCCATCGCCGCCTACAACGCAGGCCCTGGCAACGTGAACAAGTGGCTGCGCGCCAACGGAGACCCGCGCACCGGCTCGATCGAGTGGCTCGACTGGCTGGAGCAGATCCCGATCTACGAGACCAAGAACTACGTCCAGCGGGTGCTTGAGAACGCCGTCGTCTACGAGACGATGTACCCGGAGAAATCCGACTACAACGGCGCCAACAAGCTGTCCCGCCTGATGCCGGGCAAGCGTTCGCCCGGCTGACGTTTAACCCAACCGATAGAGCATGCTGGCGTGAGGGCGCAGGGTCGCGGTGATCCGGCCCTCCACCGTGCCGAGATCGCGGCGTTCCCACAGGTCGCGGACGGGCACCTTCCCTTCGATGCCCACCGTGCGCAGCGGCACCGAGAACTCGCGGGCGGTGTCGCCCGTGTTGAACAGCGCCAGATAGCGCGCGCGGCCGTCCTCGCTGGAGGCCGACCACACGCGCAGGCCGTCTTCAAGGAAGTGCGGCGCGTTGTCGCGGCTCGACTGGTTGACGGCCAGCACCTCGGGATTGGTCAGCAGCGCCAGCGTCGGCGCATCGAGGTGACGCAGGTCGCCGCCCATGATGAGCGGGGCGCGGGTGATCGACCACAGGCTCATCAGCGTGCGCTGCTCGTCCGGCGTGAAGCGCGTGTCGCGGTCCCCCAGCGCAAGACGGCCAAGCGGCAGCATGTCGGGGTCGGGCCACGAGCCGGGCGCACGGTACGGCGTCCAGTTCTCCAGCCGCGTGAACTGGGCGAGAAGCTGCGGCCATTCGTCCCAGAAATCGTCGGAGATCCGCCACATCTGCGCATGACGGCGCACATGATCGCCGCGCTGGACCGGCGTTTCGCCCGGCGACAGGCTGAGCACCATGGGCCGTCCACAGCGCGAGATCGCCTTGGCCGCAGCCTCGATCTCAGGCGCGTGGGCGTCGTAGGGACGGCTCATGTCGTCCATCTTCACGAAGTCCACGCCCCATGAGGCATAGAGTTTGAACAGGCCGTCGTAGTATTCCTGCGCGCCGGGTTTGGTCATGTCGACGCCGTACATGTCCGGGTTCCAGGAGCAGATGCTGGAGGTGTCGGCGATGTCCTGCGCGCGGTATTTCGTGCCGAGGATCGGGAGGTTCTGCTTCACGGCATGGCGGGCGATGCCGCGCATGACGTGGATGCCGAACTTCATGCCCATCGCGTGGATCTTCGCGGAAAGCGGCGCAAAACCGCGGCCTTTCGCGGCTGAGGGGAAGCGGTTGGGCGCGGGGATCAGCCGTCCGTTGGCGTCGAGCGCCGGGACGGGGTTCGCGTTGTAGGTGTAGCTGCTCGCCTCGGGTTCGTACCACTGGATGTCGACGGTGAAGGTGTCGTAGCCGAAAGGCAGCAGTTTTTCCCGCATGATTTCAGCGGTTTCCAGCGCCTGTGCCTCGGTGATGGTCCCTGCGAAGCTGTTCCACGAGTTCCAGCCCATCGGCGGTCGCATGGCGAGCCTGAACGGCACCGAGGCGGCACTGAGCCCGTCCTGAGCCGTGGCCTGATGCGCCCTGGACGCCAGAGGGACGGCAGCAGCAGCCAGCAGCGCGGTGCGGCGCGAGATATTCATGACGATCGCTCTCCCCAATTCGGTTCGGGCGATATTTGTCCGAGTAATAGCGCTAACGCAACCGGGGAGATCGACGCAATTTCCCTTGGCCGACATCGCCCGCCTTTCTAAGCACGGCGCGATGAAACCCGCCGGTCCCCCGATCACGCCCGCAGGCATGGCTGCCCTGCGCACCCGCTACGACCACCTGCTCGGCAAGGAGCGGCCCGAGATCGTCGAGATCGTATCATGGGCGGCGGGCAACGGCGATCGGTCGGAGAACGGCGACTATCTCTACGGTCGCAAGCGGATGCGCGAAATCGACCGCGAACTGGCCTTCCTCGCCCGCCGCATGAAGGCGCTGCGCGTGGTCGATCCCGCCGACCAGACCGAGCGGGGCAAGGTCTTCTTCGGCGCCACCGTCGAACTCGCCGACGAGGACGACGAGCGGCTGACCCTCACCATCGTCGGCGACGACGAGCAGGACGCATCGGCCGGCCGCATCGGCTGGAGCGCCCCCATCGCCCGTGCCCTGCGCGGCGCGGCAGTGGGCGACCTGCGCATCGTGCGCCTGCCCTCGGGGCAGAAGGAGTGGGAAGTCATGGAGATCAGCTACCCGTGATCGAGCCGCTGCTGAACCTTGCGCCGGAAGCCGTCGCGTTCCTGATCGCCGTCGCCTTCGTCGCGGGCGGCATCGACGCGCTTGCGGGCGGCGGCGGGCTGCTGACCATCCCGGCGCTGATGGCGGCGGGCGTGCCACCGGTCTCGGCGCTGGCGACCAACAAGCTGCAGAGCACCATCGGCACCTCCTCCGCCTTCCTGACCTTCCACCGCGCAGGGCATGTCGACATCAAGGCCTTCGCCGTGCCCGCGCTCGGCGCGTTCATCGGTTCGGTGGCGGGCGGGACGGCGGTGCAGTTCGTGAACCCAGCGTTCCTGTCCGCCTTCGTGCCGGTGCTGCTGATCGCGATGGGGCTCTATTTCCTGTTCGCCCCGCCGATGAGCGAGGTTGACCGCCATGCGCGCATGGGCCGCATCGGCCTGACCATGGTGACGACCGGGATCGGCTTCTACGACGGCTTCTTCGGCCCCGGCACCGGATCGTTCCTGACGACGGCACTGGTGGCGCTGGGCGGGCTCGGGCTGGTCCGCGCCATCGCCAACACCAAATTCCTGAACCTGTCCACCAACGTCGCCGGACTGCTCGCGATGATCGCGGGCGGCAAGGTGCTGTGGCTGCTGGGCGCGGGCATGGCCGCCGCCAACGTCGCGGGCAACCAGGTCGGCGCGCGGCTCGCCATCCGATACGGCGGCAAGGGGGTGCGGCCGCTGCTCGTCGTCATGTCCTTCGCCCTGACGATCAAGCTGCTGTCCGATCCGAAGAACCCGCTCTGGAGCCTGTTCTAGCCTCCATCCTCTCCGCCACGGTCAAGTCCCCGTTCCGCCCCGTGGCTTGAGCACCCGGGAGTCGCGATGAGCAAATGCCGCGACAATAACGGACGGGATGAGAGAGATGGCGGGCATCGTCGTGAACGACCTTGGCGAGAACCTCAGCTTCGGGGCCGAGGTCCACGGGCTCGACTGGGACACCATCACCGACGAGGCCGTGCGCGAACGCCTGCGCGCCCTGTTCGTCGAACGCGGCATGATCGTGTTCCGCGACATGGAACCGAGCGCCAGGATGCAGGTCGCGCTCAGCCGGATCTTCGGCCCGCTCAAGGACCACCCGACGCAGACCACCCCCCGTGACGACGAGACCGGCGACGAGGCGCAGGGCGTCATCGACATGCACTACCGCCCCAGCGACGAGGTGGCCAAGGGCGAGGGCCTCGTCGAACTGGACGGCGCGATCGTGGCGCGGTTCTCTCCCTGGCACTTCGACCACTGCTACAACGACGAGTTGAACTACGCAGGCGTACTGCGCGCGCCGATTAATGCGCCGGTCGGCGGGCGCACCGGCTTCATGGACGGCGTGGAACTCTACCGCCAGTTCCCGCAGGACCTGCGCGACCGGCTGGAGGGGCGCAACGTCATCTACACGCTCGACACCCGCCTCTCGACGATGAAGTACGGCGTCAACTTCACGCCGCTCACCGAATATGCCTCCACTCCGCAACTGCTGAAGGAAGCCTCCACCTTCCCGCGCGCGATGCACCCGGCGATCTGGACGCGCGAAACGGGCGAGAAGGTCATGCACTTCGGCGCATGGATGGCGGTCGGCCTCGAACATCAGGAGGATGCCGAGGGCGACCGCCTGCTCGACAGGGCGGCCCACGCGATCAACCGTCTGGGAGAAGGCACCAGCGCCTACTGGCACGACTGGAAGCCCACCGACATGGTGATCTGGGACAACCACCGCATGCTCCACGCGGTCGAGGGCTGCGATGCGAAGTACGAACGGCAGACCCTGCGCACCACCATCAAGGGCGATTACGGCCGCGGTTATTTCGAGGACGGCAAGAAGATCGGCGAGGTCCAGCGCGAGATTGCCTAGCGTAGTCCCGATAGGCTCGATCGAAACCCAACCCGTCATTCCAGCGAAGGCGGGAACCCATCTCCTGACGGCGCCTATTGAACCGCCGTCAGTTGGATCCCCGCCTTCGCGGGGATAACGGACGCAGGGATGATGCAAAGAGTAAGGGGGATCGTGTCTGAAGACAGCCACCAGTCCCGGAGCAAGTCCGGGACGACGGTTGTTGCCCGACCTGCCGCCTGCCCCCTATAGCCTCGCGCGATGCTTCGACCGCTCGTGTGCCTCGCCCTGCTGCCCGTCCTGCTCGCTACGCCCGCCCATGCGCGTGAGAGCCTTGGCCTCTACGGCAAGTGGGGGGCGTTCCGCGATCCGCTGATCCCGCGCTGCTATGCCATCGCCATGGCCGAGCCGAGCGCCAAGCAGCGCGATTACCAGCCTTATGCCGCCATCGGCACATGGCCCCGGCGCGGCGCGCGCAATCAGGTGCATTTCCGCCTGTCGCGCAAACTGGCGCAGAACGCGACGATCACGCTGCGCATCGGCGACCGGCGGATCCTGCTCACCGGCGGCGGCGGGGATGCGTGGCCGAGCAGCGATACGGACAATGCCGCTATCGTCGCCGCCATGCGCTCTGCGGGGACGATGACCATCGGGTCGAGGGACGCGCGGGGGCGCTCGTTCGCCAATATCTACGCCCTGCCCGGCGCGGCCTCGGCCATGGACGCGGCGCTGATCGGCTGCGCCAGGCTCAGGTAATTCGTCAGGGCCGGATGCAAGAAGGGCGGAGCCGAAGCCCCGCCCTTCCCTCGCCATGAGACGATGAATTAGAAGCGCACACCCACGCCCGCCATCACCTGGTGACGGTCGAGGTCGAGGTTGAAGCGGTCGCCGTCCGGGAAGTCGCCGGTGTAGTCCAGTTCGCCCTTGCTGTAGTTCGAGTACCGATACTCGACCTTGGCGAAGACGTTGTTCGTCACCTGCTGCTCGACGCCCGCGCCGATGCGCCAGCCGTCCGCGTCGATGTCGCGGTTGGTCGTCACGGTGCCGACCGAGTTGCGCACGTCGAACTTGGCGTTGGTGTAGCCGCCCTTGGCGTAGAGCATGGTCTTGGGCGACACGACGTAGCCGAGGCGCGCGCCGACGTAGAGGTCGCGGTTGGTCTTGACGTTGCCGATGCCGAAGCCCTCGAAGTCGCCGTCATCGAACTTGGTCTTCGCGGTGGACCAGGTGACTTCCGCCTCCGGGCCGAACACGAAGTTGTTCATGCGGATGTCGTAGCCCGCACCGACGCCGTAGGCGAGACCGTCGATGGACTGGTCGTTGTCCTCGTTCACGTCGTCGTCGATGCTGCTGCCGGCCTTGCTGACGTCGTAGCCCATCAGCGCTTCGACGTGCACGCCGGAGAACGGCTGCACTGCGCCGGCGTCTTGCGCCATGGCGGGAGCGGCAGAGACAATCGCGCTTCCTGCGGCGAGAATGACAAGGGTCTTCTTCATAAACGGTACTCCAAAAACGATCCCGTGGGGCGGGCTGTTCCCGCTTGCCCATCGGGCCGGTCAGCGGGTTCTGCCCGCCTCGGACTGGTCAAAAGCTGAACGAAGGCCCGGAGTTTCCTGAACCTAACACAACGAAATCATTGATGTTTTTCGGCAACAGTCAGGCGACGAACGGAGCTCGTGGCGCGATGTATGACCGGAACCTGACAAGGCCCGCGCCGTTCGCGCAGGCCCCTGCGCGCGGGCGTTGCAGGCGGACGGGCCCGCATCTTCCGTTTTGAGCCAAGATGCACTATATGGCCGCCGATCATGTCAGAGCAGAACATCTCCACCGCTGCGGTTTCGACCGCCGCCGGCCTCACGCCGATCCCGGGCAACGTCGACCCGATGACCGTGGCGCGTCCTTCGCTTGTCGAGGGCGTGACCCCGCGCGAGGACGGCCGCACCGACCTGATCGGCCTGCCCAAGAAGCGCATCGCCGAACTGTTCGAGGGCGCCGGGCTCGACGCCAAGGCGGCCAAGCTGCGCGCCAAGCAGGTGTACCACTGGCTCTACCACCGCGGCGTGACGGAGTTCGAGGCGATGACCGACATCGCCAAGATCATGCGCCCGTGGCTCGCCGAACGCTTCGTCATCGGCCGCCCCGAGATCGTCGAGGCGCAGCACTCCAGCGACGGCACCCGCAAGTGGCTGCTGCGCACGGCGGACGCCCACGATTTCGAGATGGTGTTCATCCCCGACGCTGACCGCGGCACGCTCTGCGTGTCCTCGCAGGTAGGCTGTACGCTGAACTGTCGCTTCTGCCACACCGGCACCATGCGCCTCGTCCGTAACCTGACGGTGGGCGAGATCGTCGGACAGGTCATGCTGGCGCGCGATTCGCTGGGCGAATGGCCCAAGAACGCCTCCGACACCCGCCTTGCGACGATGGCTGGCCTCGATGACGACGAGGATGAGGGTTCCTACTCCTCGGACGGCCGCCTGCTGACGAACATCGTGATGATGGGCATGGGCGAGCCGCTCTACAATTTCGACAACGTGCGCGATGCGCTCAAGCTGGTGATGGACGGTGACGGCCTTGCCCTGTCGAAGCGCCGCATTACCCTGTCCACCTCGGGCGTGATCCCGCAGATGGAGCGCTGCGGCGAGGAGATCGGCGTGAACCTTGCCGTCTCGCTCCACGCGGTGACGAAGGAAGTGCGCGACGAGATCGTACCGGTTAACAAGAAGTACGGCATCGAACAGCTGCTGCAGGCCTGCGCCGACTACCCCGGCGCGTCGAACGCGCGTCGCATCACCTTCGAATACGTGATGCTCAAGGACAAGAACGACAGCGACGATGACGCGCGCGAACTGGTCCGCCTGCTCAAGCACTACAAGCTGCCCGCCAAGGTGAACCTGATCCCGTTCAACCCCTGGCCCGGCGCGCCCTACGAGTGCTCGACGCCCGAGCGGATACGCAAGTTCTCGGACATCATCTTCGAAGGCGGCATCTCCGCGCCGGTCCGCACCCCGCGCGGCCGCGACATCGACGCCGCCTGCGGCCAGCTCAAGACCGCCGCCGAGAAGAAGAGCCGCGCCGAGATCGACCGCCTGCTCGCCGAGAAGGAAGCCGCGCTGGGCTGAGCCCGGCGCGTCAGCGCACCGCGAACGTCACCGTCACCCGCAGGCCCGGCTCGGCGTCGCCGAGTTCGAGCTGCGCGCCCATGCGCTCGGCGGTGGAGCGCACGATGGCGAGGCCGAGCCCGCTTCCCGGCGGCCCCTGCTCCCCCTGAAGCCGCGCGAAGCGCGACATCGCAAGGTCGCGCAAGCGCGCCGGAATGCCCGGCCCGGTGTCGGTGACGACGAGGCGGATCGCGTGCTCGTCCGCGACCAGCTCGATCTGCGCCATGCCGCCCGCGCGGTTGTAGCGGATCGCGTTGTCGACAAGGTTCGAGAGCATCTCGAACACCAGCGTCCGGTGGCCCTGGATGATGTAGGGGCCCTCCCCGCATTCGAGCAGCAGTTCCACGTCCGCCTCGATGGCCTGCCGGATGCGGCGGGAGATCACCGCCTGGCTCAGTTCCTTGAGGTCGATGCGGTGGTCGGGCGGCAGCACGCCCGCCTCGTCCGCGCGGGCCAGCGTCAGCAACTGGGTCAGCAGGCGCTCGAGGCGATCGGTCGCCTCCTCGATCTCGTGCAGCGCCTCCGACGAGCCGCGCCGCGCGAGGGCGACCTGCACCTTCAGCACCGATAGCGGCGTGCGCATCTGGTGCGAGGCATCGGCGGTAAAGCGGCGCATGCCGGTGGTGGCGTCGTCCAGCCGCGAGAGCAGGCGGTTGAACGAGCGCGAAAGCGGGCGCAGCTCGCTCGGCAGCGGGCCGGTGCGCAGGGGCGAAAGGTCCGGCGCGGCGCGGGTGTCGCGCGCCTCGACCACTCGGCGCAGGTCCGACAGCGGGCGCAGGCTCCAGCCCAGCGCCGGGCGAATCAGCAGCAGCACGATGGTGATGAGCACGAACTCGCCGATCAGCAGCGCCGTCATCAGGCGGTCGCGCAGGCTGCGGCGGTTCTCCAGCGTTTCGGCCACCTGCACGACGACGGGCGCATTGATGCGCGGCAGGTTGCGGCGGATTTCGGCGATGCGGATGCGCTGGCCGCGAAAGTCGGCATAGCGGAAGCGCGGCTCCTCGGCGGAAAGCGTGGGGATGTCGGGCGCGGGCAGGTCCGCGTAGCCGGTCAGCAGGTCGCGGCCCACGGCGATGCGGTAGTAGACGTTGTCGCGCTCGCCGTTCTCCAGCATCCCGAAGGCGGCGGGCGGCAGGTCCAGCGTGACTTCGCCGCGCTCCACCTGCACCGTCTCCGCAATCGCGCCGAGCGCACCGCCGAGCACGCGGTCGTTGGTGCGACGCACGACATCGGAAATCAGCGCCCAGCCGACGAGACCGAGCACCACCGCCGGGATGACCAGCGGCCCGACCATCGCCACCAGCAGGCGATGGCGCAGCGATACCGCGCGCGTCCTGCCGTTTGGGGCTTCGACAGGCTCAGCCTGCGTGGTATCGGGAGCCTGGGACGACATCCGCTCAGGCAGAGCCCTTCGAAGGGTCCAGCATGTAGCCGACCCCGCGCACGGTGCGGATCGCGGGTCCGTCGGGCGCAAGCTTGCTGCGCAGGCGCGTGACGTTGACCTCCAGCGCGTTGGAGCCGACCGGATCGTCGAACCCGAAGACTTCGGCCTGCAGCGTCTCACGCGAGACGATCTGGCCTGCACGCGCCGCCAACGCTTCCAGCACCGCCCATTCGCGGCGGCGCAGCTCGATGTGGCGGCCCGCCACCTCGACCCGGCCCGTCGAGCGGTTGACCGTCATCGCGCCGATGGCGATCTCCGGCGCGGCGTCGCCCCCTCGGCGACGGCCCAACGCACGGACGCGGGCTTCCAGTTCCTCCACCTCGAAGGGCTTGCGCAGGTAGTCGTCGGCGCCGAGGTCCAGCCCGCGCACGCGGTCGTCGAGGCCGTCGCGCGCGGTCAGCATCAGCACCTGGCACTGGTCCCCGCGCGAACGCAGACGGGCGAGCACCTGGAAGCCGTCGATGCCGGGCAGCCCCACATCGAGGATCACCAGCGAGTACGACTCGGTCGCCGAGACGGACAGCGCCTCTTCCCCGTCCGCGACATGATCGACCGCATGCCCAGCCGTCCGGAGCAAGGAAACGATGCCCCGCGCAAGCGCCGCGTCATCTTCGACGATGAGGATTCTCATCGACAGAATCCATGAAAGGTGGGTGACAGGTTGAAAACGTAGATCATCGAGCGCTGCTTATCCGACTTCAGAGGCGGAAAGCGAGAGGAGTCGGCAATGCGTATCTTAACCCCTGTCATGGCACTAACGGTCCTGCTGGCCGGCCCTGCGGTTGCGCAGAAAGCCGAGGCACCCCAGCGTCCGACCGGATATCCGCGCAGCTACGACGCGCTGATCGCCGACGCGCGGACCGAGGGCAAGGTACGCATCTACGCCAACGCCGACCGCGCCGAGATGGTGCCGGTGGTGGCGGAGTTCAAACGGCTCTTCCCCGGCGTCGCGGTCTACTACGCCGACATCGGCTCGACCGAGATGTACCAGCGCTACACCCGCGAGACGCGCGCGAAGCAGTACTCGGCGGACATCGTGTGGTCCTCTGCCATGGACCAGCAGATCAAGCTCATCAACGACGGCTACGCGCAGCAGTACGCCAGCCCGGAGAAGCCTTCCCTGCCGGAGACGGCGGTGTGGAAGAACATGGGCTTCGGCGTCACTGCGGAGCCGATCGGCTTCGTCTACAACCGCAGGCTGGTGCCCGACGCGCAGGTTCCGCGCACCCATCAGGGACTGGAGGAACTGCTGCGCCGCCGCCGCGCCGAGTTCTCCGGCAAGGTCGCGACGTTCGATCCGGCCCGCTCGCACACCGGCTACCTCTATCTCTCGCAGGACTTCCTCGCGACGCGCGACACCCGCTCGCTGGTGGAGGCCATCGGCGCCACCGCGCCGGTGCTGGAGACCAGCACGCAGCCGATGCTGGCGGGCGTCGCCTCGGGCAAGCTCGCCATCGCCTACAACGTGATCGGCTCCTACGCGCTGGAGCAGGCACGTCGCAATCCGCAGATGGGCGTGGTCTTCCCCAAGGATTACACGCTCGTCACCTCGCGCATCGCCTTCATCAGCCGCGATGCGCGCCATCCGGCGGCGGCGCGGCTGTTCCTCGACTTCCTTCTTTCGCGCGCCGGGCAGGCCCAGCTTGCCCGGCACAGCCTCTGGCCGGTGCGCACCGACGTGCCCGCCCGGCGCCTTCCCGCCCAGCAGACGCGCGTGGTGCGCGTCGGCCCGCAACTTCTCGTCAATCTGGATCAACTGACCCGGCAGCGGTTCCTGCGCGAATGGAACGCCAGCCTCGCCAAGTCCACCCAAGGTTCTGGGAGAGAACAAAAACCATGACACGCTTTCTGATGACCGGCGCCGCCTTCGTGGCGCTGGTGGCCGCCAATCCCGCGCTGGCGCAGGCCCCTACCCGCGACGAACTTGCCGATCTGGTACGCGCGCAGGCCGCCGAGATCGCCTCGCTGCGCCAGCGCGTCGATGCGCTGGAAGCGGAACGCAAGGCGCCCGCCGCCGTCGCCGCAGCCCCGCAGCAGAGCGCGCCCGTGCAGGTCGCCGCCGCCGAGCCGCAGCAGGCCCCGCCCGTGGTCGTCACCCAGCCTTACGCCCCTCAGCTCCTCCCCCCCGGCCCGGCCGAGCGCGACATCGAGCGCGTGCGCGCCGCCACCGGCGGCACCACCGAATGGGGCCAGGGCCTGCCGGTCTTCCACTCGGCGGACGGCGTGTTCAGCTTCAAGCCGCGCGGCCGCATCATCACCGACGTCAGCACCACGACGGGTTCGAAGTACGATGGCCGCAACCTGACCACCACCGGCATGCGCGCGCTGCGCATGGGCCTTGAAGGCACCGTCGGCACGCACTTCTTCTACCAGTTCGAGAGCGACTTCTCGGAGAACGAGGTCGACGTCGTCACCGCCTTCATGGGCTGGCGCAACCGCATCGCGCCGGGCATGGACTACGACGTCCGCATCGGCCACCTGTTCAACGACCGCAGCTTCGAAGGCTCGACCGGCTCCGACTCGACGCCGTTCCTCGAACGCACCGTCGTCGCCACCGCGATCATCCCGCAGCGTGCCTTCTATGGCCTCGGCATCATGCCGCGCCTGTTCTGGAAGACCGGCCACGCCTCGCTCACACTCACCGGCGACCGCATCGACGGCGATCAGAGCACGTCCGACAACCGCACCGTCATCGGCCGCGCGCACTGGAACCCGATCAAGACCGACCGGCAGGTGCTGCACCTCGGCATCTGGGGCTTCGACGAGCATCTCCAGCCGGGCAAGAACACGCTGACCCGCAACACCGTGATCGGCGGCCGCTTCAACGGCGCGCTGCGCCTCTCGACCGGCACGCTGGTCGGCGGCACCGGCACCACCGGCTACGGCGTCGAGGTGGGCGGCTACTCCGGCCCGCTGTGGATCATGGCCGAAGCGGGCGAGCGCCACGCGCGGCTCGACAACGGACGCCCGGACTTCGTGACGCAGGCGTGGAGCCTGTCGGGCGGCTTCTTCATCACCGGCGACCTGCCGCCCTACAACCCGCGCCTCGGCAGCTTCGGCCAGCCCAAGGTGCTGCGCCCGATCTTCGACGGCGGCCCGGGCGCGATCGAGCTGACCGCGCGCTACGAGAACCTCGATTTCAAGGACATCGTCACCCCGTCGCAGGGCTGGGCCGCGACGCTGGGCGTGAACTGGTATCTCAACAGCTTCACGCGCTTCCAGGTCAACGCGATCCACTGGAGCGCCGAGAACACCGCCGGATCCTTCACCGGCAAGGACGACGGCGAGACCCTTTCGGCCCGCGTCGGCGTCACCTTCTAATCCTTTCCTTAGAACCATGACCGGGGACCAACAATGAGTCTCGCCCTTATCGGCTTCCTGATGGTGGCCACCTTCATGACGCTCATCATGACCAAGCGGATGACCCCGCTGGTCGCGCTGAGCGTCGTGCCCACGATCTTCGCGCTCCTCGCTGGCTTCCATGCGGGGCTCGGCGACATGATGATCGACGGCGTCAAGAACCTCGCGCCGACCGGCGTTATGCTGCTGTTCGCGATCCTGTTCTTCAGCACCATGACCGATACCGGCCTGTTCGACCCGCTGGTCGGCAAGCTGATCCGTCTGGTCCACGGCGACCCGATGCTGATCCTGATCGGCTCGGTCGTGCTCTGCGCTGTGGTCAGCCTCGACGGTGACGGTTCGACCACGTACATCATCACGATGGCCGCCATGCTGCCGCTCTACAAGCGATACGACATGAACCGCCTCTACCTCGTCTGCCTGCTCATGGTGACGAGCGGCGTGATGAACCTGACGCCGTGGGGCGGCCCGACCGCCCGCGCGGCCAGCGCCCTCAAGCTCGACCCCGCCGCGATGTTCCTGCCGCTGATCCCCGGCATGATCGCGGGCCTCGCGTTCCTGATCGGCCTTGCCATCTACTTCGGCCGCAAGGAACGCCGCCGGATCGGCAAGGTCGAGAACCTCGCCGCGCTGGAAGCCAGCGACCTCGCCGTGTCGCAGTGGCCCGAGGCGCGCCGCCCGAAGATGCTGTGGTTCAACGCCGCGCTCGTCATCGCGCTGCTGGTGCTGCTGGTCTGGGGCGTGCTGCCGCTGCCGATCCTCATGATGCTGGCCTTCGCCATCGCCATGATCGCCAACTATCCCGACACCAAGTCGCAGAAGGAGCGCATCAGCGCCCATGCGGGCAACGTCCTCTCGGTCGTCTCGCTGATCTTCGCAGCGGGCATCTTCACCGGCATCCTCTCGGGCACCGGCATGGTCGAGGCGATGAGCAAGGAAGTCGTCGGCGTGATCCCGCCGGTCCTCGGCCCCTACATGGCGCCGATCACCGCGCTCATCAGCCTGCCCGGCACGTTCTTCATCTCGAACGACGCCTTCTACTTCGGCATGCTGCCGATCCTCGCGGAAGCCGGCGCGCACTACGGCGTCGAGCCGATGGCCATCGCCCGCGCCTCGCTGATGGGCCAGCCGGTCCACCTGCTGAGCCCGCTGGTGCCCTCCACCTACCTGCTGGTGAGCCTTGCGGGCGTGGACCTTGCCGACCACCAGAAGTTCACGCTGGTCCCGGCGGCGCTGTGCTGCCTCGTCATGACCATCGTCGGCATGGCCGTGCTGGCCTTCCCGTTCGTGGGGTGAGTGAGGCGTGAATCCTCCCAGTCATCGTCATTGCGAGCATAGCGAAGCAATCCAGCGTGCCGACATGTCGCACTGGATTGCCGCGCCCCTGCGGGGCTCGCAATGACGGTGCGAGGGATCATGCGCGAATCCGGCACGCTGGGCGTGATCCTACGCTTCCTCGCCGCGCTCTGCGTGGGTGCGGCGGGGGGCTTTCTCTTCTGGACGATCCATGCCCCGCTGCCGTGGGTGCTGGGATCGATGACCGCGTGCGCGGCGGGCAGCATCGCGCGCCTGCCGATCGCGGCAAGTTCCGCCACGCGCAGGCCGATGTCGGCGGTGCTCGGCGTCGTGCTCGGCAGCTCGTTCCATCCCGGCCTCGCCGCGCAGGCCGCGCAGTGGATCGTGCCGATCGCATTGCTGCCCCTGTTCCTGACCAGCGCCGCCGTCGCCTGCGTGATCTACTTCCGCAAGATCGCGAAGTTCGATCCGCCGACCGCCTACTTCGCCGGGATGCCCGGCGGGATCGCCGAGATGGTCGTCCTCGGCTCCGAGCGCGGGGCGGACGAGCGCACCATCGGCCTGATCCACGGCGCGCGCATCTTCCTCGTCGTCTTCATCCTCCCCTTCCTCATCCGCCTGTTCGAGGCGGAGACCGGCCACGCCCCGCTTCCTCCCCAGGTTTCGGGCGTGGCCGACTGGAGCCTGCTACCCTGGGCACTGGGCTGCATGATCCTCGGCTCCGCGCTGGGCCGCACGCTGAAGCTGCCTGCGTGGCACCTGATGGGGCCGCTGTTCGCGAGCGCCGTCGTCCACCTCACCGGCATGAGCGACTTCCACCTGCCCGCGTGGGCCATCGCCGCCGCGCAAGTGGGGCTCGGCGCCACCATCGGCTGCCGCTTCGTCGGGCTGGACCTGCCGACGCTGCTGCGTACCCTCATGCTGGCGGCAGGATCGACTGCGATCCTGCTCGTCATAACCTTCGGCTGGGCATTCGGCATCGGCTGGGCTACCGGGCTCGACCCGGCGCTCGTCACGCTGGCCTATTCGCCCGGCGGTGTGGCGGAGATGAGCATGGTCGCCCTCAGCCTCGCGCTGGAGGCGAGCTTCGTCATCGTCCACCACCTCGTCCGCGTGGTTCTGGTCATCATCGGCGCGCCCTTCGCGTTCAAGTTCATGGGAGCCCCCGATGCCTGATCCCCGGCCCGATCCTTTCGCCGAGAAGATCGCCATCCTCTATCAGGCGATCGAGCCGCCGGTGATCGATGGCCAGCGCAAGGACGCAAAGCCCGGTGGCTACTCGGACAGCGGCGCGGACATGGGCGTGGCGCTGCGCTCGGTCGGCTGCACGCTGGTGACGCCCGCCGCCGAGCCGAGCCCGACGAGCGTGTTCGACTGGGTCTGGCCCGATACGCCCGAGGGCATCGACGCCGCGCTGGCGGCGGGCGCAACGCTGCTCTGGGCCAACACCGTCGTGTTCGACGGCCACCCCATCGAGGCCGCCAGCCGCCGTGCATGGGTGGTCAGCGCCGATCCGCGCACGATGCAGGAAGTCGACGACAAGGCCGCGACCAACGCCCGCCTCTCGGCCGAGGGCCTGCCAGTTGCCGGCTCCTGGGTGGTCGACGGCGCCGCGCCCGACATCGAGGCGCAGCTTGCTGCCTTCGCCGGGCACCTGCCGCTGGTGGTGAAGCCCCTGCGCGGTCGCGGCAGTCAGGGCGTCAGCGTCGCGCGCAGCCTCGAAGATATGATCGCGAGCACCATGGCCATCGTCGAGGGTGGCAAGTTCGGCACAGCGATCATGATCGAGCAGTTCCTGCCGGGGCAGGAGATCACCATCACCGTCATGCCCGCAGCAGCACGAGACGGCGCAACCGGCCCCTTCGCCCTGCCCCCGGTCCGCCGCTTCGACCAGCATGACGACGTCGCCCCGTACAACGGCGACGTGCCCGTCAGCACCAACAGCGCGGCAATGACGCCGGAAGAATGCGCCACCCCGGCGATCGTCGCCGTCACCGCCGCCTGCGAGCGGGCCGCCGCGCTCATCGGCATCCGCACCCCGATGCGGATCGACTGCCGACAGGACGTGACCGGCGCGTTCCTGCTCTTCGACGTGAACATCAAGCCCAACCTCACCGGCTCCGGACGCCCGGGCCGCGAGGACGAGGACAGCCTTTCCACCATCGCCGCTGCCGCTATCGGCTGGCGCTATGCAGACCTGCTCGTCGCGACGATCCGCGGCGCGTGGACCAACAGGGACAATACCGCATGACCGACCTGTGGCAGCACATCGTTGCCGACTTCTCCAACATCGGCTCCCCGGCCGCGCTTTCGGCCTTCGGGCAGGTGGTGCTGATCGACGTGATGCTGGCCGCCGACAACGCCATCGTCGTCGGCGCGCTTGCCGCCGGCCTGCCCGCCGCGATGCGCCGCAAGGTCATCATGATCGGCGTGCTCGCCGCGCTGGTGCTGCGCGTCGTCTTCGCGCTGATGGTCAGCCAGCTGATGCAGATCGTCGGCCTCGTCTTCGCGGGCGGCCTGCTGCTGGTCTGGGTGGCGTGGAAGATGTGGCGTGAACTGCGCGAGGATCCGTCCGACGACGAGCCCGACACCGCGCTCGCCAAGGCCGCGCCGCGCAGCTTCGCCGCCGCCGCGTGGGCCGTCGCCGTCGCCGACGTCTCCATGAGCATCGACAACGTGCTCGCCGTTGCAGGCGCCGCGCGCGACCATCCGGGCATCCTCGCAGTCGGCCTGATCCTGTCGGTCGCGCTGATGGGCGTCGCCGCCAACGTGCTGGCGCGCGTGATCGAGCGCTATCGCTGGATCGCCTACATCGGCCTCGCCGTGATCCTGTGGGTTGCGGGCAAGATGATCTGGGAAGGCCTCGTCGACCCGTCGCGCGGCATCATTGCCCTGTTTTGATACAGTGTTTTACGGATTGCATCGTCCGATAATCACTGATCGATGAACCGAAGGCGGTCCGGCTTGCGTCGGGCCGCCTTTGCATTGCATGAACATGCAATGATCAAGACCGGCTGCTGTTCGTGCAACTGACCCGCTTCACCGACTATTCCGTGCGCGTCCTGCTGCACGTCGGCGCGCGGGACGAAGGCGACCTCTCCTCCATCGCCGAGATCGCGCAGACATACGACATCTCGCGCAATCACCTGATGAAAGTGGTGCAGGATCTCGGGCAGGCCGGGTTCCTCGATACGGTACGCGGCCGCAACGGCGGGCTGCGGTTGGGCCGCCCGGCCGACGAGATCACCGTGGGCCAGATCGTCCGCCATACGGAAACCAGCTTCCAGCTCGTCGATTGCACGACCTGCATCGTCGCTCCCGCCTGCACCCTCCCCCGCGTGTTCAACGAGGCGACGCAGGCGTTCCTTGCGGTGCTGGACCGCTACACGCTGGCCGACGCCCTCGTCCGCCGTGACGACCTGCGCCACATCTTCGGCAACTTCGCACCCCCTGCCGAACGCCGCGAACTGACCTGAACCTTACACCGCGACGTTGAATCGCGTGCAATGCCGCATTTGCGAAATTGCACTGGTGGAGCGTGCCTGCCCGCGATATCCGTATCCCAAAGAATATAGATAGTCAGGGACCATCCATGCAATTCACGCAACGTCGCGCCGTCGTCCTGTCCGTCGTCGGCCTGATCGCCGCCGCGCTGCCCGCGCTCGCACAGGCCGACGAAGCCGCGCCGGACGCCGCCGAGCGCGCCTCGTCCGGCGACGGCCTGCCGACGATCACCGTCACCGCCCGTCGCCGCGAGGAGGATGCGCAAAGCGTTCCCGCCGCGATCTCGGTCGTCGGCGGCGCGCTGCTCGACCGTTCCTACACGGTGAACACCAGCCTGCTCAGCCAGTTGGTGCCGAGCCTCAACTACTCGTCCGCCAACCCGCGCAACACCGCCTTCACCATCCGCGGCCTCGGCTCCAGCGTCGTCGCGGTGAGCCAGGCGAACGACGGGCTCGAACCCGGCGTCGGGTTCTACGTCGATCAGGTCTACCACGCGCGCCCGGCGACGGCGGCGTTCGACTTCACCGATATCGAGCAGATCGAAGTGCTGCGCGGTCCGCAGGGCACGCTGTTCGGCAAGAACACCACGGCGGGCGCGATCAACATCACCACCCGCGCGCCCACCTTCATCCCCGAAGCGCGTGAAGAGATTTCGGTCGGCGAGAACGACTTCCTGCAGGTGAAGGCCTCGGGCTCCGGCCCGATCACAGACACGCTGGCCTTCCGCGTCTCCGGCCTCATGACCCGCCGCGACGGCGTGATCCGCAACGTGCGCGACGGGCGCGATCTCAACCAGATCGGCAACCAGGCGGTGCGCGGGCAACTGCTGTTCACCCCGTCGAGCAATTTCTCGCTGCGGGTTTCCGCCGACTACGCCAACTTCGAAAGCGACTGCTGCACGCAGGTCTACCTCCGCGTCGGCCAGAGCCTGCGCAGCCCTTCGCGCCAGTACCCGGCGCTGGCCGCAGGGCAGAACTACACCCCCGCCAGCACCAACCCCTACGACCGCGTGACCGACATCGACGCGGACCTCAAGGTCGACACCAACGAGGGCGGCGTTTCCGCCATCGCCGACTGGAACATCGGCGGCGCGACACTGACCTCAGTTACGGCATGGCGCTTCTGGAACTGGGATGCGGAGAACGACCGCGACTATACCGGCCTGCCGATCCAGATGTCGCAGCACATCCCCTCGCGCCAGGACCAGTACAGCCAGGAACTGCGCATCGCCTCCAACGGCGACGGGGCGTTCAGCTACGTCGGCGGGCTCTACTACTTCCGGCAGGTCATCACCGGGCGACCGATCAGCATCTACGGTCCGCTCGCGGCGTACTGGCTGATCGGGCCGACGACGGGCGCGAACGCCACACCGGTGCCGGGGAACCTGCTCGATGGCTACGGCACCGACGGGCGCACCCGCTTCGCGACCGACAGCTACGCCGCCTTCGGCGAAGTGAACTTCAAGCCGACCGACCGCCTGACCCTGACCGGCGGCCTGCGCTATACTTACGAGGAGAAGGAGGGCAGCTACACCAGCACCGTCTTCGGCGGCCTCCAGACCAGCAGCACCGCACTCAACAATGCCAAGCTCTCGGTCCTGCGCCCGCAGAGCTACTCGGCGAGCGACAAGGACGGCAGCCTGTCGGGCCGCGCCAACGTATCGTGGCAGTTCACCGATCAGGTCATGGCCTATGCCAGCTACGCGCGCGGCTTCAAGTCGGGCGGGATCAACATGTCGGGCCTGCCGCTCGACAACCAGAACAACCCGGTGCTCTCCACCGCCGTCATCCGGCCGGAGAAGAACACGACCTACGAGGTCGGCCTGAAGTCGAGCCTGTTCGACAACCGCCTCGTCTTCAACCTCGCGGGCTACTGGACCGAGGTAGAGGACTTCCAGGCGACCATCGTCGACAGCACGCAGACCGTGGCACTGCGCGGCTACCTGTCCAACATTCCCAAGGTCACCGTGAAGGGCATCGAGGCCGACGCCACCGCGCTGATCCTGCCGGGCCTCACCCTGCGCGCCTCGGGCAGCTACGCCCATGGCGAGTACACCGACTATCCCGCAGGCCCCTGCCCGCTGGAACTGCAGGGCTCCGCCACCACCGCATGCTCGCTCACCGGCCAACGCCTCTCCGGCCTGCCGCGCTGGGCGGGTACGCTGGGGATCGACTACGAACTGCCCGTCAGCGAGAGCGGCAGCCTGATCTTCCACGCAGACAGCAGTTCGCGCAGCGGCTACTACGGCGACCCCAGCCTGTCGCGCTACACCTGGATCAAGGGCTACAACGTGACCAACGCCGTCGTCGGCTACCGCGCGGACGGCTGGGAAGTGGACATCTTCGCCCGCAACCTGTTCGACAGCGACTACATCCAGAACCTGACCGTGCAGGCGGGTAACTCGGGCCTGATCCTTGGTACGCCGTCCGATCCGCAGATGTTCGGGGTGACTTTCAAGGCCTGGCAGTAATTCAGAACCGCCGGGACACGCCGAGGTAGACTTCCACGTCCGGCGCGTCCCGGTCCAGCCCCGCGTTGGCGCCGACATCGAACTGGAGATCGTCGTTCGCCATCCAGTCGAGCGACAGGCCCGCGAGGTGCTCGACGTGGTGCGCCTGTGGGTCATGGTCAGCGGTGATCTGGTATTCCGTGGTGGCGGTCAGATTGTCCTCCAGCTTGACCGCCGCGCCCACCACTTCGTCGAACGCGAAGTGGCGGCCGTGGCCATCCTCGTCGACGGCGGCGTCGATCTCTGCGGTGGTGACGAGGCTCAGGCTGTCCGAAATCTCGTAGGACAGCGGCAGGCGCAGCCCCGCGCTCCAGTCTCCCGCGCCGACCGGCTCGCGGCCCACCGGCAGCGTCACGAACGGCATCAGCGCGACGGACAGCCCGGACCCGTCCGGACTGACGAGATTGCGCCGCAGCGCCAGCGTCACGTCGCCCACCGTGGTCACATGCTGCGTCCCGCCCGCAATGCGATCGCGCGTCCGAGCGAGCCCCAGCGCCGCCCACTCGACCTGCACTTCGGCATGGTCCGCAATGCCCCGCCTCACCAGCGTATCGCCGAGCAGGAGCACGTCCTGCCGCTGCGTCGAATCCCGGTCGAGCGTCCAGTCGCCGAGCCCGACTTCCAACGACCACGTCCCCGGCGACAGCGTGCAGGCGGGTGTGGAGATGCCGGGGCGATCCGGGCAATATTCCCGGTCCGCCGCCTGCGCGACGGATGGCGCGGCGGCAAGGCACAGGGCGGCGAACAGGTGGCGGCGCATGGCGGTTTCCTCGAAAGTACGAGGCGGAGAAATCCGCCCGCGCCCTCCGGTTCCAGCCGCTCAGCCCAGCGCCTTCGCGAAGCCGGAGCGTCCCGCCCGCTCCTCGGTGTGCAGCGCATGGAGGTCCAGCTGGAACACCATGTCCTCCACCGGGGTCTGCACTTTCGGATTGCCGGTCCAGAACACCACGCGGCACACGCGCCGGTCGATGCGCCATCCCTCGGGAGTACGGACAAGCCGGTCGTCGTACCAGCCGCTGCCGTCCCATACTGGCGGATCGCCCGCAGCATGGCGGACCAGCCGCCAGCTTCCGTAAGTATGGGCGAAAGCGCGGTCGCCCTCCACGCGGACGAGGTGGTTGGTCATGACATGCTGCGTCGCATCGAACAGTTCGTGAAAGCCGCCGAAGTCCGCCTTGAACCGCGCGCGGTCGGTCCATCTGGAGGTCGGCCCGTAATCCGCCGCCACGTCTTCGGTGAATATCCGGTCGAACAGATCCCAGCGCCGCGTGTCCATGGCGAATCCGTAGAGGTTCACCAGTTCGATAATGTCCTCGCGGTCGGCCATCGGCACTCTCCCGTATCGCTGTTCCAGCGATCCAAGGCGCGCACCGGCCACAGCGCAACGGGCGGAGCGCGAGGTGCAATTTCCATTGCCCTTCCGGACCATTCCCGACCCGCCCGAGCGATACTTGCAGCAGGTTAGCATCCGCGCCGGGACAGGGCTCGGCGCGCTGCGCTAGCCAGACCCTCGATACGATTCGGGGAGAAGAGCACACATGAAGATCGACAACACCCTTGCCGCGGTCGTCACCGGCGGCGCCTCCGGCCTTGGCCGCGCGAGCGCGCTGGCGCTGGCGGATGCGGGCATCAAGGTCGCCATCTTCGACATCAGCGAGGAAGCCGGCGAGGCCTTCGCCAAGGAGATCGGCGGCGTGTTCTGCAACGTCGACATCACCAGCGAGGAAAGCGTCGAGGCGGGCTTCGCCAAGGCGCGCGCGGCGCATGGGCAGGAACGCATCGTGGTCCACTGCGCCGTCGTCGCGGGCGGCGGCAAGACCGTCTCGTTCGACAAGAAGGCGGGCGCCTACAAGCGCACCCCGACCGAGCAGATCGCCAGGTCGGCGGAAGGCATCTTCACCGCATCCTACCGCGTCGCCTCGATCGCGGCGCTCGGCATGGCGACCGCCGATACTCTCAACGACGACGGCGAGCGCGGGACGATCATCCTCACCTCCTCGGCCGCCGCGCAGGACGGGCAGATCGGCCAGGTCGCCTATGGCGGCGGCAAGGGCGCGGTGAACGCCATGGTCCTGCCGATGGCGCGCGATCTCATGGACCTCGGCATCCGCGTCAACGCGATCATGCCCGGCACTTTCGCCACCCCGCCGATGCTGCGCGTCAAGGAGCACGCGCCCGAGGTCTACGAGAACCTCGGCAAGGCGGTCCCCTTCCCCCGCCGCCTCGGCAATCCGGAGGAGTTCGGCTCGCTGGTGCTGGAACTGGTGCGCAACATCTACTTCAACGGCCAGTGCATCCGCCTCGACGGTGCGATCCGCATGCCGCCGAAGTAACTCTCGCCCTCGTCATTCCCGCGCAGGCGGGAACCCATCTCCCGGCATCGCCTTTCGCGCCGACATCAGATGGATCCCCGCCTGCGCGGGGATGACGGGTCAGGTCGATGGCGGATTTGGTCCGACCCAAGTAGACGACCAAATCCGCAAGACCTTGACTCCCCCTCCCCACCCGGCCCAATCGCCCCGATGCGACGCATGGGACTTCACACGCTCAAGGGGCTGGCGATCCGCCAGCGACAGCGGCTACGGTCGAGCGAAATGGCGTTCATCGTGCTGGCCCTCATCGCGGGGCTGGTCGCGGGCGCGCTGACGAACCTGCAGGGTTTCATCGCCCACGGCATCCAGCGCATATTCTACGGCATCGGCACCAACCGCCTGAGCGCGCTGGGCGAGATCCACAACCACTGGCGACTGCTGGCGCTGCCGCTCGGCGGACTGGCGCTGGTCGGCATGGCGCACCTGCTACGCCACCGTCGCCGCGCGCCGATCGACGTGGTGGAGGCGAACGCGCTGCACAGCGGGCGCATTCCCTTCACCGACAACCTTGTGATCTCGGCCCAGACCATCGTCTCCAACGGCGCGGGCGCGTCGGTAGGGCTGGAGGCAGCCTATGCGCAGATGGGCGGCGGCATGGCCTCCGTCATCGGCCACTGGTTCAAGCTGCGCCGCACCGACATGCGCACCCTCGTCGGCGCGGGCGCGGGAGCTGCCGTGGGCGCCGCGTTCGGCGCGCCGCTGGCGGGCGCGTTCTATGCCTTCGAGATCGTTATCGGCACCTACACGCCCGCCGCGATCGCCCCGGTCGTCGCCGCCGCGCTGGGCGCCGCCTTCGTCACCCGCGCGCTCGGCGTCGAGCCCTACCTCATCGCGTCGAGCGCCGACCGCGTGCTGACGACGGGCGACTACTTCATCTACACAATCCTCGGCCTCGCCTGCGCGCTGGTGGGCATCGTGCTGATGCGCCTTGTCACCTTCACCGACCAGCAGGTGCAGAAGGTCGAGCGCATTGCGAAGTGGAAGCCGGTGATCGGCGGCGTGCTGCTTATGCCGCTTGCCATCATGACCCCGCAGACGCTGTCCGCCGGGCACGGCGCGATGCACCTCAACCTCGCGATGCAACCTCCGCTCCAGTTCCTCGTCATGGTGCTCGTGCTCAAGGTGCTGGCTTCGGCCATCTCGCTCAGCTTCGGGTTTCGCGGCGGGCTGTTCTTCGCCTCGCTGTTCCTCGGCTCGCTGGTCGGGTTGATCTTCGCCGCGCTTGCCGGGATGGCGGGCATCGCGCTCGACATCAACGACGCCGCGCTGGTCGGCATGAGCGCGCTCGCCGTATCGGTCGTCGGCGGGCCGATGACGCTCGCCATGCTGATGCTGGAGACGACGCACGACTTCGCGCTGATGGGCGTGGTGCTCACCGCCTCGCTGGTGTCGAGCGCCTTCACGCGCGAGACGTTCGGCTACTCGTTCTCCACCTGGCGCCTGCACATCCGCGGCTCGATCATCCGGTCCCCCCGCGACATCGGCTGGATGCTGGCGCTCACCGCCGGACGCATCATGCGCAAGGACTGGACGAGCGCGCCCGCGCACCTTTCGGTCGCGGACTTCCGCGCAAGGGTTCCGCTCGGCTCCACCAGCAAGGCGATCCTGCTCGACGACGAGGGCCACTACGCCGGGATCGTGACCACCGCCGCCGCCTACAACCCGCAGCTTGCGCCGGATGCGCCGGTCGGCACGCTGGCGACGCTGGAGGGCAACACCCTGTCCCCCGTCACCGACATCCGCGCGATGCTGAAGGCGTTCGACCTGGCCGTGGCGGACGAACTGGCGGTGGTGGATGGTGTCGGCAACGTCGTCGGCGTGGTCACCGAACGGCACGCGAGGCGGCGCTACTTCGAGGAAATCGAAGCCTCGCAGCGGGAGCTGTACGGAGAGAACTGAAGGCGGCGCGCCGCCGACGGAGCTTCGACAAGCTCAGCCTGGCTGTTCACGGCCAGCGGTCCCGGAGCAAGTCCGGGACGATGCCCTTTTTCGTCATTGCGAGCGTAGCGAAGCAATCCGGAGCAGCACTAAGCCGCTCTGGATTGCCGCGGGCCTTCGGCCCTCGCAATGACGAATGGTCTGCTCCTCAGTCCTTCGCCACCGGAAGCCACACCGCGCTCGCCGCGTCGCCGCCACGGTGGATCGTTTCGGTCGCCTTCACGTAGTCGGCGGGCTTGGCGTCCATGATCGAGGGCACCCAGCTTTGCGGGTTGCGGTCGTAGAGCGGGAACAGGCTGGACTGCACCTGCACCATGATCCGGTGGCCCGGCAGGAACACATGGTCGACATTGGGCAGCGCCCACTTGAAGTCGTAGATCTTGCCCGGCTCCAGCGGCTGCGGCTTGTCGAACCCGCCGACGTAGCGGCCACGGAAGATCTCGATGCCGATGCCGAGCTGATAGCCTGCCATCGTCGGATCGGCCGAGTTCTCCTGCGGATAGACGTCGATCAGCTTGACCACGAAGTCACTGTCACGCCCCGAGGTCGCCGCGCGCAGATCCACCTTGGGCGCGCCCTTGATGTGCAGCGGCTTGTCGAGCACGCCGGTCTGGTAGCTGAGCACGTCGGTGCGGCCGTCGGCAAAGCGCTGGTCGTGGACGAGCCAGGTGCGCCATTCGTCGCCCTTCATCGTCACCGGACGCGGCAGCATCGGCACCGGCTTGGCCGGATCGGACACGTAGCTGTCCGTGCCCGCCTCGCCCTTGGTCCACGACAGGCCGGAGCTCGCGCCCAGATAGAGCGGCGTATAGGTGCCCGCCGGCCAGCCTTGCGAGACTTCCCAGCGGTTCGCGCCGGTCGCATAGGTCAGCACCGGCGGCGTGTCGCAGGCGGGAGCATTCGTCTTGAGGTGGCAGTCGAAGAACGGCTTCATGTATCGCGTGCGAAACTGGAGGCCGGTATCGCCCTCCCACTTCAGCGGGCCAAGCTCACGCGCCTCGTAGTTCACCTGAGAGTGCCGCCACGGCCCGATCACGAGGCTGACGTTGTCATTCCCGCCCGCCTTCAGCGCCTGATAGACCGCCGGGGCGCCATAGCTGTCCTCCTGGTCCCACTGGCCGACCACCAGCATCGTCGGTACGGTCAGCTTGCGTTCGCCGAGCAACTTGTCGACCGCCTGCCCCTGCCACCATGCGTCGTAGCTGGGATGCTCCAGCACCTTGCGCACCACCGGCAGGTCGAGCAGGCCGTAAGCCTTGGCATAGTCCATCGCCGAGCCGCCTTCGAGGTAGGCGGTGTAATCGTCCCCGCCACCGCGCGGGACGACGCCGCCGCCCTTCTTCACCGTCTGGCCGAGGTCGTAGTCGAAGCCGAACATGCGGAAGGCGCCGTTGTGGAACCAGTCGTCGCCCATCCAGCCGTCGACCATCGGGCTCTGCGGCACGGCGGCCTTGAGCGCCGGGTGCGGATCGATCAGCGCCATCAGCGAGGTGAAGCCGAGGTAGGACGAGCCGGTGATGCCCACCTTGCCGTTGCTCTCTTTCACGTTCTTCACCAGCCAGTCGATCGTGTCGTAGGCGTCGGTGGCGTGATCGACCTTCGTCTTGTTCAACGGCCCGCGCAGGGGGCGGTTCATGACGTAATCGCCCTCGGACCCGTCGAGCCCGCGCACGTCCTGATAGACGCGGATATAGCCGTCGTTGACGAACTCGGCGTCGGCTACGGGCAGGATTTCCTCGATCTTCTGGCTGCGGTTGCGGCTGGTGGACTTGTCGGCGTTGTAGGGCGTGCGGCTCAGCAGGATCGGCGCGTCCGTCACGCCCTTGCGGTGGACGATGACCGTATAGAGCTTCTTGCCGTCGCGCATCGGGATCATCACGACCTTGCGCACGTAGTCCGCCTGTGGGCGCACCCAGTCGTAGGACTTCACCTGCTCGTTGAGCATCGTGTCGGTCGGTGCGGCGTCCTGCGCGGAGGCAGCCGCGGCAAGAACGAAGGCGAGCGCAAGGCCCGTGGTGAAAGCGGCGCGGGGGCGGAAATGCTTTGTCATGAACGCATTGCTGGCGCGGCAGGACGTGCGCGTCAAGCGGTGTGGTGCGCGCCGAGGTGCACCCGTCGTCATTGCGAGCATAGCGAAGCAATCCAGCGTCGCGGACCGACCTTGGATTGCTTCGCTATGCTCGCAATGACGAAAAGAATGTTACGCCGTCAGGTCGTCCCCGATGGCGCGCGCGAGGATCACCATGAACTTGTCCCCGGCATCGCCGAAGCCCTGCAGCGGCTCCCAGCCGCCCGCGAGCAGCAGCGTATCCGCGCTGCGCGGGTCGTACTTGTGGCTGTTCTCGGTGTGGATGGTCTCGCCCGCCGCCATGGTGAAGCGGGTGCCGCAGACGTCGAAGGCGATGTCGCGCGTGGCCTCGATGTGCATCTCGATCCGCGCGCGCTCGTCGTTCCAGATGGCGCGGTGGGCGAGCGCGTCGAGCGGGATGGCGCCGTCGAGTTCGCCGTTGATCCGCGCCGCGAGGTTGAGGTTGAACGCCGCCGTCACCCCTTGCGCATCGTCGTAGGCGGCGACGAGTTCGGCCTCGTCCTTGATGCGGTCGAAGCCGATCAGCAGCAGGCTTCCCGCCCCCAGCGTCTCACGCATGGAGCGCAGCAGGTCGGCGGCAGCGAGCGGCTCCATGTTGCCGATGGTGGAGCCGGGGAAGAAGCCGAGGCGCGGGTGCGCGCCGACTTCGGCGGGCAGCGTCGCCGGGTGGCTGAAATCGGCCTCGACCGGGTGGATCGGCAGGTCGGGATAGCGCGCCGCCAGCGCCTCGCAGGATTCGCTCAGGAACTCGCCCGAGATGTCGATGGGCACGTAGGCGGCGGTCCAGATCGCATCGAGCAGCAGCGGCGTCTTGGTGGCGCTGCCCGCGCCGAACTCGACGACGACGTGGTGCCGCGATCCCACCATGCGGCCGATGCGCGTGGCGTGGGCCATGAGGATGCCGGTCTCGGTGCGGGTCGGGTAGTATTCGGGCAGTCGCGTGATCTCCTCGAACAGTTCGCTGCCGCGGTGGTCGTAGAACCAGCGGGCGGGGATCGCCTTGCGCTGCTGGGAGAGGCCGGTGAGCACATCGCGGCGGAACTGGGCGCGCAGGGTGTCGCGGGAGGTGTCGATCAGGTCGCGGCAGGCGGTCGCCATGGGTCTACAAGTCCTTTGCCAGACGCACGCCGGTGAACTGCCAGCGCTTCTCGGGGGGGAAGAAGTTGCGGTAGGTGGTGCGCGAGTGCCCGCGCGGCGTGGCGCAGCTTGCGCCCTTGAGGACGCACTGGCCGGACATGAACTTGCCGTTGTACTCGCCCACCGCGCCGGACGCGGGGCGGAAGCGCGGGTACGGGAGATAGGCGGAGCGGGTCCATTGCCAGCAGTCGCCGAACAGGCCGGGCGATCCACTCGGTTGGACGCCCTGCGCGGTATCGAGTTGCACGCCCCGGGCGGGATCGTGGTCGGCGGCGGCGTATTCCCATTCGAACTCGGTCGGCAGGCGCAGGCCCGCCCACGTCGCGAAGGCATCCGCCTCGTAGAACGAGACGTGCGTCACCGGAGCCTCGGCGCGGCGGCGCGCCATGCCGGAGAGCGTGAAGGCGGCATCCTCATGCCAGTAGAGCGGCGCGGCGATGCCCTCGGCCTGCACCCAGGCCCAGCCGTCGGAAAGCCATAGCGAGGGGTCGCGATAGCCGCCGTCATCGACGAATTCGGCCCACTCCTGATTGCTCACCAGCCTGCGGGCGAGCGCGAAGGGCCCGATCAGGACATCGTGCGCGGGCCCTTCGTTGTCGAAGGCGAAGCCGTCTCCCTCATGACCGACGCGCACCACGCCGCCGGGATGCTGGTCCCAGCCCATCTCGCCGCTGACGCGCACCGGCTGCGGCGCGGCGGCGTAGGCGGGCGCGAGGGGGTTCAGCGACAGGGCATGCTTGATGTCGGTGAGGAGCAGTTCCTGATGCTGCTGCTCATGGTTGAGGCCGAGTTCGATCAGCGCGGCAAGGTCGGACCGGTCCAGCATCCGCTCGACATGCGCATCGACGTGGGCGCGATAGGCCAGCACCTCGTCGAGCGAGGGGCGCGAGAGCATCCCACGCATCGGCCTGGCATGGCGCGGCCCTTCGGCCTCGTAATAGGAATTGAACAGGAACGGCCAGCGCTCGTCGAACAGGCGATAACCGGGGAAGTGATCGCGCAGCACGAAGGTTTCGAAGAACCATGTCGTATGCGCCAGATGCCACTTCGCCGGAGAGGCATCCGGCATCGACTGGATCGTGGCGTCGGCGTCGGAAAGCGGGGCGACCAGCGCCTCGGTCAATGTGCGGACGGTGGCGAAACGCTCCATCGTCGCGGAGACGTGCCCGGTCGGCGTGCGGCTGGTCGACATCTCCATCCACCCCCAACGGACGAACGCCCGGAAGGATGCATGGTAAAGACGGGATGGGCAAGGGCTGCGTCATTGCGCGTGGATTGCGCGGATGGGCTTTGGGCTTTGGGCTTTGGGCTTTGCGGGCGCCCACGGGCGCCGACACCCGAAACCCAAAAAACCCCGTCGCCCCTGCGAAGGCAGGGGCCCATCAGGTCTATCGCCCAGACACCTTGCCCACGGCGAGGAGACCAGGTTGGGATGGGCCCCTGCCTTCGCAGGGGCGACGGGGGTTTAGGAACGGGAGCGCCACTACCCTCGTCATTGCGAGGGCCGCAGGCCCGCGGCAATCCAGAGCGGCTTGCACCGCACTAGATTGCTTCGCTACGCTCGCAATGACGAACGCCGGGTCAGCGCAGGCTCAGGCCGCCTGCTTCTGGCCCGCCGTGGCTTCGAGGTTCAGCAGGTCCGCCATCTCGAAGGCCAGTTCGATCGACTGCGCGCCGTTGAGGCGTGGGTCGCAGTGGGTGTGGTAGCGGTCGGCCAGCGCCTCATCGGTGATGGCGATGGCGCCGCCGGTGCATTCGGTCACGTCCTGGCCGGTCATCTCGATGTGGATGCCGCCCGCATGGGTGCCCTCGGCGCGGTGGACCGCGAAGAAGCCGCGCACTTCGGACAGGATGCGGTCGAACGGACGGGTCTTGAAGCCGCTTTCCGACTTGATGACGTTGCCGTGCATCGGGTCGCACGACCACACCACCGGATGACCTTCGCGCTTCACCGCGCGCACCAGCTTGGGCAGCCCGGCCTCGACCTTGTCATGGCCGTAGCGGCTGATGAGCGTCATGCGGCCCGGCTCGCGGCCCGGGTTCAGCGTATCGAGCATGCGCAGCAGCGCGTCCGGCTCAAGGCTCGGGCCGCACTTCATGCCGATCGGATTGCCGACGCCGCGCAGGTACTCGACGTGGGCCGAGCCCTCGAAGCGGGTGCGGTCGCCGATCCACAGCATGTGGGCGGAGCAATCGTACCAGTCGCCCGTCAGCGAATCGCGGCGGGTCAGCGCCTGCTCGTAGGGAAGCAGCAGAGCCTCATGGCTGGTGTAGAAGTCGGTGCCCTGCAGCTGCGGGACGCTGGACGGGTCGACGCCGCAGGCGGCCATGAAGTCCAGCGATTCGCCGATGCGGTCGGCCATCTGCGCGAACTTCTCGCCCCAGGGGCTGCGGCCGATGTGGTCCATCGTCCACTGGTGGACCTGGCGCAGGTTGGCGTAGCCGCCATGCGCGAAGGCGCGCAGCAGGTTCAGCGTCGCGGACGACTGCGTGTAGGCGCGCAGCATGCGCTCAGGATCGTTGCGGCGCGCCTCGGCGTTGCCTTCGATCCCGTTGATGATGTCGCCGAAGTAGCTGGGCATCTCGACGCCGCCGACCATTTCGGTTGGGGCCGAGCGCGGCTTGGCGAACTGGCCCGCCATGCGGCCCAGCTTCACCACCGGCTGCTTGCTGGCGAACGTCAGCACCACCGCCATCTGCAGCAGCACGCGGAAGCTGTCGCGGATGTTGTCGGCGCTGAATTCGGCGAAGCTCTCGGCGCAGTCGCCGCCCTGGAGCAGGAAACCGCGACCGGCGGCAACTTCGGCAAGATCGGCCTTCAGAGCACGGGCTTCACCGGCAAAGACGAGCGGCGGAAACTTCGCAAGCGTGGCCTCGACCTCGCTGAGCTTCGCCTGATCGCCATAAACCGGGAGGTGGCGCGCCTCTTGCGTCTTCCAGCTCTCCGGTGTCCAGTTGGTAGCCACTATTCGTACTCCTCAGGCCCGCTGCGGGATTGCACGGGCTTTTCCATGCACCGCGAAGTCCTCCAGGCGGCGCAAGCAAGGGGCGGCCCATAGCCCCTGCCGGTAATTTTTGCAAAGCCGCGTTTGCCGATCAGCGTGATCGGTTGCGTGGAGGGGTTTCCTTCACCCTCGTCATTGCGAGGAGGCGAAGCCGACGAAGCAATCCAGATCAGCGTCATACATGCTGGATTGCTTCGCTATGCTCGCAATGACGATCGGTTGATGGAGACGCCTACTTCGCCGCGACCTTCGACTCCTTGCCCTCGGGCATGACCTCAAGCCGCCACGAATGGTCGCGGCCGAGGTAGCGGGCGGCGAGCGCCTGCATCGCCTGCGGGGTGGTCACGGTGTAGTCGCTCAGCACCGAGCGGACGGTGCCGATGCGCGAGGGGTCGCTGGTGGCGCCTTCGAGCTGGCTCATGAAGAACGAGGTGCTCGACGCCGCGCGCGTGACCTGCTGGCGCAACGGTTCGGTGACGAGCGCGAGTTCGTCGGCCGAGGGCGGGTTGGCGATGAGATCCTGCGCGATCTCGTCGGCAGTCTGGAAGAACACCGGCACCGACTTGGGATCGACTTGCGCGATGGCCGTGATCGAGCCGCCCGCCGCAAGGTCCACCGGCCACTGCGAATAGACGTAAGGCGCGTAGGACACGCCCAGCTTCTCGCGCACCGCGTTCATCAGGCGGTTGGTGAAGAGCTGCGTCAGGATTTCCAGCTGGCGCGATTCGCGGATGCCCATGGCGCCGCCGCCGGTCGGCCAGGAGATCACCGCCGCCGCCTGATCCGGGTCGCCATGGTGGATGAGGTTGATCGGCTTGTCCGAAGGCTGCGGCACGTCGACCTTCGCCTCGGTGGCGGTGACCGGCGCGGGCTGGCGGGACTTGAGCGCCCCGAAGGTCTTCTCGAGCGCGGCGATCGCGGCGGTCTTGTCGAAATCGCCGAAGATCTGCACCTCGACCGGGCCTTCCTTCAGCGCCTTGCCCCACACGCGCTTGAAGCCCTGCGGCGTCGTCGCCTCGATCTCGGCCGGGCTCGGCGTCGCGAAACGGCGGTCCTCGCCGCGCTGGTAGAACTGCAGGTCGCGGTTCAACACGCCCTGCGGCGAGGTGGCGTACGTCGCGTACTGGATCTTCGCCGCCGCCTTGGCGCGGGTGAACGGCGCGACATCCCAGCGCGGCAGGTCGAGCTTTGCCGCGAAGAGGTAGAGCTGGTCGGCCAGATCCTGCGGGCGCGTCTCCGCCGAAAGCTGGAACGAGGCGTCCTGCACCTGGAAGTCGAAGCCCATCTTGCGACCGGTGGAGATACGGTCGAGGTCGTCCTGGCCCAGCGTCGCGAGGCCCGAACCGACGAGCGCGTAGTTGCCGAGCGTGATGTAGGCCGCGTCCTTGGGGTCGATCGAGCGATAGCCGCCGCCGAAGCGCGCCTTGACCATCACGCGGCCCGGCTCCTCGGCCACCGGCCAGAGCATGACCTTGACGCCGTTCGCGAACGTCAGCTGCTCGATCTCCAGCAGGCCGGTCGGCGCGTCGCTGACGGCGGGCTTGGGCGCACCGATGGCGGGCAGCTTCTCGAACGAGACCGGCTTGGCGGCAAGGCGCACGCTGGAATCGGCCTGCACCGGCTGCGCGAGTGCAAGCTGGAGTTCCTTGTCCGTCGCCACGCCGTCCTTCTGCACGGTGAACAGCGCGCGGGTGACGTTGCCGGTGAACAGCTTGCGCGTGTGCTCCAGCACCGCCTGCGGCGTGAACAGCGGCTTCGACTTGCGGAAGATGTCGAGCACGTCCTGCGGCGCGGCCACCGTCTCGCGGATGTCGAGCGCGTTGACGAGGTCGTCGGCGATCTTGGAGCCGGGCAAAATCCGCTGCTGTTCCACCGGAACCTGGAAGGCGACTTCCATCTCCGCGGCCTCGCGGTCGATCTCCGCCTGCGTCGGCGCGCGGGTGAGCGCATCGGCGATCACCGCGCGCACGTCGCGCAGCGCGCCCTGCCAGTCGTCGCCGAGCGGCGTCACCGACACGAACGTCGCGTCGGCAGAGCGCGACACGTCGTCCTGGTTCACCGATGCCGAGAGGAAGCTGCCCCCTGCCCGCGCCTTCGATTCGAGGCGGCGGTTGATGATCGCCTGCCCCAGCGCGTCGGTCATCAGGCCCTGGTTATAGGCGATGTTGTCCGTCACCTGACGCCACGGGCGCAGAACCGCGTACATCAGCGAGGGCGGCAGGTCGGGCTCGACCAGCACGCGCGTCTCGCCGACGGGGTTCTTCGGGTCCGCACCCTCGGGCGCAACCGGATCGCCGAAGCTCGGCGCCACCGCCTTGGGACCAGCCGAGGACCAGTCGGTGAACCACTTCTTGACGTAGCCTTCCAGCATCGCCGGATCGACGTCACCCGCGACGATCACCGCGACGTTGTCCGGGCGATACCAGCGCGAATAGAACGACCGCACGCTGTCCGGCGTCGCCGAAGTCAGCGACTCGACGGTGCCGATCGGCTCGCGGTTCGCCAGAAGCTGCCCCGAATAGAGCACCTTCTGCATGGCGTCCTGCACGCGCTTCGACGCCCCGCCGCGCTCGCGCATTTCGGAGAGCACGATCGGCAGGTCGGACTTGAGGTTGGATGCGGACAGCGTCGGCGCCGTCACCATGCCGCTCATCAGCTTGAACGTCTCGTCCAGCGAAGTCGGCGTCGCGTTCGGCAGGTCGAGCTTGAACACGGTCTGCGTGGTCGAGGTCACCGCATTGGTGTCGCTGCCGAAGGTCGCGCCGAGGCGCTGGAACGCGGCGATCGCGGTGCCTTCGGGCAGGTACTTGGACTGGCGGAACAGCATGTGCTCCAGCAGGTGCGCATAGCCGCGCTCGGCATCGGTCTCGTAGAGCGAACCGGCATCGACGCGGATGCGGATCGAGACCTGCCCCGGTGGCACGCCGTTCTTGCGCACTGCATACTTGAGGCCATTCGGCAGTTCGCCGAAGTGCCATTCAAGATCGCGCGGAATGTCGCTGCCGCGATAGAGCCACGGATCGGCCTGACCGACGGTCGGTGCGGCGGTCGGTACTCCCAGCGGCACCCCGGTCGGAACAGCATCCGCGGATTGCGCCTGAGCCTCCGGCACCAGCAGCAGCGGGATCGGAGCCTGGGCGAGAAGAAGCAGGCAAAGGAGCGAGCGGGCGGCGCGCGTGGGGGTCGTCATCGAGCAAGGTATAGGGAGGCGACTCCTTAAGGGCCAGTGAATAGCGCTGTCACTTCGACGCCAGTTTCACCCGTCTTGGACTTGACCCTCCGTCCACTTCACCTAAATCGCGAGCATTATGTTTATCGAAACCGAAGCCACGCCGAACCCCTCGACCCTCAAGTTCCTGCCCGGACGGCAGGTCATGACTGCGGGAACGCGGGAATTCCTCTCTCCGGAGGACGCGGAAGCCTCGCCGCTCGCGCAGGCGCTGTTCGACCTCGGCGACGTCATCGGCGTGTTCTTCGGCGGCAGCTTCGTTTCGGTCACCGCCGCGCCCGGCGTCGAATGGGCCTCGCTGCGCCCGCAGGTCGTCTCGATCCTGCTCGACCATTTCGTGTCGGAAGCGCCCCTGTTCGCGGGTGGCAGCGCCAGCGGCTTCTCGGTCCCGGCCGAGGACGAGGACTTCGGCGACGATCCCGCCGATGCCGACATCGTCGCGCAGATCAAGGATCTGATCGAGAGCCGCGTGCGCCCGGCCGTTGCCAACGACGGCGGCGACATCGTCTATCGCGGTTTCCGCGAGGGCGTCGTCTATCTCTCGATGCAGGGTGCCTGCTCGGGCTGCCCGTCCTCGTCGGCGACGCTCAAGCAGGGCATCGAAAGCCTGCTCAAGCACTACGTCCCCGAAGTCAGCGAAGTCCGCGCGGCCTGATCGCGCGATGACAAAGCGGCGCGAGACATTCGCGTGACGGCCGCTCCCGAGGATTCCCCCCCGTCCCCGGTGCGGCCCGAGCCCACGACCCTGGTGATCGACAGCGCGACCGAGGCCTGCTCGGTGGCGCTTTTCGCAGGCGATACGCTCGTCGCGGGCGAATACCGCCTGCTCGGGCGCGGCCATGCCGAGGCGCTGGTGCCGATGATCGCGGCGCTTCCGAACAAGGGCCGTGCGGACCGCATCGCCGTCGCACTCGGCCCCGGCAGCTTCACCGGCGTGCGTGTCGGCCTCGCCGCTGCCCGGGCCCTCGGGCTGGCATGGGGTGCCGATGTCCTCGGCTATCCCACCCTCTCCCTGATCGCCGCGATGGCGCGCGATGCGCAAGGCGCGCAGCCGCTCGCGGTGGTGACGACCGGCGGCCACGGCGAATGGTTCGTCGAGACCTTCGATGCGGAAGGTACGAGCACCAGCCCGCTGTCATCGCAGCGCCCGGATGCCGCTGCCGCCACTGTCGGCGCGCACTTCGTGGTCGGTAGTCAGGCCGAGGCGCTCGTCGCCGCGCGCGGATCGGGCCATGCCCTGCCGCTCCTGCCCGATGCCCGCGCCTTTGCGCTACTGCCCGCAGGTGCGCTGTCGAGCGACATCCACCCGCTCTACGGACGCGGCCCGGATGCCAAGCTGCCCGCAAAAGCTGCGGCAGGCGCCGCATGATCGACGATCTCGACAGGATCATGGCAGTCATGGGCACTGCCTTCGATCCGGTCTACGGCGAAGCGTGGAACCGCCGCCAAGTCGAAGATGCGTTGAAGTTCGGCAATACCCACTATTACCTGCTCTGTGCCCAGGGACACACACCGGCGGATGGCGAATCCGCTGCCGGTTTCTCTCTTTCGCGCACCGGATTCGAGGAAGAGGAACTGCTTCTCCTCGCCGTTTCTCCCGAAGATCGCGGACGGGGAATTGGCCGTGCGTTACTGGAGCGCCTCCGAATCGACGCCGCCAGTCGCGGTGCCCGCCGCCTCCTTCTCGAAATGAGAAAAGGTAATCCCGCCGAAACGCTCTACACGAACTTCGGTTTTGTACCGATCGGCGAACGGCGCGAATACTATCGAACGCCAAGCGGACAGCGGCTCGACGCCATCACTTTTGCGTATGACATGAGCTAAATCGGGACGTTTCACCGTATTTCCCGATTGTTTTTGGATAAATGCAAGTCGCGTGCAACTTTGATTGTAACTTGCACTTCAATCCGAAATCGTCCAATGCTGCCGATCAGCGGGCTTTAATGAACGCCCGTTAACCCCCCGAAGAAAATGGTCGCACCAAAGGACGTAGTACAAATGGAAACTATCCAGACCGACATGAATGAGACGTTGATCACGCTCGCGTCGGACATCGTTGCCGCTCATGTCAGCAACAACAGCGTCTCCGTCGAAGATCTGCCCACGCTCATCACCAATGTCTACGGCGCCCTCGCCGGTCTTGGCGGTCCCGTGGTGGTCGAGGAAGAAAAGCCCGAGCCGGCTGTTTCGGTGCGCGCTTCGGTGAAGCCGGACTACATCGTCTGCCTCGAAGACGGCAAGAAGCTGAAGATGCTCAAGCGTCACCTGATGACGCACTACAACATGACGCCGGAAGAGTATCGCGTGCGCTGGAACCTGCCCGCGGACTACCCGATGGTCGCTCCCAACTACGCCGAAAAGCGCCGTGAACTGGCGAAGAAGATCGGCCTGGGCCGCAAGTCGAACGCCCGTCGCGGTCGCAAGCCCAAGACGGCAGCCGCCTGATCTCTCGGGCGGCCGCGGGACTGACGGCCCGACGCATCCGCACTCGCGTTACGGAAACAGCGATTTTCCGGGGACAAAAGGTGCGATCGATTGCCATGGTCCCGTGACCGGCCGCCCAACTCGGTTGTGATCGCAGGCGCATCGCCTTATCTAGGCGGTGCGCCTCTCTCTTTATCTACAGGTCCATCGTGAACCAACCCATCGACATCGAAGCCCTCTGCGCCGAACGCGGCCTGCGCATCACCGAACAGCGTCGCGTGATCGCCAAGGTCCTTTCGGAAAGCACCGACCACCCCGACGTCGAGAAGCTGCACGAACGCGCCACCGCGATCGACCCCGGCATCTCCATCGCTACGGTCTACCGCACGGTGCGCCTGTTCGAGGAGGCCGGCATCCTCGACCGCCACGACTTCGGCGACGGCCGCGCCCGCTACGAGGCCGCGCCCGAAGCCCACCACGACCACATGATCGACGTCGAGAGCGGCCAGGTCATCGAATTCGTGGACCCCGAGCTGGAATCGCTCCAGCGCCAGATCGCCGAACGCCTCGGCTTCCGCCTCGTCGACCACCGCATGGAACTGTTCGGCGTCAAGCTGGACCGCGAGGACGGCGAGAGCATCACTCGCCGGTGATGTCCGCATGACGGCGGCGATGCCCTTTCCGAAGCGTCGTATCGCGCTCTGGGGCTGGCCGCTCGTCGTGCTGCGCCTGCTCTCCATGGCGGCGCTGCTGGCGCTCTGCGTGCCGCTCCACTACCTCTCGGTGCCGTTCAGTGCCCGCCGTCCGATCCCGCGCAGGTTCCTGCAAGGCGTCGGCTTCATCGCGGGACTGCGCGTGCGGACGCGCGGCGCAAGGCCTGCGCGGCACACCTTCTTCCTCGCCAACCATGTGACATGGCTGGATATTCTCGGCCTTGCGGGAAGCACCGGCACCGCCTTCGTCGCGCATGACGGGCTCGCCCAGATCGGCCCGCTGCGCTGGCTCTGCCGCCTCAACGACACCGTCTTCGTCGCCCGCCACGACCGCCGCAGCGTCGCCGCCCAGGTCGCGCAGGTGCGCACCGCATTGGCCGACACCGGCGCGCTGACGATCTTCCCCGAAGGCACCACCTCGGACGGCACCGGCACGCTGGCGTTCAAGTCCTCGCTGCTGTCGGCGATGGAGGGTGATTTCGACATCCCGGTCCAGCCGGTCTGGCTCGACTACGGCCCGGAAACCCGCAGGATCGCATGGGTTGGCGAGGAACCGGGGCTGGACAATGCGCTCGCCATCCTCGCGCGGGTGCGTCCAGTGGACCTGACGATCCACTTCCTGCCGCCGCTCTCCTCCGAAGACCGCGCCGACCGCAAGCGCATGGCGACCGCCGCGCGCACGGCGATAGAGGCCGCGCGCGCCACCTGAGGCGGTTTTCCTACAGACGCTCGGGCATGGTATTTCGAGGCCATGCCGCAAGCCTGCACACCTGCCTCACCTGTCTCCTTGCAAGAAGCGCAAGGAGACACTTCACGGGCACAAGGCGACACCCAAAGTGACGGTTTTCGCCACAAGGCAACACTTCGAACTCACAAGGCGACACATATCGGGACCGGAGGGCATGTTTGCCCTCTGGACCGTGTAAACCTTGTAAACCTGCGTAGAGGAATCAGCGCGTCGCGTTGTAGGCGAGCTGGCCGTCGTCGAGCTGGAAGCCCACCAGCACCTCGAACGAGGCGCGCGCGACGGCGGCCTTCACTTCGGGATCGGCCAGCGGATCGAGCGCGGCGTCGGTGTCGCCGGCCTTGCGCTTGCGGGTGATGCGGGCGCGGATCTCGTCCGGCAGCGTGGCGGCACCGCGATCGATGAAGGCGTTGGTGGAGACGGTCGCCTGCGCGCGGGCCTGCCCGTCCGCGAAGTTGAGCGTCACGTTGCCCACGCGCTTGCTGACGACCGAGGTGCCGCCCTGCAGCACGCTGACGAAGAACGGCAGCGTCACCTGACGCGCGCCTGCCGTATCGCTGCGGCGGCCGAGCACGTCGAAGGTCACGGTCGAGGTCACCTTCTCGCCCACCGCCTCGTTGCAGGTCGGGCGCACGTTGGTCATCGCCGCGACGACGTCGATCGCGTCGGCGGTCTTGGCGGCGCCACGGAAGGTCGTGATGTCGCCGGTGTAGTCCGGAATGCCCACCGCCGGGCACTTGGAACGCACGGCGGTGATGCCGACGCCCTGGTCAACCACGATCTCGCCCTTGGTCTTGCACCCGCTCAGCGCGGTCATCGCGGCGGCGGCGCACAGGACAGTCAGGGACAGGCGGCGTGCATTCATCGTGAACTTCCTCGAATGGCGTGCGCTTGCCCTAGCGACGCGCGCGGCAAAGCGCTAGGGGGACGAACATGAACGCGCCCTTTCAGTCCACGACGCAGATCGGTTCCGATAGCCCGATCCGCCTCCTGATCGCCGCTCCCCGGGGCTTCTGCGCCGGAGTAGACCGCGCCATCGAGATCGTCGAGCGCGCGATCGAGCTTTACGGCGCACCGGTCTACGTCCGCCACGAGATCGTCCATAACAAGTTCGTGGTCGACAGCCTGAAGGCCAAGGGCGCGATCTTCGTCGAGGAACTGGACGAAGTGCCCGACGGTGTTCCGGTGATCTTCAGCGCCCACGGCGTCCCCAAGTCGGTTCCCGCCGCTGCTTCGGCACGCGGGCTGGAGTGGCTCGACGCCACCTGCCCGCTCGTCAGCAAGGTCCACCGCCAGGCCGAGCGCCAGATCGAGGCGGGCCGCCACATCCTGTTCATCGGCCACGCCGGCCACCCCGAGGTCATCGGCACCTTCGGACAGGTGCCCGAAGGCAACATGACGCTGGTCGAGACGGTCGAGGATGTCGCCGCCCTCGCCTTCACGCCCGAGACGGAACTGTCGTACCTGTCGCAGACCACGCTCTCGGTCGACGATACCCACGCGATCATCCGCGCCATCGAGGAGCGCTTCCCGCAGGTCGTCGCACCCAAGGCCGAGGACATCTGCTACGCCACCTCCAACCGGCAGGCCGCCGTCAAGCAGATCGCGCCGCAGTGCGAACTGGTGATCGTGATCGGCTCTCCCAAGAGCAGCAACTCGCTGCGCCTCGTCGAAGTGGCCGAGCGCTCGGGCGTTCCCGGGCGGATGATCCAGCGCGCCACCGACATCGACCCGGCATGGCTGGACGGCATCGCCACCGTCGGCCTGACGGCGGGCGCATCCGCTCCGGAAGAACTGGTCAACGAGGTCATCGCCCGGATCAAGGAACTGCGCACCGTCGCGACCGAGGAAATCGTGACCGCGCAGGAGCACATGACCTTCAAGCTCCCCCGCCAGCTGGTGCGCTGACACGATGGCAGTCTACACAAGGCTCGGCGCGGAAGAGATGGCCGGGATCATCGAAGCGTTCAACGTCGGCACGCTGACGTCGGCCAAGGGCATCGCGGAAGGCGTCTCGAACTCCAACTGGCTGATCGAGACGGATCAGGACGGCACCGCCCGCCGCTTCATCCTGACCATGTTCGAGAGCCGCACCGAAATCGCGGACCTGCCGTTCTTCCTCGACCTGCTCGACCATCTGGCCGGGCACGGCGCCCCCGTGGCGCGCACGATGCACGACCGCGACGGCGCGAGCCACCGCCTGCACCGCACGCCCGATGGCGACAAGGCGCTCGCGCTGATCGAGTTCCTGCCGGGCGTCTCTGTCTCGGAACCGACCCCCGATCAGGCCCGCGCGGTCGGCGGGGCGCTGGCGCAGATCCATCTGGCGGCGGAGGACTTCCCCGCTTCGCGTGAGAACTCGCTCGCCCTCCCCGCCTGGCAGCAACTGCTGAAGGACTGCGGGCGCGAAGGGCTCGAATCGATCCACCCTGAACTGGGGGCGATCGTGGAGCGCGAACTGGCGCTGCTCGCGGCAAGCTGGCCCACCGATCTGCCACGCGGCGTCATCCATGCGGACCTGTTTCCCGACAATGTGCTGATGCTCGGCGACAAGGTTACAGGACTCATCGACTTCTACTTCGCCTGCACCGATCTCTTCGCTTACGACGTTGCCGTGACACACGCAGCATGGTGCTTCAGCCCTGACGGCGCGCGGTTCGACCCTGCGCTTTCCGACGCCCTTCTCGAAGGCTACATCGCCGTGCGCCCGCTGGCCGCGGCGGAGCAGGACGCGCTGCCCGTGCTGGCGCGCGGCGCGGCGATGCGCTTCCTCGCCACCCGCGCCTACGACTGGCTCAACACGCCCGCCGACGCACTCGTGACGCCCAAGGATCCGATGGCCTTCGCGCGCAGGCTGGAATTCTACGCGAACCCGGCGAACGCAGGGGTATTCGCATGAAGCAGGTCGAGATTTTCACCGACGGCGCCTGCAAGGGCAATCCCGGCCCCGGCGGCTGGGGCGTGCTGCTGCGCATGGGCCCGCACGAGAAGGAAATGTCGGGCGGCGAGCCGGACACCACCAACAACCGCATGGAGATGACCGCCGCGATCAAGGGCCTCAACGCCCTGATCGAGCCCTGCGACGTCACCCTCTTCACCGACAGCAAGTACGTGATCGACGGCATCACCAAGTGGGTCCACGGCTGGAAGAAGAAGGGCTGGATCAACGCCAGCAAGCAGCCGGTCCGCAACGCCGACCTCTGGCACGACCTGATCGAAGCCGCCGCCCGCCACAAGGTCGAATGGCAATGGGTCCGCGGCCACGCCGGCCACGTCGAAAACGAACGCGTCGACAAACTGGCAAGCGACGCGGCGAAGGCTGCGGCCTGAGGTCTTCTCCGGTTCAGAGCTGCGTCCTCCCCCGCTTCGTCATTGCGAGCGCAGCGAAGCAATCCAGCGCGACCTGATGCAACTCCGGATTGCTCCGCCGCACTCGCATTGACGAAGTTGCGGCGACAGGGGTTCAACTGGGCGGGCGCAATCACTACGGTTTCCCGATGCCCCTCCTGTCACCGGCCCTGACGAAAACCCTGAACACCGAACTGCGCGCGCTCGTCACGCCCGGGCCGCGGATGGCGGATGAGTGGGCGTGCGTCGCCTCGGTGCTGCTGGCCATCGTGATCGCCCATGCCATCGGCGCGGAGATGGTGTCGTGGGCGGCATTCAGCGCCTTCGTGCTGCTCAAGAGCGACGTGGCGGAAACGCTGGTGCGCGGGGTGATGCGGATCGTCGGGACGGCGCTGGGATCGGGCCTTGCGCTGCTGGTGGTGCCTTACGCGGCGCGCTCGGTGCCGCTGGCGATGGTTGCAGCGGAGGTCGTCGGCGCTGTCGGGCTCTACGGGATGCTGACCGCGCGGCGCGCTTATGCGTGGCTGCTGTTCGGGCTGACTTTCGAGATGATCCTGTTCGACAAGATCGAGCGCCCCCACCTCGACACGATGCATTTCGCGCAGACGCGGCTGCTGGAGGTGGTCGCGGGGACCGTCGCCTGCACGCTGGTCAGCCTGACGGCGGGCGCGCTGGCGGGCAAGCGCTGGTGGATGGACCGCAAGGCGCCGCCGGAGCGGATGGGCTGGCACCCGCACGCAGCGCGCCATGCCTCGCAGGCGGGTCTTGCGATGGCGACGCTGCCGCTGCTCCACGCGCTGTTCGACATTCCCCAGATGGCGCAGGCGGCGGTGACGATCATGGCGGTGATGATCGTGCCCGTTGCCGGCATCGGGGCGAGCGGCTTCGTGCCGGTCTCGCGCCGCCTGCTGCATCGCGCGGTCGGCTGCCTTGCAGGCGGGGCGCTGGCGCTGGTGGTGCTGCTGGCGGCGCAGGGCAGCGCGCCGGTACTCATCCTCGGCACCTGCATCGGCATCGTCATCGGGCGGCATATCGAGAACGGGATGCCGAAGGTGACCTACCTCGGCCTCCAGTTCACGCTGGCAGTGATGGTGGTGCTGGTGCCCGACAGCTACGCGGATGCGCATATCGCGCCGGGCCTGCAACGCCTGCTCAGCGTGTTCATCGGCATGGCGGTGCTGGAGCCGGTGCTGCTCGCCTGGCACTTCGTCGCGCCGGGGCGCAGGAATCGCGAAGCCGTTCCCGACGCCCCCAACGCGGAGTGAGGCCTAATCTGTCGTGGTGTCGACCACTTCGGCGGCCGGGCCGTTCTTCTTGAGCGATTCGATGGCGCTCTTCGCGCTCGCCTTGCTGGAGTAGCCCTCGGTCCAGAACATGGTCTCGGAGTTGTAGCAGAAATAGGCGACGAACTCTCCGGCCTTGTTCTTCCGGATCTCGAAACGGTGGGCCATCGCGACTCTCCTCCTGGGGTTCATTCCCGTGCGGAGAGAAGCAAGTCGCACGCCTCGATGCAAGTTCGGTGACGGTCGCGTTAACCGAAGCGCCGGGGGTCGTAGGGCGCGGGATCGACGGCGCCCGGCGCTTCGCCCGTGAGCAGGCGGGCGGCGAGGTCGGCGGCGGCGGGCGCGGTCTGGATGCCGAAGCCGCCCTGCCCGGCGAACCAGAAGAATGCCGCGTCCTGCGGTGCGAAGCCGTAGACCGGCAGGCGGTCGGGCGCGAAGGAGCGCAGGCCCGCCCAGCGGTGCTCGACCCGCTCGACCGGCCAGTCCACCACCTGCTCGAAACGGTCGATGGCAAGGGCGACGTCGATCTCCTCGGGCGCGGCGTCGCACGGCGCGCTCGGCGTCTCGTCGTGCGGGCTGAGCCAGAGACGGCCGCTCTCGGGCTTGAAGTAGAAGCTTTCGGCGACATCGAGCACCAGCGGCAGATCGTCGGGCACGGTCGCGGCGACCGCGACCTGCGCGATGGTGCGGCGATAGGGTGCGATGCCGAGGGGCGCGAGGCCCGCCAGCCGCGCGACGCCGTCCGCCCATGCGCCCGCAGCGTCGACCAGCATGCCCGCCTGCGCGACGCGGCCGTCCGCCAGTGTGAGCATCCAGCCGCCAGCAGTGCGCTCCGCGGCGGTGAGCCCGGCGCGGCACCACAGTTCCACGCCGCCGCGCCGTGCTTCGGCAAGGTAGTGCTGATGGAGTGCGGCAACGTCGATGTCGCAGGTGCTCGGCTCCAGCGCGCCGCAGGTCCATGCGCCGCGCAGGGCGGGAACGCGGGCGGCGATTTCGGCGCGATCGAGCAGGTGGACTTCGACCCCGGCGGCGCGATAGCGGGCGGCGAAGGCGGCGACCTCACGCTCCTGCCCCGCCCGACCGAGCGTCAGCGCGCCGCGCGGGGTCACCACGCCAAGGTCGCGCAGGATCGGGCCGGAGGCGGTGGTCAGCGGCTGCACGCCGGGGCCGCCGTAGCTCTCGGTCCAGAACGCGGCGGAGCGGCCGGTCGCGTGGTAGCCGGGGCGCTCCTCCGCCTCCAGCAGCAGCACGCGTCCGACGCCCTTCGCGCACAGCGCGGCGGCCAGGGATGCCCCGGCCATGCCGGCCCCGACGATGGCGATATCGAACGCTGCTTCCATTGCGCTCAGCCCCTAGAGCAATATGGCGGCCGATTGAAACCCCTCGTCATTGCGAGCGCAGCGAAGCAATCCGGCGCAGCGCTATGCCGCTGGATTGCTTCGCTGCGCTCGCAATGACGACAGGGATGCGTATCAGGGCCGGGGCGCGCGCCGATCGAGAAAGTCCCTGATCGCCGCCAGCGCGCGGTCGCGCACGGGATCGACTTCGCGCAGGATCTCGTGGCGGCATTCGCTGCCGAAGGCGACGAGTTCACCCTTGGGCAGCCGTGCGGCGGCGCGGCGGATCGCGCGCCAGGATACGAGGCCGTCGATGCTGGTGCCGAGCAGCAGCACGGGCACGTTCACCGCCTCCAGCACGCCGCGCCGTTCCAGCGAGCGGATCGAGGCGAGCGCGCGTTCGATCCAGCCCCAGCTTGCCGCGCCCATGGCGATGGCGGGGCGCGCGTGGCGCCACCAGTCCTCGTCGTCGTAGCGGCCCTCGTCATGCGTGAGGAGCAGCGTGCGGGCGCGGGGCTGCGCACCGGGCTTCTCGCCGCCCTTCCACGCCGGACGACGCGGATCGCCGAGCCGCACGATGCCGCGCGCGACGCGGTGGAGCACGCTGGCGGGCACCCACTGCGGATGGATGCCCAGCATCGGCGCGGACAGCACCAGCGCATCGGGCCGCGCCCTGCCCTCGGCCACGGCGCGCAGGACGATCTGCCCGCCCATCGAATGCGCGACGGCGACGTGCGGCCCCGGCGTCGAGGCCGCCCAGTCGGCGAAGAGCGCCGCATAGTCCTCCACCCAGAGCGCGAAGTCGGGGACGTGGCCGGTGGTCGCGTCGCGGCCCAGACGACCGGAGCCCGCCTGTCCGCGCCAGTCCGCCGCGGTGACGTGCCATCCCTCGCGGTGCCAGCCGTCGAGCGTCTCCAGCCACTTCTCGTAGGCATCGCCGCGCCCCGGCATGAACAGGATCGAGCCGCGCCTGCCACTCGTCCAGTCGATCCGGCGCAGCAGGTGCCCGTCGGGAGGCGCCCAGCGCGATTCGCGGGCGTCAGCCGGGATCGCCCGGCGGGCGGGGGAGTGAAGGAGACTCTCGACGGCGGAAGTCACGGGGTTCGGGCGCCTCAGGTCGTGGTTACTATTTGGTAGCGGTTCCCGGAGTAGAGCGATCCCGATCCGATGGGGACTAACGCATGACGGGCGCTCTTTTTTCCTACGCACTGCTGGCGGCATTGGCAACGGCGCTGCTCGTCGCGGCGCTGACCGACCTGCGTTCGCGGCACATCGACAACTGGCTCAACGCCGGGATCGCGATCGCCGCGCCGCTGTGGTGGCTGGCGATGGGATTCGGGCCGATGGACATCGGCATCCAGCTCGGCCTCGCGCTCGCCACTTTCGCGGTGGCCTGTGCGCTCTTCGCCATCGGCCAGATGGGCGGCGGCGACGTCAAGCTGCTGACCGCGCTGGCGCTGTGGTTCACGCCCGCCACCTTCATGCAGCTCGTCGTGCTGATGGCGGTGCTGGGCGGCGGCGCATCGCTGGCGATGGCGGCGTTCAACATGACGCCCGGCCGCCGCGAATCGGTGCGCGACACGCTGGCGGGGCTGGTCGCCTTCGCCTGGGTCTGGTGCGCCTGCGCCATCGTCTTCGCCGTCGCCATGAAGCGCCCGGTGGTTGCGCCCGCGACGATGGAGGCGATCGCCGCCGCCCTGCCCGGCATCTGGGTGGTGCCGGTGATCGCGCTCGTGGTGATGGCGTGGTTCCTGTTCGGGATGCGCCACATCATGCGCCGCCAGAGGTCCAGGATCGAGGTTCCCTACGGCATCGCCATCGCCGCCGCGTCGCTCTGGGTGATGGGTGCGCACACCCTCGCCGCCGCGCGCTTCGCCGCGCTGACGGGCTGAAACTAACCCGGTTTACGCACAGAACGGGGTGAACCCGTTCTTAACCAATTTACCGCATAAGCCCGAAGAGTTCGGGGATTTTTTGCAAGGGGCTTCCATAGCCATGGACAGGAAGAAAGTGATGCTGCTCGCGGTGGCGCTGCTCGTCGCAGCCTTCACCGCGTTTGCCGCCAGGTCGATGTTCGCGGGCGGCGCAGCGCCGCAGGCCGGGGCCGTCCCCGCCGTGGACCCGGCAGGCCCCAAGGTACTGGTCGCCCAGCGCGCGCTTCCGGTCGGCACGATCATCACTGCCGATTCGGTCTCCTTCCAGAGCTGGCCGAACAACCTCGTCCAGGACGCCTACTACGTCGACGGGCAGGCCGACATGACCAAGCTGCTCGGCACCGTCGTGCGCTTTCCGATCACCGCCGGCCAGCCGCTGACCCAGGGCGCGCTCGTCGCGCCGGGCGATCGCGGCTTCCTCGCCGCCGCGCTCGGGCCGGGCATGCGCGCCGTCACCATCTCGGTCTCGGCCGATACCGGCGTCGGCGGCTTCGTGTTCCCGGGCGACCGCATCGACCTCGTCCTCACGCAGGACGTGAAGGGCGAAGGCGAATCGCTGCGCACCGCCGAGACGATCCTGCGCAACCTGCGCGTCCTCGCCACCGACCAGGCCACCGCCAGCACCGTCGAGGACGGCAAGACCGTGGTCCAGGGCTTCCGCACCGTCACCATCGAGGTCACCCCGCGCATCGCCGAGAAGGTCGCCGTCGCCCAGCAGATCGGCCAGCTGAGCCTCTCGCTGCGCTCGATCGCCGACAACCAGGGCGAATTCGACCGCATCCTCGCCAGCGGCGACGTCAAGGTGCCCGAAGGCGCTACGCGCGAGCAGGAAGAGAAGTTCATGAGCCAGGCGATGAACCGCCCGCTCGACGGCGCCACCACTTACGTCACCGGCGCCGACGTCTCGCGCTTCCAGCGCTCCAGCCGCCCGGCGCAGGGCTCGTCCGCGCCCGCCCCCGCCGCTCCGGCGGCAGGCCCCGCCCCGCAGATGGTCGCCGCCGTGCCCGTGCGCACCGGCCCTGTCGTGCGCGTGACACGCGGCAAGGACACTACCGTCGAATCCGTAGGCAAGCCGTGAAGACCGCGCCTGCCGCCTGTTTCTCACCCTTTGGGGCTATCACGATGAAGCGCAGCCTTCTCAAGTCCATGCTGAAGTCCACCCTGGCCGCCACCGCACTCGCGCCGCTGGCCGTCACGGGTATCGCTTCGGCCGATGCCCAGACCGCCGGGTCGGTCGTCCGCCCGACGCAGGACGTCACCCTCTCGATCGGCAACGGGCAGCTCATCAACGTTCCCGGTTCGATGACCGACGTGTTCGTCGCCAACGATGCCGTGGCCGACGTCCAGGTGAAGTCGCCCAAGCAGTTCTACGTCTTCGGCAAGGCCGGCGGCACCACCACGGTCTACGCCAGCAACGCCTCGGGCGCGGTCGTCTGGTCGGGCACGGTGCGCGTGGGCTCGAACTTCGACAGCGTCGATTCGATGCTGCGCCTCGCCATCCCGGATGCCCGCATCGGCGTCTCGACGATGGGTTCGGGCACGTTCCTGCTCACCGGCACGATCAAGAACCCGGAAGACGCGGCGGAAGCCGAACGTCTGGTGCAGGCCTACGCGGGCAAGGAAGCCAACGTCATCAGCCGCCTGAAGATCGCGACGCCGCTGCAGGTCAACCTGCAGGTCCGCATCGCCGAAGTCAGCCGTTCGCTGGTGAAGTCGCTGAGCGTCAACATCGCCAGCTTCGACCCAACCTCGGGCACCAAGTTCGTGATCGGCCAGGGCTCGGGCAAGTTCCCGCAGTACGTCCCCGGCGGCCCGCTCGGCATCGGTCAGGAGGCTTCGGAAGGCATCACCAACGTGATCCCGAGCACCAACGGCACGACGCTGGGCCTCACCGGCAAGGTGCTGGGCCTCGACCTGCTCGGCGCGCTCGACGCGGGCGAGACGGTCGGCCTCGTCAGCACGCTGGCGCAGCCCAACCTCACCGCGCTTTCGGGCGAGACGGCGGACTTCCTCGCGGGCGGCGAATACCCGATCCCGATCAGCCAGGCGCTCGGCACCACCTCGATCGAGTACAAGAAGTACGGCATCAGCCTCAGCTACACGCCCACCGTGCTGACCAACGGCCGCATCTCGATGCGCGTGCGCCCTGAGGTCTCCGAGCTGTCGAGCGAAGGCTCGGTCACGCTCAACGGCTACGAAGTGCCCGCGCTGACCGTGCGCCGCACCGAGACGACGATCGAACTCGGCTCGGGCCAGAGCTTCATGATCGCGGGCCTGCTGAGCAACAACACCGCCAACACCATCCAGAAGATGCCGGGCGCGGGCGACCTGCCGATCCTCGGCTCGCTGTTCCGCTCGACCGGCTACCGTCGCGGCGAGACTGAACTGGTCATCATCGTCACGCCCTACCTCGTCCAGCCGATGAACTCGGCCTCGCAGGTGGCCCTGCCGACCGACGGGTTCAATTCGCCGAACGAACTCCAGCGCCTGCTCGGCAACATGGACAGCGACGGCGCGAGCGGGGCCAGGCGTCCCGAGCCCACGCAGGCCCCCTCCGGCGCGACAGGACCCGGCGTCGGCGCGGCGGACAAGGGCGTGCCGTCGAAGGCCGGCGGCAAGAAGGCCAAGCGGACCGCCTCCAGCGACGCCGCCAAGCCCGGCTTCAGCTTCTAACGGGACAGGTGACCATCATGCGCAAGACTTCCATCGCATCCGCCGCTCTCGTCCTGACGCTCGGCCTCGCGCTTTCGGCGTGCGGCGGGGTGCCGACCAACCGCTCGATGTACTCGGTGCATCAGCCGGTGGTGGAGAAGACCTCCTTCGCGCTCGACGTGACGACGAGCGGCTCGGGCCTCGCCTATGGCGAGCAGGGCCGCCTCGCCGGCTGGTTCGAGGCGATGAACCTCAAGTACGGCGACCACATCGTCGTCGACGATCCGGATTCGAGCCCGGCCACCCGCGCCGCCGTCGCCGCCGTCGCGCAGCGCTACGGCTTCGTGCTGGACGACGCCACGGTCTCGACCGGCACCGTCCCGGCGGGCACCGCGCGCATCACGATCAGCCGCGCCAAGGCCTCGGTCCCGGGCTGCCCGGACTGGTCGGCCAAGAGCGACTTCAACCCGAACAACGCCACTTCGACCAACTACGGCTGCGCGGTGAATTCCAACCTCGCCGCCATGGTCGCCAACCCCGAGGATCTCGTCCACGGGCAGACCGAGACCGGATCGACCGTGGTGATGACCTCCAACAAGGCCATCGGCGCATACCGTGACGCGCCGACCACCGGCAAGGGCAACGCGGTCGCGCAGACCGGCAGCAAGGGGAACTGATGGCCATGAACGCACCCTGGAAGTCGGGCGGCCCCGGCGGGCGCGACCAGTTCGCGGCATTCCTGTGCGACGAGGCGTCGCTCGAAGTGCTGCGCCCGATCGCGAGCGACATGGGCTGGCAGCAGGAGAAGTGCCACAAGGGCGGCCTGCGCAACGCGGTCCAGTCGCTGTCGATCTCCGCCAGCCCCAACATCCTGCTCGTCGACCTGTCGGAGAGCGGCGATCCGCTGAGCGACATCAACGCCCTCGCCGAAGTCTGCGAGCCGGGCACGGTCGTCGTCGCGGTTGGCCAGGTCAACGACGTGCGCCTCTATCGCGACCTCGTCGCCAGCGGCATCCACGACTACCTGCTCAAGCCGCTCCAGCCCGCCGCCGTGCGCGATGCGCTGGCCCATGCGCAGGCGGTGTTCTCCACTCCGCGCGTCGCCGACGCGGCGGGATCGAAGTCGCATATCTCGACCGCCGTCATCGGCACGCGCGGCGGCGTCGGCGCCTCGACCATCGCCACCTCGCTGGCATGGCTGTTCAGCGCCGACTTCAAGCTGCCGACCGCGCTGCTCGACCTCGACATCCACTTCGGCACCGGCGCGCTGTGCCTCGACCTCGAACCGGGCCGCGGCCTGACCGACGCGATCGAGAATCCCAGCCGCATCGACGGCCTGTTCATCGAGCGCGCCATGATCCGCGCGAACGACAACCTCGCGATCCTCTCCGCCGAGGCGCCGATCAACGCGCCGCTGCTGACCGACGGCTCCGCCTTCGTGCAGCTGGAGGAGGAATTCCGCCAGGCGTTCGAGATGACGGTCATCGACATGCCGCGCAACATGCTCATCAACTTCCCCCAGCTCGTCGCCGACCTCAACGTCGCGGTGCTGGTGACGGAGATGACGCTGGCATCCGCGCGCGACACCATCCGCCTGCTCTCGTGGTTCCGCGCCCATGCGCCGCAGACCCGCGTGATCGTGGTGGCGAACAAGGTGCAGACGGCGCTGGCCGAGATCGGCAAGGCGGACTTCGAAGCCTCGATCGAGACGAAGGTCGATCTGTCGATCCCCTACGACCTCAAGTCCGCGTCGATGGCCGCGAAGCTCGGCCAGACGTTCGCCGACGCCAACCGCGCGACCAAGGCGGGCGCCGTGCTGCGCGACCTCGCCCGCGAGATCGCCGACACCGGTGAGGACGTGGTCGTCGCCAAGCCGTCGCTGCTGGGCAAGTTCGACCTCAAGGCGATGATGCCCAAGGCGAAGAAGAAGGTACAGGCCACCTCGTAAGGGTCGGGAAAGACTATGAACTTCCTTCAGGTCATCATAGTCGCGACCGGGCTGACCGGCGCCGCGCTGCTCCTCTGGGCGATCCTTTCGGGACCGTCGCCGCAGAAGGAATCGACGCGCCGCCTGAAGTCCGTGCGCTTCCGCCATTCGGACCGCGCGAGCGACCGGCTGGAGGCGCAGATGCGCCGTGCCGTCGCCGCCCGCAAGCCGCGCATCCACCAGATCGCGGGCTCCGCCTCGCGCGCGGAAGCGCTGGCGCTGCGCCTGCACCGTTCGGGCCTGCCGTGGACGATGCAGCAGTACCTCTACGGCTCGATCGGCCTCGGCGCGATCATCACGCTGCTGCTGTTCCTCAAGAGCGGTGCGCTGCTCCTCGCGCTCGCCTTCGGCGTCTTCGTCGGCGCGGGCCTGCCGCACCTCGTCGTCGGCCACTTCATCAAGCGCCGCAGCAACGCCTTCACCGTCAAGTTCGCCGACGCCATCGACCTGCTGGTGCGCGGCCTGCGCTCCGGCCTGCCGGTGTCCGAGACGCTCACCATCGTCTCGCAGGAAATTCCCGGCCCGGTGGCCGAGGAATTCAAGCTCATCACCGATCGCATGAAGGTGGGCAAGACCATGGAGGACGCCCTCCAGGAAACCGCCGACCGCCTGAACATGCCGGAATTCAACTTCTTCTGCATCACCCTCGCCATCCAGCGCGAGACCGGCGGCAACCTTGCGGAGACGCTCGCCAACCTGTCGGACGTACTGCGCAAGCGCGCGCAGATGAAGCTCAAGATCCGCGCGATGAGTTCGGAATCCAAGGCATCCGCCTACATCGTCGGCTCGCTGCCGTTCATCGTCTTCGGCCTGATCTGGTGGATCAGCCCGCAGTACATCGGCCAGTTCTTCATCGACGAGCGCCTGATCGTCGCCGGTATCGGCGGCGCCATCTGGATGGGTATCGGCGCCTTCATCATGGCCAAGATGGTCAGCTTCGAGATCTGAGGACCAGCACATGCTCGATCAACCCGCCGGTCCCACCCTCCTCGGTTTCGATGTCACGTACATCGGCACGCTGCTCACCATCGTCGCGGCCGCCGCGGTGCTGTTCGCGATCTACACCGCGATCACCATCCGCGACCCGATGCAGAAGCGCGTCAAGGCGCTGAACGCCCGGCGCGAGCAGCTCAAGGCGGGCATCGTCACCACCGCCCGCAAGCGCCAGAGCCTGATCCGCCGGAACGACACCACCGACAAGATGGGCGCGTTCCTGGGCAAGGCGAAGATGCTCCAGGACAGCCAGATCAAGACGATCGAGCAGAAGCTGGCGCAGGCGGGCATCCGCAACAAGGAATGGGCCGTCGCGGTCGTCTTCGCCCGCCTCGTCGCGCCGATCGTGCTGGGCGCCATCGCCGCGACGGTGATCTACGGGATCAACTACTTCCCGGACTGGTCGACCTTCAAGAAGTTCATGGCCTTCGCGTTCATGGTGCTCGCCGGCTACAAGGGCCCGGACGTCTACATCCAGAACATGATATCCAAGCGCACCGACGCGATCCGCAAGGGCCTGCCCGACGCGCTCGACCTGCTCGTCATCTGCGCCGAGGCGGGCCTGACCGTGGACGCCGCCTTCGAGCGCGTCTCGCGCGAACTGGGCCGCGCCTATCCGGAACTGGGCGACGAATTCTCGATGACCTCGATCGAGCTGTCGTTCCTCACCGAGCGCCGCGCGGCGTTCGAGAACCTTGCCTATCGCGTCAACCTCGACGCGGTGAAGGGCGTCGTCACCACCATGGTCCAGACCGAACGCTACGGCACCCCGCTCGCCTCGGCGCTGCGCGTGCTCTCGGCCGAATTCCGCAACGAGCGCATGATGCGCGCCGAGGAAAAGGCCGCGCGCCTGCCCGCGATCATGACCGTGCCGCTGATCCTGTTCATCCTGCCGACGCTGTTCGTCGTCATCCTCGGCCCGGCGGCCTGCTCGATCTCCGACGCCTTCTCCGGCAGCGGGCCGGGCAAGGCGGGGTAAGTCACGGAGCGAAGGGAGCGTCAGGCGAGGGTCGAGACCCTCGCGCTCCGGTCCCTCAGGACTTGTCCCTATCCCGATAGCGGTCCGGCGTGACGCCCGTGGATTCCCGGAAGTTGCGCGTGAAGTTGCCCTCCGAGGCAAAGCCGCTTTCCCAGGCGATTTCCGTGATCGACGCCTTGCCGCGTTCGAGCGCCTCCCGCGCTGCCCTGATCCGCCGATCCGTGACATAGCGATGCGGCGTCGAGCCGATCGTCTGCCGGAACAGGCGCAGGAAATGGGACGGACTGAGACCGGCCTCGGTCGCGAGGCGATCGAGGTCTATCGCTTCGGCATAATGCTCCTCGATATATTCGAGCACGCGCTTGAGCCGCAGGGTATCGAACGTCGGCGTCGTGGCCGGGCGCTTCCAGCGGTCGATGGTGTAGACGGCGATCAGGCGAGCGGTGAGCGCCGTCGTCAGGCCATCCGCGAACAGCTGGTCGGTCGGCTGCGGCGGGGACGCGAGCAGGTGCAGGAAGGCCTGCGACAGATGGTTGATGGTGGGGTCCACGAAGCCGCCGGCGAAGGACAGTTCGACCTTGGCGGGATCGACATCGTAATCCGCCAGCGCCGTGTTCTCCAGCAGGGTCGGTGGCAGGCAGATGTGCAGGCAGTCGAGCGGCTTCTCGATCTCGCATTTCTCGTGGAAGCCGACCGGCCCGGTCCACGCCGTTCCGGCGCGTGCAAGGGATTGCTCGACGATCCCCGCTCCGGTGCGCCGCACGATGGACTGTCCCGATAGCATGATGATGAGTTCGTTGCAGGGGTATGACCGGGCCGGGTGGGACCCCGCGCCGTTGGTGCGATGCTCGATGACCAGGTTGGTCCAGTCGTCGCGCCGTTCGAGCGTCCGGCAGGTATCCAGTCTTCGACTGCCCATGGTATCGAAGGGAGCCGTTTCCGAATCCGGCGCCTGCGGGGGCGGCGTGATCCCGCCCGTAGTGGTCCGGTTGATCGCCAGCCAGTAGCCTCTGCCGTGGATCGTCCTGATGAACTCCGAATCCGGGCAGTGCCTGCGAAGCACGCTGCGGAGCGCCGAGATCGTGACCTTGACGTTGGTCTCCTCGACGAAAATTCCGGGCCAGGCCGCTTCGAGAAGCTGTTCCTTGGTCAGAGGCCGACCGTTGGCGTCGGCAAGAGCGGTCAATACATCCATCGCCCGATGCCCGATCGGCACCAGATCGGGGCCGCAGAACAACTCTCGTCGATCCGCATAAAGACGAAACGGGCCGAAATACGTCGGATTTTCTGAAAGCCTGGTCGCCATAGCCTTTCTCGCGGGTCCGTCCGACCGCGATACTAGCGCGATTTGTTAATACGAAAACGGAATTCGACCGCGCCCATCGACCGGCACTGTTTCGAAACGTTTTCCTACAGGCCCCGTCGCTGCTAAAATCCGAACGGCTCCTTGTACCGCCGCCCGCGCGGACATGCCTGGCCCCAGGGACGCACCCGCCCCGCATGCACTTCATCAACTTGCGTTCGATGCAATCGGCTCAGGCGTCGGTCTCGACGAGTTCCACCACCTCGAACGCGAAGCTCTTCCACCCGCGCATCTTCTTCGCCTCATCCAGCGCGGTCCGCTTCTTCCTCGCCTCGCCAAGCGAGCGGGTATGACCCCAGAAGACCTCGGTCTTCCCGTTCTCCAGCTCGGCGACGATGCGCCAGTAATGCGTGAACGGATCGGCGGTCGGCCCGATCGTCTTCACGTAGCCGTCCGCCATCGTCGCGGTGAGGTATCGCTTCCTGCGCTTCGCCATCAGTGCGCGAGGATGCCCGCCATGATGATGTCGATGGTGTGCTCGCGATACCGGTCGCGCAATTCCTCGGTCAGCGTATCCTGATCGAAGCAGTGCTTGAGCACCAGCCGTGCCGAGAAGAAGCGGTCCACCGCGCCGGTGACGGTGAAGTAGAACAGCTGCGGATCGATCTCGCGAAACACCCCCGCCCGCACGCCGTCGCCGATGAGTTGCTCGTAGGCGCGGTAGATCGGCGAGAGGTAGCAGTCGGCGATGCGCCGCGCCTCGGTATCGTCGCTTTCACGCACCATGCGCATGGTCAGGCGGTTGAGATAGGGCACTTCGTAGAAGGTATCGACGACCTTCCACAAGTGCCGCCTCAGCTTGGCCTCCGGCTCCCAGCCATCCTTGGCCACGAGCGCGTCCACGCTGGCGACGATCGCCTCCCAGTCGCGGTCCAGCAGCGCCTTGAGCAACCCCGCCTTGTTGCCGAAGTAATACTTCACCAGCGCCGAATTCAGCCCCGAGCGCAGGCTCAACTCCGACAACGAGATGTCGATGACATCGCCTTCACGCATGATCGCACTCGCCGTGTCGAGCAGCAGCGCCCGCGCCCCGGGAGGCGCAACTTCGACGGCGGAGGCAGGGCGTTCCTTCATCGCCGCTTACTTCGGTCCCATGCGGATTGCACCGTCGAGGCGGATTGATTCGCCGTTGAGATAGTCATGCTCGATCATGAACAGCGCAAGCTTCGCGTATTCCTCGGGCTTGCCGAGACGCTTCGGGAACGGCACCATCGCCGCCAGGGCATCCTGCACCTGCTGTGGCATTCCCGCCATCATCGGCGTTTCGAAGATGCCGGGCAGGATCGTATTGACCCGGATGCCATCGCCCATGAGATCGCGCGCGACCGGCAGCGTCATCGCCAGCACACCGCCCTTGGACGCAGCGTATGCGGCCTGGCCGATCTGCCCGTCCTGCGCCGCGACGCTGGCGGTGTTGACGATCGCTCCGCGCGATCCCGCGTCGTCAAACGGCTCCAGAGTAGCCATGCCCGCCGCCGCCTTGCTGATGCACCGGAACGTGCCGACGAGATTGATGGCGATGGCCTTCTCGAACAGCGCCATGTCATGCGCACGCGGCTCGCCGGTTTCACGGTTCTTGCTGACAGTCTTGGCGGCAGGCGCGATGCCAGCACAATTGACAAGCACGCGCTCCTGCCCGTGCGCCGCCCGCGCCTTTGCAAAGCCGGCGACCACGCTGTCTTCATCGGTGACGTTGACCGAACAGAACAGGCCGCCGATCTCGGTTGCAAGTGCCTCGCCAGCATCCGCGTTGAGGTCGAAGATGGCAATCTTCACGCCTTTATCAGCCAGCGCGCGCGCGGTAGCAGCACCAAGGCCGGAAGCTGCTCCCGTCACAATGGCCGCCACAGTGTTGTCCAGCTTCATTCCGCTTCCTTTCGCACCATCTGACGCCCCCTATTCCCACCCGACCATACGGAACAACCTTTTAGGACAGGCCATTTAATCAATCGATTAAATCGGTTGAGTGCAACGGTCAATCCGTTGGCGTTCAGCAACACAATTCGCGCAACAGGATTTCACAGCGGCGATAAGTGGAGCAAGAAACCATGTGGACAATGCTCGTTTGCAACAGCTCTGTTACCATCGCTAATGCGCAGAAATCCTTGACGCCCCGCCGCACGATCACAGAGTGAGCGATGCGCCTGTTGCGACATTGCAACATGCGTGGACGCAATTTGCATGTCCCGGCAAATTTCGTTGAAAGGGCGCCCGCTCGGCGCAACAAGATTTCCCCATGGCGTCGTAGTGTGTTCGCACACTGGGTAGCCGGCAACGGGTCATCGGTCGAAATTGGTCACGCATTCGACTGCTGGACGAAGCAACAAGGGACACATAACGTGAAGACAACCATCCAGAAGGCCGCCCTGCGCGGTGCGACCAGCCTTACGGCGTTCGCCCTGCTTTGCGGCACTGCCTATGCGCAAGATGCGGCTCCGCAGGCGGCTGATACCACCGATGATTCGAATGCGATCATCGTTACCGGCTCGATCCTCAAGTCGCCGGTACTGCCCTCGCCCGTCACCTCGATCCAGACCGAGAACCTGGATCAGCGCGGCATCAGCACCATCCAGGAAGGCATTCAGCGCATTTCGGCCAACAACGGCCCGGCACTGACCAACTCCTTCACGGCAAACGGCGCGTTCGCTGCCGGTGCTTCGGCGGTCTCGCTGCGTGGTCTGACCACCAACTCGACGCTGGTCCTGTTCGACGGCATGCGCGCGGCTTTCTACCCGCTGGCAGACGACGGCACGCGTAACTTCGTCGATCTGAACACGATCCCCGACGATATCGTCGAGCGCTTCGAAGTCCTGCGCGACGGTGCATCGTCGACCTACGGCGCCGACGCGATCGCCGGTGTGGTGAACATCATCACCAAGAAGGAAATTCAGGGCATCTCGGGCCGCGTGGAAGCCGGCATCTCCGATCGTGGCGATGCCGCCACGCAACGCCTCTCGCTGACCGCCGGCTTCGGTGATCTCGAGTCCAATGGCCTCAACGCTTACATCAGCGGCTTCTACTACCACTCGGATCCGCTGTATAACCGCCAGCGTCCGGCACCATACAGCACCGACGACTTCAGCACCGTCTGCAACGACGGCACCTGCGGCATCAATGGCGTCATCAACGGCCTGCAGCCCGATGGCTTCACCGGCGGTTTCGGCATCACCACGCCGTTCATGGTCCGTCCCCGCGATGCGGCCACTGGCGGTGGGATCACCGGCGTTTCCTCGCGCTACCAGTATCTGAATGGCTGCGGCAACCTGCCCACCTACACGCCGACCCCGGCTGAGTTGGCTCTTCCGCAAAACGTCGCAGCCCCCGCGTCGGGCCCGGTCTGCCAGGAAGACGTCACTAACCGTTACGGCATGATCTCGCCCGAGATCGAGCGTTTCGGCTTCTCGTCGCGCATCACCGCAAGGATCAACGACGACACCGAAGCTTACGCCGCTTTCAACTTCGTGCAGTCCTCGTCGCATGACACCTATCTGCCTGCAACGATCCGTGCGAACGCTCCAGCGCCGTTCTATTTCCCGCGCTACAGCACCTCGGCGAACGTAGCCTACTACGGCAACAACACGATCCTGCAGCTGCCGGTCTACGTCTGCGCACGCGGCACGATCGGCGCCTGCACCGCGGCCAACGGCACGCTGAACCCGAACAACCCGTATGCGGCTCAGGGCTACAACGCTGCGATCACCGGTCGCATTCCGAACCTGTTCGAGGACAACCGTAGCCGCACCCGCGCATTCCGCGGCGCGTTCGGCATCAACGGCAAGATCACCGACAACTGGAACTACAACTTCAACGCAACCGCGATGCACATGGACCTCCAGCGTCGCAACAATGGTTACGTCTACATCCAGCACTTGCTCGATGTGATCGCAGACGGCAGCTACAACTTCCGCGATCCCTCCGCCAACAGCCAGGAAACGCTGGATTACCTCGCTCCTGAAGCACGCGCGACCTCGACCTCGGACCTCGTCCAGGTCGATGCGAACGTGACCGGCACCCTTGCCGAACTGCCGGGCGGCCCGCTGCAGGTGGCAGTCGGCCTTTCGTACCGTTACGAAGCCGTGGACTCGCCGAGCCTCAACTCGGACATCAACGGTGGTACGGAGCGTTACTTCCGCCTCAACGGTTTCGCGCTGAAGGGTAGCCGTTCGGTCTATTCGGCTTATGCCGAAGTCAACGCGCCGATCATCGAGCAGGCGACGGTCAACCTTTCGGGTCGCTATGACCGTTACCCGAACGGTATCGACAACTTCTCGCCCAAGGTCGGCGTCGTCGTCCAGCCGTTCTCGGATGAGCGACTGTCGCTGCGCGGCACCTACTCGCGCGGTTTCCGTATCCCGAGCTTCGGTGAATCGGATGCCACCTTCCCGACGACCGGTTACGTAACCGCCAACGCCGGTATCTATACCGACTCGTTCCTGGCCCAGTACGGCTGCTCGCGTGACACTTACACGAGCTGCCCGACTTACATCACCGGTGCCAGCTACGGTTCGACCTCGGTCTCCAACCCTGACCTGAAGCCCGAGAAGTCTCGCAGCTTCACCGGCGGTGTCGAAGTGCGCCCGCTGCGTGGCGTCAAGCTTGCTGTTGAATACTACAACATCAAGAAGACCAACGTCATCACGACCGCGAACAATGCGCCTGCCATTCTGGCGTACTACTCCGGCGCGGCGATCCCCGACGGCTATGCGGTCATCCCGGATGCTCCGGATGTGAACAACGAAGGCGCCACCCCGCGTATCGCGTTCGTGCAGTCGATGTTCATCAACGCCAACACCATGAAGACCGACGGTCTGGACTTCAGCGCCGAAGTCAACCTGCCGATCACCGACTCGGTGTCGATCAGCAGCTTCGCTGAAGCCACCTTCATCCGTCGCCTCGAGATGGTGTTCCCCGATGGTTCGAAGGAGCGCTATGACGGCACTCTGGGCAACTTCAACCTAACCGCAGGCAGCGGCACGCCGAAGTGGAAGGGCACCTGGACGACCGCGCTGTCGTTCGGTGAGAAGTTCACCCTTGCCGGCACCCTGAACTACTTCGACGGGTATGACACCTCGGCGATGGACCAGGGCACGGGCTACAAGGACTGCGGCCTCAACGACGGCAGCATCCCCTGTAAGGTTGACAGCTACATCACGTTCGACCTGAACGGTCAGGTGAAGCTGAACGACAAGTTCACGTTCTACGCGACCGTGCAGAATCTGTTCGACAACCTGCCCCCGATCGACACCATCACTTATGGTGCGCACGGCTACAACCCGATCCAGGGCGGCGAAGGCATCCTTGGCCGTTACTTCAAGGCTGGCGTGAAGTTCGGCTTCTAAGTCGAAATTCTGCTGAAAGATTGAGGGTGGGCCCGCAAGAGCCCGCCCTTTTTCTTTGCCCCGTTAAGGCTCCGCAGCCCAGAAGGATCGACAGCCAGCCGCACACGCAGTTGCTTGCATGCACGAAAAAGGGGCCGCAGTTTCCCGCGACCCCTTGCTGTTTACCGTGCTTCAAGCTCACTCGACCGAGATCGCCAACGCTCCGTCGCCATCCCCGATCCGCAGGTGCGAACCGTCCGGCACTTCGCCCGCCAGCAGCTTTTCCGCAAGCGGATCCTGCAGATAGCGCTGCACCGCGCGCTTCAGCGGCCTTGCACCATAAACCGGATCGTAGCCCACCCGGCCCAGCCAGCGCTTGGCGGAATCGGTGAGATCGAGCACGATCTTGCGATCCTTGAGCAGCTTCTGAACCCGTGCGACCTGAATATCGACGATCGGCGCCATGTGCTCCTGTCCAAGCCGGTGAAACAGGACGATCTCGTCGAGGCGGTTGAGGAACTCGGGCCGGAAATGCCCGCGCACCACTTCCATGACCTGCGGCTCCACCGTCGCAACATCCTGCCCTTCGTCCAGGCTGGCAAGGTACTGGCTGCCCAGGTTCGAGGTCAGGATGATGAGCGTGTTGGTGAAGTCCACCACACGTCCCTGCCCGTCCGTCAGGCGTCCGTCGTCGAGCACCTGCAGGAGCACGTTGAAGACGTCGGAATGCGCCTTCTCTACCTCGTCGAACAGCACGACCTGATAAGGCCGCCGCCGTACCGCTTCAGTCAACACGCCGCCTTCCTCGTAACCGACGTAGCCGGGAGGCGCGCCGATCAGGCGGGCGACCGCGTGCTTTTCCATGAATTCCGACATGTCGATGCGCACCATTGCGGTGTCATCGTCGAACAGGAAGCCCGCCAGCGCCTTGGTCAGTTCGGTCTTGCCGACGCCCGTGGGGCCGAGGAACAGGAACGAGCCGAGCGGCCGGTTGGGATCCTGCAAGCCCGCCCGCGCGCGCCGCACCGCCTTGGAAACGGCCGCCACCGCATCGGTCTGGCCGATGACGCGCGCACCGATCACCTCCTCCATCTTGAGGAGCTTCTCGCGCTCACCTTCCAACATGCGGTCAACCGGCACGCCGGTCCAGCGGCTGACGACGCCAGCGATATCGTCCTCGGTCACTTCCTCGCGCAGCAGCGCGTTCCCCGCAGAGGCCTGCGCCTCGACCAGTTTCGCCTCCAGCGAGGGGATCGTGCTGTAGGACAGTTCGCCCGCCTTCGCGTAGTCGCCGCCACGCTGCGCCTGCTCCAGCTCGATGCGCGCGGCGTCGAGCTGTTCCTTGAGCTTGCCCTCGGCGGCGATCTTGTCGCGTTCGTTCTGCCAGCGGGTCGTAAGTTCGCTCGACTGCTGTTCAAGGTTGCCCAGTTCGGCGCGCAGGTTGGCCAGGCGGTCCTTCGACGCCTCGTCGCTCTCCTTGCCGAGCGCCATTTCCTCGATCTTGAGCTGGATGATGCGGCGGTCGAGCTTCTCGATCTCTTCGGGCTTCGACTCCACTTCCATGCGGATACGGCTGGCGGCCTCGTCCATGAGGTCTATGGCCTTGTCGGGCAGGAAACGGTTGGTGATGTAGCGGTTGGACAGCGTCGCTGCCGCCACGATCGCCCCGTCAGTGATGCGCACGCCGTGGTGAAGTTCGTACTTTTCCTTGAGGCCCCGCAGGATCGAGATCGTGTCCTCGACCGTCGGTTCGCCCACGAAGACCGGCTGGAAACGGCGCTGGAGGGCGGCGTCCTTCTCGACATACTTCTGGTACTCGTCGAGCGTGGTCGCGCCGATGCAGTGCAGTTCGCCGCGCGCGAGGGCGGGCTTGAGCAGGTTGCCCGCATCCATCGAGCCTTCGGACGCGCCCGCGCCGATCAGCGTGTGCATCTCGTCGATGAACAGGATGATCTGGCCATCGGCGCCCTTCACTTCGTCGAGCACGGCCTTGAGCCGCTCCTCGAACTCGCCGCGATACTTGGCGCCCGCGATCAGCGAACCCATGTCGAGTGACATGAGGCTGCGGTCCTTGAGGCTGTCCGGTACGTCGCCGTTGGCGATGCGCAGCGCCAGGCCCTCGGCGATGGCGGTCTTGCCGACGCCGGGGTCGCCGATCAGGACGGGATTGTTCTTGGTCCGTCGCGCGAGGATCTGGATGGTGCGGCGGATTTCCTCGTCACGGCCGATCACCGGGTCGAGCTTGCCGTCCTTCGCCGCCTGCGTGAGATCGCGGGCGTACTTCTTCATGGCATCGTAGGCGTTCTCCGCACCGGCGCTGTCGGCCGTGCGGCCGCCGCGCAGTTCGGTGATCGCGGCTTCCAGAGCCTGCGGCGAGACATTGGCGGCCTTGAGCGCCTGCCCAGCCGGCGTGGTGGTGGCGAGGACGAGGCCCAGCAGCAGCCGTTCGACGGTGACGAAGCTGTCGTCCGCCTTGGTCGCGGCCTGTTCGGCGGCGTCGAGCACCCGCACGGCATCGTTGTCGAGACCCGGCGCGCCTGCCGCACCGCTGCCCGAAACCGCCGGAATCTTTGCCAGCGCCTTGTCGAGTTCCTGCGTCGCGAAGACCGGATTGCCGCCCGCGCGCTTGATGAGTCCTGCGGCCATGCCCTCGGAATCGTCGAGCAAGGCCTTCAGCATATGTTCCGGCGCGATGCGCTGGTGGTTCAGGCGGATAGCGACGGTCTGTGCGGCCTGAAGGAAACCCTTTGCACGGTCGGTGAACTTTTCGAGATTCATGGGTAGATGTGCCTCCTGACCTCGTCGATATGGTGTTGCTATTATGCAACACAAGGGGTCGGCCCCCGAATTTTCATTGCCCTGCGGAATGCCCGAATACCTTGATCCGGCGCAACAAGATCACGCCGGAACCGGCGCATGGGAAAGATGGGTGCGCGCGTCCGGATTGCCAGAGGGCGCTTCGCCGGGGCGGTAAAGTATCGCGGCTCCCTAGCCGCCCCTGACCCGCTGCCCTAGCCTGCCCGCGACAACCGACGGGAAGAGGCACATGGCGAAATTCACACCGCAACAGGCGGCGGACGTCCTCGCGATAAAGCAGGTGATCTACGAGTGGGGCGACGAACTCGACATCCACAACGGCCTTGCGATGCGCGAGACGGACTGCCTCTCGGAAGACGTGCGCTACAACGTCGGCGGCCAGTGGCGCGAGGGACTGAAGGAGGTCGAGGCCTTCTACAAGGGCCGTGCGGAGACGATGAAGGCCGGTGCCGGGCTCATGACGATGCGGCATATCATCACTTCGCTGCGCGTTGGGTTCGACAGTGAGGATCATGCCAGCGTCGGATATCTGCTGGTTTTCTTCGCAGCTCTGGGCGATGGCCCCTTCGACAAGTACTGCGACCCCCTCGCCGTGGCCGATGTGCGGATGGAATGCAGGCGCGAAACCGACGGGGAATGGCGGATTTCGCTTTTCGATTCAGGGCAGATATTCAAACGGGGGTGAGCTGCGGTTTGGCTCTGGCCTCGTCCTGACAAGCTGCTAACCTCGCCTCATGCGTTCCCTAGCACCGTCGAGCCTCAGCGCTCTTGCCGCCGCCCTTCTCGTTTCCGCCTGCGCCAGCACGCCTTCGGGCATGCACTCAACGGCACCTAGCACGACCACAGCGGCACCAAGCGCCCCCCAACAGCCACCTGCCGCGTCCCCACAGGAACTCGTGGCCCGGGTCGACATCCCCTACGAGAAGTTCGTCCTCGCCAACGGCCTGACCACCATCGTCCACACCGATCGCAAGGCGCCGATCGTCGCGATCACCGCCTACTACAAGGTCGGCTCCAAGAACGAGCCGCGCGGGCGTACCGGCTTCGCACATCTCTACGAGCACCTGTTCTTCGGCGGCTCGGCGAACGTGCCCAACTTCGACATCCCGCTCGAGGGCGCGGGATCGACGCCGACCAACGGATCGACCTGGTACGACCGCACCAACTACGTCGAGACCGTCCCGACCGGCGCGCTCGACCTTGCGCTGTTCATGGAGAGCGACCGCATGGGCGCGCTGCTCCCGGCGGTGACGCAGGACAAGCTCGACAAGCAGCGGGGCGTCGTCCAGAACGAGAAGCGTCAGGGCGACAACCAGCCTTACGGCCTTGCCGAATACGTGGTTTCCGAAGGGCTGTTCCCCGTCGGCCACCCCTACCGCCATTCGACGATCGGCTCGATGGCCGACCTCGACGCCGCGACGCTGACCGACGTGCGCAAGTGGTTCACCGATCACTACGGCCCGAACAACGTCGTGCTCGTGCTCTCGGGCGACATCGATGCCGCCACCGCCCGCCCTAAGGTCGAGCAGTGGTTCGGCGCCATTCCCAAGGGGCCGGAGATCGCCCCGGTTGCCGCCGGACCAGTCACCCTGCCCGCGCCGATCTCGCGCGACATGGCGGACCAGGTGCCGGTGCTGCGGCTCAGCCGCGACTGGAGCGGCCCCGGCCTCAACGACGCCGACGCGCCCGCCCTGCGCATCGGCATGCACATCCTCGGCGGGCTCGCGAGTTCACGGCTCGACAACGAACTGGTGCGCGGCCAGCAGCTTGCGGTCTCGGTCAGCGCCTCGGCGCAGATCTTCCAGCAGGTCAGCTTCCTCGACGCGAGCATGGACGTAAAGCCCGGCGTCGAACGGGCCGCCGCCGAAGCGGCGCTCGACAAGGTTATCGCCGATTTCCTCGCCAGGGGGCCGAGCGAGGACGAAGTGCGCCGCGCCGTCGTCAGCACGCTCTCTGGCGAGATCGGCGGGCTTGAACAGGTCGGCGGCTTCTCCGGCAAGGGCGCGACACTGGCCGAAGGTCAGGTCTATTCGGGTGACCCGGCGAAGTACAAGGCAGACCTCGAGGCCATCGCCGCCCTGACCCCTGACGCGGTGCGCGCCGCGATGCAGAAGTGGCTCGGTCGTCCCGTCTACAAGATCGCGGTGGTTCCCGGACAGCGGACGGAAGACGGCGCCAAGATGGGCGGCTGGGGCGATGAGGCCACCAACCCGCCCGCAGCCGCGGACAAGCGCGCGAAGGCGCCGAAGCTTGCCCCCGCCCCCAAGCGCAGCTTCCCCGAAGTCGCGCCCGTGGGCGAACTCGCGTTCCCGGCGATCGAGCGCACCACGCTCTCCAACGGCATCCCAGTGGCGCTCGCACGCCGCACGGCGGTCCCCAAGCTGGTCATGTCGATCGACTTCGACGCGGGCTACGTCGCCGACGCGCTCGATACGCCCGGCACGCAGGGGCTCATGCTCGACATGCTGGAGGAAGGCACGACCAGCCGCAACGCCACCCAGATCGCCGAGGAGCAGGAACGTCTGGGCGCGTCGATCGGCACCGACGCGACCCTGGACAGCAGCAGCCTGACCATGAGCGCGCTGAGCGCCAACCTTTCGCCCTCGCTCTCGCTGGCAGCCGACGTGCTCCTGCACCCAGCCTTCGCGCAGGCCGATTTCGACCGCGCACGCGGGCAGGCGCAGGCCGAACTGGCACAGGCCCAGTCCACGCCCAGCGCGCTGGCATCGCGCACGCTTGGTGGCGAGCTGTTCGGCACGCACCCCTATGCGCAACCGGGCGACGGCCTCGGCACCGAAACCTCGCTCGCGGCGCTGACGCCGGAAGCCCTGCGTGCAGCCCATGCCAAGTGGCTGCGCCCGGACCTCGCCCGCATCACCGTCGTCGGCGACGTCACGATGGCGGAACTGAAGCCCATGCTCGAGAAGGCATTCGGAGGGTGGAAGGCGCCTGCGGCCCCCAGGCCCGCCAAGCTGCTCGATGCCGCCACCCCCGCCCCGGCCTCGCGCATCGTCCTGATCGACCGGCCCAATTCGCCGCAGTCGGTCATCCTTGCCGGGCGCGTCCTGCCGCTGACCGGCCGCACCGCGAACGAAGAACCGCTGATGCTGGCGAACGATGTCGTCGGGAATGGATTCCTCTCGCGCCTGAACGCCGACATCCGCGAGGACAAGGGATGGAGCTACGGCGTGCGCTCGGGCGTCAGCCAGTCCACCGGCCCGCGCTTCCTGCAGGTTATGGCCCCGGTGCAGGCCGACCGTACCGGCGATTCGATCCGCGCCATCGTCAAGGACATGAGCGCGTTCCCCGCGAAGCAGCCGGTATCCTCCGAAGAGTACCAGCGCGTCACCGAAGGCGCGATCCGCGCGCTGCCCAACCAGTTCGAGACCAACGGCGCGGTCCTCTCGGCGATCGTGAAGAACGACCGGCTGGGGCGGCCTGAGGACTACTACGTGCGCCTTGCGCAGACCTATCGCGGCATCGACGCCAAGGGCATCGGCGCGGCAGCGGCGCGCTATCTCCAGCCCGCCGACCTGACCTGGGTCATCGTCGGCGACCGCAAGGTGGTGGAACCGCAGCTCAAGGGTCTGGGTTTGCCCGTGGAAGTGCGCCCAGCCCCAGCTGGCGCCGCAACGGAACAAGGCGAATAAGGAGCATATCCATGTCGGTTGCAGGAACTTACGACTGCGTGACGAATACCCCGCTCGGCCGCCAGAAGGGCGTGCTGACGATCATCCCCGGTGACGACGACAGCTTCACCGGCAACATCACCGGAGACCTCGGCAGCATGGACGTCGCCGATGGCCGGATCGCCGGGCAGACGCTGACGTGGTCGATGAAGATGACGTCGCCGATGCCGATGGACCTCGACTGCTCGGCCACGGTCGAGGGCGATGCCCTCACCGGCACAGTCAAGGCGGGCATGTTCGGATCGATGGAACTGACGGGAACGCGCCGGGCGGCATAGTGGCCGGAGGGGTAAGCCCGGCACCGCGCGCTCCACTGTGGCGCAGTGCCGGACCCCTCACCCCCCCAGGTGAGCCCTATCGGCAATTTCCGATGCCGCTGCGTGCAGAGCGTCGATGCCGTGAAATTCTCTGAAAGCCCCCTGAGCCTTCTCGCGCGTTCGATAACATCGCAGCGGGTGAAGACAAGCGTATTATTGCGGACCGTCCACTAACGGCACATGATTAGTTGCCCTGCGGACACAGAAACGCCGCCGGACTCGCATGGAGCCCGGCGGCGCGTCCTGTTTCGTAACGAAAATCAGCCCAGCTTGGTCTTGAGGATCTCGTTGACCACCTGCGGGTTGGCCTTGCCCTGCATCGCCTTCATCGTCTGGCCGACGAAGAAGCCGAACAGCGCGACCTTGCCGTCCTTGTACTGGGCGACCTTGTCGGCATTGGCGGCGAGGATCTCGTCCACCTTGGCTTCGATGGCGCCGGTGTCCGATTCCTGCTTCAGACCCTCACGCTCGACGATGGCCTCGGCCCCGTCGCCGGTTTCGAGCATGATCTCCAGCACCTGCTTGGCGATCGAGCCCGAGATCGTGCCCTTGCCGATCAGCGCCAGCAGTTCCGCCGCCTGAACCGGGCTGACCGGCGAGTCCTCAAGCCCCTTGCCGAGCTTGTTAAGCGCGCCGAAGAACTCGGAGATCAGCCAGTTGGCCGCCTGCTTCGCGACGTCCGCCGGAGCCTTGCCCTGCGCCGAAGCGGCTTCGCCGAGCAGCGCTTCGAACCACTGGAACGTGTCGACGTCGGTGGTCAGCACCGCCGCGTTGTAGGCGGACAGGCCCAGTTCGCCCTCGTAGCGGGCGCGCTTGGCATCCGGCAGTTCGGGCAGCGAGGCGCGGCAGGCTTCGAGGAACGCGTCGTCCAGTTCAAGCGGCAGCAGGTCTGGATCGGGGAAGTAGCGATAGTCGTGCGCGTCTTCCTTCGAACGCATCGAGCGCGTCGAGCCGGTGTTCGGATCGAACAGGCGCGTTTCCTGCACGATCTTGCCACCGGCTTCGAGCACGTCGACCTGGCGGTTCGCCTCGTGCTCGATCGTCTGCATGACGAAGCGCACCGAGTTGACGTTCTTGGTCTCGGTGCGGGTGCCGAACTCGTCGCCCGGCTTGCGGACCGAGACGTTGACGTCGCAGCGCATCGAGCCCTGGTCCATGTTGCCGTCGCACGAGCCGACGTAGCGCAGGATCGTGCGCAGCTTCGACACGTAGGCCCCCGCCTCTGCGGGCGAGCGCATGTCCGGGCGGCTGACGATCTCCATCAGCGCCACGCCCGAACGGTTGAGGTCGACATAGGACATCGTCGGGTGCTGGTCGTGCATCAGCTTACCCGCGTCCTGCTCGACGTGGATGCGCTCGATGCCGATGACCTTGTCCTCGGGGATGCCCGCCTTCTCGTCCGCCTCGATCGTCAGCGAACCTTCGCCGACGAGCGGGTGGTAGAGCTGGCTGATCTGGTAGCCCTGCGGAAGATCGGCGTAGAAGTAGTTCTTGCGATCGAAGCGCGACCACTTGTTGATCTGCGCGTCGATGGCCATGCCGGTGCGCACGGCCTGCCGGATGCACTCGCGGTTCGGCACGGGCAGCATGCCCGGCATCGCCGCGTCGATGAGCGAGACCTGCGTGTTCGGCTCCGCGCCGAACGCCGTGGCCGAGCCGGAGAACAGCTTTGAATTGGACGTGACCTGCGCATGGATTTCGAGGCCGATCACGACCTCCCAGTCCCCGGTGGCGCCCTGGATGCGATACGTGCTCATATTACCACCACTTCCCCGGCTTTGCCGTGAACCCTGCGCGGCCTTCTATGGCGAGGCCGGCGTTCAGCACGCCCTGCTCGTCGAGCGGGCGACCGATGATCTGGAGGCCCAGCGGCAGCCCCTGCGCGTCTAGGCCTGCGGGCACCGACATCGCGGGCAGGCCCGCCAGCGAGGCCGGGACCGTGAACACGTCGTTGAGGTACATCGCGATCGGATCGTCGTTGCTCTCACCCAGCGCGAACGCGGCGCTCGGCGCGGTCGGAGTCAGGAGGACGTCGACCTGCTCGAACGCCTTGGCGAAGTCCTGCGAGATCAGCGCGCGGACCTTCTGCGCCTTGGTGTAATAGGCATCGTAGAAGCCCGCCGACAGCACGTAAGTGCCGATCAGGATGCGGCGCTTGACCTCCGCACCGAAGCCGTCGGCGCGGGTCGCGGCGTACATGTCCTGCAGGCCCGCACCGTCCGGCAGGTCGCGCAGGCCATAGCGCACGCCGTCATAGCGTGCGAGGTTCGACGAGGCTTCGGCCGGGGCGATGATGTAGTAGGTCGCGAGCGCGTACTGCGTGTGCGGCAGCGAGACTTCGACCACTTCGGCGCCCGCGTCCTTGAGCCAGGCGATGCCCTGCTCCCAGATCGCCTCGATCTCGGCGGGCATGCCGTCGACGCGGTATTCCTTCGGAATGCCGACCTTCTTGCCCTTGAGATCGCCCGACAGCGCGGCGGTCCAGTTCGGCACCGGCAGGTCGAGGCTGGTCGCGTCCTTGGGGTCGAACCCGGCCATGCTCTCCAGCATGATCGCGCAGTCGGTGACGTCGCGCGCCATCGCGCCCGCCTGATCGAGCGAGCTGGCATAGGCCACCACGCCCCAGCGCGAACAGCGCCCGTAGGTCGGCTTGATGCCGGTGGTGCCGGTGTAGGCAGCAGGCTGGCGGATCGAGCCGCCGGTGTCGGTGCCGGTGGCGGCAGGCACGAGCCGCGCCGCGATCGCGGCAGAGGAACCGCCCGAGGAACCGCCCGCCGTCAGCGGCGCGTTGCTGCCGGGACGACGCCAGGGCGACACGACCGAGCCGAAGTGGCTGCTCTCGTTCGAGGAGCCCATAGCAAACTGGTCGAGGTTGAGCTTGCCCAGCAGGCCCGCGCCCGCATCCCACAGCTTCTGCGAGACGGTCGATTCGTACTGCGGAACGAAACCTTCGAGGATGTGGCTGGCGGCGGTCGTCTGCACGCCATTGGTGGCGAACAGGTCCTTCATGCCAATCGGCACGCCGCCCATGGGCCCAAGCGCCTCGCCCGCCGCACGCTTCGCGTCGGTGGCCTTGGCCGCCTCGATGGCCTTTTCAGGTGTGGCGACGATGAAGGCGTTCAGCGCGTCCTGCGCGGCGGCGACGTTGGCGTTGAACGCCTCGGCCACTTCGACGGCGGAGAAAGTGCCGGCGGCAACGCCGTCACGGATGGCGGCTACGCCAAGTTCGGTAATTTCGGTCATTATTCGATCACCTTGGGCACGCCGAAGAAGCCGTGTTCGGCGGCGGGGGCATTGGCCAGCACGGCGTCGCGCTTGTCGCCGCCGGTCAGCGGATCAGCGTCGATCACGTCGTCGCGCAGGCGCAGGGTGTTGGGGATGACGGCGGTCATCGGCTCGACACCGGAGGTATCGACTTCGCCGAGTTGCTCCACCCAGGCGAGAATGCCGTTCAGCTCGGGCACCATCGCCTCAAGCTCCTGCTCGCTCACCTTGATGCGCGCGAGGCTGGCGATCTTCGCCACGGTTGCGGTATCGACCGACATGGCTTTCCTTTTTGCGTAGTATGTAAATTCGGTTGCGGAGCAGCTAGCAGCGGGGCTCGCCAGCTTCAAGCAGGGGTGCGATCATCCAGCTTCGTCATTGCGAGCGTAGCGAAGCAATCGTGAGGCGCAGTGCCGCCGCCAGATTGCTTCGCTACGCTCGCAATGACGAGCGCGGGGTCACTTCGCCGGTTGCGCCGGAGCGGCTTCACCCGGAGCGCCTTGGCCCTGCGCGCCCTGAGCTTGCGCGGCCTGCTGCGCCCGCATCTGCTCCATCATCGCCTGCAGTTCCTCGGCGGTCTTGAAATCGATCAGGTCGATCTCGAAGACGAGCGTGGAGTTGGCGGGGATCGGGCCGGAAGCCTGCGCGCCGTAGCCCAGTTCGGGCGGGATGGTCAGCTTGTAGCGGCCGCCGCGCTCCATCTGGACCAGACCCTGCGCGAAGCCGGGAACGACTTCGTCCAGCGCCATCGGCATCCGCTCGTTCTGGTCGAACACGGTGCCGTCGGTCAGCATGCCCTTGTAGTTGATGAGCACGTAGGAGTGCTCCGGCGGCTTCCCGCCGGTGCCGGGCGTGATCGCCTCAACCTTCACCTGCGGCGCAGCAGGCGTCGCCGCCGGAGCGGGAGCCGGTGCTGCCTGGGCATGGACCATGACCGGCGCGCCCGCAAGCGCGAACAGCGCCGCCAGTCGAAGCATGGTCATCAGGGCTGGACGGGAGCCGGAGCACCCGGGATCGCACCCGGAGCGCCCGGAACCGCGCCGCCCTGCTGCTGCATCTGCTGGAGCTGCTGCAGGATGCGCTGCTGCTGCTGGATTTCAGCAAGGCTCTTGTAGTCGATCAGTTCGACTTCGAACTTGAGGTCGGCATTCGCCGGGATCGGCGATCCGGCGGGCGGCGTCGCGCCGTAGGCCAGCTCCGAGGGGATGACGACTTCGTACTTGCCGCCGCGCTGCATCTTCTGGAGCGCCTTGGAGAAGCCGGGCACGAACTGCGCCACCGGGTTGGGGTAGTTCTTGTTCTGGTCGAACACGGTGCCGTCGGTCAGCATGCCCTTGTAGTTGATGAGCACGACGTCTTCCATCGTCGGCGAATCGCCGGTGCCGGCGGTCAGCGTCTTGACGGTCGGCGCGGGCGGCAGCGCGGCATAGGCCACACCGGCAGAGGCCAGAGCGATGGCGACGACACCCAGCCAGATCTTGGAAACGGCGCCCTTTTCGATCGGCTGCAGCGCAACGCGGGTGATCTCTGTCATCGTCGGTGGCCCTCGTACTCATATGAAGCGCCCGGGCAGGACATCCCTTGCAGATGCACAAAGGGCGCGGAATGGTGATTCCGCGCCCTCATGGCTCAACCCGGCGCGGCATTCAAGCCGCTGCTCCAGATTTAAAGGTGCCCTGCGCAAAAGCGCAGGAAAGCTCGCTTACTTCGAGCCGTCGCGCTCGGCGCGCTTGCGCTCAAGCTTGCGGGCGCGGCGAACGGCGGCAGCCTTTTCGCGAGCGCGCTTTTCCGACGGCTTCTCGAAGTGACGGCGCAGCTTCATCTCACGATACACGCCTTCACGCTGCAGCTTCTTCTTGAGCGCACGAAGAGCCTGATCGACGTTGTTGTCGCGGACGAGAATCTGCATAAACCGAAACACCTCACAAAAACAGACGGGGCCGCCACGCATCCGGTTTGGCGTGGCGAGCCGCGAATCTTGAGCCAAAAACAAGGCCGCCGCCGGACTCGGAGGCAGCTGATTGAGCGGCCCGTTAGCAAAGTGACGGGTCGAAGACAAGGCCAATCGCCCGCGAAGGCTGCAGCTTGCCGCGATACGCGCACTTAGCTATATATCTGGCTAAGGAGCGCGGCGATGACTCAGGTTTCCGTCCACGAGGCCAAGACCAATCTCTCCCGCCTGATCGCCAGCGCTTTGGCGGGCGAAGAGGTGGTGATCGCACGCGGCAACATTCCGGCCGTAAGGCTGGTCCCGGTGAACCCGGTCGGCGAGCGCAAGTTCGGCGCGCTCAAGGGCGCAATCAGCGTGGATGCCGCCTTCTTCGACCCCCTGCCCGCCGATGAACTCGACGGCTGGGATTTCCCTTGAGACTGCTGCTCGACACGCATGCACTGCTCTGGTGGCTCGCGGGCGACGAACATTTATCGCTCCCCGCCCGTGACGCCATAGCCGATGCCGCCAATACGGTTGCCGTCAGCGCGGCTTCGGCAATGGAGATCGCCACCAAGCATCGCATCGGCAAGCTGGACGGCGCCGCCCTGCTCGCCCGGGATTTCGAGAGCATCGTTGCGGCGCAGGACTTCGACGAGTTGGCGATCAGCATCACCCATGCCCGCCTCGCCGGACAGATGAACATCGCCCACAAGGATCCGTTCGACCGCCTGCTGATCGCGCAGGCGCAGGCCGAGGACATGGTGCTGATTTCCAACGAGGCGCTGTTCGACGGGTTCGCCGTACAACGTTTGTGGTAGCCGCTGCGGCAGCCCGGATTGGAATTCCACCGATTCGCGGCTAAGGCGGCGCCATGCCCCAACCTTCCTTTCTTGCGGCCTCGCTCTACGTGGCCCTCGGCGGCGCGTTCGGCTCCTGGCTGCGCTTCCTCGTCGGGCGCGGCTGGACCGCAGCGCTCGGCCCCGTGCGTGCCGGTGTCTTTCCTTATGGCACGCTCACCGTCAACGTCGTCGGCAGTGTACTGATGGGCGTTCTGGCCGGCTGGCTCGCCCGCTTCGGCCATGGCAGCGAAGGCACGCGCCTGCTGCTTGGCATCGGCGTGCTGGGAGGTTTCACAACCTTCTCGTCGATGAGCCTCGACTTCGCCACTTTGATCCAGCGCGGCGAGATCGCCACCGCTGCCTTTTATACCGCCCTGTCACTGCTCGCCGGATTCGGCGGCCTGTTCCTCGGCCTCTTTGTTATGCGGAGCGTGGCATGAGCAATATCGATATCGTCCGTCAGTTCACCGTCGGCCAGGATGACGACGGCGTCCGTCTCGACCGCTGGTTCAAGCGCCACCTGCCCAAGGTCGGCTTCGCGATGGTTTCGCGCTGGGCCCGCACCGGCCAGATCCGCGTCGACGGAAAGCGCGCCGACGTCGACACCCGCCTTGAGGCAGGCCAGGTTCTGCGCGTGCCGCCCGGCGGCGAACAGAAGACTTCTGCAAACGGCGAGCGCCCCCGGCGCGAACTGACCGAGGCAGAGATCGAACTCGCCGATTCGATGGTCCTGACGCAGGATCGCGCCGCCATCGTGCTCAACAAGCCGCCCGGCCTCGCCACGCAGGGCGGTTCGGGCATGAAGGAGCACGTCGACGGCCTGCTCGACGCTTATGTCGACAAGGGACCGCGCCCGCGCCTCGTCCACCGGCTCGACAAGGACACTTCGGGCGTCCTCCTCATCGCCCGCACTCCGGGCAGCGCCGCCTATTTCTCCAAGCGTTTCTCGGGCCGCTCGGCCAAGAAGATCTACTGGGCGCTGGTGGTCGGCGTGCCGAGCATCAACGACGGCATGATCGAACTGCCCCTCGCCAAGCAGCCAGGCACCGGCGGCGAGAAGATGCATGTGGACGAGAAGGAAGGCCAGAGCGCCCGCACGCGCTACCGCGTGATCGACCGCGCCGGCAACCGCGCCGCATGGGTCGAACTGCACCCGCTGACCGGGCGCACGCACCAGTTGCGTGTCCACATGGCGGCGATCGGCCACCCCATCGTCGGCGATGGCAAGTACGGCGGTCAGGAAGCCTTCCTTACTGGCTCGATCAGCCGCAAGATGCACCTGCATGCCCGCCGCCTCATCATCGAGCATCCGGACGGCGCCCCGCTCGACGTGACCGCCCCCCTGCCCGAGCACTTCGCCAATTCGCTCGAATCGCTCGGCTTCGTGGAATCGGAAGGTGACGTCGAGATCGAGGCGCCCATCGAGTTCACCAAGGAGGACCAGAAGCGCGCCGCCAAGCAGCACGCCAAGGAATACCGCAAGGAACGCCGTGGCGAGCGCCGCAAGCGTAGCGATGGGCCGTCTTCGGGACAGAACCGGCTGAGCAAGCCTTCGGGCAAGCCGGGCGGGAAACCGGCCGGAAAGCCCGCAGGCAAATCGTTCGGGAAGCCGGGCGGCAAGCCTTCGCGTCCCGGCACCGGCAAGCCCACCGGTAGCCGTTCGGCCCCGCGTTCCGGCGCGAAGCCCGGTGGTGCGCCGCGCGGGCGCGGTCGGTGACAGGCGGGCCGGTGAAGCTGGCCGTCTTCGACTGCGACGGCACCCTCGTCGACGGGCAGGCGCCCATCTGCGAGGCGATGGAGGCTGCCTTCGCCGCATTCTCGATCCCCGCGCCGTCGCGCGGGGCGATCCGGCGCGCGGTCGGGCTGTCCTTGCCGCAGGCGATCCGGCAGCTGCTACCCGCTTCCGATGCCGAGCAGCAGCAGGCTATGGCCGAAGTCTACAAGCTCTCGTTCCGCACCGCCCGCGAACAGGGCCGCGTCGCACAGCCACTGTTCCCCGGCATCGAGGACACGCTGCGCGGCCTTCACGCAAACGGATGGACGCTGGGCGTCGCCACCGGCATGTCGGACCGTGGCCTCGGCTTCTGCCTTGAGGCGAACGGGATTGCGGACCTGTTCGTGACGCTCCAGACCGCCGACCGCCACCCCTCCAAGCCGCACCCGGCGATGCTGGAAGAGGCGCTGTTCGAGGCCGGAGCCGCCGCCGCCGAAGCAGTGATGATCGGCGACACCGCCTACGACATGCAGATGGCCACCAGCGCCCACGTCCGCGCCATCGGCGTCGACTGGGGCTATCACCACCCGCGCGAACTGGCTGAAGCCGGTGCGGAAATCGTGGTCGAAACCCCGGCGCAGCTTCTGGAGCACCTCCTCAAGTGAGCTCGCCATCCCACGACAGCGGCCATGACCCCGCGATGGCGCGCTTCGCCATCATCAACCTGGTGCGCATCGCCGGCGTCGCCTGCATCGTTCTCGGCATCCTGATCGCCACCGACCGCATCCTCGCGGGCCTGCCGGATTGGATCGCCTACATCCTCATCGCCAACGGGCTGGTCGACGCCTTCGTCATCCCCGTGATTCTCGTCAGAAAGTGGCGCACTCCCCGATGAAGCGTTTCTACAAGGAAGCCGCAGCCGAGCCGACAGAAGGCGGCTGGCGCGTGACTCTCGACGGTCGCCCGATCCGCACCGCCGGAGGTCGCGCACAGGTCGTCCCCACGCAGGCACTGGCCGAAGCGCTGGCGGCGGAATGGGCAGCACAGGGTGAGAAGATCGACACCACGACCTTCCACTACCGCGACCTTGCCGACTTCGCGATCGACGCGGTTGCGCCCGCGCGCGCGACGGTCATCACCGAACTCGTGCCCTATGCCGAGACCGACACGCTCTGCTACCGCGCCGATCCAGACGAAGCACTGTACAAACGGCAGCAGGAAGTCTGGGAGCCGCTGCTCACCACCGCCGAAGCCCGCCTTGGCGTGACCTTCGCGCGCATTTCCGGCATCATTCACAAGCAGCAGCCTGCCGAGACTCTGGCCCGGCTGAATGCAGAACTGGCCGCGCGGAGCGACTTCGAACTGGCCGCGCTCAAGATGCTGTCCAGCCTCGCCGCCTCGCTGGTGATCGCGCTGGAGGCCATCCAGCCGGACGCCGACGCCGACCTGCTCTGGAAAGCCGCCGAACTGGAAGCCGACTGGCAGGTCGAACTCTGGGGCGACGACTGGGAAGCCGCCGAACGCCGCGCCGCGCGCTTCGAAGCGTTCAGGCTGGCGATGAGCCTCGCCGAACTCTCCCGCGCCTAGCCAGAACCGTCGTTCGTCATTGCGAGCGTAGCGAAGCAATCCAGCGCCCGAAGCGGACCGTGGATTGCTTCGCTACGCTCGCAATGACGATCTGAGATTTAAGCCAGAAACGCCGCCATAGCGCGACCGAGATCCTTGAAGGTCACGGACGACATGTGATTGCCCGGCACTTCGATGTAAGTGCCATCAGGCAGCACCCCGGCGAGTTCCTGGGCGGAACCGTTGTCGTGATCCTCCGCCCCGCTGACGCAGAGCGTAGGCATCGTGACATGCGCGATCGCATCCGGCGCCGTATCATCGACCGAGCCGAGAAGAAGCCGTGCGGCGACGCGGTCGATGTTCATCGACTTCATGAACGCCTGCGCGACGAAGGCCTTGTCGCCACGCTCGATGGTTCCGAAGCGATCGATCGCGTCGATGAAATGCGCGCTGCGACGCGCCCAGCCAGACAGCCCGGTGAGCCCCATGCCGCCCAGCACCAGCCGGTTCGGAACCAGCCCTGCCAGCACCCCGCGCACTGCGGTCCGTGCGCCCAGCGAAAAGCCGCCAAGATCGTATTCGGTCAGGTTCAGCGCGGCGGTCACGGCCTTGAGGTCGCGGACCAGCACGTCGGAAGGGTAAGCCTCGGGCTCGTGCGGCGCAGCGCTCTGCCCGTGCGCGCGCAGGTCGGGCATGAAGACCTCGAACCCGGCATCGGCGAGGATCTTCGCATTGCCGAACTTGATCCAGTTGACCTCGGCGCTGGAAAACAGCCCGTGGAGCAGGACCAGCGGCCGCCCGCCGGTGTCGCCCATGGTATGAACGGCGAGCTTCGCCCCGCCGAAGCCATCGACGAAATCGGTCTTCACATCGGTCACGGCAAACTCGCTTTACTGGATCATCGGTGCTGGATCATTCAGGCGGCTCGAGGCCAGCGGCCTTCCACCTGTCGGTGACGCTCGGGTTTTCCACGCTCGTCATGCCGGGCAAGTGCCGCACGTCGGTCCATGCCGTCAACATGCTTTCGGTCGCGTAGTTCTGGTTCGGACGGAACGGCGCGGGATCGTCGAAGCTGCCCACGGTGATGTCGATGTTCTCGCCGTCGAGGAACGCGAAGCCCAGCGGCGTTCCGCAGTTCGAACAGAACGGACGGTGCGCGATGGGTGAGGACTGGTACCAGTCCGGCTCGGGCTCCCACCGCACCTTGTCCCGGGGCGCGTTGATGAAGGCGATGGAGACCCCGCCGGTCGCCCGGCGGCACATCCTGCAATGGCAGAGATAGGCCGTCTCGGGCTCGACTTCGGCGGAATAGCGGATGCGGCCGCACTGGCAGCCGCCGGTCATGGTGGTGCTCATGGCGACGAGGCTACCCCGCCGCCATACACCAGTCACCCCTTCTTGAGATGACGGCGACCGAGCAGTTCGGCGATCTGCACCGCGTTCAGCGCCGCGCCCTTGCGCAGGTTGTCGGAAACGCACCACAGCGCCAGGCCGTTCTCGACGGTCGAGTCCTCGCGCACGCGGCTCACGTAAGTGGCACCGTCGCCCACAGCCTCGATCGGGGTGACGTATCCGCCGTCCTCGCGCTTGTCGACGAGCATCACGCCCGGTGCTTCGCGCAGGATGTCCTGCGCTTCTTCGGCGCTGATCTCTTCCTCGAACTCGATGTTGAGCGCTTCGGAGTGGCCGACGAAGACCGGCACCCGCACGCAGGTTGCCTGCACCTTGATCTTCGGGTCGAGGATCTTCTTGGTCTCGACCACCATCTTCCACTCTTCCTTGGTGGAACCGTCGTCGAGGAACACGTCGATGTGCGGGATCACGTTGAAGGCGATCTGCTTGGTGAACTTGCGCGGCTCCACCGCATCGCCGACGAAGATCGCACGGCTCTGCTCGAACAGTTCGTCCATGCCGTCCTTGCCCGCGCCGGAGACCGACTGGTAGGTCGAGACGACCACGCGCTTGATCTTCGCCTTGTCGTGCAAGGGCTTGAGCGCAACGACCATCTGCGCGGTCGAGCAGTTGGGATTGGCGATGATGTTGCGCGCGGTGTAGCCGTCGATCGCATCGGGGTTCACCTCGGGCACGACCAGCGGCACATCCGGGTCCATGCGATAGAGCGAGGAATTGTCGATCACCACGCAGCCCTGCGACGCTGCCTTGGGCGCATAGACCTTGGTCGCGGCCGAACCGGCAGCAAAGAGCGCGATGTCCCAGCCGGTGAAGTCGAAATGCTCCAGGTTCTTCACCTTGAGCATGCGGCCGGTCTCGCCATACTCGATCTCGATGCCGGTCGAACGCGAAGAGGCGACCGCCGCGATCTCATCCGCCGGGAATTCACGCTCCGCGAGAATGTTGAGCATTTCGCGGCCGACATTCCCCGTCGCACCGACGACGACAACCCGGTAACCCATGGCAAGATCCTTTCGCGCAGCCTGGACGGGCGCGAAGTAGTCGTCCGGCAGCACAAGGGCAAGTCAGGCCGCCGCAGAAACCTCGGAAGTCGACACGGTTCGCCGCACGAAGGGTTGCCGCTTCCAGTAGGTCAGCGAACGCCACACCCATTCCAGCGGCCCGCTGAGGTAGAAGCGCAGCCAGATGTTGGCGAGGACCAGCATCACGATGTCGATCACGGTCGCGGCCAACGCCAGTTCCGCCCAGCCAAACCGGTTCCACAGGCCAAGGCCCCAGGGCGCGAAGACGAACCACAAGGTGGCGATGCTGGTCAGGATATAGATCGAGAATGCCGTGCGCCCGACCGCCTTGAAGGGAGACAGCAGCCCTCGCCCGACGCCGCTCTTCATGAGCAGGTTAATGAGCCCGACATGCCCCAGCGTGACGGCGAGCCGCGCGAACTCCCCGGTGATCCAGCCCGAGTGCGGTGCCAGCGTGAAGCGGAAGATCTGCGTCACATCCCACGCTCTGAGCCCGCAGCCCACGGCATAGGCGGCGATAGCGAGCGCTGCGTAGAAACCCGCCGAGCGTTCGCCCTGAATGACGCCCCACTTGAACAGCGCCATGCCGATGAACATGCCGCAGACTGCCTCCAGCACGCTGAAGAACGTACCGTTGCCGTCACCGAAGACCTTGTTCCAGACGAACCAGGAATAGAGGACGTACTGATGCGGCCAGCCGTCGCGCGCCTTGCGCTCGGCATCGATCATCGCCTGTGCCTTGGGACTGGGCGGCTTGGCGAGATTGAGCGACGCGCGCTTCTCCTGCCATTTCTCCAGCGTCTTCTTGTCCTCGGCGGACAGTTTCGCGCCGGACGCCTGCTTGCGTTCGAGCACTTCTGCCTGATGGATCTTGCCGACACGTTCGTTGTACCCGACCACACCGCCACCGCCCGGCCAGCCGATGGCGGATATGGCTGCGAAGGCCAGCCCCATGGCGAGCAGAGCCTTGGGCGGTGCCTTGCGGAACGGGAACAGCAGCAAGGCCGCCAGACCATACGTAAGCAGGATATCGCCGATCCAGGCGATGACGAAGATGTCGAGCAGGCCGAACAGCATGAGCAGGAGGTTGCGGCGATAGTAGAGGTCGGCGACAACCACCGGATCGTCCGGCTTCATGGCCTTCGCAGTGAAGACCATCACGCCCGCGCCGAACAGCATCTCGAACAGTCCGCGCTGCGTGCCTTCCCAGAAGATCTGGATGGTCGCCCATGTGACCTGATCGGCGGCGCTCCATGAAAGGCGGCGGATGTCGTTCATCCAGGCCGTGACATTGGTGCCCATGAAAGGGATGTTCATGTAGAGGATGCCGAGAATGGCAATCCCCCGCGTGACGTCGATGACGTCGATACGCGCACGCCCCCTCACCGGGCCGAAATCTGCGGCTTCGCCCACCATAGCTGCCCCACCGATATTTATCGCTGGAGTGTAAGTGTGCGCCGGACACCGGTCAATCGGACGAAAAACACCAACCGATGACAAATGCTGCCAGATTGGATGTGGAACTATTCAGAGTTCTGGAAACAGGTCCATTTGGGCCGTCTTAAACCATTCTGAATGTTGGACGCGATGTCGCCGGAGCAATCAGAACGAGAGCGTATATAACACAAAAATACGCCGTGCTCGACGAGCGACGGCGTATCCGTGAAATCGAGCAAGCCGATAGACGTTCGTAGTCCCCCTCTCCCGCGTGCAGGAGAGGGGGACTACGTTCAGTGCGCGGTCGCGGCCGGTGACGGCTGATGCGGCTGCGGTGCCGCGGCCAGTTCGTCCGCCTCGGTCCATTCGATCGCGGTGAGCGGTTCGGTCAGTGCCTTGGCCAGCACCTCGTCGACGTGGCTGACGGGGATGATGTCGAGTCCCTGCTTCACGTTGTCGGGGATTTCCGCCAGATCCTTGCGGTTCTCCTCCGGGATCAGCACCGTGGTGATGCCGCCGCGCAGGGCCGCGAGCAGCTTTTCCTTGAGCCCTCCGATCGGCAGCACCCGGCCGCGCAGGGTGACTTCGCCGGTCATGGCGACGTCCTTGCGCACCGGATTGCCGGTCAGCGTTGACACGATCGACGTCACCATGCCGATGCCCGCCGAAGGACCATCCTTGGGCACCGCGCCTTCGGGCAGGTGGATGTGGATATCCTTCTTGTGGAACACGCTCGGCTTGATGCCATAGGCGGGCGAGCGGGCGCGCACGAAGCTGAACGCGGTCGAGATCGACTCGTTCATCACGTCGCCCAGCTTGCCGGTCGCCTTGATCGCGCCCTTGCCGGGAACGGTCACGCTTTCGATCGTCAGCAGTTCGCCGCCCACTTCGGTCCAGGCGAGTCCGGTGACCGCACCGACCTGATGCTCTTCCTCGCCGACGCCGTGGCGGAACTTGCGCACGCCCGCGAACTCCGCGAGGTTTTCCGGCGTGATCGTGACCTGCTTGGCCTTGCCTTCGAGGATCTGACGCAGCGACTTGCGCGCCAGTCGCGCGACTTCACGCTCCAGCGTGCGCACGCCTGCCTCACGGGTATAGTAGCGGATCAGATCGCGCAGGCCATCCTGGGTCAGCGTGAACTCACCCTTCTTGAGCCCGTGCGCCTCCACCTGCTTGCGGATCAGGTGACGCTCGGCGATCTCGACCTTCTCGTCCTCGGTGTAACCTTCGAGGCGGATGATCTCCATGCGGTCGAGCAGCGGCTGCGGCAGGTTCAGGCTGTTCGCGGTGCAGACGAACATCACGTCCGACAGGTCGATGTCGAGTTCGAGGTAATGATCCTGGAACTTGGCGTTCTGCTCCGGATCAAGCACTTCGAGCAGCGCCGAGGCCGGATCGCCACGGAAGTCCTGACCAAGCTTGTCGATCTCGTCGAGCAGGAACAGCGGGTTGGACTTGCCCGCCTTGCGCAGGTTCGTGACGATCTTGCCCGGCAGCGAGCCGATATAGGTACGGCGGTGACCGCGAATCTCGGCCTCGTCGCGCACGCCGCCCAGCGACTGGCGGATGAACTCACGCCCGGTCGCCTTGGCGATCGACTTGCCCAGCGAGGTCTTGCCGACGCCCGGAGGACCGACGAGGCACAGGATCGGCCCCTTCAGCTTGTTGGTGCGCGCCTGCACCGCCAGATACTCGACGATGCGGTCCTTGACCTTGTCGAGCGCGTAGTGATCGGCGTCGAGGATCTCCTGCGCCGACGAGATGTCGCGCTTGAGCTTGCTCTTCTTGCCCCACGGCAAGCCCAGCAGCACGTCGAGGTAGTTGCGGATGACGGTCGCCTCGGCGCTCATCGGCTGCATCGACTTGAGCTTCTTCAGCTCGGTGGTCGCCTTTTCCCTGGCTTCCTTGGAGAGCTTGGTCTTCTCGATCTTCTCGGCGAGCTCCTGAAGCTCGTTGCCCTCGTCACCCTCGCCGCCGCCGAGCTCCGACTGGATCGCCTTGAGCTGCTCGTTGAGGTAATACTCGCGCTGGGTCTTTTCCATCTGGCGCTTCACGCGCCCACGGATCTTGCGCTCGACCTGCAGGACGCCGAGTTCGCCTTCCATGAAGGAATAGACCATTTCCAGGCGCTTGAGCGGGTCGGCCTCGGACAGGACGGCCTGCTTGTCGGACACCTTGGCCGACAGCTGCGCTGCAACCGTGTCCGCCAGCTTAGCCGCGTCCTCGATGTCGCCGAGCTGTTCGCCCGCGTCCTGGCTCAGCTTCTTGTTGAGCTTGGCGTATTCGTTGAACTGGTCGACGACGGTGCGCATCATCGCCGCAACTTCGGTGCCTTCGGCCTCGGTCGGCTCGATCAGCTCGACACCGGCGACCAGCATCTCGCCCTCTTCCGTCGTCTCGGAGCGCAGCGTCTCCAGACGGGCGCGGTCCTGGCCCTCGACCAACACGCGCACGGTGCCATCCGGCAGCTTGAGCAGCTGGAGAACACTGGCGACCACGCCGGTGTCGTAGAGATCGTCGCGATCCGGGTCGTCGCAGCCGGGATCGAGCTGCGCGAGCAGGAAGATGTCCTTGTCGCCGGCCATCGCGGCTTCGAGCGCGGCCACGGATTTCTCACGGCCAACGAAGAGGGGCACGACCATGCCCGGGAAGACGACGATGTCACGCAGCGGCAGAAGCGGAAGCAGGTTCAAAGCAGTATCCAGTTCATCACGCGCGGAAGAACGCCTTGCGGCCCTCCCCCGGCTATCGCGCAGAATATGGGGTCTTTGCGCCGCCATGCAATCTTTTGTAGGTGAAAGGCCGTGGAAACCGGGCCGTTCGCTACTGGTATCTACGCCCCGAAACGGGACCAGGCATCAAGAGCCGGGTCCGAATCCGAGTGAATTTTCCGACGGGTATGGACCCATTGCTCGCGAGAGCCATGCACGGCCCCCATGCAAGCTCGAGGCGAGCGCGCGACGCAATGCCGCGAAACGCCCGCCCCGAAATTTTCCGAGCGTTCTCAGAATGGCAGCTTGAAGCCCGGCGGCAGGCCCATGCCCTGCTGCGCCTTGGCGAGCTCCTCGTTGGCGACCGAGTCCGCCTTCACGCGCGCGTCGTTGTAGGCGGCGGCGATCAGATCCTCGAGGATCGGCTTTTCGCTGGCGACCATCAGGCTGTCGTCGATCGCCACGCCGATCACGCGGCCCTTGGCCGAGCAGCGGATCTTGACGAGACCGCCGCCCGAAAGACCCTCGACCTCGAGCTGGTCGAGTTTGCCCTGGGTTTCGTTCATCTGCTTCTGGATGGTCTCGGCGGCCTGCTGGGCAGCCTGGATCATCTCTTCCATCGACTTCATCTCAACGTCTCCAATTGCGACCGCCGCCACCGATGGCGGCCTGACGGTCCTCCTGAATCAATTCGGCGCCGGGGAACGCGGCCAGCGTCGCCTCGACGAGCGGCGAGGTGCGCAGCGCATCGGCGTCGGCAGCCTTCTTCACCTCATGGACCTCGACGAGCGTGGGCGCGCCTTCGGCCGAGACCTTCTCCACCTGCCAGCGTTCGCCGGTAGCCGCCTGAAGCCCGCCGCGCAGTACGCCGACGATATCCTCGTTGAAGCCGGGCGGCTGGGTATAGCGCAGGATTCCCGGGGCAAGCTCCACCACGCGCACCTGCATCCGCATGGTGTTGGCCGCCGACATCTCGCCCGCATGCTCGACATCGTCGACCAGTGCTTCCCAGCGCGGGGAAACCGCTGCCGGAGCCGAAGCCGCCGGACCGGAAGGCGCAGCCCCGCCGTCCTGCACGACCGGAGCCGCAGGCGCGCGCGCGGCGATCTCCTCCAGCTTGCGCACCAGCGCGCCGGGATCGGGCATGTCGGTCGCGTGCATGATCCGCAGCAGCGCCATCTGCGCCGCAACCAGCGGATCGGGCGCGGACTTCACTTCGTCATGCCCCTTGAGCAGCAGTTGCCAGAGGCGATGGATCTGGCCGGCGCGCAGCGCCTTGGCCCAGCCCTCGATCGCCTCGCGCTCCTCGGTCGAGTGCGCCTCGGCGCTGCCGCTGACTTGCGCCACGGCGACCCGGTGCGTCAGTTCCATCAGCCCGCGCATCAGCGCGATCGGCTCGACGCCGAGCGCGAACTGGTGCGCCACCAGATCGAGCAGTTCGCCACCCTTGCCGTCGAGGATCGCGGCGATGAGCTTCCTCTGCACGCTCTTGTCCGAAAGGCCGAGCATGTCGCGCACCTTGTCGGCGCGGACCTGGCCTTCGCCGTCCAGATCGGCATGGGCGATAGCCTGGTCGAGGATCGACAGGCCGTCACGCACCGAGCCCTCGGCAGCCGCGGCGACCATGGCGAGCGCCTCGGCCTCGGCCTCGACGCCTTCCTTGGCGCAGACATTGGCGAAGTGCCCCGCCAGCATCGGGGCGGGAATGCGCCGCAAGTCGAAGCGCTGGCAGCGCGACAGCACCGTCACCGGCAGCTTGTCGACTTCGGTCGTCGCGAAGAGGAACTTCACATGCGCCGGGGGCTCCTCAAGCGTCTTGAGCAGCGCGTTGAAGGCGTTGCGCGAGAGCATGTGGACTTCGTCGATGATGTAGATCTTGTAACGCGCAGAGACGGCGGCATAGCGCACGGCCTCGATGATCTCGCGCACGTCGTCGACGCCGGTGTGGCTGGCGGCATCCATCTCGATCACATCGATGTGGCGCCCTTCGGCGATGGCGATGCAGGGCTCGCACTTGCCGCAAGGGTCGATCGTCGGACCGCCCTGCCCGTCGGGGCCAATGCAGTTCAGGGCCTTGGCAATGAGGCGCGCAGTCGAGGTCTTGCCGACACCGCGCACGCCGGTCATCAGGAAGGCATGCGCCAGCCGGTCGCGCTTGATCGCATTGGCGAGGGTCTGCACCATCGCCTCCTGCCCGATCAGTTCGGCGAAAGTCTGTGGGCGATACTTGCGCGCGAGTACCCGGTAGGGCTGCGCGGGAGCGCCGGACGGAGCCTTGGCTGCGGGGGCTTCGAAAGGCTCGGCCTGAGCGGGGACGGGAGCGGGTTTGGGCGCTTCGGCGAACATCGCCGCCTGCCCGGCGGCTTCGAGTTCCGCGGCGCTCGGCTTCGGCTCCGGCGCAGGCTCGGGATCGCCGAACATCGACTGCTGCCCCGCCGCCTCCAGTTCGGCGGCGTCGGGCGCATCGTCGTCCCGGTCATCGTCATCCCAGGGGGGCGTGTCGCCGAACATGTCGCGTGAATCGTCCATCGTCGCGCAAACTAGGGACTGGCGGCCCGGATGTCAGGGGGAAAGCGCCATGTTCCACAGCCTTCGCGCCGCGATGAGCACAAAGGCATGCATATTCAGCGATGTGAAGAAATGAAGGAGCCGAACGACCCGCCGCAACCCGTTGTGGCTGCTTCCTTCCGGACCTGACCAAGTTGGCGGACGCAAGCGCCCGTCCGACTCCCGGAGCGCCCTATGGCGAGGGTTTCACCGGAATGCAAGCGTCAGGCGTAATGGAACCGGCATTGCGCGATTTCGAGCCGCTGCTCGGCACCGGTGCCCGCGACACGATAGACCAGCCGATCCGCCTGATTGATCCGCCGGGACCACCAGCCCTGCAATTCGCCCTTGAGCGGCTCGGGCTTGCCGGTGCCCTTGAACGGAGTGTGCCGACATTGCTCGACCAGCGCGTTTAGGCGCTCCAGCGTCGCGCGATCGTTCGCTACCCAATGTTGATAATCTTCCCAGGCGCGGGAAGCGAAGACGATCTTCATGCGCGCCTCAGGGCTGGACGAGATCGTGTTCCTCGCCCTCGCCCATATCGAATTCCCGAACAGCGTCGCGGAGCCGCTGCGAGTTCGCGGGCGTGGAAAGCAGATGCATGGTTTCGGCCATGGCGTTCCAGTCGGACAGGGAAACCATCACGACCGCTTCCGCCTTCTGGCGCGTGACGATCACGGGCGAACGATCGTCCACCACATGATCCATCAGCGCCTTGAAATTGGCGCGCGCTTCGGAGAACGAGAGCACATCCATGCGACGAATATGTACATAAATCTGTACAACGTCAAGACGTGCTCAAAACTGTCTTACCGGAAGTTGTCGGCATAAGCCTGAATCTTGAGGCGGCGCGGCGGGGTGGCGTGAACTTCAGCCTCGATGCCGTACTTGTCGGCATAGGCCTTCGCCTCGTCCACAGTCGGGAAGCGCAGGATCACCTGCTGCTGCGTGTCGCCCGAACCGGCCCAGCCCATCAGCGGATCAGGCTTCTTCGCCTCTGCGGGCGCAAATTCGAGGGTCCACAGGTCGAGAAGCGCCTTGCCGGACTGCATGGCGTTCTTCGGGCGTTGATAAATGCGTGCACTCATGAGCCAGCGCTTTGCCCCCGAATCGAGCCCGAAAGCAAGCGCGAATCACGCCTTTCGGCTTGCTTCGAAAGCATTGCGCGTCTTGAGGCTGGGGTCTTCGGTCCAGGGTTCGTCCGGCCAGCGGTGGCGGGGGTAGCGGCCCTTCATGTCGCGCTGCACGTCGCGCCACGATCCGCGCCAGAAGCCCGGCAGGTCGCGCGTGGTCTGGATCGGGCGACCGGCGGGCGAGGTCAGCTTGAGCAGCAGCGGCTGAGAAGGCTGGCCGAAGCCCGGATGCCGGTCGAGCCCGAACAGCGCCTGCACCCGCACTTCGACCGAAGGGCCGCCCTCGTCCTCGTAATCGATGGGATGGGTCGAGCCTGCCGGACTGCGGAACTCCGCGGGGGCCAGCCGCTCCAGCGCCTGCTGGTCATCCCAGGTCAGGCGGTTGCGCAGCGCCTGCGACACCGCGCCCCCATCAAGCGCATCGAGCCTGCGACCCAACAGCGGGCCGAGCCAGTCCTCCAGATCGGCCAGCAGCGCCTCCTCGGACATCGCCTCGATCCCGGCATAGCGGGCGCGGCGCAGGAAAGCCTGCGCGCCCTTGCCCAGCGGGACAAGCGACAGGCCCTTGGCGCGAATACGCTCGATCAGGAAGGCGCGGATCGCCTCGGGATCGGGCGACGGATCGGGGCCGCTGGCGAGGGTGATCGCGCCCAGCCGCCGCTCCAGCCGCGCCTCGACGCGGGCATCCGCCTCGTTCCAGCGCAGGACCGTGCGGCGCTCGATGGCATCGCCCAGCCATGCCTCGACCTCGGCACTTTCCAGCGAGGCGCCGGAGAGGATGCGCGCCCCCTTGGCCTGCCCCTGCGCGTCGCCGATGACCATCCATTCACGCGAGGCGAGCGGCGAGGCCGGGTCGAGCACGTAGCCCCTGCCCCCCGCGCTCAGCCACGTCTCGCCCGAAGCGTCACGCCGCCGCGCGACCATGTCGGGGCGACCGAGAGCGAGCAGAATACCCGGCGGGACCATGTCCGGCTCCCCAGCCTGGACCAGAGCACGCGCGCGCCGTGCCCAGCCCGATGCCAGCTTGCGAGACGCCTGCGCGCGGGGCGAACGGTCCGCGTCCCAGCGTGACAGGCGCTGCGCGAGATCATCGCTGCGCCCGCCGAGGCCCCGCTCCTGCAGCAGCAGCGCCAGTCGCGCCGCCTCATCGCCCGCACCATGCTCGGTCGCGCGGAGGATCATCGCGGCCTGCGCCGGGTCCATCGGCAGGCTGGCGACCTTGCGACCGAAAGCGGTGATGCGCCCCTCGCCGTCCAGCGCGCCGAGCACTTCCAGCCCCTTGCGCGCGGCGTCCAGCGCCGGAACCGGCGGCGGATCGAGCCAGGCCATCGCCTCGGGATCGCCCGCGCCCCACTGCGCCAGCGCCAGCGTCAGCGGCGCGAGGTCGCTGGTCAGCATCTCGGGCGGGTCGAACTCCGGTCGTCCGGCATGCGCGGCCTCTTCCCACAGGCGATAGGCGACACCCGGCCCCTGACGCGCCGCGCGACCCGCGCGTTGGGCCGCCGAGGCACGGCTCGCGCGATGCGTGACCAGCCGCGTGACGCCCGCCGCCTTGTCGAACTCCGCCCGGCGTGACAGCCCGGCATCGACCACCACCGACACCCCATCCAGAGTCAGCGAAGTCTCGGCGATGGCGGTCGCCAGCACGATCCGCCGCCGCCCGTCCGCATCGCGCCGGATCGCCGTGCGCTGGGCAGACGGCTCGCACTGGCCATGCAGCGGCAGGACCAGAGCGGACGGCAGCTTCTGCGCCAGCCCCTCCGCCACGCGCTCGATCTCGCGCACACCGGGGAGGAAGGCGAGCACGTCGCCCTTCTGCTCGCGCCATGCGGTCAGCAGCGCCGAGACCATCGCGTCCTCGATCCGCCGGTCAGGCGCATGGCCGAGCCAGCGCAATTCGAGCGGCCAGGCCTTGCCCGCACTCTCGATCACCGGCGTGCCCTCGCCCAGCAGGCGGGCGAAGCGCGAGCCGTCGATGGTGGCGGACATCACCACCACGCGCAGGTCTTCGCGCAGGACCGCCCGGCTCTCGATCGCCAGCGCCAGGCCGAGGTCGCTGTCGAGGTGACGTTCGTGCGCCTCGTCGAACAGCACCGCGGAAACGCCGGGAAGTTCCGGGTCGGCAAGGATCGTCGAGACGAAGATCGCCTCGGTCATCACCATGACCCGTGTTCGAGCGGATCGCTTCACGTCGAGGCGGGTGACGTAGCCGATCGTCTCGCCCGCCTGCTCGCCGAGTTGCTCCGCCATCCGCTCGGCGGCGGCGCGGGCGGCGACGCGGCGAGGGGACAGCAGGATCACGGTCCCGTTGCACCAGTCCTCGCCCAGCAGCGCAGGCGCCAGAGCCGTGGTCTTGCCCGCGCCCGGCGGCGCGATGAGTACGGCGGCCGTGTCCGCGCGCAGCGCGGCAAGCAGGTCGGGCAGGACGGCATGGATCGGAAGCGTGCTCACGCCGGGGCCTTTAATCGCCCGATGGCCGTGAGGAAAGCGCCGGCACGAAACGGATGCGGGACGGGTTATTTCCAGATCGGAGTAATCTTCGGGCACGTCCACCCTTCATAAAGACTTAGGCTCTAGGGAAGATCACTTGGGATCCCCCCGTCCACGACAGAGCCTAGCCCAGCGCCCCATGCATCTTGCCGGACAGTATCCTCTCAGCGTCGCGCAATACTTGCGCCTGCGCGAACACATCCCGCCGCTGTACGGGCTGTTGTCGATCAACGCGGTGGTACTCGCATTCACGCATCGCGAGATCGCGCCGACGCTGCTGGTCTACACGATCCCCACGATCCTCATCGCCGCGTGCCTGACCCGCATGGTGGTGTGGCGCCAGCCGGTGAAGGCGACGGACCTCGAGCCAGAAGCGGCCCGCGTCCGCCTGCGCCGCACGCATTTCTTCGCCGTCGCCTTCGCGATGGCGTTCGTCGCCTGGGCACTGGCGCTCGACCAGTATGGCGGGCCCTACGAGCATGGCCACGTCGCGGTCTTCGTATCGGTCACTGTGCTCGGCTGCGTGTTCTGCCTGAGCTTCCTGCCGCGCGCGGCGATAGCGGTCTGCGTGACGGTGCTGGGCACCTTCCTTGCCTATTCGCTGGTGATCGGCGCCGAAGTGCTGATCGCGATCGCCGGGAACATTGCGCTAGTCGCCATCGGCATCCTCAAGATCCTGCGCGATTCCTACGGCTCGTTCGTGGAGCTCGAGACCTCCCAGCGCGACCTGCACGCCGAGCGGCGGCAGGCGCAGGTACTGGGCGAGGAGAACGCCCGCCTCGCGCAGACCGATGCGCTAACGGGGATGCCCAACCGCCGCTACTTCTTCTCCACGCTGGAGAACCTGCTGGACGAGTCGGAACCGCATGAGGTGTTCAGCGTCGGCCTGATCGACCTCGACCGGTTCAAGCCGATCAACGACACCCACGGCCACGCGCACGGCGACCGGCTGCTGCAGATCATCGGGTCGCGCATGACCAGCGGGTGCCCTGCCGACGCCATCGTCGCCCGGCTCGGCGGCGACGAATTCGGGCTCATCGTCATGGGCGGCGCGCGCCATGCGGAACGCATCGCCAACGAATTGTGCCGCGCCATCCGCGAACCGGCGCGCATCGGCGACATCATGGTCTCGGTCGGCTGCTCGGCGGGACTTGCGGTCTACCCGGACACCGCGACCACGGCCAACCTGCTGTTCGACCGCGCCGACTTCGCCCTCTACCACGCCAAGAACCACAAGCGCGGCCAGTGCGTGCTGTTCTCGACGGAGCTGGAGCGGCTGATCCGCACCGAGCAGGCGCTCGACGCGGCCTTGCAGGGGGCAGATCTCGTCAAGGAGCTGTCGCTCAACTTCCAGCCGATCGTCGCCACGCACGATCTTGAGACGATCGGCGTCGAATGCCTCGCCCGCTGGCGCTCGCCGCGCCTCGGCGACATCTCGCCGGAACTGCTGATCTCGTCGGCGGAGCGCGTCGGCCGCGCCCGCGAAGTAACGCTGACGCTGTTCGACAAGGCGCTTCATGCCGTAGGAAAATTGCCGTCCACGCTGCGCGTCTCGTTCAACCTTTCGGGCAACGATATCTGCAACCCGGACACGATAGACGCGCTGCTGGAGCGCATCGCCACGTCCGACTGCGACCCGCGACGCCTGCTGATCGAGATCACCGAATCGTCGCTGATCTCGGAATTCGATACCGCCAGCGCTGCGCTGGAACGCCTGCGCGAGACCGGGATGCGGATCGCGCTCGACGATTTCGGCACGGGCTATTCCAGCCTCTCGTCTCTGCACCAGCTGCCGCTCGACATGGTGAAGATCGACCGCAGCTTCGCGGCACGGCTGGACGAGGCTGCCGGCCGTCGGCTCATCACCGCCATCCGCCACCTCGCGCGTTCGCTGTCGCTGGAATGCGTGATCGAGGGGATCGAGACCGAGAACCAGCTTGTCAGCGCGCGCCTTGCCGGGTTCTCGCTGGCGCAGGGATACTTCATCGCCCGGCCCATGACACTGGACAAGCTGCTTGGTCAGATCGCGGAGCCCGGCGCGCTGCGGTGGAGCGCCTGACGCGATCGCTCAGCCTGCGCTGCTGCGCGATCCGTACTGGATGCGGATACGGACCCACTCGCCGACCTGCGGCTTGCCGTTGATCCGCGGCGGGATCACCTGGAACTGCCACGCGGCGTTGAGCACGGCACGCCCGAAGCCCGAGCCACGCGGCGATTCGCCGAGGATCTGGCAGTTGTCGACGCGGTAGCGGTCCATCGTCTGGCAGGCGACCATGCCCCATCCCGCTGGCGGCGCGTTGGTCGGTATGTAGCCGCCAAGCTGGGCGTCGGTCGGCTCCTTGAACCAGTCCGCGTTGTAGAGCACCGCGCCGCCCGGTCCCTCGCCGGGGCCGTAAGTCGAGCCGTTGTTGCCCTTGGCCAGCCCGGCGTCGCCGCTGCCCGATCGCTTCATCGCGCCGATATCCGCCGCTGCCATGTCCGCGCGCGACACCTTTAGGAAGCTGAACGCGGGCTTCTCCGGCGTTTCGGTGGGCTTCTCGACCGGCGGAACCGGAGTCTCGACGCGGACTTCGGACTGCTGCGGCTGGTCCTTCTCGACGGATTCGGCCTTCTTCGCCTTCTCGGGCGCCTTCTTGCCGCTGTCGGCGTCCTCACCCTCGATGTTGAAGGTGACGGGATTCCGCGCCTTCTTCTGCTGCGGCGCGACGGCAGTCTGGTACAGCGCGATCAGCAGAGCGATCACGATGATCGCCGCAGACAGCAGCGAAGATATCAGACGTTGGCGGGGCGAACCGGACTGGTAGCCGGTAGCGCCCCCATCGGCGTAGGAAGGCATGGCGCGCCTCCATAAGCGAGCCGTGGACACGCCGCAATTACGGCTTTGTTGCAGACTGTCGCAAAGCGTCAGTAACGACGCGCCACCGCGAACTCGACCGCTTCCGCCATGGCCGTGCGTGCCTCGCCCGCCGGGAAGCCGGCGATGGCGTCGATGGCGCGCTGGGCGTAGTGGCGCGCGCGCTCGCGGGTCGCCTCGACGCAGCCGTGGCGGTTGATGAGTTCGACCGCGTGGGCAAGGTGCTCGTCTTCGGTAAGGAAGCCGGCGATGGCGTCCTCCCAGAACTTGCGCTCCTCGGCATTGCCGCGCGCATAGGCGAGGATCACCGGCAGGGTCATCTTGCCCTCGCGGAAGTCGTCGCCCTTGTCCTTGCCCGATTCGCCCACTTCAGAATCGTAGTCGATCGCATCATCGACAAGCTGGAAGGCGATGCCGAGATTGCGGCCGTAGGCATCCAGCGCCTGCTCCTCCGCCTCGCTCTTCTCGGCGACGATGGCCGGGATGCGGGTGGCGGCGGCGAACAGCGCGGCGGTCTTGGAGCCGATGATCTGGAGGTAGTGCTCCTCGCTCGTCTCGATCCGGCGCTGCGCGGTCAGTTGGTCGACCTCGCCCTCGGCGATGATCGAGCTGGCCTTGGAGAAGACCTTGAGCACCTTGAGGCTGCCGTCCTCGACCATCAGTTCGAAGGCGCGGGTGAACAGGAAGTCGCCCACCAGCACGGTCGCCGGGTTGCCGAAGACGATGTTGGCGGCGGCCTTGCCACGGCGCATGTCCGAACCGTCGACAACATCGTCGTGCAGCAGGGTCGCGGTGTGCAGGAATTCCACGGCAGCGGCCAGCTTGTGGTGGCGCGTGCCCTGGTAGCCGCACAGTTCGGCAGCGGCGACCATCAGCATCGGACGCATCCGCTTGCCGCCCCCCGAGATCAGGTGGCCGGCGAGCGAGGGAATCAGCGGAATCTCGCTCTGCATGCGGTCGAGGATGACGGCATTGACGCTGTTCATGCCGGGCGCGGTAAGCGCCAGCATGGGAGCAAGGGAGGGTTGCTGCCTGCGCGTCTGCAGGGGGACGACATCTGCACTCATCGTCCGGGGCTTTGGGCGCAAGCCGCCTGCAACGCAAGTGCAAACGGTTCAGGTCGTGTGTGCAACCCGATTGGCAGAGACGGGAATGCCGTGCTAGCGCGCGGTTCGATGACTCAGGACACCCCTTCGATCGATCCGGTTCTCGCCGGCTTCCGCGCCAGCATCGACAACATCGACGCCGCGCTGATCCATATGCTCGCAGAGCGGTTCCGGATCACCAAGGCCGTGGGCGAATACAAGGCGAAGACCGACCTGCCCGCCTCCGACCCCGGCCGCGAGGAACGCCAGATAGCCCGCCTGCGCAAGCTGGCCGAGGACGCGCACCTCGATCCGGACTTCGGCGAGAAGTTCATCCGCTTCGTGATCGACGAAGTGATCCGCCACCACGAACGGGCCAAGAGCGAGGGCTGACACGTTCCTCCCCGAGCTTGTCTCGGGGAGGTGGCAGTCGCGAAGCGACTGACGGAGGGGGAATGGGATGGCCTATCCCCCTCCACCATCCTTCGGATGGTCCCCCTCCCCGAGCAAGCTCGGGGAGGAAGTTGGTCCTTCTTACTCTTCCACCAGATCCTGCAGGCGCGCCATCAGGGTCTGGATGCGCGTCGCCGCTTCGGTGAAGGTCGCGACGTCGTCGCGGTTGCCGTTGCCGCGGGCTTCCTTGGCCGATTCGAGGTAACCCTCGAGATCAACCTCAAGCGCGTCGACCAGCATTTCGATCTCGTCCGAAGTCAGCGGAACGTTGATGGGCTTGCTCATGGGTACTCCTGATTCCGATATGCGCCGCAGATAGCCCCCCTGCCCGTGACCGCAACCCGGTACGAGGCGGCTTACCCCGAAATGTACCGCGCAAATATCTCAGCCGACCACGCGCGGCAATTTCAGCCTGACCAGCAGCCCGCCCAGATCCTCGCTCTCGTCGAGTTCGACGGTGCCGCCGTAGATCTCCACCACGTCGCGCACGATGGCGAGGCCGAGGCCGGTGCCGGGCTTGCCGGTGTCGAGCCGCGCGCCGCGATCGAAGATGCGGATGCGCTCGGCCTCGGGGATGCCCATGCCGTCGTCCTCGATCCAGACCTCGCAGAAGCGCTCGTCCTTGCCGGTGTCCACGGTCACGAAGACGCTGCCGCCGCCGTACTTGGCCGCGTTCTCGATCAGGTTGCCGAGGATTTCCTCCAGATCCTGCTTCTCCAGCGCCACGGTGACGTCGTGGTTGCCGTCGAGGTCGAAGCGGGTCTGGTCGTAGAGCCTCTCGACCGCGCGCAGCACCGCTTCGAGGCTGGGCCAGATCTCTGCGCGCGACTGGCCGACGGCGCGGCGACCGACGGCACGGGCACGGGCGAGGTGGTGGTCGACCTGGCGGCGCATCACCGCCGCCTCCCGGATCACGGTGTCGGCAAGGTCAGGCGCCTTGGCGGTAGCCGCGTTCATCACCACCGTCAGCGGCGTCTTGAGTGCATGGGCGAGGTTGCCCGCATGGGTGCGCGCCTCCTCTGCCTGCCGCTCGGTATGGGCGAGCAGCGCGTTGAGTTCGTTGACCAGCGGCTCGACCTCACGCGGGAGCGGATCGTTGACCCGGCTCGCGCCGGTCGTGCGCAGCTTCTGGATCGCGCGGCGGACGTGACGCAGCGGGAACAGGCCGTACCACGTCTGCATCCCCGCCATCAGCAGCAGGCCGAAGCCCAGCGCGACGAAACTGTAGACGAGGATCGAGCGGATCATCTTGATCTGCTCGTTGAGATCGCGGCGGCTGGCGGCGACGGTGAACATCCAGCGGGTATCGCTACCCGGCAGGATGATCGAGCGCTCCATCACGCGCAGCGGCTCGCCCTCGAACTGGAAGCTGTCGTAGACGTGGGTCTCGGTGTCGAAATGCCCGTCGGGCACGTTCAGCGTGCGATCCCACAGCGAGCGCGAGGGGAAGTCCTCGTGCCCCTTCGCCCGGATCTGCCAGTAGAGGCCTGAGTTCGGCTCGAGGAAGCGCTGGTCGCCGAGCGGGCGGATGAAGAACACCTCTCCGTCCGGACCGATCTCCGCCGAGCCGATCATGCCGGTCAGCATGTAGCCGAGTTGCTCGTCGAAATTGCGCGTGACGATACCGGTGACGGTGCTGTCGAGCGCCAGCCCGCCCGCGAGAAGGAGGAACGAGATCCACCCCGCCGCGATCAGCATCATGCGCCGCGCGAGCGAGCCCGTGCTGGCGGGCCGCTTCACGCGTGCGTCAATTTCGGGCTCAGCCGCGGCCGGGTTCGGCGGGGTCGTCGAGGCTGTAGCCAAGGCCACGGATCGTCGTGATGACGTCGGCACCCAGCTTCTTGCGGATGCGCGTGACGAAGACCTCGATCGTGTTCGAATCGCGGTCGAAATCCTGATCGTAGATATGCTCGATCAGTTCGGTGCGGCTGACCACCTTGCCCTTGTGGTGCATGAGGTACGACAGCAGCTTGTATTCCTGCGCGGTCAGCTTGACCGGCTCCCCGGCCAGCGTGACGCGGCCCGAGCGGGTGTCGAGGCGCACCGGCCCCGCGGTCAGCTCGCTGGAGGTGTTGCCCGAAGCGCGGCGGATCAGCGCGCGCAGGCGGGCGATCAGTTCCTCGGTCTGGAACGGCTTGGCCAGATAGTCGTCGGCGCCGGCGTCGAGCCCCGCGACCTTGTCCGACCAGCTGTCGCGCGCGGTGAGGACCAGCACGGGGAACGTGCGCCCTTCGCGCCGCCACATGCCGAGCACGGTCAGGCCGTCGATCTCGGGCAGGCCGAGGTCGAGGATTACCGCGTCGTAGTCCTCGGTGGAGCCAAGGAAGTGCCCGTCCTCGCCATCGGCGGAGAGATCGACGGCGTAGCCGTTCTGCTCCAGCGTGGTCTTGAGCTGGTTGCCCAGGGTGGGCTCATCCTCGACGATCAGGATGCGCAATTTACCGTCCTCCTACATGAACGGAGTTGAGATGGGCGCAAAGGCCGAAACGGTCAAGCAACGGAAACCTCCTTGGTTCCCTCTGCACGCCGCTAGCGCGACTGGCCGATGATGCGCCCCGTGCGGGCATCGACATCGACGAAGTAGACCTTGCCGTTCTTGATGAACTTGAGGCGATAAGCCATCGCCGCCGGATCGTATTCGGGGCCGAGGTACTGCATGCCAGACATGCGCGGCAGCACCTCGCGCTCGATCTCGCGCAGCGGCATCACGTTGCCGGCACGACGCTCGCGCCGCACCTCGCCCTGCTCGCCGCCGGAATCGGCGTGGGCGATGGGCGAAGCGAGAACAGGAAGCACGGCCAGCGCCGCAAGCAGGGTGGAAATCCTTTTCATCACGGCTTGGGTGCCTAAACTTGAACCGTTGAACAAGTCCTGAATGTGGCCGGAAGGTGGCAGACAGGTTTCGGGTGTGGCGTTGAAGCAACGCACCTCGTCATTGCGAGCGCAGCGAAGCAATCCCGCGGCGGTGCCTGACCATGGATTGCTTCGCTGCGCTCGCAATGACGACGAGTGTGAGCTAGCCCGCTGCACAGCGCTACGTCTGGCAATCTGCTCAAAGCACCTGTAGGGCGCGGCGCATGGCACTTGCACCAATCCTGAGCTGGGAAAACCTCGGCCTCGTCCAGGGCTCCGGCTGGCTCTTCCAGGGCCTCGACATCAATATCGCCCCGCGTGACCGGCTGGCCCTGATCGGCCGCAACGGCGCGGGCAAGACGACGCTGCTCAAGCTGATCGCCGGAATCGTCGATGCCGACAAGGGCACCCGCTCGGTGCAGCCGGGCACGCGCGTGGTGACGCTGGAGCAGGATCCGTTCTTCACCGGCTTCGACACGCTGCTGGACTTCACCATCCACGGCGACGACGCCCCGCCCCGGCATGAGGTGGAAGCCATCGCCGACCAGCTCGGCATCGACCTCTCGCGCGAGGCCAAGAGCGCGTCGGGCGGCGAGCGTCGCCGTGCCGCGCTGTGCCGCGCGCTGGCGATGGAGCCCGACCTGCTGCTGCTGGACGAGCCGACCAACCACCTCGACCTTGCCGCGATCGACTGGCTGGAAGGCTGGCTCCAGCGCTACAACGGCGCCTTCGTGGTCATCAGCCACGACCGTACCTTCCTGACCCGCCTGACCAATGCGACGCTGTGGCTCGATCGCGGCGGCCTGCGCCGCAAGGACATCGGTTTCGGCGGCTACGAGGCGTGGGAAGAGGAAGTCTACGCCGAGGAAGCGCGCGCCGCGCAGAAGCTCGATGCCAAGCTCAAGATCGAGGCGCACTGGCTGGAACGCGGCGTCACCGCCCGCCGCAAGCGCAACCAGGGCCGTCTCGCCAAGCTGTGGGAGATGCGTGCGGAGCGCGCCGCCATGGTCGGCCCGCAGGGCGCCGCCAAGCTCGCCGTGGTCGCCAACGACAGCAAGACCAAGTCGGTCATCGTCGCCGACAAGGTGACCAAGAAGTTCGGAGACCGCACGGTCATCAAGGACTTCTCGCTGCGTATCCAGCGCGGCGACCGCATCGGCATCGTCGGCGCGAACGGCTCGGGCAAGACCACGCTGCTCAAGCTGCTGATGGGCGAGATCCAGCCCGATTCCGGCACCGTGACGCAGGCCGCCACTCTCGACGCCACCGTGATCGACCAGCAGCGCAGCCGCATGAGCCCCGAAATGCGCATCCGCGACGTGCTGGCCGAAGGCAGCGACTGGATCGACGTGCGCGGCGTGCGCAAGCACATCCAGGGCTACCTCAAGGACTTCCTGTTCGATCCGGGTCTGGTCGAGGCCAAGGTCGGCACACTGTCCGGCGGCGAACGCTCGCGCCTGCTGTTCGCGCGCGAGTTCGCCCGCACCTCCAGCCTGCTGGTGCTGGACGAGCCGACCAACGACCTAGACCTCGAAACGCTCGATCTCCTTCAGGAAGTCATCTCGGACTATGACGGCACGGTGCTGATCGTCAGCCACGACCGCGACTTCCTCGACCGCACGGTGAACGTGACGCTCGGCCTCGACGGCTCGGGCCATATCGACGTGATCGCGGGTGGTTATGCCGACTGGGAAGCCAAGCGGCGCGAGCGCACGGTGGGCGCGGCCAAGAAGGCGAAGGCCGAAACCGCCCCGCCCCCGCCGATGCCCGCGAAGAAGACCAAGCTCTCCTACAAGGACCAGCGCGACTACGAACTGCTGCCCAAGCGGATCGAGGAACTGGAAGCCGCCATCGTGCGCGACGAGCAGGCGCTGTCCGATCCGGCGCTCTACACGCGCGACCCGAAGAAGTTCGCCGCGCTGTCCGACGCCATCGCCAAGGCCCGGTCCGACAAGGACGCCGCCGAGGAACGCTGGCTGGAACTGGCCGAGCAGGTGGAGGGGTAACCCGGTCGTAACCTTCGTAACCCTTGCAAAACCGCGCAATTCGTTGCAAAACCATCGAAAACCATATCGGTTTCAGGGGCAAGTATGATAAACCGCATTCGCGACATCCGTCGCCAGAAGAGCATGACGCTCGCCGACGTGGCGGCGGCATGCGACCCGCCGACCACGGCGCAGACCATCGGCCGGCTCGAAACGGGGATGCGGAATCTCTCTCTCGTATGGATGAACCGGATCGCCGCCGCGCTGCAGGTGGAGCCGGAAACGCTGCTGCGGTCCGAGGGTGCGGAGCCTGCCCGTCTCGTCGCGACGCTGGGCGTCAAAGGCGCGGAAGCGCTGCGCAAGCCGATCGACGCGGTGCTGCCCAACGACCTCTCCGCCGACGCGCCGTGGCTGGTGGTTTCGGTCGATACTGCCGTCGGCGCCTATCGCGAGGGCGACCAGCTCTGGTTGCGCCAGCACACCCCGGACGAAGCCTCTGCGCTGCTCAACCGCGATGTGCTCGCCCCCCTGCCCGGCGGCCGTTTCGCCTTCGGGCGGCTGATGGAAGGTGCTGCGGAGTCCGTCACGCTGCTGCCTCCGGCCACCGGCAAGAGCCCGGTGACGGTGGAACAACCCGCCTGGCTGGCAGTTGCCGAGATGCTCGTCCGCAAGCTCTAGGCCCCGATGCACGTCCTCTCGATCGCCACGCTGTTCCCGAACCCGGTGAAGCCCTCGTTCGGGGTCTTCGTCGGCAACCAGATGCGCGCGGTCGTCGCGCAAGGTGAGATCGAGCTGACGATGGTGAGCCCCATCGGCATTCCGCCGTGGCCGCTCTCCAACCGCGAGCCTTATGCGCGGCTCAAGCGCATCCCGGATTGCAGCGAAGACGTGGGCCTGCGGGTCCACTACCCCCGGTTCACGACCTTCCCCAAGGTCGGTGGCGACACCAACCCGGGGCGCATCGCGAAGGCCGTGCTGCCGCTGGTGCGCAAGCTGCACAAGGAAAAGCCGTTCGACCTCGTCGATGCGCAGTTCTTCTTCCCGGACGGCCCGGCTGCGGCGATCATCGCGCGGGAACTGGGCCTGCCGCTGACGATCAAGTCGCGCGGGGCGGACATCCACTTCTGGGGCCAGCGCCCGCACGCGCTCAAGCAGATGCTGGCGGCGGCGAACCAGTCGGCCGGCCTCCTCGCGGTCAGCCAGGCGCTGCGCGAGGACATGATCGCGCTCGGCATGCCGGCCGACCGGATCGAGATCCACTACACCGGCCTCGACCGCGAGAAGTTCCATCCGATCGAGCGCGGCGCCGCCCGCGCGCTGGTGTCGGCCATGCCGAACCTCGAGATCTGGCCCGAAGGTCCGCTGCTGGTGACGCCGGGCGCGCTGATCCCGCGCAAGGGTCAGGCTCTGGTGATCGAGGCGCTGACCCGCCTGCCCGACGCGCACCTTGCCCTGGCAGGCGCGGGCGAGGACGAGGCGCGGCTCAAGGCGCTGGCGCTGAAGCTGGGCGTGTCCGAACGGGTGCAGTTCCTCGGCCTGATCGACCACGAACTGCTGCCCCATGTGCTCTGCGCCGCCGACGTGCTGGTGCTTCCGTCCGCCAGCGAGGGGCTCGCCAACGTCTGGGTCGAGGGGCTTGCCTGCGGCACGCCCATCGTCATCCCCGACATCGGCGGCGCGCGCGAGATCGTCAGCGACGCCAGCGCAGGCCGCATCGCCGAGCGCACGCCCGCAGCCATCGCCGCCGCCGTCGAGGACATCCTGTCCGACCCGCCGAGCCAGGACGAGGTGGCCGAACACGTCAGCCGCTTCTCGTGGGGCGTGAACGCCGAGAACATCGTGCGCTTCTGGAGAGGCGTTCTGGGCGAGGACGCGCCCGCCGAGGAGCCGCAGGAAGCGGACTCACTTTAGAGCGACGAGCCTCCGTCCAGCACGAACTCCGCTCCGGTCGCGAAGGCGCTTTCGTCGCTGGCGAGGTAGAGGCACAGCGCCGCCACTTCCTCCGGCTGGCCGAGGCGGCCGATCGGATGCCCGGCGACCCATTCGGCGTAGAGCTTATCCGGCTGGTCCGACTGCGCGAGAACCTTGTCGAGTATCGGCGTGTGGATCACGCCGGGATGCACCGAATTGCAGCGGATGCCGTATTTCTCGCGCGCATAGTGCAGCGCGATGGACTTGGTCATGTGGGTGACGCCCGCCTTTGCGGCGTTGTAGGCGGCAAGGTAGTGCGCGGCGCGGATGCTCGCCATCGAGGCGATGTTGATGACCGAGCCGCCGGTGCGCTTCATCAGCGCGACGACGTGCTTGCAGCCGAGGAACGGCCCGAGCAGGTCGACGTCGAGTTCATGGCGGAAGGCATCGAGCGTCAGCGCCTCCACCGAGCCGATCGTGGTGATGCCCGCGCAGTTCACCAGCACGTCGAGCCGCCCATGCAGCGCGTCCGCCTGCGCGAAGGCGGCGATCCACTGTGCTTCCTGCGTCACGTCGAGGGGCACGAAACGCGACGCGTCGCCGAGTTCGGCGGCCAGTCGCTCGCCCGCCTCCGCGTCGATATCGGCCAGCAGCACCGACGCGCCCTCGGCCACGTAGCGGCGCACGATGGCCTCGCCCAGTCCCGAGGCGCCGCCGGTGACGAGCGCCACCTTGCCTTCGATCCGTCCCGTCATGCCGCATTCTCCCGCGCCTGTTATCGGGCCTGACTTGGCCCCCGCGCGCCCTTGCGGCCACCTGTGCAAAGTGAGAGCGGCGCCTGTCCCGCACGCCCCCTAGCCTCCGCCTCACAACGAGCGAGAGGAACAGACCCATGCGCATCATCGTGGCCGGATGGCTGCGTTACGCCGGCGACGACGCGACCTGCACCGAGATCATCACCACCGGCCGCGACCACATCCTCGCCGCGCGGGAGGAGCGGGGCTGCCTCGCCTACACTTGGGCGGTGGACCCGCTCGATCCCGGCGTGATCCAGGTCTACGAGGAGTGGGAGAGTGAAGTGGACCTGCTCCAGCACTTCGCCGACCCGCCCTACGCGAAGATGCGCGCGCATCTGGAGCAGTGGGAGATCACCGGCTTCGGCGTGCAGCTCTACGGCGCGACCGGGGTGGAGGCGGTCTACGCCGAGGATGGCTGGCCGCGGAAGGAGATCTTCGGGGTGACGCTGGCGGGGGTGTAGGGTACGCCCGCCCCCGTGGAGGCGGGAAGTGCGTCGAACCTCACCCCTCGATCGGAATGAGAAAGTCCATCGTGTAGCGCTTCGCCTTCCACCCGTCCGCCGTGCGCACGACGTCGAAGTAGTACCGCCCGTTGACGGTGATCCCGCCGCCCGCCTTGTACTTGCCCATGCCGATCACATAGGCGCGGATCGAGGCGGTATCGCCGTCGTAGGCGGTCACCGCGAAGTTCGTCAGGTAGTGCGCGTGCGCGGACATCGCCGCGAAGGTGTCCTCGAAGAACTTGCGGATTTCCGCGTGTCCGTTGAGGCTGGGAAAGCCGATCCCCGACAGGTCGAACACCGCGTCCTCGACGAAGACGGCGCAGATGCCGTCGAGGTCGTGCAGGCTGTCGACGGCGTGGGCGTAGGAGACGAGCAGATCCTGGATCGCCAGGCGATCCTCGATGGGGCAGGCGGTCATTTCGGGGTATCCTCTCTATTGCGCCATCATGGGGAAGCCGGGGCGGATCGGCTCGGCGCCGTCCCAGCCGACTGCGGCGCTGGCGATGCGGGCGAAGAAATCGCTCTGGAGCGGGTTTTCCTCGATCAGTTCGATCATGCAGCCAAGCGTCGCGCTGGTGTCGATGTAGCTGAAGCGGAAGCCGCCGAAGCTGCCGTCCACCGCGACGACGAAGCCCTGGTCGACATAGCGGGCGTAAGTCGCCGCGTAGTCGTCGGTATAGACGGCAAGGTGGTGGAAGCCGCCCTGCCCCTTGGCCACGGTGTCGCGATAGGCCGAAGGGTTGTCGCAGTGCTGCTGGATCAGTTCGATCTGCACACCGCCCGATTGGGCGATGGCGACCGAGAAATCGAGGCCGGACGCCGGCCTGCCACAATAGGAATATTCCTCCAGCACCACATGCGGCACGGTGAGGAACGGCCCGATCCCGGTGGTGCGCACCCAGTGCATGCAGGCGGCTTCGAGGTCTTCGACCATGAAAGCCACCTGCATGACGTGGGAGCCCGGAACGCCGGGCGCAGCCATTAGACTGGCGCGCCCTTCACATAGTCGTTGAGCAGTTCGTGGAAGCGCTGGATGCGCTTTTCCTGTCCCGGCAGGATGCAGCCCTTGAACCCGCGCGAGTTGAGGCCCTGCTGCTGGCTGGTGCCGATCGAGAGATCCTGATCCGCGACGTAGCCCACCGAAACCCCGTCGCCATAGACAGAGTGGCGCGCCACCGCGTCATGCTCCAGCGGCAGCATGCCGAGCGGGGTGAACACCTCCTTCATGCCATCCACCGGCGGATAGAGGCACCAGTGCTGGAACACGCACTTTTCCGGGTCGGTCGGGTGCGGCTCGGTGCGCAGCACCTGCAGCTGCTCGGGGCTCATGGTGAGGGTGAGGTTGGGGAACAGCGTGCAGTGGAAGTAGTCCACCAGTTGCTGGTCGCTCATGTTGTCGTAATTGGTGTAGCCGCGCCCCGGACCGAGGCGGCGCTTCGCCTCGATGATCGCTTCGCGCAGGTCGCCGGTGCGGCCGTTGTATTCCTCGGGATCGATGTCCCAGGCCCGTGCCGCCTCGCCCAGCGGAGCGGGCACTTCGGAGGTGTGGTAATCGACGCGGGTGGTCGCCTGATGGCCCTTCATCCACATCGAGTTATGGCCCGAGGGGTACATCTCGAACAGCGTGTCGGGCAGGCCGTCGTTGATGAAGGTCGCCAGTTCCGGGTGGATGGTCGGGAGGTGGTAGCTCTCGTTGAAGTTGTCGCGGATGATCTTCCAGTTGAAGTCCGCGTCTGCCGAGACGTTGAGCACGCGCACCCAGTTCTCGATGCCGTAGCCCTTGAGACGCTCAGGGAACGGCGAGAGCCATTCGTGCAGCGGGGCGACGTCGTCGTCCATGCACCAGAACACGAACGGGCCCCAAGTCTCGCAGCGCAGTTCGGAGAGGTGGACCTTGCCGCAGGGCGTGCCGCCCTCGAAATCGTCGGGATCCTGTACTTTCGCCAGCGTGCCGTCGAGGTCGAAAGTCCAGTTGTGATAGCCGCAGACGATGCGCGGCACGCTCGTCATCTCACCCAGGATCAGGCGGTTCCCCCGGTGCGGGCAGGAGTTGTAGAACGCCTTGATCGAGTCGTCCTCCTGCCTGACCATGATGACGGATTCCTTGGCGAAGTTGTGCCGGATGATGTCGCCCGGCTCCTCCAGTTCCGCCAGCAGGCCGCCAAGGTGCCAGACCTTCGGCCAGAGGTTCTTCATCTCGCCGTCCATCCACTCCTTCGAGATGTAGCGGTCGGCGGTGATGGTGTCGCCGCGCACGGGCGGATCGAATTCCTGCGAGTAGCGCGAGACCTTGGTCTGGATGTTCATGGCTTCAGGCTTCCTGTGTTTTCGCGTTCTTATTTCTGGCTGGGATCGGCGCCCGCGCGGCCTCCGCGCGGCGCTCCGGGATTGGCGGCGAAGAAGTCGAGCGTGCCGGGATCGTCCTTGACCCAGTCGGTCACGAGGGTGCGGGCGACGATGCGCCACTCGCCATCGCGGCAGGCGTAATCGTCGAGGTAGCGGCCCGAAATGAACAGGTCGCGCAACGCCCCGTCCGGCTGCGAGACGGAGTGCCACGCCTGGAAGTACCACTCGCCCGTGGCCGTCTCGCCGTCGACGGCGATGCGCGACTGGCCGAGCAGGTGGTGCGTCGCATTCATGTCGGCGAGGAAGCCTTGCGCAAAGGCCACGAATTCGTCGGCGCTGCCCTTCATGAGCCCGCAGTCGACCACCGCGTCGTCGTGGAAGGCGCTGCGCTGGAGTTCGGGCTCCAGCCGGTCGAGCCCGCGCATGTAGCGCGCCGCCGCATCGGCAATGTCGCGCCGCGCGGCAAGGTCGCGGACTTCGGCCTCGATATCGAAGCGGGCTGTAGTCAGAGCGTCCAAGGCAGGTGCCTCCGGACGGATTGCGCGCGTGTGCTGGGCATGCCCTTGCAGTCTCCCGTTCCCGGCCGGGCACGTCTGTGATCGCGCGCCTTTCAGCCTTGTGTGCAGCCTGTCGCAAATAAACCGACTCAACTGCCGGTTTTTTTATGCTACGCTCCGCCGCACTTGCCGACCTGCGACTTTGGTTAGGTTCCCGCCGGACCGGCCTTGCCGCAGGAAAAAGGCGAACGGGCCGGGAAACGGCCAAAGGGAACGGGACCGAAATGAAGGCCGAAGCGCTGCAGGACAGGATGCTGAACGCCCTGATGCCGGAGCTTCACGCCCGCCTGCCCGACAGCGCCGCGCCCGGCAAATGGCAGCAGCGCAAGAGCGCCCTGATGCGCGACCGGCTGGTTTCCGCCGCGATCGACTGCCTTGTCGGCGACGGCTATCCCGGCCTCACCACCGCCGCCGTCGCCACCGCCTGCGACGTGTCGCGCGGGGCGATGCACCACCACTTCCAGACGCGCATGGAACTGGTCGCGGCGGTCGTCGACCATGTCGTCTACCACCGCATGCGCACCTTCCTTGCGGACTACTTCGACGCGGTATCGCGCCGGACGGACGAGCCGATGATCGAACTGGCCTGCGACGCGCACTGGCGCTCGGTCCAGACGCGCGACTACGCGGCGTGGCTGGAACTGGCGGTCGCCGCGCGCACCGACGCCGAACTCGCCGCCATCTTCGAGCCTGCCGCACGCCGCTACGACGCGGTCTGGACGAGCGAGATGATCGAGGCCTTCCCCCAGTGGCGCGAGGACTGGGACAACCTCAAGCTGGCGCACGATTTCACCAGCGCGATCCACGCCGGGATGCTGCTGCACAAGCCGATCTTCGCCAGCGAAGACCGCCTCGACCGCCTGCGCCACTTCGCCGCCCGTACCATGCAGCGGCTAAGCGAGGAAACGTCGTCGGGGGCGTGAGGGCTGTCTCAACCCCACCGTTCGTCATTGCGAGCGCAGCAATGGGATGCCCGACCTCCCCCCTCCCCTCGTCATTGCGAGCGCAGCGAAGCAATCCAGCGTCGTGAGCCAACCGTGGATTGCTTCGCTGCGCTCGCAATGACGAACGAGAGGGGACGAACGAGAGGAAAGGCAATGAACGGCCTCGGTCGTTCTCTCAAAAGTCACAGGTGTCCCTGCGGCGATCCCCCTTGCAGACTTCGCGCCAACGAATCCAAGAACGACACGGAAAGGAACCCTGATGGCGAACGTGGCAATCACCGGCGCAGGACGCGGCATCGGCCTCGAACTCGTGAAGCAGCACCTCGGCCGGGGAGACACCATCCTCGCGCTGGTGCGCAGCCCGGACGTTGCAGGCGAGCTTAACGACCTCGCGGCGTCCTCCGGCGGCAAGCTCACGATTCACAAGATGGACGTCGCCGACAACGCCTCTGTCGCGGCGGCTGCGGCCTCGACCGGCAGCGACCGGATCGACGTTCTGTACAATGTCGCGGGCGTTTCCGGGAAGACCGAGCCTCAGCTCGACTCGATCGACTGGCAGGACTTCGACGAGGCCATTGAGATCATGCTCAAGGGCCCTCTGCGCGTTCTAGGTGCCTTTCTGTCCCGCCTTGGCGACGGCTCGAAAGTCATCAATTTCTCCAGCCAGTTGGCGGCTTCGACCTGGCCTTACGGCGGATATTACCCCTATGTCGCGGCGAAAGCCGGGCTCAACCGCCTGATGCGTTCGGTCGCGATCGACCTCAAGGACAAGGGCATCATCGTCGGCATCATCCACCCCGGCTGGGTCCAGACCGACATGGGCGGATCGGGCGCGGACATCACGCCGGACGACAGCGCGGCGCAGATCGTGGCGCTCACCGATGGCTGGAAACTCGAGGATTCCGGCGAGTTCTACAAGTGGAACGGCGAAAGGCACCCCTGGTAAGGAGCGGCGCCATGGCATTCACTGGACCGCTGGAGGACCGCATCCTCATCCGCGAACTGCTCGACACTTACGCCCACGGCGTCATGACCCGCGACGCCGAAACATGGGCCTCGACCTGGGCGGAAGACTCGTACTGGGCCTTGCCGGAATTCCCCGATCTCGGCGGGTTTACGGGCAAGGAGACGATCGTTTCGGCGTGGGTGGAATCGATGAAGAACTACGGCCTCGGCGGCAATGCCGCCAAGCCCATGGTCTACGTCGCCCACCCCGGCGAAATCCGCGTCGACGGAGACCGGGCCTCGGCGATCTCCTATACTTCGGAGATCTTCGAGGATCCGGCCTCCGGCAAGACGATGCGCCTGCGTGGTCGCTATATCGACGAACTGGCGAAGATCGATGGCGCGTGGCTGTTCACGCGCCGCGAATACACGACCTTCGACGCGCGCGAGGATTAGGCAGCGATCAAAGGCCCAGCTGCTCGAACATCTTGAGCGTGACTGCATTCAGATTGCCGATGACTTGGGCCTGATTGCCCTGCACTTCGGCAAAGCGCAAAGGCTTCACGCGCTCGACCAGAACTTCCTCAGGCGTCGGCTGCTGTCCGAACAGGGCGATGACCTCGTCCGAGAACTCGCCGAGCGGCTGGTAGCCTTCGCGGGTGCTCTGCCCCGGCGTCAGGTCGGTCTGCACCGCAGGCGGGGCCAACTCGATCACCTCGACCCGCCCGCGCAGCATCTCGCGCAGCGACTGGGTGTAGCTGTGGATCGCCGCCTTGGTGGCGTTGTAGGTCGGCGTCCCCGGCAGCGGCACGAAGGCAAGGCCCGAGGTCACGTTGACGATCGCGCCGTCGCCCTTCGCGACGAGATGGTCGATCAGCGCATCGATCAGACGGATCGGCCCGAGCAGGTTGGTGGTGATCGTCGCCTCGGCATCCGACAGGTCACGCGCGCGGTCCAGCCGCTCGTAGCGCATGATGCCGGCATTGTTGACGAGGACGTTGAGGCCGGGGAAGCGCTCCAGCACTTCGGCGGCGAACTTCGCGACCCCCTCGGCGCTTTCGACGTCGAGCACGATGCCGTGCATGTTCTCGCGGCCCGCGCAGGCCGCCTCCAGCGCGTCGAGCCTGCGCCCGGCGACGATCACGGTGTTGCCGAGGTCGTGGAAGCGCTGCGCCAGCGCCTCGCCGATACCCGAGCCGCCGCCGGTGATGAGGATGGTGTTTCCGGTCGTCTTCATGATGGACACTCCTTCATTTTCATTGACGGAACCGATGTAGCATCCCACTTTCGATCAGAAAGAAGGCACCCAAAAGATTTATACTTACCCGAAAGAGAGTGACACCATGGCCGCCCGCCCCCAATCCGATATGATACGGCCCGATGAACGCCCGTGCGAGGAGATCGATCCGCGCGTCGAGGCGCTGGTGACCGAGCTTATCGGCCGCGTGGCCGACAAGTGGACGATGATCCTGCTGGAGATCCTCGAAGAGCACGGGGAACTGCGCTTCACGCAGATTTCGCGGCTGGTGCCCGACATCAGCCAGAAGATGCTGACCCAGACCCTGCGCCGCATGGAACGCGACGGCATGCTGACCCGCAAGGTCCACGCGGTCGTGCCGCCGCGCGTCGACTATGCCCTCACCCCGCTGGGCGCGAGCCTTGGCGAAGCGTTCTGCGGCGTTTGGCTATGGGCGGAGGCGAACCTGGAGAGAGTCGAGCGCGCCCGCGAGGATTTCGACGCGCGTTAGCCGAGGAAACTGCGCAGCAGTTCCATCGCACTGCGGCGGGCGAGCCGTTCGGGCACGTAGACTACCGGGATGGCCCGTCCCTCGATCAGTTCGGCGACGTCGATCTGTTCCTTGAGGGCGATGCCGCAGCGGTCATGCGCGCGCCAGCGGACCTGCCCCTTGAGCACGCGGCCTGCGATCACCAGTTCGACGGGCGTGCCGCGCACCGGAGCGCCATCCACCATGGCCAGCACGCCGCGCGACGAGGCATTGGCGATCGTCGCGTCGACGGAGCGGCCGGCGACGCGCATCGTCGCCTTCACGGCCAGCATCGTGCGCGATTCCATCCGTTGCCGCTGAATGAACATGCCGCCGTCCCTTTTGTACGAACCCGAGGGACAGAGTAGCGCGACAATGCCTAAGATGGGGTTAAATCCCGTTCAGCCGCCGGTCCGCCACAAGGACGGACCGGCGGCGAAATTCAGGCCGCCTTCTTCTTCAGACGCCATGCGTGCAGCAGCGGCTCGGTATAGCCATTGGGCTGCTCGACGCCCTTGAACACGAGATCGCAGGCCGCCTGGAAGGCCATGCTGGTATCCCAGTTGCCCGCCATCGGCTCATACAGCGCATCGCCCGCATTCTGCGCATCGACCTTGACCGCCATGCGCTTCAACGATTCCATCACCTGCTCGGGCGAGCAGACGCCGTGCAGCAGCCAGTTCGCCATGTGCTGGCTGGAGATGCGCAGCGTCGCGCGGTCTTCCATCAGGCCGACGTCGTTGATGTCCGGCACCTTGGAGCAACCGACGCCCTGATCGATCCAGCGCACGACGTAGCCGAGCAGCCCCTGCGCATTGTTGTCGAGTTCCTCGCGCACTTCCTCCTCGGACCAGTTGGTGCCCTCGGCCAGCGGGACCGAGAGCAGCAGGTCAAGGCCGGGGATTTCCTGCGCCGCGATGTCCTCTCGCAGCCCGAAGACGTTGACCTGATGGTAGTGCATCGCGTGGAGCGTCGCCGCGGTGGGGGACGGCACCCATGCGGTGTTCGCGCCGGTCTTCGGATGGCCGACCTTCTGCTCCATCATGTCGCGCATCATGTCGGGCGCGGCCCACATGCCCTTGCCGATCTGCGCGATGCCGGAGAGGCCATGGCGCAGGCCGATGGCGACGTTGCGCTTCTCGTATGCGGCGATCCACGCCGAGCCCTTGATCGCAGCCTTGCGGATCATCGGCCCCGCACGCATCGAGGTGTGGATCTCGTCCCCCGTGCGGTCGAGGAAGCCGGTGTTGATGAAGACGATGCGGTCCTTCACCGCCTCGATGCAGGCGCCGAGGTTGGCCGAGGTACGGCGCTCCTCATCCATGACGCCGACCTTGACGGTGTGGCGCGACAGGCCGAGCAGGTCTTCCACCGCATCGAACAGCGCGTTGGTGAAACCGCATTCCTCCGGGCCGTGCATCTTCGGCTTGACGATGTAGATCGCGCCTTCGCGGCTGTTGCCGTGCTTTGTCAGCCCCTTCACGTCCTGCGTGGAGATCGCGCTGGTGACGACCGCGTCCATGACGCCCTCGGGGATTTCCGAGCCGTCGGGCAGCAGGATCGCCGGGTTGGTCATGAGATGGCCGACGTTGCGCACGAACAGCAGCGAACGACCGGGCATGGCGGCCTGTTCGCCGCCCGGCAGCGTGACCGCCTTGTCCGCCGCGAGTTCGCGGGTGAGCGTCCGGTCGCCCTTCTTGAAGGTCTCCGTCAGGTCGCCGCGGATGACGCCCAGCCAGTTGGTGTAGGCCGCGATCTTGTCCTCGGCATCGACGGCGGCGACCGAATCCTCAAGGTCGACGATGGTGGTCAGCGCCGCTTCGAGAACGATGTCGGAGATGCCCGCCTTGTCGGTGCTGCCAACCTGGCTTGTCGCGTCGAAGACGACTTCGATGGTCAGCCCGTTGTTGCTGAACAGGAGGCCCTGCTCGGTCTCACCGACGAACTGGCGCTCGTTGGCGAGTTCGAGGACTTCCGGGTCTTCCAGATCGGCCCATGAACCCGCCTTGAGCGGCACCGCCTGATCGAGGAACGCGCGCCCCGCCGCGATCACCGCCGCGCCGCGCGCCGCGTCGTAGCCCGGCCCCTGCGCGGGCGCGGCGTCGAGCGCGTCGGTGCCGTACCACGCGTCGTAGAGGCTGCCCCAGCGCGCATTGGCGGCATTCAGCAGGAAGCGCGCGTTGAGCACCGGGACGACGAGTTGCGGCCCGGCCATCGTCGCGATCTCCGGATCGACGCCGGTGGTGCCGATGGTGAAGGCGTCCGGCTCGGGGACCAGATAGCCGATCTCGCGCAGGAAGGCCTGGTATTCGCGCTGCTCGATCGGCTTTCCGGCACGCTCGACGTGCCATGCATCGATCTGCGCCTGCAAGGCATCGCGCTTGTCGAGGAGCGCGCGGTTGCGCGGGGCGAACTCGGCTACGAGCGCGGCGAAGCCCTGCCAGAACGCGGCGGCGTCCTGTCCGATGGGGGGCAGAACCTGCTCCTCCACGAACTTCGCCAGTCCTGCGTCGACCTGCAGACCCGAACGATCAACCCTTTCAGTCATTACCTTCCTCGCACTGGTTTGGAACGCGCACGCCATCGTGCCACGCTCTCACTCGAATACCAAAATGCCCTGGGGAAGGATGTGAGCCCTATGGCCGATGCCGAGCGGCTTGGCAACCGCGGGAAAATCCCGTCACGCACCAGTCAGTTGCAAACCGGGACGCCGCCCGTGCCTTTCCCGGACTTTCTTAAATGTCGGAAACCCTTACATTCAAGGTTCCGTTAAGCACGGGATTCGGCGGGAACGCCGGGTTGGCACGGTCGTTGCTGTTAGCTGACTGGAACCAAAGGGATGAAAATGCTCCGGAAAGTCGGCCGCCTGTTCGTCATCAAGAGCAACTGGGAGGCGTATATGATCATCTATGCGCTGGCCCTGGGAGCGATCGAGCGCGGCAGCGTCTATCTGGACCGTTATCCCGGCTTCGGCGGCAAGCTGCTGTTCCTCGCCTGCACCGGCGCGGTGTTCATGGCCGGCGCCAAGATCCTCGACTGCCTGAAGTACGAGAAGGCCGCGCTGCTCGCGAAAGCGGAGGTCGTCGCCCCGGAACCGGAACGCAGGGCAGCGTGACGACACCTTGCTTCGTCATTGCGAGCGCAGCGAAGCAATCCACTGTGGGCTCGCGACGCTGGATTGCTTCACTGCGCTCACAATGACGAAATAAATGCCCGGATGATTTGGAAAGTAGGGCGATTCTGTTGACAGGCTCGCCCCCAGCCCCTGGAATCCGCTTCTGTTACCCGGTGGGTCCAACCGTGTTCTAACTTTGTAACTTCAGGGCGTTAGCCCCTAGAATTACGCCGCGAGAGCAAGTGCTTCGTTGTCGTTGGCACTTATGAGTTTTGAGCCTTGAACGGGTTACTCAGCCCGGAAGAAAACACCGCTTTTCAACACACGTCGATCCTAGTTCGGCCCCGTCATCACCCCTGCGACAACAGGGTTGTTTCCCAAGGGAAACGGGTGATGGTGGAGCCGCCGGGTACCGCCCCCGGGTCCGCTGCGTCTATTGCACGGGGCAATTTATCCTCATAGCCGGTCGAAACCGGCAAGGCCCCATATAGGGCTTTCGTCCTGAATGTGAAGTGAAAGACGGCCTGCCCCCACCGGACCACGGCAGAGGCAGGCACGCGGCCGAAATCAGGCTTTCGGCTTGCGCAGTTCCTCGAGGATTTCCTTCAGCGCGATCAACTGCGGATCGACCGGCGCCTCCTCTGCCGGCGCATTGGCGGCGGCTTCGGCTTCCTGCTTCTTCACCGAATCGATCATCTTGTTGACCGAGCGGACCAGCATGAACAGCACGAAGGCGATGATGAGGAAGTTCACCACCTGCGTGATGAATTCGCCGTAGCCGATCATCGGCACGCCTGCCGCCTTCAGCGCGGCGTAGTCGGTGAGGCTGCCCTTGTAGTCCGCCGGAGCCTCGCCCAGCTGGAAGAAGTACTTCGAGAAGTCGATGCTGCCGAACAGCCAGCCGATCACCGGCATGATGAGGTTCTCGTTGAGAGAGGACACGATCTTGCCGAAGGCCGCGCCGATCATCACACCGACCGCGAGGTCGAGCACGTTGCCGCGCGCGATGAACTTCTTGAATTCGTCTACGATTGCCATGCGCCTGGTTCCCCTTCTGCCGGCTATGGAAAATTGCCTGAGTGCGTTTTGGCACACTCGCCTGCGCCCCTCAAACGTTTGTTAACCCTCCGGGTTGCCCCGCGACAGCGAGCGTCCTTGATCCGCCATGGCGGGGCGCTATCTATTCCGGCGAGGAAGCCGCCGGTTCGTCCGGCGCGCCATGTGGAGGACTTACGTCGATGACGCTCATCAATGCCCGCCCCAAAGCCTTCGGCGGCCGCACCGTTCTGGCCCTGTCGGCCGCGCTGGCGCTGAGCGCCTGCGGGTTCAACTCGGTGCCGACCAAGCAGGAGGCCGCCAAGGCCAAGTGGGCCGACGTGGAGGCCGCGTTCCAGGAACGCTCGAACCTCGTCCCCAACCTCGCCGCCGTCGCCAAGGGTGCGGCCGAGCAGGAGAAGTCGATCCTCGTCGGCGTGACCGAGGCGCGCGCCAAGGCCACCTCGATCCAGATCAATGCCGACGACCTTGGCGACGCGCAGAAGATGGAGCAGTTCCAGCAGGCGCAGGCCCAGCTTGGTGCCGGGATCGGCCGCCTGCTCGCCAGCGTCGAGGCGTACCCGGACATCAAGTCGAGCACCAACTACCAGATGCTCCAGAGCCAGCTTGAGGGTCAGGAAAACCGCATCCGCGTCGCCATCCGCGACTACAACGGCGCGGTTCAGGACTACAACACCGAAGTCCGCACCTTCCCCTCGATGATCGGCGCGCGCCTGCGCGGCGCGGACCCGCTGGTCCCGTACAAGGCCGTGACGCCCGGCGCCGAAGCCGCCCCGAGCCTCGAAGGAAAGCTCTGATTCCGATGGCCCGCGTCCGGGCCGCCTCGCTGGCCGTATTGCTGGTCTTCGTCGCCCTCGCTTCGGGGGCGACGGGGGCGTTCGCGCAGACCTTCCCCAAGCTGACCGGCCGCGTCGTCGATGCCGCGAACATCATCCCCGATGCCGAGGAAGCGCAGCTCACGCAGAAGCTGGAGGCGCTGGAGAAGCAGTCGCGCCGCCAGTTGGTGGTGGCGACGCTGCCCTCGCTGGAAGGCTATGAGATCTCCGACTACGCAAACCGCCTGTTCCGGGATTGGAAGCTGGGCGACAAAGCGCGCAATGACGGCGTGCTTCTTCTGGTGGCACCGAATGATCGGAAAGTCCGCATCGAGGCTGGTTATGGGCTTGAAGGCACGATTACCGACGGTCTTTCCTTCCTCATAATCAACAACGATATTCTTCCTCGCTTCAAGGCAGGTGATATGCCAGGCGGCATAGCTGCAGGCACGGACGCGCTGATAACTCAACTCACGCTGCCTCCCGAGGAGGCACAGAAGGTCGCCGCAGAGGCCGACCAGGCGCGCAAGAGCGGCGGCGGCGGCATCCCGTTCGGGACCGTCATCTTCATTCTGTTTATCGTCTTCTTCTTCGTCCTGCCGATCATGCGTTCGGTCGGCAGCGGCGGACGGCGCGGGCGCTACGGCGGGTTCGATACGCCGATCATCTGGTTCCCCGGCGGCTTCGGCGGCGATGACGACGACGATCGCGGCGGTGGCTGGGGCGGCTTCGGTGGAGGCGGCGGAGGCTGGGGTGGCGGCGGCTTCTCCGGCGGAGGCGGTAGTTCGGGTGGCGGCGGCGCGAGCGGGAGCTGGTAACATGGCGACACCCAAGTATCTCAACGAGGCCGACCACGATCGCATCACCGCTGCCGTGGCGGAGGCCGAACTGCTCAGTTCGGGAGAGATCGTCACGATCCTGGCGGACCGTTCAGACGGCTACACCGACGTCGCGCTGGCGTGGGCGGCCTTCGTCGGGTTCCTCGCGCTCGGCGCGCTGGCACTCGCGCCTCAGTTCTACATGGGCCTCTACGACCTGCTGATCGCGGACTGGGGGCACGAGTGGACGCCGCGCATGATCCTCTCGCTCGCGCTCGGCGTGGTGGCGATCAAGTTCGGCGCGATGCTGCTGCTCCAGCTGTGGCAGCCGCTCAAGTTCTTCCTGATCCCCGCGCCGATCCGCACCCGCCGCGTCCATGACCGCGCCATGCGGGCCTATCGCATCGGCGCGGAGAAACGCACCACGGGGCGCACCGGCATCCTCATCTACCTCTCCATGCGCGAGCACCGCGTCGAGATCCTTGCGGACGAGGCCATCGCCAGCAAGGTGGAGCCCGGCGTCTGGGCCGATGCGATCAACGCCATGCTCGCCGAACTGCGGCAGGGCCGCACGGCGGAGGCCATGGTCGCGGGCGTCGGCAAGGTCGGCGCGATCCTCTCCCTCCACGTCCCCCGCCTGCCGGGCGACGTCAACGAACTTCCCGACAGGCTGATCGAAGTATGACTTCTGCGCTTTCCGACCACCACGATGCCGACAAGCCGCTGGAAACGATGTGGGAGGGCCGCTTCATCACCGCCAAGCGGCAAGGCCGCTGGGAATACGTCAGCCGCTCGCGCGGGATCCGGGCGGCGGTGATCCTGGCGGTCGATCCGGAAGATCACGTCATCCTCGTCGACCAGTACCGCGTGCCGCTGGGCAAGCGGTGCATCGAACTGCCCGCCGGGCTCGTCGGCGACCATGACGACAACGCGGACGAGGACGCGTCCGTCGCCGCCGCGCGCGAGCTTGAGGAAGAGACCGGCTACCACGCGGGCCGCATGGAGACGGTGGGCGAGTTCTTCTCCTCCCCCGGCATGGTCAGCGAGAGCTTCACCCTGTTCCGCGCCCGCGATCTGGTGAAGGTCGGCGACGGCGGCGGCGTCGACAGCGAGGACATCGTGGTCCACCGCGTCCCGCTGTCGGGCATCGCCGTCGCCGTGGCGCAGTGGCGCGCGCAGGGTTACGCGATGGACGTGAAGCTGCTCATGCTGCTGGGAGCGGGCCTCCTCGCCTGATGCGCACGCGGCCCGGCATCTGCCGTCGCAAGGCGCGCTACGCCACCGAGGCCGAGGCGCTGGAAGTGGCCGAGCGCGCGCCGTTTCCGCTGCGCGCGTACAAGTGCGGACTGTGCCGCGCGTACCACCTCACCAGCCGGACCAAGGGCATGAAGCTGCCAAGGTTCGAGGTGGAGAGACGTAATTCCTCCCCGAGCTTGTCTCGGGGAGGTGGCAGCGCGGAGCGCTGACGGAGGGGGATTTTCCTGACCCTTCCCCCTCCACCACCCGCTTCGCGGGCGGTCCCCCTCCCCGAGCAAGCTCGGGGAGGAATTGAGGTCACAACGTCGTGAAGATCGCGCCGAAGTCCTTGCCGCCGTTTCCGGCCTCGACGAAAGCCTCGTAGATCTTCGTCGCGTGCTCGCCCAGCGGCACGGTCGCGCCCGCCGTCTCGGCGCCGCCCATCGCGAGGCGCAAGTCCTTCAGCATCAGCGCCGAGGCGAAGCCGCCCGTATAGCCGTTGTCCGCCGGGCTCGCCGCACCGACGCCGGGCGCGGGCGTGTAGTCGTTGAGCGACCAGCAGTAGCCGGTGGACTTGGAGCTGATCTCGTAGAACTTCTGCGGATCGAGGCCCGCCTTTTCGGCCAGCGCCAGCGCCTCGCAGGTGCCGATCATGTGGATCGCCAGCAGCATGTTGTTGCACATCTTGGCGACCTGCCCCGCACCGCTCTCGCCCGCTAGGATGACCGCCTTGGCCATCGGTTCGAGCACCACCTTCGCCTTCTCGAACGCAGCCTCGGAGCCGCCGACCATGAAGGTCAGGGTGCCGCCGTTGGCCGCCGCGATGCCGCCGGACACCGGCGCATCGACCATCTCGTAGCCCGCCGCCACGGCCAGTTCCGCCACTTCGCGCGCGGTGGCGAGGTCGATCGTCGAGCAGTCGAGGAACAGCGCGCCCGCCGGGGCCTTGCCGATCACGTCGGCGGTGTAGACCGCCTTCACGATGCCGCCGTTGGGCAGCATGGTGACGACCGCGTCCACGTCCGCAACCGCATCGGGCACGGCGGTGTAGGTCGCGCAGCCGTTCTCCGCCGCCTTGGTCAGCGCATCGGGCGAAAGGTCGAAGGCGTGGACTTCGTGCCCGGCCTTCACGAGGTTCGCGGCCATGCCGCCGCCCATGTTGCCGAGGCCGATGAATGCGATCTTCATTGCATGCTCTCCAGATTCGTCGTCCCGGACTTGATCCGGGACCGCAGGCCGTGACCAGCCCGCCTTTCGGCTAGGCAGGTCAACGACGTGGCCCCTCCCTTGGATTCGTCATTGCGAGGACCGAAGGTCCGCGGCAATCCAGCGGCGTGAGCCACCATGGATTGCTTCGCTGCGCTCGCAATGACGAACCTTTGGGGAGGCAGGCTTACTTCCCCTTCCACACCCCGGGGCGCTTCTCGACGAAGGCGGCCATGCCCTCGACCTTGTCCTCGGTGGCGGTGAGCACCTGGAACATGCGGCGCTCCAGCACGAGGCCGGTGTCGAGCGTGGTCTCGAAGGCGAGGTTGACCATTTCCTTGTTCATGGTCGCGGCGAGCGGCGGCATCGCGGCGATCGTCTCGGCCGACTTCATCGCCGTTTCCAGCAGGCTGGCGAGCGGCACGACCTGGCTGACGAGGCCCGAGCGCTCGGCCTCGGCGGCGTCCATCATGCGGCCGGTCAGGCACATGTCCATGGCCTTAGACTTGCCGACCGCGCGGGTCAGGCGCTGCGATCCACCCATGCCGGGCGCGACGCCCAGCTTGATCTCGGGCTGGCCGAACTTGGCGTTCTCGGAGGCGATGATGAAGTCCGCCATCATCGCCAGTTCGCACCCGCCGCCCAGCGCGAAGCCGTTGACCGCCGCGATCCACGGCTTGCGGGTGGTCTTGACGATCTGGCTGGTCCAGCCCGCGAAGAAGTCCTCCGAATAGAACTCCGCGCTCGGCTTGTCGGACATCTCCTTGATGTCGGCGCCTGCCGCGAAAGCCTTTTCGCCCGAGCCGGTGATCACCGCGCAGCCCTGCGACTGGTCCGCCTCGAACGCGGCGAAAGCCTCGATCAGCTCGGCCAGAACCTTCGAGTTCAGCGCGTTGAGCGCCTGCGGACGGTTGAGCGTGATGAGCGTGACGCCGCCCTTCTGCTCGACCAGGATCATTTCGTAGGTGCTCATAGCGGCTTCCAGTCCTCTTCAGGGGCAAGCGGCGCGAAGATCGCGTCCAGCATCTCTTCGGTGACGCCCTCGGGCGCGGCGGGGTGCCACTTGGGGCTCTGGTCCTTGTCGACGATGACCGCGCGCACGCCCTCGGCGAAGTCCGGCAGGACCAGCACGCGGCTGCCGATGCGGTATTCCATCGCCATGTTCTGCGCGAAGGTTTCGAGGGTCAGCGAGTCCTCCAGCTGGCGCAGCGAGACCTTGCACGCCTGCGGGCTCTTGGTGCGCAGGGTGGCGAGTTCCTTCGCCGCCCACTCGCTCCCATTTTCATTGGCATCCGCCTCCAGCGAGGCGAGCACCTGCTCCAGCGTGTCGAAGGCGAAGTGCCTGCGGATCGCGCCCGCGTTGGCGGCGACCTTCGGCTCGGGCGCCTTGGTCGAGAGCGCGGCGAGCACGCCGCCGATCTCGTGGCCCGCCGCGATGCGGCTCTTGGCGTCCGCCAGCGCCTCTGCGGGCAGGTGGTGCGTCGCAAGGCCCGCCCAGAGGCATTCCGCCCCGTCGAACCGCGCGCCCGTCAACGCGAGGAACTGGCCGACGCGCCCGTCGAGGCGCGAGAGATACCAGCCGCCGCCGACGTCGGGGAACAGGCCGATGCCCGTCTCCGGCATGGCGTAGCGGGTGTTCTCGGTCGCCACGCGGTACTTCGCGGGCTGCGAGATGCCGACGCCGCCGCCCATCGTGATGCCGTCCATGAAGGCCACGATCGGCTTGTCATAAGTGAACAGCTGGTGGTTGAGGCGGTATTCCTCGAAGAAGAACTGCCGCCCCGCCTCGCCGCCGTCATTCAGCGCGGACTGGCGCAGCAGGTTGATGTCGCCGCCCGAACAGAAGCCGCGCCCTTCGGCGTGCTCGATCAGGACGACCTTCACCGCATCGTCGTCAGCCCATTCGGTGAGCTGGCCGATCATCGCCCGGCACATGTCCAGCGTCAGCGCGTGGATCGCCTTGGGGCGGTTGAGCGAGACGATCCCCGCGACGCCTTCGCGCCGGAACAGCACTTCGTCAGTCACAGGAGCCCCCTTACTTCAGCAGGTCGCGGCCGACGATCATGCGCATGACCTCGTTGGTGCCTTCGAGGATGCGATGGACGCGCAGGTCGCGCCAGAAGCGCTCGATCGGATAGTCGCGCAGGTAGCCGTAGCCGCCGAAGATCTGCAAGGCCCGGTCGACCACGGAAGATCCGGTGTCGGTGGCGATCAGCTTGGCCATCGCGGAGAACCGCGTCTTGTCGGGCGCCCCGGCGGAAACCTTGGCGGCGGCGAGGTAGAGCAGCGCGCGCGCCGCTTCCAGTTCGGCGGCCATGTCTGCCAGCCGGAACTGGGTGTTCTGGAACTCGGCGATGGGCTGGTCGAACTGCTTGCGGTCCTTGGCGTACTGCACCGCCTCGTCGAGACAGCGCTGCGCCCCGCCGAGCGAGCAGGCGCCGATGTTCAGACGGCCGCCGTCGAGGCCCGCCATCGCGAACTTGAAGCCGTCGCCCTCGGCCCCGACGCGGTTCTCGACCGGCACGCGGGCGTTGTCGAAGATGACCTGCGCGGTGGGCGAGGCATTCCAGCCCAGCTTCTTCTCCGGCGCGCCGAAGCTGACGCCCGGCGTGTCCTTGTCCACCACGAAGCAGGAGATGCCGCGCGACTTATGCTCCCCGGTGCGGGCCATGACGAGGTAGACGTCGTTGACGCCGCCGCCCGAGATGAACTGCTTGGTGCCGTTGAGAACATAGGCATCGCCGTCCAGCCGCGCGGTCGTCTTGAGCGCCGCCGCGTCCGAACCGGAGCCGGGCTCGGTCAGGCAGTAGGAGGCGATCTTCTCCATCGTCACCAGTTCGGGCAGGTAACGGTCCTTGAGTTGCTGGTCGCCGAACGCATCGATCATCCACGCGCCCATGTTGTGAATGGAGACGTAGGCGCTGGTGGCGGGACAGCCGTAGGACATGGCCTCCATGATGAGCGCCGCGTCGAGGCGGGACAGACCGATGCCGCCGTTTTCCTCGGACACGTAGATCGCCCCGAAGCCCAGTTCGCCCGCAGCCTTCCACACGTCGACCGGGTAGTGGTGCTTCTCGTCCCACTCCGCCGCGAAGGGCGTGATCCGGTCGGCGGTGAACTTGCGCGCAGTCTCCTGGATCGCGAGTTGGTCTTCGGTGAGTCCGAACTGTTCGGTCATCTGCATCCCTGTTTGGTCATGGCCGCTGCCCTCACGCGCAGCGGGTATACTTGAGCGGTCCCGGCATGGCGTCCTTGCCGTAATCCCGCCGGATCATCGTCTTGCCGTCGTCCTGCACATCGAGCACGACGTCGTTGGTCCAGCTCTGCCCCTCGCCGGTATAGTCGAAGGTGGCGCGGATGCGGCTCTCGCCCGCTTCCTTGATCTCGCCCAGCTTCGCGACCGATTCGTAGAACTTGAGCTGGTCGTCCGACACTTCCAGCAGGCCCTTGGCGTCGCCCCTGGTGCTGGTGCAGTCGGCGGCGACGAGGCCCCAGCGGCCGCGGATCGTCTCCGGGATTTCCGACATGCCGACCGCCGCACCCTCGCCCGCCTCGGTCGCTTCCACCGGCGCGGGCGATTCCTGGAACACGTCCTCGGTCTCGGTCGGCGCGGCGGTGCTCGCAGGGGCCTCGGGCTGCTTCGAGCAGGCAGCCAGCGCCAGCGCGGCGGTGAGAGTGAGAAGCGGAAGCGTGCGGGTCATCGGTCGTCTCCATTCGCGGCCCCGGACAAGGAAGCGGATAAAAGTGCAGAAACGCACCGCCCCTTATCCGGTTGCCGCGATAGGGTCAGCCCACCAGTTCGATGATGTCCTTTCCGAACAGCGCCTCGTCCGAGGGGATGACCTTGTGCTGCGCGAGCGGCTTGGACACCCAGGTCTCGTTGATGAGATCGCGCCACGTCACGTTGTTGTTGGTGGCGTTGCCGCCCCACGATCCGCAGCCCAGCGAGAAGGTCTGGCGCATGCCGTTCCACAGGTTGCCCGAGTTCGAGGCCGACTGCGGCTGGTTCACCATCACGCGGCTGGTCTTGGTGCCGAACGCCAGCTTGAGGATGTTGTCGTCGCTCTGCGAGTAGATGCCCGCCGAGTGGCCCTGTCCCTGATAGCCCTGGATGGCGTTGGTCAGGCGGATGGCGTCGTCGATGTCCTTGGCGCGGTAGAGCGCCATGGTGACGGTCATCTTCTCGCCCGAGAACTTGTAGTCCGGTCCGTAGCCGGTTTCGGGCACGATGAAGAAGGCAGTGCCTTCGGGGATCGCGAAGCCCGCGTAATCGGCGATGAACTGCGCCGACTGGGCGACGACCTTGGCGTTGATGTGCTCGCCGTCTTCCCAGATCGCATTCTGCAGCTTGGTCTTGTTCTCGCCCTCGATGATGAAGCCGCCCTTGGCCTTCAGCTTCTCCAGCATGGTGTCGTAGATCGCGTCGAGCAGGATCACCGCATTGTCGGACGAGCATGAGGCCGCGTTGTCGAGCGTCTTCGACAGCAGGATCTTGGCGGCGGCGTCATCGAGGTCGGCGGTGTCGTCCACGGTGATGACAGCGTTGCCCACGCCCACGCCCAGCGCCGGGGTGCCCGAGGAATAGGCCGCCTTCACCATCGGCGTGCCGCCGGTGGCGAGGATGCGGTCGCACTGCTTCATGACTTCGTTGGTCTTCTCGACCGAGGGCTGCTCGATCGGGATCACGAGGTCGGCGGGCGCGCCCATCTTCACCAGCGCGTCGCGCATCAGGTTGCAGATCTTGGCGTTGACGAACTTGGCGCGCGGGTGCGGGCAGATGATGATCGAGTTGCGGCCCTTGACCGCGCTGATCGCCTTGATGACCGGGGTCGCCTCGGGATTGGTCGAGGGCGAGAGCGCGCCGATCACGCCGACGGGCTTCGCGATCTTGACGATGTTGCGCTCGGGAATCTCGTCGATGATGCCCACCGACTTGTCGTCGATGATGTCGTAGAGCGTGGCGCGGGTCTTGATCGAGATCTTCTTGAACTTGCCCTCGTAGTTGCCGAGCTGCGTCTCTTCCACGGTCTCGCGGGCGATTTCCTCGTCCATGCCGGGCTTGCACACGGCGTAGACCATGCCGCGAATCCAGCGGTCGACCTGTTCCTGCGTGGCGTTCTCGATCTGCGCCTGCGCCGCGCGGGAGCGGGCGACCAGTTCGGCGACTTCGGCGGCAACGGGCGTTTCGGCGATCAGTTCGGCAGTAGCCATGTCCATCTTCCCTTTGTGTTCAGCGCGCAGGTGTCCGTCAGGCCCCGCGTTCAAGCTGGCATCCGGATCGTCCCTCGTTTCCCGAGTTAGGCGATCCGCCACACCATGCTCACCTGCACCTTTGGCGAGGCAGGCGCAAGTTTAATTAAGCGAGCGATTAAATCCTGAGCTTGCAAAAACCTCATGTCATCAGGCATCCGGCGCAATGGTCGCGGACCGGAGGGATTTGTGCTGAATACCGGTGCCCCCTTGCCCGGCACAGGCCTTACGGGCACTAGGGGGCGACGATATCGCGATGGCGCTGGCGTTCGGATATGCCAACGCTTATTCGATATCGGGAACCATCAGGCGCGCGGGGGTCGCCGCCGGGGCAACAGAAAAAGGTGACAGGCGCGTGAGTGAGACGACCATCGATCCGGCAGAGTTCCGCAAGGTTCTCGGCAGCTATCCCACCGGCGTGTGCGTCATCACCGCGCTCGACGACGACAAGCCCGCAGGCATGGTCGTCGGCAGCTTCACCTCGGTGTCGCTCGACCCGCCGCTGGTCGGCTTCTTCCCGGACAAGTCCTCGACCTCGTGGCCGCTGATCGAGAAGGCTGGTCACTTCTGCGTCAACGTCATGGCGAGCGACCAGGGACCGGTCTGCAAGGCCGTGACCGCCAAGGGCGAGGCGAAGTTCGTCGGCGTGGAATACGCCATCTCCGAGCACAACCTGCCGGTGATCGCCGACTCCATCGCCGCGATCGAGTGCAAGCTCTACTCCGTCACCGAAGCGGGCGACCACTGGTTCGTGCTCGGCGAGGTGCTGCGCATGGAAACCGTGCGCGAGGACGAGCCGATGCTGTTCCACCGCGGCCGCTACGGCAGCTTCGCGGAGAAGATGTAAGGAACGTCTTTCGTCGTCATTGCGAGCGCAGCGAAGCAATCCATGTCGGCCCCAACCGCGTGGATTGCTTCGCTGCGCTCGCAATGACGAATGTGGGGGCCCGACACGTCGAAGCCCCCTGCATCATCACGCCAACCGTCGGCATCGCACCCACGGTTTGACCTCCCCGCACCGATGCTGTTCACACGTTCAGCATTCAGTGCGGGAGAGCATTCATCATGACACGTTCGCTTGACGGCAAGGTCGCCGTCGTCACCGGCGCGGGTTCGGGCATCGGCCGGGGCATCGCGCTGCGGCTGGCCGAGGACAAGGCCGCCATCGCCGTGTGGGATCTCAACCCCGAGGGCGCGGCGGAGACCGTCAGGCAGATCGAGGCGGCAGGCGGCAAGGCCATGGCCGTGACCGTCGACTGCTCCGACAAGGCCGCGATCAAGGCCGCCGCCGACACGACGCGCAGCGCGTTCGGCGCCATCACAATCCTCGTCAACAACGCCGGGATCGCGCCGTTCACGCCCTTCATGGAGGTGGACGACGAGGAGTTCGACAAGGTCATCCGCGTCAACCTCAAGGGCCCGTGGCTGGTCACCAAGGAAATCGTGCCCGACATGCTGGCCGCCAACTGGGGCCGCATTATCAACATCACCTCGTCCTCCACGCAGTCCGGCTCCTTCGCGCAGAGCCACTACGTCGCCTCCAAGGGCGGGCTGCTGGGGCTGACCAAGGCGCTGGCGATGGAACTGGGCAAGACCGGCATTACCGCCAACATGATTCCGCCCGGATCGATCGACACCCCGATGCTGCGCGGCGCCCCGATCGACGCCGACGCCTATGGCGCATCGCTGCCGGTGGGCCGTCTCGGCCAGGTCGCGGACATCGCGGCGGCGGCGGCGTTCCTCGCCTCGGAGGAAGCCAGCTACATGACCGGGCAGACCATCAGCACCAACGGCGGGCGGTATATGGGTTCGGCTTGAGGGCTGCCTCGTCATCCCGGCGAAGGCCGGGACCGTGGGCCGTCTTTAGGCGCGAGCTTGCGCAAGGGCGTTTGAACGCGAGGTGGGCCGTTCACTGCCCACGGTCCCGGCCTTCGCCGGGATGACGGGCTTGGTATTTCATCCTCGCATCAGGTGCCCTAGCCTACCGCCATGACACCCCTCACCATCCCCATCCCCGGCGCCACCCTCGCCGCCGAACGCCGCAACGGCACCGGCACGCCGCTGGTGCTGGTCCACGGCTTCGGCGGCTCCCGGCGCGACTGGGATCCGCTCGTCGCGGCGCTCTCGCCCGGACGCGCGCTGATCGGCTACGACCAGCGCGGCTTCGGCGCATCCACGGCGCACGACGCGCCCTACTCCCACGCCGACGACCTGCTGGCACTGCTGGACGCGCTGGACATCGCGCAGGCGGACCTGTGCGGCATGTCGCTGGGCGGGGCGACGGTGCTGAACTTCGCGCTCGACCACCCGGAGCGCGTGCGGCGGCTGGTGCTGGTCAGCCCGCTCATGGTCGGCTGGTCGTGGAGCGCCGACTGGATCGAGCGCTGGAAGACCATCGGCCGCGCCGCCCGCGCCGGAGACATGGCGCTCGCCCGCGACTTGTGGTGGCGACACCCCCTCTTCGACGCGGTGCGCGAAGGCCCCGCCGCCGAGGCCATGCGCGCCTCGATCGAGGCGTTCCACGGCCGCCAGTGGGTGCAGGACACCCACCGCCCCGCCCTCCCCGACAGTGAGCGGCTGGGCGAACTGACCGTGCCCACGCTGCTGCTGACAGGCGGGCGCGACACGCTCGATTTCCGGATGATCGCCGATGCCATCGCAGCGATGGGGCAGGCCGTGAAGCGCATCGACCATGCCGAGGCGGGGCACATGCTGAACCTCGAAATTCCGGGCGTGATCGCGCGGGAGATCGAAGCGTTTCTTCTGGAGGGGTAGCGCCCGCCCGCCGGGGGCTTCGACAGGCTCAGCCTGAGCGGAAACACCCACATTCGTCATTGCGAGCGCAGCGAAGCAATCCACGGTCGGCCCACGACGCTGGATTGCTTCGCTGCGCTCGCAATGACGAAAGGAGGGATGCCGCGAAGGGCCACCCCCGCCCCTAGAACCGATAGCTCAGTTCCAGCCCGTAGGTCCGCGGCTCGCCCACGGCGGCGGCGTTGTGGCCGAGGGCGGCCGCCAGCGTCATGCCGCCAACGAAGTAGGCCTTGTCCGTCAGGTTCTTGGCGAACAGCGCCGCCGAGAAGTCGGAGCCCGCGATGTCCTTCCAGTCCAGCCGCGCGTGGAGCAGCGCATAGCCCGGCAGGCGCGTGCCCGGCGCAATCGAGGCGGCGGCGTTGGAGAAGTACTGCGCCGTCTGTCCGTAGACCTCGCCGCGCAGGGAGACGTCACCCATGGCCTCGCCCACCGGGACCGAGACCTGCGCATAGGCGGTGCCGGAGAACTTCGGCGTGTCGCCCACCGGCCCGTAGGAATAGGGATTGCCGAAAAGGGAGATATTCCCGTTGGTGAAGGTGGCCTTGGTGTAGGCCCCCGATCCGCCGATCTCCAGCCACGCGGCGGGCCGGACCGAACCCTGCGCCTCGAAGCCCCAGATGCGGCTGGACGGGACGTTGGCCGTCACCGCGATCGAGGCGAGGCCGCCGGGACCATCGGGATCGGGGAACTCCACGCGCTGCACGTCCTGGATCCACTGCACGAAGACGGCGCTGGCGAAGTTGGCGGGCCGTCCGAAGACGGTGCCGGCGAACTTCAGACCCGCCTCGATGTCCTGCGTATGCTCGGAATCGAACAGGTTGCCGCCATCGGTCGCGGTGGCGTTCACCGGCGGCGCGGCGCCGTTGAAGCCGCCCGAACGGAAGCTGCCGCGCGTCTTGAGATAGGCGAACCAGTCCGCGCTCACCTTGTATTCCAGCCCCACTTCCCACGACGGGTCGGAGAAGGTCTTCTTCTGGTCGGGCGCGCCGAACGTGTACGTCGCCTGCGGCAGCTGCGCGATCTTCACGCGCTCCCACGTATAGCGCAGGCCGCCGGTCAGCTTGAGGTCGGGGACGATCTCGTAGGATAGCTGGCCATAGAGCGCATCGGTACGGTTGCGCAGGCGAAAGGCGTTGGTGACGTAGGCCGGTGCCAGCACCGGCGACACGTCGAAATAGGTCTGCGGCCAGATGGTGTCGCTGCGCTGGCGCTGGAAGTACGCGCCGAAGATGTAGTCCAGCCGCCCGTCCATCGCCTCGCCCACCAGCTGCAGTTCCTCGGAGAAGGAGCGCACGCGCAGCTGGTTGCCGTACTCGCCCGAGGCGGCGTTGGCGGTGAGGATGGTGACGAAGGGCGCGCCGAGCTGCGGCTGTTCCGAGCGCGTGCGCGAGTTGGAGAAGCCCGCGATGTTGCGCAGCGTGGCATTGTCGCCCAGCTCGATCTCGGTGGTGTTGGTGACGAACCAGTCGCGCCCGCGATGGCTGGCCCCGCCCGGATGGCGCGTGCGGTACGGGCCGATGCGGCGCTGCTCGTCGACATAGGCGATCAGGCCGGGCGCATAGGCCCCGGGATGCGCGGCAAGATAGGCGTCCCATGCGCCCGGCCCGGCAACGCTGTCGAGCCCCGGCCCGAACAGCAGCCCCGCCCCGCACGTCAGCGCGAAGCCGTTGTTGGTGTCTCCGCAGCCGTAGACGCTGTAAGTGTACGACGCGCCGGTGTTGGTGCCGCGCGAACGGGTGTACTGCACCATCGTCGTGTTGCTGATCGTCTCGGTCGGCTTGAGCGTCAGCGTCACGCGGCCGCCGTCGCGCTTCACGTCGCCCAGGCGGTCGCCGTTGAACAGGTTGCGGATGTAGCCGTCCTTGCGCACCACGTCGAAGGCGCCGCGCAGCAGCACCTTGTCCTCGATCAGCGGCAGGTTGAGCATGCCCTCCACTTCGCGCAGGTCGTAGTTGCCGATGCGCCCGCGGATCAGGCCTTCCAGCCGGTCGGTGGGCTTGGCCGAGTTGTAGAGCACCGCGCCGCCGGTGGCGTTGCGGCCGAACAGCGTGCCCTGCGGGCCCTTCAGCACCTGCACGTTTTCCAGATCGTAGAACGAGGAGGCGCCGTTGATCGTCAGCGGCACTTCGTTGAGATAGGCGATCACCGCCGAGGGCGAGCCGGAGAACGTGTCCGCCGTCTGGCCACGGATCGAGTAAGTGAGCGAGTTGTTGCCCTGCGTCTGCCGGATCGTCAGCCCCGGCGCGACCGCCTGAAGATCGGAATCGGTGCGCACGCCCCGCTCGATGAGATCGTCGCTGCCGAGCGCGGTGATCGCGGCGGGCACGGTGGACAGCGCCTCGTCCCGGCGGCGCGCGGTGACGACGATGTCGCCCTCATGGATTTCGGGCGCTGCGGCTTGCGGTGCAGGCGGCGATGCCGACTGGGCAACCGCAGCGACGGGTGAAAGCATGGTCCCGGCGGCCAGCGCGGCCGCGAAGATGGTCCTCATCGTTCCTCTCCCCAATGTGCCCCGCTGGTGCGGAGTCGTATCTCAGACTTCGGCATCCTCCACCGTCATCGCCGCCGCGCGGGCGTCGAGGATGTCCTGCAGGTGGTTGACCGGATCGCCAACCGTCACCCCGCCCTCGACCGGGATCACCGCGCCGGTCATGTGCCGCGCGCGGTCGCTCGCCAGGAACAGCGCGACCTCGGCCACGTCATCCGGCTCGCCGCGCCGCTTGATGAGCTGGTTCGACAGGTAGACCGCGTTCACCCCGCTCTCGATCCGGGCCGCCAGCGCCGCGTCGGCCCCGGCCTGCCCGAACGAGGACAGTTCGGTGCGCACATGGCCCGGCACGATGCAGTTCACCCGGATGCCGTGCTGCGCAAGATCGATGGCGGAGGACTTGGCAAACTGGATCAGCGCCGCCTTGGACGCGCGGTAGGTCATCATGCCGAGGCCCGCCAGCGTCCCCGCGATCGAGGCATTGTTGAGGATCACCCCGCCGCGCCCCTGCGCCTTCATCACCCGCGCCGCGTTGCGCGTCCCCAGCATCGGCCCCAGCACGTTGACGCGCATCACCCGGTCGAAATCGTCGAGCCGATCGTCGAGGAAACTCGGATAGGGCCGGGTCGAAATCCCGGCGTTGTTGAACATCACGTCGAGCCCGCCGAAGCGATCGACGGCGGTGTCCACCAGCGCCTGCATCGCCTCGGGCTCGCTGACGTCGGTGTGGCGATAGATCGCCGCGTCGCCGAGCCGGTCGGCAAGCGCTTCGCCCGCCTCGTCGGCAAGGTCGGCGATGACCACTTTCGCACCTTGCCGGACGAACAGTTCCACCGTCGCGCGGCCGATTCCTCCGGCGCCTCCGGTCACGACCGCCACTTTGCCCGCCAGTTCCTGTTCCACTGCGCTTCAGTCCCCCTCTTGTACCGTTCTGTGCGGCTTAGGTTCAGTTCAGTGCACGCGCTTTTCGAACGTGATCGGCAGCGATTCGATGGTGTGGGTGGCCACGCTGGGCGTGTAGCGGATCTCGTTTTCCGGGATCGCGAGGCGGATGTTCGCCATCTGCCGGGCGATCTCGCGCGCCGCCACCTTCACCTCCATGCGCGCCAGGGCGAGCCCGATGCAGCGGTGCGGACCACCCCCGAAAGCGACGTGACGCCCCAGATTTGCGCGGGTTATGTCGAACTTGCGCGGCTCGGGAAACACGCTCTCGTCATCGTTGCCGGACCCGTAGACGAGCAGCATGTGCGCGTTCGCCGGGATCGTCGTGCCGTTCACCACGACCTCGCGCGTGGTCATCCGCGACAGCGCGCGCACCGGCGGCTCGTTGCGCAGGTGCTCCTCGATGAAACGGTTGAGCTGGCGCTCGTCATCGACCACTTTTTCCAGCAATTCCGCCATTTCGGGTTTGGTGGTGAGGACGTAGAACAGGTTGCCGATCGCGGTCGCCGTCGTGTCGTTCCCGGCGATCAGCGTGGCCCGGACGAGCGAGACCGCCTCCGCAAACGTCAGCTTTTCGCGGGTTCCGTCGGCGTTGGTGACTTCGGCATGGACAAGGTCGGAGATCATGTCCTCGCTCGGATTTTCCTCGCAGGCCTGCATCTTGGCGATGAGATAGCGTTGCAATTCAGCGATTTGCGCGGCATTCTCCAGCATCGTCTCACGCGTCTGCATCGCCCCGATCTGCGCCGTCACCGCCACCGACCAGCGCGAAATCTGCGCCTCCATGCCGGGATCGAGGCCAAGCTGCTCGACGATCACCCGGATGGTCAGCGGGATCGCGATGTCCTTCACCGCGTCGCACTTTCCGTCCCCTTTGGCGATGGCCTCGGCGATCACCCCGCGCACCACCTCGGTAATGCGCGGCTCCAGTTCCTTGACGCGGTGGGCGGTGAAGGCCTGTTCCATCAATCGGCGGATTCGCGTGTGATACGGCGGGTCGGACATGATCGCGTCGGGGAAGTAACCGCCGCCATGCTCGCGCAGATAGGCCTCGAATTCGCCCCGCATCCCCCGCGCCTGCTGCTCGGAATAGCCGTGCTGCACCGAGAACGTCACCGGGTCCGACTGCACGGCGGAGATATCCTCGTGCCGGGTCACCAGCCACGAACCCAGCCGCGCATCGAAGTGGATCGGGTCGCCATGGCGCATCGCCGCGTAGAAATCGCGCGGCCGCGCCTGGATCGCGGTATCGGCGAGCGAGCCTTCGGCCAGCAGCTGCTCCTGCTCGGGGCTCAGCGCCTGCCGCTCGGAAATGCGGTCCTGCGAAATCTGGGTTGCCATGTCCGTCCTGTCATCCTGCTTCCGGCCCGGTTATGAACGCCCGCCGGGGACGCGGCCATGCCCGCCCTCGAACGCGCGCTTGTCCCGATCTGCACTCAGTAGGAGGAAGCCGGGGCGACCGTGACCTGCAGTCCGTCGAGTTCGAAGGACATGCGGATCTGGCAGCCGAGGCGCGAATTGTCCTTCATCACGTCCGCCACCATGTCGAGCATCGCAAACTCGATGTCGTCCGGCGCGCCGACCTTTTCCTGCCAGTTTTCATCGACATAGACATGGCACGTCGCGCAGGCACAGCCCCCGCCGCAGTCCCCCATGATCCCGGCAACGCCGTTCTGGCGGCCGACTTCCATGAGGCTGATGCCTTCCTCGATGCCCTCGAAAGTGCGGGTCTCGCCATCGACATCGGTCATGGTGACTGTCAGGGTGCCCATCGGGTTGCGCTGTCCTCTCGATAGTATGGTTCTATTTGGCGAATAGTAATTCGCCATAAAACAAACCTCAACTCCTTGATGCCCTGAGCGCGGGGGCGTTGGAACTGCCTGCGCGGCCCCGGCTTTTGACTGGCCCGGAAGCCCGCGCCGCCAGAGGATACCGGCCCTGCCCGGCCAGTCATTTGCCGCCGGAAATGCCCCGCCTAGTCTCGACCCCGCAAGGAGAGAGACCCGTGGCCCGCACCGTGATCCGCAACGCAATGCTGTTTACCGCCACCGGCGCGGCAGCTTCCAAGGGCGACCTCGTCGTCGACGGCGAGCGGATCGTCTCGGTCGGCGCAGCCGCGCAGATCCGCGCCGACGACACCGTGATCGACGCCACCGGCCTCTTCTGCATGCCCGGCATGACCGAGGGCCACGCGCACCTCTCGTTCGAGAACGTATGCGCCACCGAAGACCTCATCACCCCTTGTCCGGAAACTCAGGTCTTCACCGCCGCGCGCGGGGCGAAAGCGCTGATCGAGGCGGGCTTCACCAGCGCCTACGGAGCCTCCGAAGCCAAGTTGAAGCTGGCCGTCGCCGTGCGTGACGAGGTGAACGCCGGACGCCTGCCCGGCCCGCGCATCCGCGCCGGCGGGCTGGAGATCACCGTCACCGGCGGCATGGGCGACGAGAGCAGGCTGCATAACCCGCGCATCGGCCCCTCCACCATCGTCGACGGCGTGGACGAGATGCGCCGGGCCGTGCGCCTGCATTGCCGCGAGGGCGTGGACAACGTGAAGCTCGATGTGTCGGGCGACCCGTTCTATCCGAACACCCCCGGCCACACGACGCCGATGACCTTCGAGGAAATCCGCGTCGCAGCCGAGACGGCACATGCCTTCGGCCGGAAGATCAATGCCCATACCCGCTCGATCGAAGGCTCCAAGCACTGCATTCGCGCGGGCGTCGACGCCCTGTTCCACACCGAATACGCGGACGAAGAACTGCTCGACATGATGGAGGAAGCGCGGGAGCGCATCTTCGTGGTGCCGACCGTCGGCCTCTTCGCCCAGATCATGGCGGGCGAGGCATCGGCGCACGGACTGACGCCGGAAGTCGGCGGCTACATGAACATTCCCGAACTGCTCGAAAACTCGATCCGCACTCACACCGAACTGCGCAAGCGCGGCATCCGTCACCTGATCGGCGGCGACTACGGCTTCGGATGGAGCAAACAGGGCACGCAGGGCCGCGACCTCCGGTTCTTCGTCGATCACTATGGCTACTCGCCTGCCGATGCGCTCGTCTGCGCCACGCGCAACGGCGGGCTGGCGATGGGCTACGACGATCTCGGCACGCTGGAGCCGGGCAGGCTGGCAGACCTCATCCTCGTCGATGGCGATCCGCTTGCGGACATCTCCGTGCTCTCCGGGCCGGAGCAGGTCGTCTTCGTGATGAAGGGCGGCGCGGTCCAGAAATCCACCCTTCCCGCACCGGCAACGGGCCATACGCCCGTTCTCCAGGCAGCGGAATGATATTGAGCGGGAGCAAGGAATGAACGTCGAAACCGGCATGCTACAACCCGGCGAGGCCCGGTGCCCGGCCGAGACCACGCAGGAGATCATCGCCCGCGACCGCGTCGCCGCGCCTGCATGGGCCGCCAGCGAGAGCTACGAATATCTCGGCAGCGAGGACATTTCCAAGGACCGCTACGTCAATCCCGCCTTCGCCACCGCGGAGTTCGAACGCCTCTGGACCCGCACCTGGCAGATGGCCTGTCGGGAGGACCACATTCCGGAGGCGGGGGACTACTACGTCTACGATATCGGCCCCTACTCCTTCGTCGTGACGCGCGACGACGTGGGGGATATTCACGCCCACTTCAACGCCTGCCTGCATCGCGGAACCAAACTCAAGCCCTCAGCCACGGCAGGCTACGCGATGAACCTCAAGTGCCCATTCCACGGCTGGACCTGGAACCTTGACGGGTCACTGAAGGAAATCCCGGAGAAGTGGGACTTCGCCCACACCGCAGGTCGCAGGAACTGTCTCCCGCAGGCTCGTGTCGAACTGCTTGGCGGCTTCGTGTGGATCAACATGGACCCGTTGGCGCCCGCCCTCGCCGACTATCTCGGGCCAGAAATCATGGCGCATATGGCGGCATGGAAGCTGGAGGAACGCTACATCTATCTCCACGTCCAGAAAAGCTACCCGGCCAACTGGAAGCTGACGATGGAAGCCTTCATGGAGGCCTACCACGTCGGCGACACCCACCCGCAGGTCGCGCCAGCCAACGGCGACGTGAATTCGCAGTATGACGTCTACGGCGCCCATGTGAACCGCTTCATCTCGACCTTGGGCGTGGTCAGCCCCAAGCTGCGCGACAGGTATTCCGAGAAGGACATCATCGACAACTTCACGCTGGGCGACAGTTCCTCGCTCGGCGGCAGCAAGCCCGAACTGAAGGACGGCGAACGCGCGCGGCAGGTCATGGCGGACATGTTCCGCTCGATGTTTGAGACTGCCACCAAGGCCGATCTTTCGGGCATATCGGACACCGAGCTGCTCGACACCTACAGCTACACGTTCTTCCCCAACCTGTTCCTGTTTCCCGGCATCTCGCTGCCGATGATCTACCGCTTCCGCCCGGATGCGAAGGACCACCGCCGCACGATCTACGAAGTCATGTTCATGCGCCCCAAGCCGCGCGACGGCAGCGAAGTGGAGACCGCCGAAGTGCAGGTGCTGGAAGATCGCCAGTCCTTCGCCGAGGCGGACGGGATGGACCCCGGTTTCGGCGTGATCCTCGATCAGGACACCGACAACCTCCATGCGCAGCAGGAAGGGCTGGAAGCCTCCGCCAAGCCCAGCCTGACGCTCGGCGACTATCAGGAAATCCGTATCCGGCACTTCGAACTCGCGGTCGACAAGTACGTCGCCATGCCGCCCAAGCTGCCCGACTGGACAGCGCTGCAAGGCCGGTGAGCTTCTCCCTGCAAGGACGCACGACCCTGATCGCCGGAGCTTCTTCGGGCATCGGCGCTGGCTTTGCGCGAGCCATAGCCTCAGCGGGCGGGCGCGTGGTGCTTGGCGCGCGCAGGCTCGAACGCACGCAGGCGCTGGCGTCGGAAATCGGGGCGCAGGCCATGGCAGTGGCACTCGACGTAACCAACGAAGCATCCCTGATCGCGGCCTTCGATGCTGCGGAGGCGCGGTTCGGCACGGTCCATGGGGTTGTCGCGAACGCCGGGATCGGCACTGGAGGCCGGTCCACCGACGTCCCGGCTGCCGCACTGTCGGGCGTTCTCGATACCAACCTGCTGGGCACCTATCTCGTCGCCCGCGAAGGCGCACGGCGGCTGATTGCAAGCGGCAGCCCAGAGCGCGGCGACGGGCGCATTGTCCTGATCGGCTCCATCACGGCACAACAGAACGGCACCGGCGATGCACTGTACGCCGCCAGCAAGGCGGGATTGGCCCACCTCGGGCGCCAGTTCGCGCGTGAGTGGATACGTCAGGGCATCAACGTCAACACCCTGCAGCCCGGCTGGATACCGACCGAGATCAACGCCGAGTGGTTCGCCAGCGAGCGCGGCAGAGCGGACATCGAGACACTCAACCGTCGCCGCCTGCTCGACACGGACGCGCTCGATCCGATGCTGCTCTACCTGCTCTCCAATGCCTCGGCGCAAGTGACCGGCGCGACGTTCACCATCGACGACGGGCAATCGTTATGACCGGCGACACACCCCGCGCCCTTGCCGGGCTGATCGTGATCGAGACTGCCGAGCGGGTCAGCGGCGAATATACCGGCAAGCTGCTGGCCGATCTCGGCGCACAGGTCATCAAGGTCGAGCGGCCCGGCGGTGCGCCGACGCGCGCCATGGGGCCATTTCACAAGGGCGAAAGCACGCTGTTCGCCTATCTCAACGCGAACAAGCAGTCGGTCGTTCTAGACCTCGCCAACGCGCAGGAACGCGCCCTGCTCGACCGTCTTCTCGCGCGCGCCCATGCCCTGATCGACGATCATGACGAGGCCTGGACTGATCGAACGGACCTGTCCCCAGAAGCGGTCGCAGAACGGCATCCGTCCATCGTCCACACGCTGGTCACGCCGTTCGGGCAGGGCGCGCCGAAGGAGTTGCAGCGGCTCCGCCCGATCAACGTCATCAACGCCGGTGGCTGGGCCTATCACAGCCCGAGCGAGACGCCGTCCGACAAGCCTCCGCTCAAGGGCGCAGGCCGTTTCCTGTCGGACTACGAGGCGGGCATCGACGCGGCGCTTTGTACCCTCGCCTCGCTCCTGCGGCTGCGGCGCACCGGCGAGGGCCAGTCCATCGATGTGTCGGAGGTCGAGGTGCAACTCAACCGCATCGACGCCGTGCTGGACCGCATGCTGGCAGGAGAAGCCGACCCGAGCGACGCGCGTTCCGCTTACGACATGGGCGGCCCCGGCGCGTCCTTCGCCTGCTCCGACGGCCACGTCTTCCTGTTCATGACCACGCGCCATCACTGGAAGGCTCTCTGCGCGCTGATGAGTGAGCCGGAGTGGGCCACCGCTTTCCGCGAGGACTGGCTGGAGTTCGACTGCACGCCCACCAACGTCGCACAGTTCCGCGCCGGGTTCTCGGCATGGATCGCGACGCAGCAAAAGCTGCCCGTCACCGAGGCCGCGCAGAAGGCCGGCGTCGCGATGGTGCCGGTAAACACGGCGGCGGACCTGCCCCGCCACGAACAGTTCGCGCATCGCGGCTTCTTCCAGCAGGCGCAGCACCCGGCCTTCGGAGAAGTGGCCTACCCCGGCGCCTGCTACCGCATGAGCGCGACACCCGTCAGCGTGCGCACCCACGCCCCCGCGCTCGGCGCAGACCAGCGGCAGGTCGGCGATGCGTGACAGGGGCGGCCCGCTCAAAGGCATCCGCGTCGTCGAACTGACAAAGGTCTGGGCCGGGCCTTACGCGGGCAAGCTGCTCGCCCACCTCGGCGCGGAAGTCATCAAGATCGAGAGCCGATCGAACCTCGACGAGATGCGCGCCTACGGCGGCGTGGACATCGACGCGGCACCCTATTTCCTGTCGATCAACCAGGAGATCCTTTCCGTTCAGGTCAACATGAAGACCGGCGAAGGACTCGATCTGGTCAAGCGCATGATCGCCACTGCCGACATCCTGATCGACAACATCCGCCCCGGCGCGATGGAGCGGTCCGGGCTCGATTACGAGAGCCTGAAGGCCATCAAGCCGGATCTCATCCAGTGCTCGATCAAGATGTGGGGCACCGACGGCCCGCTCGGCTACCAGACGGGCTACGCACCCTGCTTCGCCGCGCTTTCCGGCCTCACCGCACTTGTCGGGCACGAGGGCGAGACGCCCAGGGGCATGAACATCCGCTATGGCGATTCCACCGCAGGGGCATGCGCCGCGCTTGCCTGCGTGGCGGCGCTGCACCATCGCGAGAGCACCGGCGAAGGCCAGTTCATCGACCTTTCCGCCGTCGAGGCGATGACCAGCCTCGTCGGCGACAGCCTGTTCGCATGGAGCGTCACCGGTGAGGTGCCGCAGGCGGACGGCAACTTCCATCCGGAGATGTGCCCGCACGGCGCCTACCCCTGCGCACAGGAGGCATGGACAAGTATCGCGGTGGCGAACGAGGGTGAATGGCGGGCACTGTGCGAGGTACTGGAAACGCCCGCTTTGACCGTCGATCCGCGCTTTGCCAGCCTTGCCGAGCGCCTTGCCAATCGTCATTTGCTCGATGCGGAACTGGGCGCCCTCACCCGCCCTCATGACGCGGCGGAACTGGCCGAAAAGCTCAGGAAAGCGGGCGTTCCTGCGTTCAAGTCGATGAGTTCGCTCGACCTCGCGACCGACGGTTTCCTGTGGGCGCGGGAAGCCTATCGCATGGTCAGCGACCACCGTACCGGCACCCGACCGATCATCGGCCCGTCTTGGCGCATCGACCCCGATCCGCCCCTCATCGAGCGCGGCGCGCCGCTGCTCGGCGAGCACAATGCCTACGTCTACCGCGAGTTGCTGGGGTTGCGCGAAGACGAAATGGACGATCTGATCGCGCGCAAGGTGATCGACTAGGGGCACAAGTCCCGGCGACACCAGCGACGGGGGAGGACGCGCATGAAACTGGGCTTCGCGATGCCGCACATGCTGCGGCTCAAGGCGACGATGCAGCCGTGGGAAACGCAGGTCACCGGGGCCGACCAGACCAGCCTCGCCAAATGGGCGGAAAAGCTGGGTTTCGAGATGATCGCGGTGCCCGAGCATCACGTCATCCCCCGGCAGCACGTCGAGCTTTCCGGACCGTTCTACTTCAACGCCTATACCGCCATGGCCTATATCGCCGGGGCGACCGAGCGGGTGCGCGTCAATTCGTGCATCGCCATCCTGCCCGCCCAGCATCCGATCGTCACCGCCAAGGCGCTTTCGACGATGGACTGGCTGTCCAGCGGGCGGGTGACGATCACTTTTGCCGTCGGTTGGCTGGCGAAGGAGTTCGCGATTCTGGGCGTTCCGTTCCATGAACGCGGCGCGATGGCGGACGAATACATCCGCGCCATCATTGCCCTGTGGACCGAGGAAAACCCTGAATTCGAAGGGAAATATGTCTCGTTCCGCGATGTCGCCTTCGAGCCGAAGCCGGTGCAGAAACCGCACATTCCGGTGTGGTTCGGCGGCGATGCGGATGCCGTCCTGCGGCGCGTTTCGCGCCATGCGCAGGGCTGGTGGCCGTTCCTGACGAAGCCCGAGGACATCGCCGCGCGGATCGACTTCATCCGCTCCCAACCTGACCACAACGGCCAGCTTTCGGACGTATATTACGGCATGGCGACCGCCCGCGTCGGCGAGGGTCACGCCGTGATCGACGATCCCACGGCCCGTCCCGGCCAGACCCGGCAGGAGATCGTCGATCGCCTGGGATGGCTGCAAGATCAGGGAGTTACGTGGAGTTCGATCCCTATCCCGCCCCTCCCCGACATCGCGGCCTACTACGACTATACCCAGTGGATCGCCGAGGAGATCATGCCCGCCGTCAGGTGAGCGAACGTCGCCGCGATGCCTGCCGGGGGCGGTATTGACGGCGCTGCACACAAGCGGGACTGAACGACACCTAGAACGGGGAGAGCGACACATGCGCCTACCAAGGCCACGCCCAAAGCTGGATCAGGAGAACTCTGCGTTCTGGACGGGCGGTGCAGAGGGCAAGCTGCGCATCGTGCGCTGCGGCGACTGCGGAAACTACACCCACCCGCCCCGCATCCTGTGCCGCCATTGCCAGTCGGAGAACGTCTCCGCCGAGCCCGTCGCGGGGACCGGGGTGATCGACACATTCACCGTCAACCACCAGCCATGGGCCAAGGATCTGCCCGTCCCCTACGTCATCGCCCGCGTCGCGCTCGACGGGGTGCCGGGGGTCTACCTCACCACCAACATCGTCAACTGCCCGGTCGAGGCAGTCGGCTTCGGCGATCCGGTGCGCGTCGTGTTCGAGGAGCAGGACGGCGTGTTCTATCCCCTGTTCGAGAAGGCCGACTGATGGCGCGTGAAGCCTACATCACCGGCGTGGGCCAGTCCGAAGTCGGCGTGCGACTGCCGCGCCATCCGCTGCTGCTGACGCTCGACGCCGCGAAGGAGGCCATCGCCGAGGCGGGCCTGACCTTCGAGCAGATCGACGGCGTGTTCTCGTTCCCCGGCAAGAGCCATGGCTATCTTGCGTTCTCGCCCGTCGGCACCGACGAGGTGATCGAGGCACTGGGCATCAAGTCGAAATGGCAGATGGGCGGTCTTGAGCAGCCCGCGCAGCTGTCCGCCATCGGCATGGCGGCATGGGCGGTGAAGGAAGGCATCTGCCGCCATGTGCTGTGCTACCGCACCGTCTACGAGGCAGGCGGCATGGCCGACCCCGCGACCTACATGCCCGCCCGGCCCGACACCGTTTCCGGCGCGTCGCAGTGGACCAGCCCGTTCTGGGCGACTTCCGCCGCCTGCTGGACCGCGCAATACGCCGCGCGCCACGTCCACAAGTACGGCCTGACGCGCGAGCAGCTTGGCCAGATCGCGATCAACGGATCGAAGAACGCGATGCTCAACCCGAACGCCCGCGCGATCACCAAGGAGGAACTGACGCTCGACAAGTACATGTCGGCGCGGATGATCTCGACCCCGCTGTGCCTCTACGACTGCGACCGCTTCTCCGACGCATCGACGGTGGTGATCGTCTCCGCCGGTGACGCGCTCGACGAGATCAGGTGCGAGCCGATCCGCATCGCCGCGATGTCGGGCTCGGTCGACCGCTATTCGTGGGACCAGGTCGAATGGCCCGCCGCCTACGACGCGGGACCGGACTTGTGGGCGCGCACCGACTACACCGCCGCCGACGTCGACACCGCGCAGTTCTACGACGGCTTCGCGTTCCTGCCGATCACCTGGCTTGAGGCCCTCGGCTTCTGCGGGAAGGGTGAAGGCGGCCGCTTCATCGAAGGCGGCACCCGCATTGCGCGCGATGGCGAACTGCCGCTCAACACCGCGGGCGGCCAGCTTGGCGCCGGACGCCTCCACGGCTTCGGCTTCGCGCACGAGGCAGTGACGCAGCTGCGCGGCAAGGCGGGCGCGCGGCAGATACCGGGCGATCCCCGCGTGGCGGTGGCGACATCGGGCGGCGGCCCGCTGGCGGCGGCGCTGCTGCTGGCGAAGGATTAGACGGCTCCGACCTCGCGGGCTCTCCTCCCGCGAGGTCGGGGATGGGAGATTTTCGCGAAACTGCTTTGAAAAACCTTCGTCATTGCGAGCGTAGCGAAGCAATCCAAGTACGGCCCATGCCGCTGGATTGCTTCGCTACGCTCGCAATGACGAATTGAGGTATCAGCGCACCGATCACGCTACGTGCGAAGGCAAGGCGCCGGCATCCACCCGCTTCACCGACTTGGCCCGCTTCAAGCCGATCAGCGGCCGCAGCGGGCCGACCTCTCGCCCGATCAGGTAGAACGCCCAAGACCCCACCGCCACGGTGATGCACAGGGTCAGGAACTCGGGCAGCGCGGTCAGGCCCTTGTCGCGCAGCCAGTAGCTGACCAGCACCATGACCGTCTGGTGCGCGATGAAGACCGGGAACACCGCCTCCACCAGCGTGGTGCGCCAGCGCGCGTCGCGGTTCCAGAAGCGGTCGGCGATGCCGAACAGCGCGATCACGGTGCCCCAGCACTGCACCGACTTGGCGAAGTCCAGCGGCTCCATCCACGCGCGCGGGGTGCGCACATTGCCGGGGAAGTGCCAAGCCTCCAGCGCGACGAAGGCATAGCCCGCAAGGCCGACCGCCAGCGCGGGCTTCCACTGCAACGCGATGGCCTGCCGCAGCGCGTCGGAACGGCGCAGCAGGAAGCCGAACAGGAACATGCCTCCGTAATGGAGGTGCGCGCACATGTCGGTGAGGACGCTGTGCGTATCGGTCCAGCCGTCGCCCGGGTAGCGCACCGCATACGTCATCAGGCAGCCGAGCGGCAGCAGCAGCGGCCCGGCCAGCACCTTCTCGCTGCCCCGCGCCAGCGCCGCGCGCCAGCTTGCGGGCAGCACCATCAGCGCCAGGCACAGCACCACGGTGTAGACCAGCAGGTAGATCACGAACCACAAGTGCATGATCGCGGGCAGGTTCTCGTGGATCACGCGGCGGAAGCTGAAGGCGTCGTGGAACAGGAAGTAGCCGTAACCGTGCGTGTAGCCGCTGTTGAGCAGGCCCATGTAGGGCTGCGGCGGCACGATTACGGTGAGGCCGAACAGCAGCGGAATGCCGAGGCGCAGCAGGCGGCTTTTCAGGAAACTGACGGTATCCCCATCCTTCGCGAACAGCGCCGCGCTGGCGTAACCGGAGATCGCGAAGAGCAGCGCCAGCCGCCATGCGCTGAGGCCCAGCAGCGGAATCTCCGCCCACTGCACCACGCCGCGCGTCGGCGTCTGGAAGCCCCAGGGCGTGAACGAGAAGCCGACATGGTAGAAGATCAGGAGCACGAAAGCGCCAATGCGCAGCCAATCCATTCCGTAGTGGCGCTGGCTGGTGGCGGGTTTCATGGCATTCCGTAATCGACTTGGCCGTTACGCGCTCCTGCACGCATGGGTCCGGTGTATGGGGCGCTCATTAGGCGCGTTGTCACGTCTCTGCAATCGCACGGTTGTAACAGAACGTAACCCCGCCACGCACCGATTTCCTCGGGTTCGGAGACAACTGGGGTTGGTGAGCCGCCCTCCAGCGGCGAACATCGCGCCATGAACCGATCCGACGCGCCCGTCGTGCCCCTGCCCGTCCGCAACCCGCGCGCCTCCGTCATCGAGCGGGCGAACTACGTGCCCGACCTGCTCCCGCGAAAGGGCGCGGCGCGCCCGGTGGAAGCCTTAGCCCCGCCACCGGTCGTCCTGCTGCTTCACGACGGGCGCAACGGCGATGTGCTCGATCTGGTCGAGAGCGGGCTGGCGACGGGGATCGAGGACAGCCACCTGATCGCCCGCCACAGGTTCGCCCCGGACATGACGGCGGGGGCTTTCACCCGTTTCCTCGAACGGCATCGCCCCGCCTGCGTGGTGCTCGTCCCGCCGCTGTCGGGCAGCGACGATCTCGCCGCCCTCTGCGCGCGGGCGCAGGTGCGCTGCCTGCGGCTGGGCGTGACCGGAGACCTCGCCTGCGACGAGCGCCGCGCCGCCGCCGTCGCCGTGGCCCGGCTGGTCGCCGCCGGTCATGCGCGGATCGGCCTCGTCTCCGGCGCAGAAGGATCGCCGAGCGCGCAGCAGCGGGAACTGGGCTATCTCGACGCCATGGCGGAGTACGGGCTCGACCGCGGCCCCGCGTTGATCGTTCCGGGGGACGACACGTTCGAGTCCGGGATCGAGGCCGGGCTGCTCCTGCTGGAAATCAGCCCGCGCCCCACCGCGATCCTGGCGTGCAACGATGCGATGGCGCTCGGCTTGCTCCACGCCGCCGCACGCGCCGGGATCGCGGTGCCCGATGCGCTGGCGGTGGTCGGCTTCGACGATACCCCCCTCGCCCGCCGCGCGCTGCCTGCGCTCAGTTCGGTGCATGTGCCGTGGGAGCGGATCGGGCAGGAGGCAGCGCGGCGCGTCCTTTCGGACGCTCAGGCGCCGCCGGTTTCGTTCGAGGGCGAACTGGTCGAGCGCGCCTCGTCCCACTTCGGATAGGCAGGCAGGCCCAGCAGCAGCCACGCGCTCACCAGCGTCAGCACCACGCCTGCCCAGAGCCCCGGCGTATAACTGTGCCAGGTGTCGTAGATCCACCCGCCCAGCACCGGGCCAAGGCCCGATCCCGCCGCGATGAGGCTCGCCATCAGGCCGAAGATCGTCCCGAACTGCCGCATTCCGGTATAGGCGGCGGTCAGGAAGCCGACGAGCTGCAGCTTGGTCCCGCTGGCATAGCCGTTGACGATAAGCGCGCCCACCACCACCCAGACCGGCGCCTGCGGCACCAGCAGCGCCACGAACGTCACGGCGGAGATGCCGATGGTCAGCCCGCCCACCCAGCGCGCCGGATAGCGATCAAGCAGGACGCCGGTGACGAGCTTGCCCGCGATCCCCGCCAGCCCCGCAGGCAGCGCCGCCAGCGCCGCCGTCTGCGCGCTGAAGCCGGAGCCGGTCAGGATGCGGAACTGGTGCACCACCAACCCGATTGTCACCATCAGCACCAGGAAAGTGGAGCCCGCGATGCGCAGCACCGCCGGATCGCGCAGCGCCTGCCGCACGGTCAGCCCCGGCACGTCGAGCAGCGGCCCCGCACTCGTGCCCTTGGACTCCCGGCTGATCTCGTACCCGTCGCGCAGCCATAGCAGGCACATCACCACCGCCAGCGATCCCCAGCCGACTGCCAGCCATACGAAGGCCATGCGCCAGCCGTGCACGCGGATGAGGTACTCGGTGACGAGCGGCGTGAACGCCTGCGCCAGCGCCGCGCCCGACAGCACCAGCCCCAGCGCGACGCCGCGCCCAGAAGTGAAGGTGCTGTTGGCGGAGGCCGTCCACACCGTCGACTTGGTCATCAGCGCCGCCAGCGAATAGGCCGTCCAGACTGCGAACCACTGCCACACCGACCCGTCGAGCAGGCTGAGCGCGGCCATGACCAGCCCCATCAGCACCAGCCCCGGGATCGCCAGCCGGCGGACGCCCCACTTGTCGATGAACACCCCGAACAGCGGCGAGAACAGGAACGTCAGCAGCGCCACGATCGACACGCCGGAGGACGCCAGCGTGATGCTCCAGCCGAATTCGCGGCTGATCGGGCCGATGAAAAGCCCGGTCGCGGCGGTCATCACGGAGGTGAACGAGAAGCCGATGGCCGCCGCCAGCACCATGCGCCAGTGCCGCGCGAACTCCTGCATCGCGGTCAGCTTCACTTCGCTTCCCAAGATCCTTGCCTCCCGTGCGCACCCGATTTTCCGGTGTCGGAGCGGACTGTGCCTATCGACAGGGGCGCGAGCAAACCATCACGCCTCGACGCCGCGCCCGCGATGTTTGGCGCGATGCTTTCAGAGCACCGGCACCCGCTCGCGCAGTTCTTCCAGCGTGAAGCCGTTGGCGGGGGCGCACTGCTGCACCTCGATCACGTTGCCCTCCGGGTCGTAGCCGTAGAGCGTCTTCACATGCCCCACGTCCACGAAATCGCGCTCGTTGAAGGTCATGCCGCAGGCTTTCAGATGGGCGATGTCGCGCGCGATGTCGGTCACGTCGATGCAGAAGTGCGTGTAGCCCCGGTCGTTGGGCCGCAGCGGCCGGTCGAGGTCGGAAGGCGGCGCGGCATATTCGAACATCTCGATGTAGCAGCTTCCCGCGCGCAGCATGCAGCCCTTGGCCGCGGAGCCCGGCAGGTCGACGATGTGGTCCATCACCGGCTCGTCGGCCCAGCCGAAGCCGTCTTCGTCCACCGGCTCGAAGCCAAGCGCATCGCAGTAGAAGCGCTTCATCCGCGCGAGATCGCGGCAGTTCATGCCGATGTGGTGGATGCCGCGGATCATGGCGCTCTCCCTGCCCTTTTCACCCGAGACTATCCGCAGGGCGGAGGGAAGTGACAACGCCGGATGCTTGACCCCACCGGAGCAGCCCCTCTTTTTGGATAGGCAGTTCCGTTAGTTCACTTTTTACCATAAGAGATTAAGCCGTTGTGGATCCATTGGCGGGTGGATCGCGCAAGGGGGCCAGACTTGTACCTTCAGACCGACCGGCATCGATCCGCAATACGGCCGCTCACCGACGGTCGCCTCGTCTCGCAGGCCGCCGCGCTGGTCGGCCTCAGCGCGTGGAGTTGCGACCTCGCGACCGAGCAGCTCGAATGGTCGGACGGCGTCTTCGACATCTTCGGCCTGCCACAGGACACCCATTTCGAACGCCGCGACACCGTTGCGCTCTACTGCGAGGAATCGCGCGACATCATGCTGCGCCTGCGCGCGCAGGCGATCGAGGCGGGCTCCGGCTTCTCGATGGAAGCGCAGATCCGCCAGCCCGGCGGCGAACTGCGCTGGCTGCGGCTGGCGGCCAATACCTGCGTCGAGAACGGCCGCGCGGTGCAGCTCTACGGCATGAAGCAGGACATCACGCTGGAGCGCCTGCGCTGGGACGAGTTGCGGCGGCTGGCGGAGAACGACCCGCTCACCGGCCTCGGCAACCGCGCGCGCTTCCAGTCCGAATTCCTCGACCTGCCCGCCGGGTCGGAACGGCTGGCGCGGATCGGCGCGCTGGCGGTGTTCGACCTCAACGGGTTCAAGGGCATCAACGACCGCTGGGGCCACGCCGCCGGAGACGCCTGCATCGCCCGCTTCGGCGAACGCCTCGCCAGCGCCTTCCCCGCCGCCCGCCTGATCGCCCGCATCGGCGGCGACGAGTTTGCGATGCTGCTCCCTTCGAGCGTTCCGGCGCCCGCGCTGGAGGCTGGCTTGCGGCGGCGCTTGAATGGCCTCGTCACCCGCGTGGAATGGCGGGGAACGCTGATCCCCATCGGCGTCAGCGCCGGACTGGCCTTTGCTGGCGGTACACCGGAAGAGACTTTCGCGGCGGCCGATGCGGCGCTCTACGCGGCCAAGCGCAGCGGACGGAACGTACTGCGCGTGGCGGCTTGAGTCCTACTCCTCTCGTCATTGCGAGCGTAGCGAAGCAATCCATCGTCGGGCCGTGGCGCTGGATTGCTTCGCTACGCTCGCAATGACGAAACAAGATTTGAAATCCGCTCAGGCTGAGCTTGTCGAAGCCCCCGAGACTGGGCGCTACGCCGCCGGGGCTTCGACAAGCTCAGCCTGAGCGCGAACCAGTGGAGACTTACACCCCCACCGGCTCCACCCAGGTCGTGCGCGTGACCCTCGGCGAGAGGTATTTCGTCGCCGTCCAGCCGCCGTCGACGACGATGGACTGACCGTTTATCATCTCACTCCCCGGCAGGCACAGGAAGGCGATGACGGAGGCCACGTCCTCCGGCTGGGCGAGGCGCGGATAGGGCGTGGTCTCGACGTTGTTGCGCTTGAAGCCTTCGTCCTCGAAGCGGTGGCGCACCATGTCGGTCATGGTGACGCCCGGCGCCACGCAGTTGGAGCGGATGCCGCGCGGGCCGTATTCGCAGGCCATATGCTCGGTCAGCGACTTGAGGCCGCCCTTCGCCGCCGAATAGGCCCCGCCACGCCGTCCGCCGATATGCGCGAAAGTGCTGGTCACGTTGACCACGCTCGCCCCTTCGCCAAGGTGCGGGATGACGTCGCGGCACAGGCGGAACGGGGCGACGAGCATGATGTCGAGGAAGCCGTCCAGCGTCTCGTCGTCGGTCTCATCGAGCGGCTTGGGGCTACCGACGCCCGCGTTGTTGACCAGCGCGTCTATCCGCCCGAACTTCGCCAGCGCCTGCTCGACGATGGCCTTCGGAGCCGCCGGGTCGGTCACGTCGGCGCTGATGGCGAGGACGTGGTCGGGATTGCCGATCTCGGCCTCCAGCGTCGCCAGCTTGTCCCTGCTGCGCCCGACGCCGACGATCGCGAAGCCTTCTGCGTGCAGGATCTTCGCGGTTTCGAGGCCGATGCCGCTGCCCGCGCCGGTGATGATCGCTACCTTCACTTCGCCTGTCCTCCCACGTTCTGGCCCCGTGTTAGCGGGCGCCCTGCGGAGCGTCGAACCGCCCGGGCGGTATTGCCGGCGCGCGCCTTGCCCACACGTTCGGGAGGGGTAGGCAGAAGGCTCAATCGAACGAGCGACAAGGCACCATGAGCACTCCCAAAGCTGCCCTCGAAGGCATCCGCGTCATCGACATGAGCCGCGTCTTCGCCGCCCCGGTAGGCGCGCAGATCCTCGGCGATCTCGGCGCGGACGTCATCAAGATCGAGCGCCCCGGCGTGGGCGACGACGGGCGCGGTTACGGCTTTTCATGGGTGCCCGGAAAGGACGGGATCGAGACGCGGCATTCCAGCTTCTTCACCGTCTCCAACCGCAACAAGCGCTCGATCACGCTCAACCATTCGAAGGCGGAGGGGCAGGCGATCCTGCGCGATCTGGTGAAGACCGCAGACGTGCTGATCGAGAACTACAAGGTCGGCGATCTCAAGCGCTTCGGCCTCGATTACGACAGCCTGCGGGAGATCAATCCGGGCCTTATCTACTGCTCGGTGACGGGCTTCGGACAGACCGGGCCGATGGCCGCGCTGCCGGGCTATGACGGGCTGTTCCAGGCGACCGGGGGCATGATGGCGGTGACCGGGATTCCCGAGGGGCAGCCGGGCTCCGGGCCGCTCAAGACCGGGCCGAGCCTCGTCGACTTCGTGACCGGGCACAATACCGCGCTCGCCATCCTCGGCGCGCTGATGCACCGCACCCGCACCGGCGAGGGGCAGTACATCGACATCGCCCTGCTCGACAGCTCGGTGGCGATGGTGAGCCACATCATGCAGGACTATCTCATCAGCGGAAACGCCCCGCCGCGCCTCGGTAACGGGGGCAACGGCGGCGGTCCGGCGGACCTGATCCACTGCGCCGACGGCATCATCTACCTGACCGCCGGGACCGACGAGCACTGGCGCCGCCTGACGGTGCTGATGGAGCAGCCCGAACTCAACACCGACCCGCGCTTCGACAGCAACCTCAAGCGCGGCAAGACCAACCGGGCCGAGCTGATGGAGATCATCAACGGCTGGAGCGGCCGCTTCCCGGTGGCGGAAGTGCAGGCCATGCTCGACGGAGTGGGCATTCCGGCGGCGCGCTACAACGAACTGGACCAGGTCTGGGAAGACCCGCAGGTGCAGCATCGCGGCCTACGCGCGACGACGCCGCACGCCTTTGCCGAAAGCGGCTCGGTGGACCTCATCGCCAGCCCGCTCGCGAAAATGTCCGCCAGCCCCGCGACGATCCGCATGGCCCCGCCGATGCTGGGGGAGCACACCGACGCGGTACTGTCCGAACTCGGCTACGACGAGGCGCAGATCGCGGCGCTGCGCGAAGCGAAAGTGGTCTGAGGACCGGTCCGACCACCCCCATCCTCCGGCTCGAACGGGCGTCCCCATACGGGGACATCCGGCTCACAATTCCCCCCTGCGATATGATGTATCAATCCGTCCGGCACCCGGACGGATCATGAAACCGCGTCAAAACAACGTGTTGTATTCACCTCCCTGACCAATCCGCGCTTCGGTTCGACCAGTTCCCGCCGCACCGATCCTCTTGCCCGGCAACAATCGGGCAATACGATATAGCGAGAACGGCGTTTCCAAGACGACTCAGATCGTTGTGGATGGGAAGCGTCGTCCGGGAGAGAACACCATGAAGACGATGCACCTGCGTGCCGTGCTCTGCGCCACCACCGCGCTCACTTTCGCAACGCCCGCCCTCGCCCAGAGCGATCCCCAGCCCAGGCCTCAGTCCGCGCAGCCGGTGATCGGCGCCAACGACATCGTCGTCACCGCCCGCCGCGCCGAGGAGCGCCTGCAGGACGTGCCGATCTCGATCACGGTGTTCAACCAGGAGCAGCTCTCGCAGCGCAACGTCGTCAATGCCAACGACCTTGCGACCTACACCCCCTCGCTGTCGTCCAACACCAACTTCGGCACCGAAAACACGACCTTCGCGATCCGCGGCTTCGCGCAGGACATCGGCACCCTGCCCTCGGTCGGCACCTACTTCGCCGAAGTCGTGACGCCGCGCGGTGCTTCCAACGGCCTGCCGACCGGCGACGGCGTGCTGCCGGGCAGCTTCTTCGACCTCCAGAACGTGCAGGTGCTGAAGGGCCCACAAGGCACGCTGTTCGGCCGCAACACCACCGGCGGCGCGGTGCTGCTGGTCCCGCAGCGCCCGACCGACGTGCTCGAAGGCTATGTCGAGGGCTCCATCGGCAACTACGACATGCGCCGCGTGCAGGCCGCGATCAACGTGCCGCTGTCGGACACCTTCAAGGTCCGCCTCTCCGGCGACCGCATGGTGCGCGACGGCTACCTCAAGAACCAGAGCGGCATCGGCCCGAAGGACTTCAACGACGTCGACTACACTTCGCTGCGCCTCAGCGTCGTCGCCGACCTGACGCCGGACCTCGAGAACTACCTCGTCGCCTCGTACATCCATTCGGACACGCGCGGGCCGATCACCAAGCTGGTCGCGGTCGATCCGAGCGAGGGCCTCGGCGGCCTGTTCGCGGGGCAGCTCGCCCGGCAGGGGACGGGCTTCTACAACGTCATCAACCCGCTCGACGAATCGTACTCGAAGATCACCCAGTGGCAGGTCATCAACACCACCACCTGGCGCGCGTCCGACACGCTGACGGTCAAGAACATCGCCAGCTACGCCGAATACAAGCAGACCCTGAACGCGCCCGAGTTCGGCGTCATGGCGACGATCGACTTCAACGCGCTGACCGGCGGGCAACTACCGATCGGCTCCTACAATGTGCCCTTCACGCAGATCTCGCCGCCGCCCGGGCTGAAGACCGCGGACCAGTACACCTTCACCGACGAGATCCAGCTTCAGGGCAAGTCGAGCGACGGCAAGCTCAACTGGCAGGTCGGCGGCTATGCCGAGATCAGCCGTCCGCTCGGCACGGCGGGCAGCCAGTCGCCGTTCCTCGCGTCCTGCACCGATCAGGGCGCGAACTTCCAGTGCAACGACCCGATCGGCTTCCTGAGCTACCTCGGCGCGATCAGCGCGGGCGCGAACCCGGCGACGCTGCCGCCGATCCATGTCGGCTCGGTGAACTACACGGTGGGCCGCACCTACTTCCAGGACTTCGGCCTCTACGCGCAGGCGACTTATGCGCTGACCGAAAAGCTCAAGCTGACCGGCGGCATCCGCTACACCTGGGACAAGCAGCGCAACACCAGCCTGCGCCAGACCTACACGCTGGCCTACCCGCCCGCCTATGGCCCGTTCCCCAGCCTGCCCGGCGCGCCGAACCCGCGCTGCACCGACCCGACCTCGGTGGCGAGCGGCTGCGTGGCGACGCTGAACCAGAACTCGAACAAGCCGACCTGGCTGATCGACCTCGACTACAACTTCACCCCCGATGCGATGGCCTATGCCAAGTACGCGCGCGGCTATCGCGCCGCCACCATCGCCCCCAACGTCGCCGCGCCGCTCAACCTCGTCGGGCCGGAGCGGGTGGACAGCTACGAGATCGGCTTCAAGAGCAGCTTCCACGGCGCGATCCCGGCGACGCTGAACCTTGCGGCGTTCTACAACGATTTCCAGAACCAGCAGCTGCAGGTGGGCTTCAACGCCGTGCAGGGTAGCGGGCAGGCCTCCACCGCCGCGCCGGTCAATGCCGGCAAGTCGGAGATCTACGGGCTTGAGGCGGAAGCGTCGATCAACCCCTTCGCCGGGCTGACGCTCTCGGGCAGCTACACGTACCTCCATACCGAGATCAAATCGGTGCCCGAGGCGCTGCTGACTTATTCGGACCCCAACTTCACGCTGGCGGCGCCGTTCGAGGTGGGCGATCCCGAAGTGCTCTCGCCCAAGCACAAGTTCACCATCTCCGGCCGCTACACCCTGCCGCTCGACGACAGCATCGGCCGCATCTCGTTCGGGGCGGACTACACCTATCGCACCAAGATGCTGGTGAACTACATCGACCGCGAGAACCCCAATCCCGCGATCGCCGCGTTCAGCACCCTGCCTTCGCTTGGCCTGCTGAACCTCAACTTCGGATGGGAGGGGATCGCCGGTTCGCCGGTGGACCTGACCCTGTTCGCGACCAACGTGACCAAGGAGAAGTACTATACCTTCGCCGCCGGTCTGGGCTCACCGGAAGTCGGGTTCGAAACCGCCTCGGTCGGCGAGCCGCGCATGTACGGCCTGCGGCTGAAGGTGAATTTCGGGGGGTGAGTCTGTCGTCGTCCCGGGCCCGCCCCGGGACGACGTATTCCCTCAGCGTCCCTTGAACGCAGGCTTGCGCTTCTCGAGGAACGAGTTGACGCCTTCGAGGAAATCCTCGGTCCGCCCCGCCTCGCGCTGGCCGCGACGTTCGGCCTGAAGCGCGGTTTCGAGGCTGGAGTCCAGCGCGTCCCATGCCATGCGCTTGATGAGGCCGAGCGAGCGGGGGCCGCTGGCCAGCCGCTTCGCCAGCTTCATCGCCTCGGCGTCCAGTTCCTCCTCGCGCACGACCCTGGTCGCGAGGCCCCAGTCAAGCGCGGTGGCGGCATCGACCTTCTCGCCCAGCAGCATCATCTGCATCGCGCGCACGCGGCCTACGGCCTGCGCCAGCAGGTACGTCGCGCCGCCATCGGGGACGAGACCGACGTGACAGAAGGCGCAGAAGAAGTACGAACCTTCCGCCATCAGCACCACGTCGCCAGCCGCCGCCAGCCCCGCGCCGAAACCTGCCGCCGGGCCGCGAATGGCGGTCACGACCGGCTGCTCCATCGTCTTGATCTGCATGATGACCGGGTTGAACGCGCGGTCGAGCTGGCCGCCGACGTCGCGCATCGGGTCGGTGAGCATATCCTGCGCGGCAGACAGGTTCGCGCCCGAACAGAACGCCTTGCCCTCACCGGTCAGCAGCACCGCGCGGGCATCGCGCGCGGCAATGTCGAGCGCGTCGACCATCTCCAGCCCCATGGCCTCGGTCACGCCGTTCATGGTCTTGGGATCGTTGAGGGAGATGCGTGCGACGCCGTCCTCCAGCGAATAGAGGATGTGCTCGTAACTCATGGAATCTCCCTCTCCGTGCGATCAGGCGAGCATTGCGCCGAGCCGTTCCTTCACGATTGCCTCGGCGTCGCCAACGATCCTTTCGATCAGTTCCTTGCAGGTGGGCACGTCATGGATCAAGCCCTGCACCATCCCGGCCCAGAAGATCCCCTTGGTCAGATCGCCGCTCTGAAGCAGTTCGCGCCCCACCGCGCCCGCCACGAGATGGCGGATATCGTCGAACGTGGCATCGGGACGCTCGGATATCGTCACCACTTCGTCCGACACCTCGTTCTTGCCGACGCGGGCGGTGTTCTTGAACTTGCGGAAGATGAGGTTGGTGCCGCGCTCGTCGTTCTCGACGTACTTGGCCTTCACGTTGTCGTGGATCGGCGCTTCCTTCGTGGCGCAGAAGCGGGTGCCCATGTTGATGCCTTCCGCCCCCAGCGCCAGCGCCGCGACGAGGCCGCGCCCGTCGCCGATGCCGCCCGACGCCAGCATCGGGATCTTCACCTTGTCCGCCGCCGAGGGGATCAGGATGAGGCCCGGGATATCGTCCTCGCCCGGATGCCCCGCGCACTCGAACCCGTCGATCGAGATGATATCGCAGCCGTGCTTCTCTGCCGAAAGAGCGTGGCGCACGGCGGTACATTTGTGGAGCACGGTGACGCCGTGCGGCTTCACCATCTCCCAGATCTCTCGCACCTGCTGGGTGCCCGCCGTCTCGACGATCTTGACGCCGCCGTCGATCACCGCCTGCGCATAGGCCTTGTAGTCGGGCGGCAGGATCGTGGGCAGCACGGTGATGTTCACCGCGAAGGGCTTGTCGGTCATCGACCGGCAGCGCTCGATCTCCTCGCGCAGTGCCTCGGGGCTGGGCTGGGTCAGCGCAGTCAGGGTGCCGAGGCCGCCGGCGTTGGACACCGCGCTCGCCAGTTCGGCATAGCCCACGCCCTGCATGCCGCCCTGGACGATCGGGTGCTCGATGCCGAGCATCTCGGTGACGCGGGTCTTGAATGGCATGGTTCTCGCTGCTCCCTCTCGCTGTTGCCATCGGGGCTATGTCATGGCGCGGACGCCTTCAAGCGCGCGCAGGTGCGGCGGCGGCCAAGGGGCTTGTCCATCGCGGCAGCGAACACATACCAAGCGCTTGCTACATAATTAAACGGGTGTATGATCCTGCCCAAACGAGAAGGGAGAATCGCCATGGCCACCGCCGCACTGGAACGTCCGCAGGATCGTATCGAGGAACTCGGCATCAAGCTCATCAGCGCCGACAACCACATCAACGAGCCGCGCAACCTGTTCATCGACCGCTTTCCCGCGCACCTGAAGGACAAGGCCCCCCGCGTGATCGAGGGGCGCGACGGCGGCGAAGGCTGGAGCGTCGACGGCACCCCGCCGAAACGCACCTACGGCCTTGAATGCATGGCAGGATTCGACAAGAGCGAATACCGCATGTCGGGCCTGCGCCATGCGGACCTGCGGCGCGGCAACTACGACGGCGCGGCGCATCTGGCGGACATGGACATCGACGGCGTCTGGGCCTCCGTGACGTATCCGGGCTTCACGCCCTCGTTCTACACGCACCCCGACAAGGAAGTCGCGGCGGCGGGCTTCGCGGCCTATAACGACTGGATCCTCGACGATTTCCAGTCCGCCGATCCCCGTCGCCTCTGCGGCCTCGCCATCAACCCCACCGAACTCGGCATCGAGCACGCCGTCGCCGAGATGCGCCGCTGCGCCAAGAAGGGCGCGCGGGCGATGTACATCCCCGGCAACCCGACCATCCCCTACAACCACCCCACGCACTACCACCCCGTCTGGCAGGCGGCGGACGAACTGGGCCTGACGCTGTGCATGCACCGCAACCACGGCGGCCCGCCCGACGCCACCGACTGGGACCGGCTGCAGGAGGACAAGGTCTCCATCGGCGGCATCGTCACGCGCTATTTCTCGTGCCTCAAGCCGTTCTCGTACCTGATCTTCGCGGGGATCTTCGACCTTTATCCCAACCTCAAGATGGTCGGGGCCGAGGTCGACTGCGGCTGGGCCCCGTTCTGGGTGCAGACCATGGAGCACCACTGGGAAATCCAGAACTCATGGCATCCGGTGAAGCTCAGGCACTCGCCCACCGAGTTCATCGGCCGCAACGTCTTCACCACCAACGTGGATGATTACTGCGGCTACCAGATGATCCAGACCGGGCTGTGGCCGTGGATGTCTAGCATGACGATGTTCTCGTCCGACTATCCCCACTCCGCGACGATCTGGCCGCATTCGCGCGACGTGGCGCTGAAGATGACGGCGGACCTGACCGAGCAGGACACGCGCAGGACTCTGTCGGAGAATGCGGCGCGGGTGTTCGGGTTCGACATCTGAAATTCCTCCCCCGACGGGGGAGGAGCTACACCGGCCCGTTGGCCTCGATCCCCTCGATCACGAACGCGGCGATGGCGTCTCTGATCTCGCCGTCGCTCGCCATGCCGGGCGGGAACAGCCAGTCGCGGAACATCAGGTTCGCCAGCACCGCCGCGAACGACACGCGCACCATCAGTTCCGGGGCGATGCGGGGGCTCTCCCCCACGCGCGCCTGCGACATCGCCTCGCCCTTGCGGAAATAGTCCTGCAACCCGTCGAGCGCGTCGATCCCCTTGGTCGCATCGGGCGAATAGGCATTGGCGACCACCAGCGAGAGGAACATCTTCGAATGGCTCGCCATGAAGTCGAGCAGTTCGCCGATGTAGGCCCGCGCCACGTCCTTGCCCTCAAGCGCGCCGCCGCCCGCCGTGCGCGCCTGGAAGTCCGCGAAATGGCGGTTCAGCGGCGTGAAGATCGCCGCGCGGAACAGCGCCTGCTTGCTTTCGTGGAAGCGGAAGATCTGCGCCTCGGTCACGTCCGCGCGGCGGGCGATGGCGGCGGTCGTCGCGCCTGCATAGCCGCTTGCCTCGAACTCCTCGGCTGCGGCTTCCAGGATGCGGTCGGCCACTTCCTCGGAGGAACGGCGGCGACGTTTCGGCTTGGGTTCGAGGTTCGCCAATCTTTCCTGCCAGTTGCGCTTGCGTGACTGCATGTGTCGGGCTGGCGGCGCGCCATTGAAACCCTTGTCCCCACCCCTAGATTCCAGCGCAGGAACGCTCAAGGAGTCAATGGAAGTGAACGGAATGAAGACGGCCATGCTGCTGGCGGCGCTGACGGCGCTGTTCATGGGGCTGGGCTACATGTTCGGCGGAACCGGCGGCGCGATCATTGCGCTGGTCGTGGCGGCGGGCATGAACCTGTTCACCTTCTGGAACGCGGACAGCATCGTCCTGAAGATGCACAACGCGCGTGAAGTCGGGCCGGAGAGCGAGTTCCACCGCCTCGTCGCCGAACTGGCGCAGCGCGCGCAGCTGCCGATGCCGCGCGTCTACGTGATCGACACCGAGGCCCCCAATGCCTTCGCCACCGGCCGCGACCCGGACCACGCCGCCGTCGCCGCGACCACGGGCCTGCTCAACATGCTCAGCCGCGAGGAAGTGGCGGGCGTGATGGCGCACGAACTCGGCCACGTTAAGAACCGCGACACCCTCGTCATGACCATGGTCGCGACGATCGCGGGCGCCATCTCGATGATCGCCAACTTCGGCATGTTCTTCGGCCACATGGGCAATTCCGAGGATCGCCCCAACCCGATGGCCGCCATCGCCGCCATGGTCATGGCCCCGTTCGCCGCGATGATCGTGCAGATGGCGATCAGCCGCACCCGCGAGTACGGCGCGGACAAGGCCGGCGCCGAGATCAGCGGCAATCCGCGCGCCCTTGCCTCGGCCCTCGCCAAGATCGCCGGTCCCGCCGCGCACTTGCGCAACCCCACCGTGGAGCGCAACCCGGCGGCGGCGCAGCTCTACATCGTGCCGTCCTCGGTCTCGGACCTGTTCTCGACCCACCCGGCGACCGACAAGCGCATCGCCGCGCTGATGGCAATGGACGGCGGTTCGCTGGCGCCGCGAACCGCGACGGTATCGGTGCCGCGCAGTGCGGGGCGTTCGGCGCTGGACCCGAACCGGAGGGGCTGAGCACTTCGTCATTGCGAGCGCAGCGAAGCAATCCAGCGACTTGGGCCTACCGTGGATTGCTTCGCTGCGCTCGCAATGACGATCAGGTGTTAGCCCACCGCGCGATAAAGAAGCCGTCGAGGCCGCCCGCTTCGGAGAGCATCCCCGGATCGGTGCGCAGCCAGCCCTCGCCGCTCGCGGCCAGACCCTCGGGCAGTTCCGAGGCCGTCACCGGCACCGGCGTCAGTTCAACCTCCGCGGCCTGCTCCTCGCCCTCCTCGGGCTCCATCGAACAGACCGCGTAGACCAGCACGCCCCCGGGCTTGAGCCACTGCGCCGCGCGCTCCAGCATCTTCGACTGGATCTCCGTCATCTCCCCGATCTGGCGCGCGCCGATACGGTGGAGCACGTCGGGATGGCGGCGCGAGGTGCCGGTGGCGGTGCATGGCGCGTCAAGCAGGATCGCGTCGAACTTCTCCTCCGGCTCCCACGCCAGCGCGTCGGCCTGCACGACATCCGCCTCAAGCCCGGTGCGCTGGAGGTTCTCGCGCAGGCGCTCCAGCCGCCGCTTGGCGTTGTCGAGCGCGGTGACCTGCCAGCCCGCCGCCGCAAGCTGCATCGTCTTGCCGCCCGGCGCGGCGCACAGGTCCAGCGCACGCCTGCCCTCGCCCGCACCGAGCAGCCGTGCGGGCAGGCTGGCGGCCAGATCCTGCACCCACCACGCACCATCGCGGAACCCTTCGAGGTGCTCCACCGCAATCCCGCGCGGCAGGCGCACATGGCCGGGCATGAGCGAGACGCCGCCCAGCTTCTCCGCCCACTCCGCCGTCGCCGCAGCGTCGCGCAGCGCGAGGTCGAGCGGCGGCGGCTCGGACAGACCGGCGGCGATGGCCTCGGCGCGCACGCCCCAGCGCTCCATCACCGCATCGGGCAGCGTGGGCACTTCGGGCAGCGTCACCTCGCGCTTGGTCAGGGTAGAGAAGACGCCATGCGCCAGACGACGCGGGCCGCCCATCAGCAGCGGCAAACCGGTGGCGATCACCGCATGGGCGGGCGTCTCCAGCCGCAGCACCTGCGCCAGCATGATCTGCAACACCGCGCGCGCCTTCGCATCGTCGGCCAGCGGCAGACGGGTCGCGCTGTCGATCAGGGCATCGAGATCCTGCTTCCAGCGCAGCACCTCCCCGGCGATGGCGCGGGCGAGCGCGCGGTCGGCGTCGCCCTTGACGCGGGCGAGCGCGGAACCGCCCGCCTGGTCGAGCGTCTCGCCCCTGCGCAGAACGGCATCGATGAGGTTCAGCGCGGCACGGCGCGCGGGAAGGCCGGGAATGTCCATCGCGGCCCCCTATACCGGATTGCCTTTTTCCGCCACCCGCACCACATGGCATTCATGACCCAGCGCGCCACCCAACGTCCGGCGGCCTTCACCAAGCCCGCCCACTGGACCAACGACCCCGCGCCCCAGCCGGCGCCCAACCCGGTGCAGGCCAAGGACGAGAAAGACCCCGACGGGCTTTCCCCCACCCGCTACGGCGACTGGGTGTCGAAGGGCATCGCGATCGATTTCTGACGTGGGGGCCATCCCCTTCGTCATTGCGAGCGTAGCGAAGCAATCCATAGCGCGGCGCCTCTCTGGATTGCTTCGCTACGCTCGCAATGACGAACTGGCGGTCAGTTTCCGGGCGTATCTTGCTGCCACCCGCCGCCAAGCGCCAGGAACACCGCGATCTGGTCATCCACCAGCGCCGCCTGCGCGGAGGCATGGCTGACCTGCGCAGACGCCAAACTGCCCTGCGCGCTCAGCAGATCGAGGAAATCGCTGCGGCCGAAGCGGAACAGCTTGCCCGCCTGCGAGGCCGACAATCCCGCCGCATCCGCCGAACGACCGAGCGCCGCCTCCCGCTCGCGGTCGCGCGCATAAGTCTCCATCGCCGATTCCGCCTGCCGCAGCGCTTCCAGCACCGTGCCGTCGAAGTTGGCGAGGTCGGCGCGGACCTGCGCATCCGCCGCGTCGATCCGGGCGCGGACGGCGGGGCGGTTGGGGAAACTCCAGCTGAGCAGCGGGCCGAGGCTGAAGCCGAAGCTCTCGCCACTGCCGAAGTCGTGGATCGGGCCGGACAGGCCCAGCGATCCGCCGATGCTGACCGAGGGGTAGAGGTCCGCGGTCGCCACGCCGATGCGCGCGGTGTCAGCGGCGATGGTGCGTTCGGCCTGCCGGATATCGGCGCGGCGGCGGATCAGCGCGGCGCCATCCTCGACCGGAACACCGCCCGCAAGGCGCGGCAGTGTGGCGCAGTCGGCCACTTCGGCGGGGAACTCGGCAGGCGGTCGGCCGAGCAGCGTCGCCAGCAGATAGAGCGAATTCTGGCGCGCGGCGGTGAAGGCGGGGAGCGATGCCGCACTCGCCTCCACGGCGGCGGCGGCGCGGCTGACGTCGAAGGCGGTGCCGCGCCCGCCCTTCTGCAGGCGGCGCGTCGCGTCGAGGGTCTGGCGCTGCAACTGCACCACCCGCTGCGTCACGCCGAGCTGGTAGTTCGCCGCACAGACCTTGGCGTAGGCGCTGGTGGTGGCCGCCGCGACGCCGACGCGCACGGCGTCGCGCGCTGCCTCGGTAGCCTCGACATCGGCGGCGCTCGCCTCGATCGCGCGGCGCAGCTTGCCCTTGAGGTCGAGCGGATAGGCCAGCGCAAGGCCAAGGTTGTCCGTCACCACGCCCGGCAGCGGCCGCCCGGTGGACGACTGGCGTGACAGGTCGACACCGCCCGTCACCGATGTCGAGATCCTGCGCGCGGCAGCGGCTTCGCGCAGCACCGCCTCGGCCCGGTCCAGGTTGGCTTCGGCAACGCGCAAGTCGGTATTGGCGGTCAGCGCCTGCTCCACCAGCGCATCGAGGCGCGGGTCTTCGTAGAGCCGCCACCAGCGGTCGGGCAACGGCTCCTGCGAGAACCCCTCCCCCTTGGCCGATGCGAACGCGCCCTGAGCGGTCGGCGCATTCGAGACGGCGTTCTCCGGCGGATGATAGTCCGGCCCCGCCGTCGCACAGGCCGACAGGGCGAGCGCAAGCGCGGCCGAGGACAGGAAGCGCGGCAGGGTCACTTCTGCGCCCCCGCCTGCTGCGCCTTGGGCCGCTGCTTCGCATCATGCTGCTCGATCGTCACCGTGGCGGTACGGCCAAGGATCAGGCGCACGTCCTTGGGCACATGCGTCAGCTTCACGCGCACCGGGATGCGCTGGGCCAGTCGCACCCACGAGAACGTCGCCTCCACATTCGGCAGCAGGTTGCCCGAATCGCTGCGGGTGTCGTCGTTGATGCCCGCCGCGATGCTCTCCACGCGGCCCTTGAGCAGCTGGCCCTCACCCATCAACTTGACCGTCACCGCCGCGCCGGGACGGATGAAGGGCAGCTTGGTCTCCTCGAAATAGCCTTCCACGCGGATCGAATCGTCGTCGACCAGCGCCATCGCCTGGCTGCCCGCCGCAAGGTAATCGCCGGGGTGCAGGTCGAGGTTGGTCACGGTGCCGTTGACCGAGGCGTGGACCTGCGTGCGTTCGAGATTCAGCTTCGCCCCGTCGAGCGCGCTCTCCGCCTCGGCCAGCGCGGCGCGGGCGGTGGCGACGCGGGCGACGTTCTGCTCGTGCGTCTCGGTGGCGACCAGATCGCCCAGCGCCAGATCGCGCGAGGATTCGCGGCTCGCCTGCCCCAGCGTCGCCCTCGCGCTCGCCACTGACGCCTGCGCCTGCTCCACCGCCAGCGAGTAGCGCGGCTTGTCGATCACGAAGAGGAGGTCGCCCGCCTTCACCGTCTGGTTGTCGCGCACTTCCACCGAAGTGACGAGGCCGCCGATGTCGGGCGTCACCCGTACCACGTCGGCGCGCACGCGGCCGTCGCGGGTCCACGGGGTCCGCTCGTAGTGCATCCACATCCAGTAGGCGATGAACGCCGCGATCAGGACGATGACGATGGTGGCGGCGCTGCGGCCGAGGGCGGGAAGCAGGTTCTTCATGGGTGCAGACCGGAGTAGGTGGCGAGGAAGGCGAGTGCGCCGAAGACCATGACGTAGAGGCACAGGTCGACGAGCGCGCGATAGGCGACGATGCGGTAGAAGCCCGCGAAGTCCGCCAGCCGCATCAGCAGCATGGTCAGGACCGAGGCGATCACTCCGATGACGAGGAGCGTGGGCATGAACACGCCCAGGATGGAGACTTCGCCGTTCATGGCTGCCCTTTCAGCGCGGCGGCTTCGGGAAAGAGGTTGCGCCGCAGCGAGACCAGCGCCAGCGCGGCCTGCCGGCGCACCGAGCGGTCCTCGTCGCCGGAGAAGACGTGGAGCGCGGTGTCGATGTCGCCCAGCAGTTCCGGCGCGGCAGGCGCGCGGTGATCCGGCTCCATGCGGCGGTAGTAGTCGCCCACGTCGGCCAGCACGCTCGTCAGCGGGGCGCTGCGGGCGGGCGGCAGGTGCAGGCGCAGTTCGCGCAGTTCGCCGATGGCGACGCCGGTGCGCAGATCGCGCAGCACGTCGTAAAGCGGCGCGCCCGGATGCTTGCCCGAGAGCGCCAGGCGCGGGGCGAGCACGGCGATGCGGTCCAGCATGCGGTTGATCCAGCCGCGCACGTCGGGCGCACCATAGAGGTTCGCGCGCTCGGCGATGTCGCGCCAGCCCGCACGCAGCGTCCGGCGGATCGCGCTGTCGAGCCCGGCGGTCTGGAGCAGCATGGCCATGACGATCGCGAACAGCGTGCCCAGCAGCTGCGCCAGCGCGCCGTTGCTGAACGCGACGAAGTTGTCGTTGTACTTCTCGGCGATGATGAAGGGGCTGCCCATGCCCAGCAGCGCGGGGAGCGCGACACCGGCATAGCGCGGCGAGTGCATGAACGCGCCCAGCACCAGCAGCGGCGGCGCCAGCGTCATCGCCAGCATCGGGAAGCCTTCGACCCGGGGCAGGATCGCGAAGGCGTAGATCATGCCCAGGATCGTCGCGATCAGGGTGCCGTTGAAGAACAGCCGCAGCGGCAGCAGCGGGTTGTCCGAAGCCGAGAACAGCGCGAGGAACACGCCCGCCAGCATCACCGCCGTGTTGCCATCATGCCAGCCGCTGCCGATCCACAGCGTACAGCCGAGCACGATCGTCAGCCAAGCGCCGAACGCCCCGCGCAGCGCGCCGCGATAGTCGCGGTGAACCTCGCGGTTGCGGCGCCCTTCCAGCAGTTGTGGGATGCGCGCCGAGACGGGGCGGCGGTTCAGCGTGCCCAGCTGCTCGGCAAGGTCGCGGCAGTTGAGGTGCGCTTCGATCAGGCTGGCGAGGCGCGAGCCGAGACTGAGCTGGAGCAGGTCGTCCCAGCCCGCGCCCGGTGTCACTTCCGGCTCCAGCGCGGCGCAGCGGGCCTTGAGATCGTCCGCCACGCGCTCGCGCGTCTCGCGGTCGGTCTCGATGTCCTTGAGCCAGGCGCGGGTGTCGGCGAGCAGCCGGTCGGCCTCGTCGGTGATGGCGCCCCGCTCGCGCAGCGCGGCGATCCGGTCGGCCACGGCGGCGCCCAGCGGCATCAGCAGCGAGAGATTGTCCTGCAATGCCCGCACCGTGCGCACGCGCGGCGCGGGGCGGCTCGTCTCGAACGGCAGGTGGATCGAAAGCTGGTGCAGTTCGGTCACGTCCTGCGCAAGACGGCGCTTCTCCGCGTCGACCGAGGGATCGGGCTCCAGCTCCAGCGAATCGCGGCTCCACCGCTCGGCATCGCGCAGCATCATGGCGACGCGGCCGAGCAGGAAGGTCGAGACCGAGCCGGGCAGCACGACGCCGTGGATCAGGCTGCCGCACAGGATACCCAGCGTGATCTCCTGCACGCGCAGCGCGGCGTCCTCGAAGATCAGTTCGGGCGCGTTCACCGTCGGCAGCACGATCAGGCAGGCGGTGTAGCCCGCCAGCACGAACATGTAGCCGCGCGGCGTGCGGTCGAGCAGCGAGACGAACACGCAGAGCGCCAGCCAGCAGGCGATCGCCATCGACAGCAGTTCGGGACTGTGCGCCAGCGGCGGCACCATCAGCACCGATGCCGTCGCGCCGACGAAGGTGCCCACGACGCGGAACAGCGCCTTGGACACGACCGCGCCCGCCAGCGGAGCGGCGACGATGTAGGCGGTGATGAAGGCCCAGTACGGCCGCTCCAGCCCGATCGAGAACGAGATGTAGGCGGCCAGCATCGCCGCCATCAGCGCCTTGATCGAGAAAATCGCGGCGGGCACGCCCCAGCGTGCGAGCGCGGGCGAGTTCAGGCCCAGGCTCATGGACGCCCCCGCATTGCGGCGGCCCGCTCGCCCACGGTGGCGATCAGGCGCACGGCGGCTTCGAGGTCGGCGTCGGGAATACCGTCGAGCAGTTCGCCGCGCAGCGCCACCAGCCGCGCCTCGGCCTTGCGGGCGATGCGCGCGCCTTCGGTGGTCAGGTGAAGGCGGTTGGCGCGGCGGTCCTCCGCATCGGCGCGGCGCTCGACGAGGCCCGCCTGCTCCAGCTGGCGCACGGTCGTCGTCAGCGAGGCTTCGGTGATGCCGATGGCCCGCGCGAGGTCCGCCTGCCGCGCTCCCGCGCCCAATCGCTCCAGATGGACCAGTGCCCAGCCCGCCGAGTTGGATATCTCCAGCGAGGCGAGAATACGGTCGGCAAGCTGCCGCCACACCCGCGCGACAGGCGCGAGTTGCGTGGCGAGATCGTGGGCGAGGCTCGAACGGTCGGTCATGTATCCATGGGAGAATGGGGCGGCGGGTACTTAGGCTCCTAACTATTTCGTCGCAACCGGGGTTGCCGTGCGTTTTACAATGCAGCAATGCCGGAAATTGCAATTTGCGCAAGCGGGACGTTGGGACGGGATACGCTTCGACTGTGCGTCGGTAATCCCAGCATGTTGCGATATTGCGGCCTGCCCACGGCCACTCTCCTCCACCTCGTCATTGCGAGCGCAGCGAAGCAATCCATGGTCGGCTCACGACGCTGGATTGCTTCGCTGCGCTCGCAATGACGAACCGGGGTTTAGCCCGGCTGGTCCAAGGCTCACCCCGGGACCGCTCGTCCTCTTTAGGCGAGTTCCATCGGCGGGGGCTTACCGAATAGCTGGGCTGTTCACGGCCAGCGGTCCCGGATCAGGTCCGGGACGACGGATCATTCAGGTCCAGTATCAGGGCTCGATCTCGATCGGCGTGCCGTCCGGCACCGCCTCCCACAGCGCCTCGATCTCCTCGTCGGAGACGGCGATGCAGCCGTCGGTCCAGTCGCCGGGGACGCGGCCGGCAGGCCAGGCGTTGGGCTGGCCGTGGATCATGATCATGCCGCCGGGAGAACGGCCCTGCCCCGCCGCGAAGGCGCGGTCGGCGGCGTTGGGGTAGGAGATGTGGAGCGAGAGATGGTAGGCGCTGTTCGGGTTCGCCCAGTCGATGACGTAGCGGCCCTCGGGCGTGCGCTCGTCACCCTCGAAGCGCTTGGGGCCGACCGGCTCGTCGCCGAGCTGGATATGCTCGATCACATGGACGAGGCGGTCGGCGGACCACAATTCCATGATCCGCGCCGCCTTGCGCACGCGGATCAGGTCGATGTCGGGCAGTTTCAGCGGCTCCTGCGCCTCGGCGGCAGTGACGCCGAGCAGCAGGAGCAGCGGGGCGAACCGAAGGACGCCCCGCATCGCCATCAATCCACGAAGGGATCGCGCACGAGGATGGTGTCCTCGCGCTCGGGGCTGGTGGAGACGAGCGCCACCGGCGTCTCGATCAGTTCCTGCACGCGCTGGATGTACTTGATCGCCTGTGCGGGCAGGTCCGCCCACGAACGCGCGCCGGCGGTGGTGCCCTGCCAGCCGTCCATTTCCTCGTAGATCGGCTCGACGGCGGCCTGATCGGCAGCGTGGCTGGGGTAGTAGTCCAGCACCTTGCCCTTGAGGCGATAGCCGGTGCAGATCTTCACCTTCTCGAACCCGTCGAGCACGTCGAGCTTGGTCAGCGCGATGCCGGTCACGCCCGAGATGGCGCAGGACTGGCGCGTCAGCACCGCGTCGAACCAGCCGCAGCGGCGCTTGCGGCCGGTGACGGTGCCGAATTCGTGGCCGCGCTCACCCAGACGCTGGCCGGTCTCGTCCTCCAGCTCGGTCGGGAACGGGCCGGAACCGACGCGGGTGGTATAGGCCTTGACGATGCCCAGCACGAAGCCGGTCGCCGACGGGCCGAGGCCCGAACCGCTGGCGGCGGTGCCCGACACGGTGTTCGAGCTGGTGACGAAGGGATAGGTGCCGTGGTCGACGTCGAGCAGCACGCCCTGCGCGCCTTCGAACAGGATGCGCGCACCGGCCTTGCGGACCTTGTTGAGACGCTTCCACACCGGCTGCGCGAACTGGAGCACGAATGGTGCGATCTCGCGCAGTTCGTTCAGCAGCGCCTCGCGGTCGATGGCGGGCTGGCCGAAACCGGCGCGCAGAGCGTCGTGGTGCGCGCAGAGGCGGTCCAGCTGCGGCTCCAGTGCGTCGAGGTGCGCAAGGTCGCAGACGCGGATCGCACGGCGGCCGACCTTGTCCTCGTAAGCCGGGCCGATGCCGCGACCGGTGGTGCCGATCTTGCCCGCACCGGCAGCCGCTTCGCGCAGACCGTCGAGTTCGCGGTGGACCGGCAGGATCAGCGGGCAGTTGTCGGCAATCGCGAAGTTCTCGGGATTGATCTCGACGCCCTGGCCGCGCAGCTTCTCGACTTCGGACTTGAGGTGCCACGGGTCGAGCACGACGCCGTTGCCGATGATCGAGAGCGTGCCGGTGACGATGCCCGAAGGCAGCAGGCTCAGCTTGTAGACCTGGTCGCCGACGACGAGCGTGTGGCCCGCGTTGTGGCCGCCCTGGAAGCGAACCACGGCGTCCGCACGGCTGGCGAGCCAGTCGACGATCTTGCCTTTGCCCTCATCGCCCCACTGGGCACCGATCACGGTTACGTTTGCCATGGATATGCTCCTCCACCCTGCCTCGGTGGATCCAGTAACGCCCTTCGACAGGACTCGGCGATATGGATTGTTCTTGGGGCGGGGTCGCCCCGGCTTTTCGGTCGCGCCCTAGTGGGAAGGCGGGCCGGTAGTCAAGGGGCCCCGTCGTGGGGGCCGTCGCGGGGGCGTTACCCTTCGATACACTTGATTGCTTGCCGGACACGGGCGCGATTGCGACCCTGCGCCGCAGACAACCGAGGTGCGCGACCATGAACAAACCCCGCCTTCCCGCCCTTTCGCTGATCGGCGCGCTGCTGCTGGTTACGGCAACGACCGCCCATGCGCAGGAGCAGGCCGCCACAATCAGCTACGGCACCGAACGGTTGCAGAACCTCGATTTCTGGCCCGCCGCAAGGAAGGGCCCTGCCCCGCTGGTGCTGTTCGTCCACGGCGGCGGCTGGAAGCGCGGGAGCAAGGACAATGCCACCGGACGCTACAAGGCCGCGCACTACACGGCAGAGGGCTATGCCTTCGCCAGCGTCGATTACCGCCTCGTCCCCGAGGCGACGGTGGAGCAGCAGGCGCAGGATGTCGCCGATGCCCTCGCCGCACTGCTGAAGCGTGCCGATTCGCTCGGCATCGCGCGGGGCAAGGTCGTGCTGATGGGGCACAGCGCGGGTGCGCATCTCGTCGCGCTGCTCGGCACCGACCCGCAGTATCTGCGCAAGGCGGGGCTGTCCTATGCGGATATCCGGGGCGTGATCCCGCTCGACGGCGCGGCCTACGACGTGCCCGGGCAGATGCAGGAGGGGCCGCGCGTGATGGGCGGGACGTATCGGCAGGCGTTCGGCGACGATCCGGCGCGCCAGCGGGCGCTTTCGCCGACGCTGCAGGCCGCCGCGCCCAATGCGCCCGCGTTCCTGCTCCTCCACGTCCAGCGCGCCGACGGCGTGCGTCAGGCCGAGGCGCTGGAAGCCGCGCTGCGCAAGGCGGGAACGCCGGTAGAGCGCCAGTCGGTGCCGGGTCAGGGCCTGCGCGGCCACATGCAGATCAACCGCGAACTCGGCAGCCCTGACTACGCGGCGACCGGCGTGGTCGACCGCTGGCTGGCGAAGGTGTTCGCCTAACCCCCCGTCGTCATTGCGAGCGTAGCGAAGCAATCCGGCGGCGTGGGCCGACGTGGATTGCTTCGCTACGCTCGCAATGACGAGACTGAAGCGTCAGACCGCCACTGCCTCGCCGCCTTCGAGGCGGTGCGAGCAGCCGAGTGCGAGCGCGTCGTCCGCTTCGGAGAGCGCCGCCACCGTCACCCAGCCGATCGCGCGTTGGCGCGCGGCGACTTCGCGGTCGTGGCCGAGGGGCAGGAACAGGCGCCGCTCCTCGCCCGCCGCGGCGGACAGCGTCTCGATCAGCGGATCGGGATAGAGCGAGAAGCCCGTCGCCGCCTCCGGATCGCGCCCGGTCTGGCCGAGGATCGCGTAAGTACCCCCGCGCCCGAGGCTGCCGGGAACGCCATCGGCATAGATCGTGAAGCCGAACCACGACTGGTATTCGAAGCCGTGGCGCTCCGAGGGGTCGAGCGTCAGGCGTGCCTTGCCGTTCACGCGCGCAGCAATGGCGCGCAGCGCGGCAATGCGGCCCGCGAGCGCCCCGCCGACGTCGAACTCGGCCAGCCGCTCGATCGCGGTCTCGAACGGGCCGACCGCGTAGAGCAGCGGCAGGTACGCCTCGCCGCCAGCATCGACGAGCCCGCCCGCGTCCTTGGCGTCGAGCATCTGGCGCACCGTCTCGATGTTGTGCGAGGGCAGCGGCAACGTCCCGGCGCTCAGCGCGTCGACGAGGTCGGGCAGCGTGAAGTCCACCGACACGCCCGTAGCCCCGGCCGCGCGCAGCGTCTCGATGGCGAGTTCGACGATCTCGGCCGCCGCCTCGGTAGAATCGGCGCCGATCAGTTCCGCGCCAAGCTGAAGGCGTTCGCGCGCGGGGTCGAGGCCGTCGCCCTTGATGGTGACGACCTGCCCCGAATAGGACAGGCGCAGCGGGCGCGGCGACGGCGACAGGCCGGTCGCGGCGATGCGCGCGATCTGCGCGGTCATGTCCGAACGCAACGCCAGCATCCGCGCCGAGACGGGATCGACGAAGCGGAACATGCGGCGCACCTGCACGCCCGCCATGCGGCTCGCCAGCGCCTTCTCGAACTCCAGCACCGGCGTCTCGACGCGCGCGTAGCCATGGCTGGCGAGGACGTCGTGCGCGGCGCGGCGCACCGTCTGGGAAGCCCATGCCTGCTGCGGCAGACGGTCGCCCAAGCCCTCGGGCAGAAGATCGCGGTCGTTTTCCTGCATAGTGGCCGCGCCCTTAGCCCGCCCGCGCGCGCTTGTCGAATGCGCAAATCTGCGACGATTGGCGACGAATTTTCGGTCGGCGGCGCGGCGGTCAGCGGCTAGACCGCAGACCAACGTCTGGCGGGACGATCCTTACACCGGAGACTTTCAAGGCATGACCCTGCACGCCGCCCGTCCGCTTGCATCCATCGTCGCCGCGCTGGCGATGACGCTTTCGCTCCCCGCACTCGCCCAGGGCATGCCCGGAGGCATGGATGGCGGCATGGGCGGCGGAGGTATGGGCGGCATGGGAGGCGGCGATGGCCCTCCCGGCGGAGGCGGTGGCCGCATGCGCGGGCCGCAACCGCCCAAGCCGATCAAGCGCGAGCGGTTCGACAAGATCGTCACCGGCATGTTCCGCACTGCCGACACCAACCGCGACGGCACCGTCACCCTCGACGAACTCCACGCCCTCGTCGAAGCCCGCCGCGCCGCGATCATCAAGGACCGCTTCGCCGCCGTCGACACCGACCGCAACGGCGCGATCTCCATGGCCGAATTCACCGCATGGCAGAGCAAAATGGGCTCCGCCGCCGCCAGCGAGGACGCCGCGACCGGCGACCGCTCCGGCCCGATCGCCGAGGCGGTCATGCCCGAAGTCGGCGACGAGCGCGAAGACCGTCTGCTCCCCGCGCTGATCGAGCCGCTCAGCGGCACCGTCATCGCCCGCGCCAACACCAATTACGACGCGGGCGTCTCGCTGGAGGAACTGCTGGCCTACGAAGGCAAGCTGTTCGACGCCGCCGACACCGACCACGACGGCTACCTCTCGATGGAAGAGCTGCGCCCGAGGGGCAAGGACGGCGAGCGCATGCGCGGACGCGGAATGCCCGGTGAGCCGATGGGCGGGCCGATGGGCGGACCCATGGGCGACCTGCCGCCGCGCTGAGGCGCAAAGTTCAGGGCGCGGCGCGCAGCACCGCTCGCCACGTCTCGCCCTGGATCGGCTCGCCGAACGTGTGATGCACTTCGGTGGAGATGCATTCGAAGCCGTTGCGCGCGTAGATTCGCCGCGCGGCTTCGAGGACGGTATGCGTCCACAGCACGACCTCCCCGTATCCCTTCTCCCGCGCGAAGCCGAGGCATCCGCTGACGAGCGCATCCCCGATGCCGCGACGCCGCGCGAAGGGTTCGACGTGAAGCAGGCGCAGGCGACCCACGCCCTCCCCCTCGTCCGTCAGGAACACCGCACCCGCCATCACGCCGCCCATGTCGGCGATCCAGCACCGTTCGCGCTCGGGGTCGAAGTTGCGCAGGAATGCGGCGACCGTCTCTGCCTCCAGCGCTTCCAGTTCCTCCTTCCAGCCGTGGCTAGCGGCATAGAGCATCGACTGGCGCGCCGCGACCTGGCTGACTTCGCCGATCAGCGCGGTGCGGATCGTGAAGCCGTCGCTCGCATCGGGGTCAAGCAGCAGCCGCGCCCGCGTCAGCGCCTGCACCACATCGTCCCGCTCGGTCGTAGTCAAACGGCCCAGATCGTGCGCGACGGCGGCGCGCTGCCGTCCGTCGATCTCGTCGAACGCCTCGCGCCCGGCCTGAGTCAGCCGGATCGGACGTGCGCGCGCATCGCTGTCGAGCCTGTCGCGCGTGACCCAGCCGCGTTCCTCGAAGCGCGCGATCATCCGGCTGAGATAGCCGCGATCGAGGCCGAGTGCGGCCTGCAGCACGTTCGCCAGCACCGGCTCGCGCCCGGCGATCTCGAACAGCAGGCGTGCCTCGGGAAGATTGGCGTCGGTGTCGAGAAAGCGCGCGTCGATGGCGCCGACGTGCTGCGTGAAGAAGCGGTTGAAGGTGCGGATGGCGTCGATGGCATGGTCCATGCCCACGCCTTCCGCCTTTATGTTGACTGAGTCAACAATAATGCGTGCTACCCCGAGCGCGCACGAAAAAGGGGCCGACGCCATGGCGCCGACCCCTCTTCCGTTGGGAGCCTGTGAGGCGTCAGGTCAGAACGCGAGCGCCTTGACCAGCTTCACGCCGGGCAGCTTGCCTGCCTGGTCGAGCACGTCGCCCGCCACCGGGTTATCGACCGACAGCAGCAGCACCGCCTCGCCACCGGCTTCGCGGCGGCCGAGGTTGAAGGTGCCGATGTTGATCGCGTTGTCGCCCAGCAGCGTACCGATGCGGCCGATGAAGCCCGGCGCGTCCTCGTTGACGATGTAGAGCATCGAGCCGTCCAGCTCGGCCTCGACCTTGATGCCGAACAGTTCGACGAGGCGCGGCTCGACGTTGTTGAACAGCGTGCCCGCGACCGAACGCTCGCCTGCTTCGGTCTTCACCGAGACGCGGATCAGCGTGTGGTAGTCACCCTCGCGCTCGGTCTTGATCTCGCGAACCTCAAGGCCGCGCTCCTTGGCGAGGAACGGGGCGTTGACCATGTTCACCGTGTCCGACTGGACGCGCAGGAAACCGGCGAGCACGGCGGCGACGATCGGCTTCTGGTTCAGTTCGGCGGCAGCGCCCTCGCAGTGGATCGAGATGCGCGGAACCGAATCGCGGGTCAGCTGGCCGACCATCGAGCCGAGCAGTTCCGCCAGCTTCATGTAGGGCTTGAGCTTCGGGGCTTCCTCGGCGCTCAGCGACGGCATGTTGAGCGCGTTGGTGACGCCACCGTTGACGAGGAAGTCGGCCATCTGCTCCGCGACCTGAAGCGCGACGTTGACCTGCGCTTCGGTCGTCGATGCGCCGAGGTGCGGGGTGCAGATGAAGTTCGGGGTGCCGAACAGCGGCGATTCCTTGGCCGGCTCGGTCTGGAACACGTCGAGAGCGGCGCCCGCGATGTGGCCCGAATCGAGGCCCGCCTTCAGCGCGGCTTCGTCCACCAGACCACCGCGTGCGCAGTTGATGATGCGAACGCCCTTCTTGGTCTTGGCGAGGTTCTCGGCCGAGAGGATGTTGCGGGTCTGGTCGGTCAGCGGCGTGTGCAGCGTGATGAAGTCCGCCTTCGCCAGCAGCGTTTCGAGGTCGGCCTTCTCGACGCCCATTTCCACGGCGCGCTCGGGCGTCAGGAACGGGTCGAAGGCGACGACCTTCATGCGCAGGCCCAGTGCGCGGCTGGCGACGATCGAGCCGATGTTGCCCGCGCCGATGAGGCCGAGCGTCTTGCCGGTGACTTCGACGCCCATGAAGCCGTTCTTCGGCCACAGGCCCTGCTGGGTCTGGGCGTTGGCTTCGGGAAGCTGGCGGGCGAGCGCGAACATCAGGGCGATGGCGTGCTCTGCGGTGGTGATCGAGTTGCCGAACGGCGTGTTCATCACGACGACGCCCTGCGCCGAGGCAGCCGGGATATCGACGTTGTCGACGCCGATGCCGGCGCGGCCGATGACCTTGAGGTTCTTCGCGGCGGCGAGGATTTCCTTGGTCACCTTGGTGGACGAACGGATGGCGAGGCCATCGTAGTCACCGATGCGGGCGATCAGCTGTTCCGGCGTCTCACCGGTGATGACGTCGACGTCGCAGCCCATCTCGGCGAAGATGCGGGCGGCGTTGGGGTCCATCTTGTCGGAAATGAGGACTTTGGGCTTGGTCATGGAATGGGTTCCTTCACGCTGGCCGTAAGCACGGCTCTGGCGGAGTGAAAATCACGGAGCAAACATCCTCGTCACCCCCGCGAAGGCGGGGGCCCATCTCCAGGTCCATCGAATGGGACAACTCAGGAGATGGGTTCCCGCCTTCGCGGGAATGACGATGGTATTTCTAACGCGGGTATTGCTTACGCGACGGCCTGCTCGGCCTTGACGGTGGCGTAGGCCCAGTCGAGCCACGGCCCGAGCGCCTCGATGTCCGCTGCGTCGACGGTCGCGCCGCACCAGATGCGCAGCCCCGCCGGGGCGTCGCGGTATCCGGCGACGTCGTAGGCGGCGTCCTGCTTTTCGAGCAGGGCGGCGAACTTCTTGATGAAGTCCGCGTCGGCGCCTTCGACGGTCAGGCAGACCGAGGTCTTCGAGCGGCTCGCCTCGTCGGGGGCGAGATGGCCGAGCCAGTCACGCTCCGCGACGATCTTGCCGAGCGCGGCAGCGTTGGCGTCCGAGCGGGCCTTCAGACCCTCCAGACCGCCGAGGCCCTTGGCCCATTCCAGCGCGAAGATCGCGTCCTCGACGGCAAGCATCGAGGGGGTATTGATCGTCTCGCCCTTGAACACGCCCTCTGCGAGCTTGCCCTTGGAAACGAGGCGGAACACCTTGGGAAGCGGCCATGCCGGGGTGTAGGTTTCCAGACGCTCGACCGCGCGGGGGCCGAGGATGAGGACGCCGTGACCGCCCTCGCCGCCCAGAACCTTCTGCCAGGAAAAGGTGGCGACGTCGATCTTCGACCAGTCGATGTCGTAAGCGAACACCGCCGAGGTCGAGTCGGCGAAGGTCAGGCCCTCGCGGTCGTCGGGGATGAAGTCGGCGTTGGGGACGCGCACGCCCGAGGTGGTGCCGTTCCAGGTGAAGAGCACGTCGGTGCTCCAATCCACCTGGGTCAGGTCGGGAAGCTGGCCGTAGTCGGCGCGGATCACGGTGGGATCGAGCTTCAGCTGCTTGGCAGCGTCCGTCACCCAGCCTTCGCCGAAGCTTTCCCACGCCAGCGTCGTCACGCCGCGCGCGCCGAGCATGGTCCACATGGCCATCTCGAAGGCGCCGGTGTCGGAACCTGGAACGATGCCGATGCGGTGGGTGTCGGGCAGCTGCAGCACTTCGCGCATCAGGTCGATGCAGTAGGCGAGGCGCGTCTTGCCGATCTTCGCGCGATGCGAACGACCCAGCGATTCGACGTTCAGTTTTTCGGGGGAGTAGCCCGGCGGCTTGGCGCAGGGACCGGAAGAGAAATGCGGACGCGCAGGCTTGCGCGCCGGAAGCGTAATACCATCAGTCATTTCTGACTCTCCTTGCAGAGAGCACGCGCGGCGTTGGGACCGCGTGGCCCGGAGCCGCTCCTAATGTGGCGCCGGGATATGTCAATCGCCTTGCAGGCCAATGGGCTGTGCAAAACGACCGCGCAGGCATGGCGCCCCGGCGCGCGCCAAGGCACGGGTAAGCGCAGGTTAAGCGAGCCCCCGGAAGTTTGACCCGACATGTCTGTATCGCGGAAATTTTTACTGGTCCTGCCCCTCCTCGCCCTCGCGAGCGGGTGCATCGACCGGCCTTCGCCCCAGAAGAGGCAGCCGAGTCGCACGTCGAGTCGCCCGCCCGCCCCGCCGCGCCCGGAGCTGCGCCAGTGCCTCTCGAACCTCACGGCGCAGCGCGCGGTGTTCACGCCGGTGGAGGATCGCTGGTACGGCAGCGCCTGCTCGACGGTCGGCACGGTCAAGCTGGCGGCGCTCAACACCGACAGCGCGACGATCAGCGTCACCGGCCTCGGCCCCGTCACCTGCGCAGCATCCACACCCTTCGCCGCCTGGGCGCGCTATGGCGTGGACCGCGCGGCGCAGCAGATCCTCGGCAGCAGGCTGGTGAAGATCGAGACCTACGGCAGCTATTCGTGCCGCAACGTCGCGGGAACCAGCCGCCGCTCGGGCCATGCCAGCGCCAACGCCATCGACGTTTCCGCCTTCGTGCTGGGTGACGGACGGCGCATCAGCGTGCTCGGCGGATGGAACGGCGGCTCCCCCGCCGAGCGCCGCTTCCTGCGCGTGGTCCACGACAGCGCCTGCAAGCGCTTCGGCACGACGCTGGGCCCCGACTACAACGCCGCGCACGAGAACCACTTCCATCTGGAGGCCGACGGGGCGAATTTCTGCCGCTAGCCCGCGCCGAACAGACGGCCCGCCTCAGTGCGTCAGGATGATCGGTTCATCGTCGGCATCGTCGTCCGAAGCGGCGTCGGGGCGGATCACGAAGCGGATGCGGTCCACGCAGCCGCTTCGGCCTTTCTCCGAGGCCAGTGCCTTGGCCGACCGGATCACCTGCAGCGCCTGCTGGCCGAAGTCCTCCGAGGGCTGCGCGGCGAGCACCCTAGCGTTGCCGACCTCACCCCACGGCGCGATGTCGTAGCTGACGATGGCCCAGCCTTCGATCCGGCGGCGGTTGTAGGCCTGCGGGAAGCGCAGCACCGGCGCACTCGCCCATTCGCGTCCGGCGGGGCAGGCGGCGGCGGGGGCGAAGGCGCTCTTGTCCGGCATCGGCGGCGCGGGCATCACTTCGGGCTGGTGCCAGTAGGGATAGCTGCACCCGGTCCGCGCCCCGCCGGTGAAGCGCGACTGCCGCATCGCTTCCACCGCCGCATCGTCGAGCGGCTTGCTGCCGGTGCCCGTCTTCACGCGCACGTTGACCGGCCTGCCATCGGCATCGGTGTCGTAGGAGATCAGCGTCCAGTCCTTGACGCCGGGCGTGCCGGGCACTTTCGCGAAGTTGGGATAGGCGCGCAGCAGCGGCGCCGGTCGCGGCGCCTCTGCGCAAGTGCCTTCCCGGAAGATGCGCGCCCAGCCCTGCTGCGGCAGGCGCCCCGTCGTCGGCGTCACCGTGTAGGATACGAGGTCCGCCACCGGCGCGGTCGCGAAGGGTTCGACACGGCTGGCGAAGCTGACCGAGCATCCCTTGCGCGCAACGGCGGGAAAGCGGCTGGCGGCAAGCGCCGGAGCGATGTCGGGGTTCGGCGGCATCCGCCGGTCGTCGCGGTGGATCGAGACGGGCCGTCCGGTAGCGTCGATATCGAAGCCGAGCGTCACCGGCTGGCGGTTCGTCGCCCCGGTCCAGCCGATGCTGCTCCACGGGCGGCGGATCGGTTCCCCGGCAACGGCGACGCCGCCTTCGCAGCGCACTTCGCCGGGCGTCCAGACAGCAAGGCCGCGCTCGTTCGCCTGCGTGGGAGCCACCGCAGGGGGAGGCACAGAGGGAGGCGCAGGCGGCACCGCCACCGCCATCAGAATTGCCAGAGCCGCCGCCAACATGCCTGTTCCCCTGATCCGAGGAAATCAGGCTAACATCCCGGCACGACAGAACAAGGACGGATGCAGCGGGACCGGAGCCGGTTCACCGCCATTTCCGATCCGGTTCAAATCTCCAGCTGGCTGCCCAGTTCGACCACGCGGTTGGTGGGCAGGCGGAAGAACTCCATCGCGCTGGCGGCGTTGCGCATCATCCACGCGAACAGCTTTTCGCGCCAGATCGCCATGCCCGGCTTCTCCGACGGCACCAGCGTCTGGCGCGAGAGGAAGAAGCTGGTCTTCATCATCTCGAACGGACCGCCGCAGAACGGCGCATGGGCGAGCGCGGCGGGAATGTCCGTCTCCTCCATGAAGCCGTAGCGCAGCGTCAGGCGATAGAAGCCCTGCCCCAGATCGACGACGGTGAAGCGGTCCTCCGGCTCCACGTAGGGGCCGTCCTGGACCTCCACCGTCAGCACCACCACGCGCTCGTGCAGCACCTTGTTGTGCTTGATGTTGTGGAGCAGCGCGGAGGGCACGCCCATGTTGCTCGACGCCATGAAGATCGCCGTGCCGGGCACGCGCGCGGCGCTGCCGTGGGCGCTCTTGGCGAAGACGTTGAGCGGCAGCGCGGCCTCGGTCATGCGATCGCGCATGAGGCGGCGGCCCTTGTTCCACGTCGTCAGCAGGGTGAAGGCGATGCCGCCGATCATCAGCGGGAACCAGCCGCCGTCGGGGATCTTGGTGGCGTTCGCGGCGAAGTACGCGCCGTCGACCACGAAGAAGGTGACGATCACCGGCACCGCCAGCCACAGCTTCCACTTCCACAGCACGATCACCAGCACCGCCATGAGGCAGGTGTCGATCAGCATCGCACCCGTGACGGCGATGCCGTAGGCCGAGGCGAGGTTGGACGAGTTCTGGAACACCAGAACCAGCACGATCACGCCGGTCATCAGCGCCCAGTTCACGAACGGGATGTAGATCTGCCCGGCTTCGTGCTCGCTGGTGTGGCGGGTCGAGAGGCGTGGGATGAAGCCCAGCTGCATCGCCTGGTGGGTGATCGAGAACGCGCCCGAGATCACCGCCTGGCTGGCGATGAAGGTGGCGCAGGTCGCGAGGATCACCAGCGGCAGGCGCAGCGATTCGGGGGCGAGGTTGAAGAACGGGTTCTCCATCGCCACCGCCGCCTGCGCATCGTCGAGGCCGAGGATCATCGCCGCCTGCCCGAAGTAGTTGATGAGCAGGCACGGCATCACGAAGGCGAACCACGACAGGCGCAGCGGCCCGCGACCGAAGTGCCCCATGTCGGCATAGAGCGCCTCGGCGCCCGTCACCGCCAGCACGACCGAGCCGAGCGCGAGGAAGCCGAGGATCTTGTCGGTGAGGAAGAACTGGATCGCGTACCACGGGTTCAGCGCCACCAGCACTTCGGGCATCTGCACCAGATGGTAGATGCCCAGCACCGCCAGCACGGTGAAATACGTGACCATGACCGGCGCGAACAGCGCGCCGATGCGGGCGGTGCCGCTCTTCTGGATGACGAACAGCGCGATCAGCAGCACCAGCGCGATCGGCAGCACGAACGGCGCGAGGTCGGACTGGACGACGGTGAGGCCCTCGACCGCCGAAAGCACCGAGACCGCCGGGGTAATCATCGAATCGCCGTAGAACAGCGAGGTCGCGAAAACGCCCAGCAGCACGACGAGGCCGCCGTAGCGCGACTTGCGGATCGCGCCCGAGATCAGCGCGACGAGCGCGAGGCTGCCGCCCTGCCCCTTGTTGTCGGCGCGCATCAGGATGCCGACGTACTGCACCGAGACGACGAGCGTCATCGACCAGAAGATCAGGCTGACGACGCCCAGCACATGCAGTTCGTCGATCGCCAGCGGATGCGGGCCGACGAAGGTTTCGCGAAAGGCGTAGAGGGGGCTGGTGCCGATGTCGCCGAAGACGACGCCGACGGCGCCAAGCGCGAGCTTGGTGATGTTGCCGGTCCCGTTGCCGTGGCCCGAGCCGTGCGACTCGCCCGCCGTCGAAGGGACATAGGGCGCGCCCGCTGGAGATTCACTCATTCATGCGTCCTGTAATGGACTCGCAGGCACGCTGAAGCGGCTGCGGTTGGCGAGCGCCGTTAGCAGCATGGATGGGGGCAGGCAACGAAACTTGCAAGGCTGTCGGGCCGGGGCAATGTTCCGTTCAGGGAGTGACTGGCCCGGGCTGAACGGGCGGCGATTCGCCCTTCTGCGCGGCGATGGCGGCATCGAGCCGCATCAGCTGCTCGCCCAGCATCATGCGCCATGGCGCATCCGCGGGTGCAGTCTTCACAACATCGGCCCAGAGGTCGCGCGCCTCGGCCAGCTTGCCCTCGCGGGCGTAGGCGAGGCCGAGGAAGAAGCGTGCGCCGGGTGCATCGGGCTCGGCGTCGATCGCACGGTGGTAGGCATAGAGCGCGGGCGGCGTCAGCATGTTGTCGGCATGGGCGACAAGCGAATTGGCGAGCGCCAGCCAGGCGTCGGCGTTCTTCGGATCGTCGGCCACAGCACCGCGCAGGACTTCGGCGGCATCGGCGTAGCGACCGTTACGGGCGAGGCCGTCGGCGATCACCACCCAGCGGTTGCTGGTCGGGATGCCGCTGTTGGTGACTTTCGAACGCCCTTCGACAAGCGCGGCGGGATCGGCGGAGACGGATTCGGTCGCATCCTTGGGCGCGCCCGCAAGGCTGGGCGAGCCTTGCGTGACGTAGCCCGCGATGCCCAGCAGCAGCGCGGAGGCCACCGCCTCGCGCGTGCCCTTCGGCACCTTGAGCACGAACAGCAGCAGCGCCAGCACCACAAGGGCGAGACCGATGACGAGAACCCAGGTCATTGCGCCCCTCCCTTCTTCGAGAAGCGGCGGCGCAGCAGCAGGAACGCGATCAGCATCAGCACGGCGGGCACCGCGAACAGCGGCCAGGTCAGCCCGGTGAGTTGCGGCGCATAGCTGACATAGTCGCCATAGCGCTCGATCAGCCAGGTGCGGATCTGCTCGGGCGTCTCCCCGGCGGCGATGCGTTCGCGCACCAGCGAGCGCATGGAGCCGGCGATGGGGGCGTCCGAATCGGCGATGGATTGCCCCTGGCACTGCAGGCAGCGCAGCGTCTCCATGAGATCCTGCGCCTTCGCCTCCTTCGCCGGATCGCTCAGCTGGCGATAGGCATAAGGCGCAGTGGACTGCTCCTCCTGCGCGAAGGCGGGCGCGGCAAGGGCGAGCGCGATGAAGGCGATGAGGCGCTTCACCGCTGCGCCTCCTTCAGCTTCTCCAGCAGCAGGCCGAGATGCTCGGGCCGGATCTCGCCGATGTGCTGGTAGACGATCGTGCCCTTGCCATCGACCACATAGGTTTCCGGCACGCCCGACGATCCGAGCGCCAGTTGCACCTTGCCGTCGTCATCCGCGCCGATGCGCTGGAACGGGTCGCCGTTCGCGTCGAGGAAGGCGTGGAGGTTCTCGGTCGTGTCGCGCACCGAGATGCCCTCGATCGGCACCCCCGCCTTCGCCAGCGCGCCAAGCTGCGGCGCCTCGACGCGGCACGGGATGCACCAGCTGGCGAAGATGTTCACCAGATGCGGCTTGCCATTCGCCAGCACCTTGCTGTCGAGACCGGGGCGACCCGGCAGCGCGGCGGGCAGGTCGAACTGCGGCATCGGCTTGCCGACGAGGGCGGAGGCGACGTTGCGGTCGGCCGGTCGGTACAGGCCCACCATCACGAGCGCGACAAACCCCACGAAGAGCACCAGCGGTAGCCACAGGGCCCACCTCAGGTTGCGCTTGGTGCCGTTCAGTGCATGCTCGGTGTCGCTCATCGCCCCTGCCTTTCGCGGCGCCAGGCGATCTTGTCCTTGGCGATGATACGGCGCAAATCCGCCATTACGCGGCCGATCAGTGACAGGAATCCACCGAAAGCGATCATCAGTCCGCCGATCCAGATCAGCGGCGCGAAAGGCTTCCACCACAGCCGCAACTGCCAGCGATCGCCGCCTTCCGCCTTGGGTGCTTCACCGCCGAGAACCGCGTAAAACTGCCCGTTCCAGCGGGTCAGCAGCGCCGATTCGCTCGTCTGCTGCGGCGGCGCCCAGAAGCTTCGCGACTGCGGCAACACGCGCAAAACCTTGCCACCAACCCCATACCGAACCAGCAACCGCGCCTCCATCGCCGTCCAGTTCGGCCCGGCGACCGGCTCCACCGCATCAAGCTTCACGCCCCACGGCCCCACCTGCGCGACCTCGCCAACCCGCACGGCAACGAGCTTCTCGATGGAGAACGCGCTCTCGCTGCTCATCCCGAACAGGGCGACGGCGATGCCGAAATGCGCGACGACCATGCCCCAGATCGGCAGCGGCGTGCGACGCAGGTTGCGGCCTCTGAGCGGCAGCAGGCTGGCGAAAGCGAGCCCCACCGCCAGCGCAAGGCCGAGGAACGGCAGCAGCGCAACGCCGCCCACGACGACCAGCCCAAGCGCCATCGCCGCGACCAGCATCGCCGGGATCACCAGCCCCTTCCCGATGCGCGCGAACTTGTCCTGCCGCCAGCGCAGCAGTGGCCCGACCATCAGCACCACCAGCATCGGCACCGCGAAAAGCGCGCCCATCGGGTTGAAATACGGCGGCCCGACCGAGACTTTCGCCCCCATCGCCTCGGCCACCAGCGGATAGAGCGTGCCGAACAGCACGATGCCGAGGATCGCCGAGAGCATGACGTTGTTGAACACCAGCGCCCCCTCGCGGCTGACGAGAGCGAAGCGCTCGCCCTCCGTCACCGTCGAGGCGCGCAGGCCGAACAGCGTCAGCGCGCCGCCGATGTAGATCGCCAGCAGCGCGAGGATGAACGTTCCGCGCTGCGGGTCCACCGCGAAGGCATGCACGCTCGTCAGGATGCCCGAGCGGACGAGGAACGTGCCGATCATCGACATCGAGAACGCGACGACGCCCAGCATGATCGTCCAGGCCCTGAGCGCATTGCGCGCCGCCAGCACGCCGCACGAATGCAGCAGCGCGGTCGCCGCCAGCCATGGCATCAGCGAGGCATTCTCGACCGGATCCCAGAACCACCAGCCGCCCCAGCCGAGTTCGTAGTAGGCCCAGTAGGAACCGGCGGTGATGCCCACCGTCAGGAAGATCCATGCGCCCAAGACCCACGGACGCATGGCCTTGGCGAAGGCAGGCCCGACCTCGCGCGTCACCAGCGCGCCGATGGCGAAGCTGAACGCGATGGAGAGGCCGACATAGCCGAGGTAAAGCGTCGGCGGATGGAACGCGAGGCCGAGATCCTGCAGCAGCGGATTGAGCCCGTTGCCCTCCATCGGCACGGGCGACAGCCGCTCGAACGGATTGGAAGCTATCAGCAGAAAGGCGTAGAAGCCAAGGCTCACGAAGGCCTGACCCGCCAGCGTCGCCAGCATCGTGCGCTCGGGCAGGCGCTTCTCGACGAGCGCCACGAAGGCCCCGCCCAGCCCCATCACCGTCACCCACAGGAGCATCGAGCCCTCGTGGTTGCCCCAGGCTCCGGCGATCTTGAAGACCAGCGGCTTCATCGAATGCGAATTGAGCGCGACCAGCTTCACCGACAGGTCGGTGACCGCGAATACGTAGATCAGGCAGGCGAAGGCGATCAGCGCCAGCAGCCCCTGCACCACCGCGACCGGTCGCACCGCCTCGCCCAGCACCGCGCCGCGCGTGGTCAGCCCGAGGCCCCCGGCGACGAGTTGGAGGCCGGCCAGCGCGGCGGCCAGCCAGAGGGCGGCAAGACCTAATTCAGCGATCATTTGGTTTCTTGCATGACCTTTTCGGCCTGTTCCCTCGTCATGTCCTGCATTTCGCGGGGCACGTAATTCTCGTCATGCTTGGCGAGCAGGTTGTCGGCAACGAAAGTGCCGTCCGCGCCCATTTTTCCCTCGGCGACGACGCCCGATCCCTCGACGAAGAGCGAGGGCACGATGCCCCGGAACGTCACCGGCACCCGCGCCTTGCCGTCCTGCACGACGAAGTTGACAGTCACCCCGTCCGCCGCCGTCTTCAGCGAGCCCTTCTCCACCATGCCGCCAAGGCGCACGGCGCGGTCCGCTTCGGGCGGCTTGGCCACGATCTCGCTCGGCACGTAGAAATAGCTTGCCTGGTTGCGCAGAGCCCACGCCGCCAGCAGCGCCGCACCGATCAGCACGACGAGCGCGACGACGAGCAGGATGAGCCGCTGATGCTTGGCTTTCACTGCCGTCGCCATCAACGATTCCTTGCCATATCGCGACGCTTTTCCGCCCGTCGCATCGAGAGCAGCGACCATGCGACCATCGCCAGCGTCGCCCCCACGCCCACGACGTAGGCGGCGACCACGAAGGTCCACGGGTTCATGATCTCGCGCATCAGAAGGCTTCCACTTCGGCCCGGGCTTTGCGGCGCAGGCGTGCCTCGGCCTGCTGCTCGGCGAGGATCGCCCGCATCCGCGCCAGCACCACGCCTGCGAAGATCAGCGTGAAGCCCAGCATCGCGGCGAGCAGCGGCCAGAGGAAATCGCCGGACATCGCCGACTTGCCCATGGTGATGCTCGGCGGCTGGTGCTGACTGTTCCACCAGATCACCGAATAATGGATGATCGGCACGTTCACCGCGCCCACCAGCCCGAAGATTGCGGGGGCGCGGTTCTGGCCGCCGTCCGATGCCTCGCTCGCCTGCGACAGCGCCATCCAGCCGAAGTAGAGGAACAGCAGTACCAGCATCGAGGTCAGCCGCCCGTCCCAGACCCACCAGGTTCCCCACGCGGGACGTCCCCACAGCGATCCCGTAAGCAGGCAGACGGCAGTGAACACCGCGCCCGGCAGTGCGCAGGCCTTGGCCGCGATGGCCGCGAGTGGATGACGCCAGACCAGTTCGGTGAAGCTTGCTCCCGCGATACCCATCCAGCCCGCCATGCCCAGCCATGCGGCGGGCACATGGAGATAGACGATGCGCACCGTCTCTCCCTGCAGCTTCTCGGCCGGGGCGACGAACAGGCCCCAGCCCAGAGCCAGCGTGGCGACGACCAGCCCCGCGCCCATGCACAGGGGCATCAGCCAGCGGGCGATGCGCAGGAAACGGGCGGGATTGGCAAAGCCGTGCATGACAGGCGCGCTTCTATAGTGCGTGTTGAAAGGAGCAAGTGACTCAGATCAAAGCACAGCGCTTTTCGCGCGCCAATCAGGCTTTTGGTATGAGGTCCACAAACCGGACATCATGCTGTGGTAAAAGGAAAAGATGGGGCGATCGATGGGGTTCGAACCCACGACCTCCGGTACCACAAACCGGCGCTCTAACCAACTGAGCTACGATCGCCACATGCGCGCCCCAAGGGGACACCGCGTCCTGCATCGGAGGCTGCTGCGTCCGGTGCGGAGCGCGCCTTTTGCACAGCATGCGGATTCTTGCAAAGCAAAAATGCGGGTGCGCGAAAATTCACCGCAAAGGCCGCGCGCTCGATTTCCTTCCGGCCGCCCATGGCTAATGTCACCGCCATGACCGTACCCGGCGAATCATCGGCTGCAAGACTGCTTTCCCACCCCGGCGTGCAGCGCTTCCCCTCCTCGCGGCTGGACCTGTTCATCCTCAAGGACTTCCTGAGCGCGGATCGCTGCGCGCAGCTTGTCGACCTCATCGAAACGAACAATCGCCCCTCCACCCTCGCCGACTACAACGGCGACGATGCCTTCCGCACCAGTTCGACCTGCGACCTCTCGCCCGAGTTTCCGGTCGTCTCCGAACTGGCGCAGGCGCTGTCGGACCTCTCCGGCATCGACCTCGCCCATGCCGAACCGTTGCAGGGCCAGCGCTACGAGGTGGGGCAGGAGTTCAAGGCGCACACCGACTACTTCGAGCCGAACAGCGCCGATTTCGAGAAGTACTGCGCGGTGCCCGGCCAGCGCACCTGGACCTTCATGATCTACCTGAACGACGTGGAGGCCGGCGGCGCCACGCGCTTCAAGGTAATCGACAAAGTGATCCAGCCGGAAACCGGCAAGCTGATCGGCTGGAACAACCGCCGCGCCGACGGCAGCCCGAATGCCGCGACGCTCCACCATGCGATGAAGGTGCGCAAGGGGCGCAAGTACGTCATCACGCAGTGGTATCGCGAACGGAACTGGGGGTGAAAACCCCGTCGTCCCGGACTTGCTCCGGGACCGGTGGCCGTGAACAGCCTTGCCAACGGCTGGGCGTCTCGCTGTCACTTCGCGCCTAAAGACAGCCAGCGGTCCCGGAGCAAGTCCGGGACGACGCCATCTTCTTACTTCGCCTTACTTCGCCGCAGCGATCACCGCGCAGGCGATTCGGCCACCGGCATTGCCCGAAGGCTGGCTGGTGTAGTCGTCCACGCCCGCATGGATCACCAGCGCCGAACCGTCCGCGTCGAGCAGCGACTTCGGCCCCGGCGAGAGCGTCACGCCCGTGTTGAGGATCTGGGTCTTCAACGTGCCGTCCGCACCGACCGTCTGGTTGGGCATGTCGCCGCCGTGCGGGCCGGTCGCGACCATATAGCCGTGCTGGTGGTCGCCGCCGGTGAAGTGGCCGCCCGAGCTGTCGAACTTGGTCGCGGTCTCGCACAGGCCCTTCTGGTGGAAGTGGAAGCCGTGCTCGCCCGCCGGGATGCCTTTGACGTCGGCGCTGACGAGGACGCCCGCCGGGGTTTCCTGCAGCATGACCATGCCCAGCTTCTTGCCGTCGAGGCCGATCACGTCGGCATGGATCATCGGCGCCGCCGCAGCGGTGGCGGCCGAGTGGCCGGTATGCTCGTCGGCAGCCTGCGCCGTGCCCGCGAGGGACAGGAACGCCGCCGATGCGGCCAGGATGCGGGAGGATCGCTTCATGTCATGTCTCCGGTCTTGCGGGCCACCCAGGCTGGCGGCCCCGGTAAGGATGGCGGTTGAGGATGACCGCAGAACGCTGCCGCGCACATGGACGTTCCCCGCGCGGCGTGTCGCGAAGGGAACCTAAAGCGCTGCACATGAAAGGCAATCGCAACTCTTGCGGAAAGTTCCGTGCGGAACGCGGGCAACAAAAAAGGCGGCCCGAGGGACCGCCTTCTTCGTGAATGATGGCGCGGCCCGCAGGGGCCTTGCGCGATCAGTTCTTCTTGAGCGAGAGACCGCCGAAACGCTTGTTGAACTGGGCCACGCGGCCACCGTCCTGAAGCTGGGCCTTGCCGCCGGTCCATGCCGGGTGCGAGGTGGGATCAATGTCCAGAACCAGCGTGTCGCCTTCCTTGCCCCAGGTCGAGCGGGTCTGGAAGGTGCTGCCGTCGGTCATCTGCACCGTGATGGTGTGATAGTCGGGATGCGTATCGGCCTTCATGGTATGTCTCTTTCGCATGTGGCCGGTTCCGACCGGCCTGGCTTGGAAAGCGGCGCGCTTACAGCGAAGCGGCCGAAAATGCAATATGCTTATCCGGACTAACGTCCGGGAGCGGCAGGTGTCGCATGCCCGGCGCAATGCGCCGGGCACCAAGCAATCAGGCGTCCGCGATCATCGCCGTGAAGTTGACCTCGCAGGTCACCTTGTCGTCGATGGAGGCCTTGCCCCAGAACTTGCAGACGCGCGAACGCTTCTGGACGAAGCCGGTGCGCAGCGTCAGCAGGTGGCCCGGGGTCACGGGGGCGCGGAACTTCGCGTCCTCGATCGCCATGAAGTACACCAGCTTGCCGGTCCCGGCGAGGCCGAGGGTTTCGATCGCGAGGATCCCCGCCGCCTGCGCCAGCGCCTCGATCTGGAGGACGCCGGGCATGATCGGACGACCGGGGAAGTGTCCCTGGAAGAAGTCCTCGTTGAAGCTCACCGCCTTGACCGCCTCGATCTCCTCATCGGAGATCGAGACCACGCGGTCGACGAGCAGCATCGGATAGCGGTGCGGAAGCGCCGCCAGGATCTTCGCGGTATCGTAGACCAGCGGGGTCTCTTCGCTCATGCCCTGCGTCCGTTCCGGATCAGCGGCCCGAGGGCTGCGTCGCGGGGGCGCCGGCAGCCGGAGCAGCCTGGCCCTGAGCAGCGGCGGCCTGCGCGCGCTGTTCGCGAACCTGGCGCGGTTCCCAGCCGGCGGGCGGCACGAGCTGCGCCGAGGGGATCGCCGTGTTCAGCTCGTTCAGGATGTCCTGGTTGAGATTGTAGGCGCCGCCGTTGACCGCGAGGATCGCGTCGGGCGAGATCAGGATCGAGACGCCCTTCTTGGTCATCGCCGCCTTGACGGCGTCGTTCAGCTTGTCCTCGATCTGCTCGTTCACGTAGGCCTGCGAGAGGCCGACGGGCTGCAGGATGCGCTGGAGTTCGGCCTTGCCGTTCTCCTGGATCTGCTGGATCGAACCGGCCTGCTGCTCGAGAGCGGCCTGAGCGACCTTGCCGCCCTGACGGTCGGCGTTGAACTTGTCGATCAGCGGCTTGATCTGGGCGTTGAGCGCGGTCTGGCGGGTCTGCGCCTGGTCGAACTGCGCCTTGAAGGTGGTCTGGCGCTGCGTCTCGGCGGTCTTGAACGCGTTCGAGTTGGCGATCACGGCGTCGAAGCTGGCAACGCCGAGGCCCTGCACGATGTTGCCACCGGCGGCGGGAGCGGCAGCAGCGGCACCCTTCTTCTGCGCAAGCGCGGGCTGCGATGCGACGGCGGTAAGCGCGAGGCCAGCGGCCAGCGCGAGGATGTTCTTGGTAGTCATCAGAACTGGGTTCCCACGTTGAAAGTGAAGGCCTTGGGATCGTCGCCGTCCTGCTTGAGCAGGACGCGCGAGAAGTCGATGCGGAACGGGCCGAAAGGCGAGTTCCAGTTCACGCCGATGCCGACGGCGACGCGCGGCTTCCAGGTATCGCCGACGAATTCCTCGACGAAGTAGTACTGGTAGTTGCCCGTCGGGGTGTTGCCGATGCCGGTGGTTGCGTCGGTCGCGACGGTGGTCGTCGCGGTCGAGTTGGTGCCGTCCGTGTTGCGGACGTAGTAAGTCGGGATACAGCCCGTGTCGCACTGCGTAAGCGCGGGACGCTTGACGCTCCAGACCGCGCCGACGTCGGCGAAGATCGAGGGGCGCAGGCCCATCTCGCGCGCGCCCGAGCCCAGCGGGATCTCGAGTTCGGCGCGGGCCTTGTAGTAGTAGTTGCCGCCCAGCGCGTCATCCGACCATTCGCTGCGCTTGGTCGAGACGGTGTCGGGGATGGTATCCGCATCGTCGCTGTCGCTCAGGAACTTGCGCAGCACGCGCGGACCGACGCCGCGGATCGCGAAGCCACGGATCTGCGGTTCGCCCAGGTAGAAGCGGTCGGTCAGGCGGATGTCCTGCCCGGCGAGGCCCTTGATGATGCCGCCTTCGCCAGAGAGCGAGAAGATGAAGCCCTTGCCCAGATTGTAGAACTGCGAGGCGTTTCCGCGCAGGCGGGCATACTTCACGTCGCCGCCGAGGCCCGAGAAGTCCGCGTTGATCGACGCGGTGAGGCCGCGGGTCGGGCGGATGCGGTTGTCGAGCGTGTCGTAGATCAGCGAGAAGCCGAGGATCGAGCTCAGGCGCTTGCCGATCGCGTCGCACAGGTAGCGGCCTGCGAAGAGCGGGTCGCACTCGAACGTGCCGGGGTTCTGGCGGTCCGAGTAGTAGGTGCCGCGATCGAGGCTGACGTCGTCGTAGTTCAGCGTGTAGCTGCCGACGGCGGTCAGGTACTCGGTCAGCGGCACGCCCGCGCGCAGCTGAAAGCCGGTGGTCGACTGATCGTAGGTCGAGTTGCGGTTCGAGTTCAGGTAGCCGAAGTTGCTGTAGTCGCGGCGGTAGACGTTGACGCCCAGCGAGATGTTCTTGTCGAACAGGTACGGCTCGACGAAGCTCGCCTCGACGCTCTTCGAATAGCGCGAGATGCTGCCCGACAGGCCGACCGTCTGGCCACGCCCGCGGAAGTTGCGCTGGCGGATCGAGGCCTGGAAGATGAAGCTTTCAAGGCTCGAGAAACCGGCCGAGAGCTGGAGTTCGCCGGTCGGCTTCTCCTCGACGTTGGCTTCGAGGATGATGCGGTCGTCCGCCGAACCGGGCTTCTGCTCGACCTCGAACTTCTCCTGGAAGTAGCCGAGCGACTTGATGCGGTTGGTCGAACGCTTGACCTGCAGCGAGTTGAACGCGTCGCCCTCGGCGATACGGAACTCGCGGCGGATGACCTTGTCCTGGGTCAGCGTGTTGCCGTTGATGTCGATCTTCTCGACATAGACGCGCGGCGCTTCCTGGATCACGAAGGTCAACCCCATGGTGAGGTTTTCCTTGTCGCGATCGTACTGCGGGCGAACGTCGGCGAAGGCGTAACCGAAGGCGCCCGCCGTCTCGTTCAGGCTCTCGATCGTGTCTTCGACCTGCTTGGCGTTGTACCAGTCGCCCTTGTGCATGGGCAGGTTGCCGGCCATCTTCTCGCCGTCGAAGTCGCGCAGCTGGCTCTCGACCTTGACGTCGCCGAACTTGTAGCGCTGGCCTTCCTCCACCACGTAAGTGATGATGAAGTCCTTCTTGTCCGGCGTCAGTTCGGCGACCGCCGAAACCACGCGGAAGTCGGCATAGCCCTGCGTCAGGTAGAACTGGCGCAGCTTCTGCTGGTCGAACGCCATGCGGTCCGGGTCGTAGCTGGTGCCCGAGCTGAACAGGCGGGTGAAGCGCGCCTGCTTGGTCACCATCTGGCCGCGCAGCTCGCCGTCGGAGAACTTCTCGTTGCCGATGATGTTGATCTGGCGGACCTTCGACTTGTCGCCCTCGGTGATCTCGAAGACGATGTCGACGCGGTTCTGGTCGAGCGAGACCATCTTCGGCTCGACGGTCGCGGCGTAGCGGCCCTGGCGCTTGTAGAGCTCGATGATGCGGGCCACGTCGGCGCGGATCTTGGAGCGCGTGAATATCTGGCGCGGGGCGACCTTGATCTCCGGCAGGATCTTGTCGTCCTTGATGCGCTTGTTGCCTTCAAGGATGATGCGGTTGACGACCGGGTTCTCCTGAACCGTGATCGTCACCACGCCGCCGTCGAAGGCGACCTGCGCATCCTTGAACAGCTCGGTCCCGTAGAGATCCTTGAGCGCCTGGTCGGCGGCGGCCTTGGTGTAGTCCTGGCCGACGCGCAGCTTGATGTAGGAGAGCACCGTCTGCGCCTCGAGGCGCTCGGAGCCCTTCACCACGATCGTCTGGATCGGCTGCGCGACTTCTGCAGGCGCGACCGGCGCCGCCGGTGCGGCGGCGGGCGCAGGTGCCGGAGCCGGACGGCGTGCGGCAGGCGCCTGCTGGGCCAGTGCTTCCACGGGCACAGCCGCGAGGATCGTGGTTCCCAGAAGCACGGCCGCGATCTGAGGAGCGCGGTGCAGACCCGTGCTGCGAACCATTTCCCGTCCCATCATTCTACGCAAAATCCCGTATTCGCTTTCGCGATGAAAAACAGACCACCCAGCGGGAGCGCACCCAGACCCGCAGGCAATCGCAGCCATCTGCCCGATGGAACCGATCCAATCAAGCAGACAAAACCCGGCAACATTGTGATCGCTGGATGATTCCTCCAGGCTATCCCCCGAAAATCGGCAGAGAAGCCAGATCGTTGACCGTGACGAAGACCATCAGCGCCAGCACCAGCGCCACACCCGTCCGGATAGCCCATTCCTGACTGCGTACACCCAGGGGCCTGCGCCGGACCAGTTCAGCCGCGTAGAAAGCCAGATGTCCGCCGTCGAGGCCAGGAATTGGCAGGAGGTTGATGAATGCCAAGTTAATCGAAATGAGTGCGGCGAAGGACACGAAGGCCTCCCAGCCCAGCGTGAACTGCTGACCGGAATACTGCGCGATCTTGACCGGTCCGCCGAGTTCGCGAACCGAGCGGTCACCCGTGAAGATCTGCGCGATTCCGGTGACCATGTCGCCCATGACCTTGAAACTCTGGTTGAAACCGAGCGCGATGGCGCGCACCGGGCCGACCTGTTCCAGACGCCCGGCGCGAATGCCGATCTGGCCGACCTTCTGCGGCTTGCCCTGCGCGCCGGGCATGACCGCCTCGGTGATGCGCACGGGGACCGTCAGAACCTCGCTGCCGCGCTGCACGGCGATCGCGACGGACCGACCGGCATTGGGGCGGATCAGTTCGGGAATGTCGTCGAAACCGGAGACGGTCTTGCCGTTCACCGACAGGATGCGGTCGCCGACCTCGATCCCGGCCTTCTCGGCAGGCGAATCGCCGTAGAAGCCACCGACGACGGGGGGCACCATCTCGATGCCGAGATCGCCGATGCGCGCCTTGTTGCCGAACTGGTCGGTCAGTTCGCGGTTGGCCAGCGTGACCGGCAGGACGAGCGTGCGCCCTTCCCGCTCTACCGCGATCTGCAGCGTCTTGCCCGGGAAGTAGGCGGCGCGACCGGCCACGTCGATGGCCCCGTCCATCCTGTCGCCGTCGATGGCGACGATGCGGTCGCCCACGCGAAGGCCCGCGGCCTGAGCCGCCGACTTTTCGGTGAAGCCGCTGATCTCGGCATCATTCACGACGCGGCCATACGTACCGTAGAACGCCGCGAAGATCGCGACGCAGAGCAGCAGGTTGGTCATCGGCCCGGCGAGCACGATCAGCGCGCGCTGCCACAGCGGCTTGGCGTGGAAGGTCTGCGCGCGTTCGGCGGGGGTCAGGTGATCGTCGGCGGCGCTCGGCGCGCTCGTCGGGTTCATGTCGCCCGCGAACTGCACGTAGCCGCCGAGCGGCAGCGCCGAGAGCTTCCAGCGGGTGCCGCGCCTGTCGGTCCAGCCCGCCAGTTCCTTGCCGAAGCCGATCGAGAAGGCATCGGCCTTCACGCCGAACAGACGGCCGACGAGGTAGTGGCCCAGCTCGTGGATGAGGACCAGCGGCCCAAGCACCAGGAGGAAGGCGAAGATCGTCGTCAGAAGTCCTGGTGAACCGGTCAAGCTTGCTCTCTCTTCAGGTGCTGGTCACGAGAATACGCGCCCTCGCCCGCGCCTCGCCGTCCACTTCGAGGACGTCGGAGAGGCAGCCGGGCGGCGGCGGCGCATAGGAACCTAGCACGTCTTCCACTTGTGCAGCGATACGGGTGAACGAAATCTGACCGCCAAGGAACGCGGCAACCGCGATTTCGTTCGCGGCATTGAGCACGGCCGGGATCGCCCCGCCCGCCTGCGCCGCCTCGCGCGCGAGACGGGTGGCGGGAAAGCGCACTTCGTCGGGCTTGCGGAAGGTCAGTTCGCCGATCTCGGCAAGATCGAGCGGCGCGCAGGGCGTGTCCATCCGCGCGGGCCAGGCCAGCGCCGAGGCGATCGGCACGCGCATGTCCGAGGGGCCGAGCTGCGCCAGCGTCGAGCCGTCGCGGTACTCCACCATCGAATGCACCACCGACTGCGGGTGGACGATGATGCGGAGTTTATCGAGGCCGACGGGGAACAGGTGGTGCGCCTCGATCAGTTCGAGACCCTTGTTGAACATCGTCGCCGAATCGACGCTGATCTTCGCGCCCATGTCCCAGTTGGGATGGCGGACCGCTTCCGCAGGCGTGGCGACGCTCAGGCGCTCCCACGACCAGTCGCGGAACGGGCCGCCGCTGGCTGTCAGGGTTATCCAGCGGACGTGCGCGGCGTCGTTGCCGGTCAGGCACTGGAAGATCGCGTTGTGCTCGGAATCGATGGGCAGGAGCGTCGCGCCATGACGCTCGACGGCGGCCATCATGACCTCTCCGGCGGAGACCAGCGCTTCCTTGTTGGCGAGCGCGATCACGCCGCCCTGCTCGATCGCGGCCATCGTCGGGGCCAGCCCGGCGCAGCCGACGATCGCGGCAACGGTGACGTCCGCCCCGCGCGCAGCCGCCTCGACCAGCGCGGCGGGGCCGCCTGCGGCCTCGATGCCGGAACCGGACAGCGCCTCGCGCAGCGCGGGAAGCTGGGCCTCGTCGGCGACGACGGCGACTTCGGCAGCGAACTCACGCGCCAGCTTCGCAAGGTCTGCGGCGTTCGAATGCGCGGTCAGCGCGACGACGCGCCATTCCTCGCGGTTGCGGCGGATCAGGTCGAGCGTGGACGCGCCGATCGAGCCGGTAGCGCCCAAAACGGTCAGGGAGCGCACGGTGAGGGAACGAAGGGTCACGACAGCAACACGATAGCCACGGCGAGCAGGAACAGCACCGCCAGCAATCCGTCAACCCGGTCGAAGAACCCGCCGTGGCCCGGAATGAGATTGCCCGAGTCCTTCAGGCCCGCCCGGCGCTTCATCCAGCTCTCGAAGAAGTCCCCCGCCTGCGCGCAGACGGCGACGAGCGCACCGGCGGCAAGGCAGGTCAGGAACAGCGGCACCGCGCCCGCGCTCGCGTACCAGCAGGGCTGCGTGCCGAAGCAGGAGACGGCGTTCGCCGCCGACACGTCGGGCGTCAGCCGGATCGCGCCCTCCTGCCACAACCGCGCGGCGGTGAAGAGCGCCAGCGTCGCCCCCAGCACCGCGCCCATCAGGCCGGACCAGGTCTTCGACGGGCTGATCGACGGCGCGATCTTGGGGCCGCGCAGCGTGCGCCCGGTGAAATAGGCGCCGACGTCCACCGCGATCACGGTCGCCAGCAGGGTCAGGATCGGGGCGTTGGTGAAAGCCTCGTTATGCAGGAACAGCAGCATGGCCGCGCCGATGCCGACGTAGAGCATCCCTGCGAAGTTCCACGCCGCCCGCGCCCCGGGCCCCGGCGTCGCGCGGCGGGCAAGGCGAATCCACTCCCACAGCACGCCGACCGAAACGGCGCAGACGAAGGCGATCCACACCGGCCCGCCCAGCCACAGCGCGGTGCCCGCAACCGCGACCATGACGATCGCCGAGACGGTCCGCACGCCAAGGTCGGACACGCCCTTTTTCGGAGGCTCAGCGCCCGCCATAGCGACGGTCCCGAGTGGTGAAGGCGCTCAGTGCATCGCGCAGATGATCGGCAGTAAAGTCCGGCCAGAGCACGTCAGTGAACAGCATCTCGGCATAGGCTGCCTGCCACAGCAGGAAGTTCGACAGGCGCACTTCGCCCGAGGTGCGGATCAGCAGGTCGAGCGGCGGCATGTCCGCCGTGTCCAGCTCCGCCGCGATCGTCTCGGGGGTGATCGGACCTTTCGCTGCGGCCTTGGTGGCGGCGCGGGCGATCTCGTCCTGCGAGCCGTAGTTCAGCGCCACCGCCAGCGTCGTTTCAGTGTTGTGTGCGGTCTTCGCCATCGCGCCTTCGACCAGCTCGACCAGCTCGGGCTTGAACGCGGTGTAATCGCCGATGATCTTGAGCCGCACGCCCGCCGCCGCGAACTCGTCGAGGTCGGAGAGGATGAAGCGCTTCATCAGGCTCATCAGGTCGGAGATCTCGTCCTCCGGCCGCCGCCAGTTCTCGGTCGAGAAGGCGTAGAGCGTCAGCGCCTCCAGCCCCAGCTCGCGTGCGCCGTGCACGACGCGGCGCACCGCCTCCACGCCGCGCTGGTGCCCCACCGCGCGCGGAAGCAGGCGCTTCTTCGCCCAGCGCCCGTTGCCGTCCATGATGATGGCGACATGACGGGCGCGAACCTGTTCTTCCCTGGCCATCAGGCTCCCTTCTCGGCGAAGCGCGGAGGCCTCACTTGCCGAGGATTTCCTTTTCCTTGGCCGCGAAGACCTCGTCGAGACCCTTCACCATCTCGTCGGTCAGCTTCTGGACCTCGGTTTCGCCGCGCTTGCGGTCGTCTTCCGAGATTTCCTTCTTCTTCTCGTCGGCCTTCAGGTTCTCGATCCCGTCACGGCGCACGTTGCGCACGGCGACGCGCGCCTTCTCGGCATAGGAGCTGGCCAGCTTGGCGAGTTCCTTGCGGCGCTCCTCGGTGAGATCCGGGATCGGCAGGCGCAGGGTGTTGCCGTCGTTGATCGGGTTGAGGCCGAGGCCCGCCGAACGAATCGCCTTCTCGACCGGACCGATGTTCGACTTGTCCCACACCTGCACCGAGAGCATGCGCGGCTCGGGCGCAGAGATCGTGGCGACCGAGGTGAGCGGCATCGCGCTGCCGTAGACGGTCACGGTGATCGGCTCCAGCAGCGCGGTGTTCGCGCGGCCGGTGCGCAGGCCCGAAAGGTCGTGCCTGAGCGCGTCGATGGCGCCCTTCATGCGGCGCTCGAGGTCCGCCTTGTCGTACTTTGCCATGGAATCAGGCTCCCTTCTGGACGATCGTCTTGGTGCCGCCGCCCGCCAGCACAGTGGCAAGGTTGCCCTGTTCGCGGATGGAGAAGACGACGATCGGAATCGAATTGTCGCGGCACAGGGCCACGGCGGATGCGTCCATCACCTGCAGGTTGTCTGCAAGGACGGTGTCGTAGTCGACGGTTTCGTAGCGCTTGGCGTCCGGGTTGCGCTTGGGGTCGCTGTCGTAGACGCCATCGACGCTGGTGCCCTTGAGCAGGGCGTCGCACCGCATTTCGGCGGCGCGCAGGGCGGCACCGGAATCGGTGGTGAAATAAGGAGCGCCCACGCCCGCGGCGAAGATCACCACGCGGCCCTTCTCCAGATGGCGCTCGGCCCGGCGGCGGATCACCGGCTCGCAGACCTGGTCCATCTGCACGGCGGACTGCACGCGCGTTTCCACGCCCAGCTGCTCCAGCGCGTTCTGCATCGCCAGCGCATTCATCACCGTGGCGAGCATGCCCATGTAGTCGGCCTGCGCCCGATCCATGCCGCGCGCCGCGCCCGCCATGCCGCGGAAGATGTTGCCGCCGCCGATGACGAGGCAGATCTCCAGCCCGGTTTCCTTGGCCGCCTTCACTTCCTTCGCCAGCTCGGCCACGAAATCGGGATCGATTCCGAACTGCTGGCTCCCCATCAGCACCTCGCCCGAGAGTTTGAGCAGGACGCGTTTGTAGGGGGAGGATGACATGCCGCTGGGTCTCCTGATGGCGGGGGCGGGAATTACCGGGATCGCCCCGGCTTTAGGAGCGCAAGCGGCGGTTGCCAAGGGGCTTGGGCTGTGGAAGCATCGGCGACGATGGGCACTGCGCGATAACGGAGCAACTTGTCTGCATAAGCCACCCCGGCGGCGACGCCTTGCCCTGTCCGGCGCGGTCGCCTGCGCAGCGCTCTCTCTCATCGGCTGCGGCAAATCGTCCCAACCGCCTGCGCAGACCGGCCTGTGCTCCCCGAAACCTCACCCCGACGACGCAAAACTCCTGAGCGAACTGCCCAAACCGGAGTTCTTTCCCAAGGAATGGGCAAGGCAAGGGACATGGTGTTCTGGCAGGTGCGCTCCTCGGCTCTCCCCCTTCGTCATGGCATGGTACTCACAACACCTCGCTGCATCCGGCGAGCCGTCGCTTTATGCTGCATCACGGAGCGGCCAAGCTGGCGTAAGACAGATCCGCTTTACGTGGCTCCCCACCTTTCATCACCCCGCGACCGTCAGGGTCCTCATCACCGGCAACGAGTATCGCCTGATCGCTCGTGAACTTTCCGGCATGGGAGGCTATGAGCCAGGAACAACAGGTAAATCGTTGGACCGGCTGCTCGCACAACCGGAGAAAGAGCAAATCGACAACGCTCTCGCATCTGACCTTTTCAGCGCTGATCCGGAAGAGTGCATGGTTGGTATCGATGGCGCACGATGGATTTTCGAATCCGCCCAAAGCGGAAACTACAAATTTGGCGAACGGTTCAGCCCATCGAAAGGACCTATCCGGGATGCTGGCCTAACAATGCTGAAGCTGACCGGCTGGCAGTTCGCGGAAATTTATTGACTACACCGCCAACGCCAGTTCCCGCTCGCGGTCGTCATACGCCACTTGCGCCAGCGCCACGGCGCTCATCCGCCGTTCGGCCCAGTCGATCATCGCCTGCAGCGCGTCGAGCAGTTCGCGGCCCAGCGGCGTGATCGCGTAGCTGACCGAGACCGGCACCGTCGGCACCACCGCGCGCGCCACCAGCCCGTCGCGCTCCAGCGAGCGCAGCGTCTGGCTCAGCATCTTCTGCGAGATGCCGTCGATCCGCCGCTTGAGGCCGTTGAAGCGCATCTCGCCCGCCCCCAGCGTCGTCAGGATCAGTACGCTCCACTTGTCGGCTATACGGTCGAGCAATTGGCGGGTCGGGCAGTCGGCCGCATAGACGTCAGGGTCATGCCCCGGGACGGAGGCGGTTTCCCCGGCGTAACCGGGTGCGGTGAAAGTGCCTTCTTGCATGGGCGAGCTCCCTATCACACTTGGTCACTATTGGATACCTAGTGGAGAATCGATATGAAGATCGCAGTCCTCGGCGCCAGCGGTCGCGCCGGATCGGAAATCACCCGCGAAGCCGCCGCCCGCGGCCATAAGGTGCTCGCCATCGCCCGCAACCCGGTGAAAATCCCCGGCGGTGACGGCATCACCCCGGCCTCAGGCGACGCTTCCAACCCACACGCCCTCGCCGCGCTGCTCGCAGGCAGCGACGCGGTGGTGAGCGCCCTGCACTTCGACATCGCAGTCGAAACCCTGCTCGCCGCGATTCGCGAAGCGGGCGTGCCCCGCCTCCTCGTCACCGGCGGCGCGGCCAGCCTCGAAGTCGCCCCCGGCAAGCGGCTGATCGACACCCCCGACTTCCCCGAGGAATGGAAGGTCTTCGCCATGGGCGGCATCACCTTCCTCGACACGCTGCGGCAGGTGGACGACGTGGACTGGACGTTCTTCTCCCCCGCCGCGCTGATCTTCGAAGGCGAACGCACCGGAACCTACCGCACCGGCGGCGACCAGCTCGTCACCGATGAAGCGGGCGAAAGCCGGATCAGCTTCGCCGACTACGCGATCGCGATGGTCGATGAACTGGAAGCGCATCGGCATCCGAAGGCGCGGTTTACGGCGGGGTATTGAGGGAGAAGGTAAGGGGAAGTCCTGGGGCCATTGCCCCAGACCCCGTTACTGTCGGCGTGGTGCGTGCAGCGGCGTCGGGCATGGGCTGCGCCGCCCACCCCTTCGTCATTGCGAGCATAGCGAAGCAATCCAGCGCGGTGGATCGGCCCTGGATTGCTTCGCTACGCTCGCAATGACGAAAATTTTTAGCCGCCGGAGGCTATTAGTCTCCCGAAGCAGCCGCCACGCATGACATAGCTGCGCGCGCAATCTCGACGGAACACGGGGTGCAGGGGTGGTAAACCCCTGCCCTGCCCTTCCTCCTCAGGCCGCCTCGGCCAAAGGCCCACCGATAGAGCAGACCCCGTCCACCCCCAGCACATGCGCGACCCGCCCCATCGCCATCCACGCGGCAACGCAGTGAGTGAGGTCGACGATCTCGGCATCGGACATCACGCCCTTGAGCGCCCGCCAGAACGCTTCGTCCTCGGCCAGCCCGCGCGGGTCGGTGCCCATCTTCTGCGCGTACTGGACGGCGAGGCGTTCCTTCTCGGTGAGGCCGCCGAGATCCCCATTGAGGACTGCCTGATACATCGCCTCGTCGGGCGATTCGGCCTGGTCGATCACGCCGCCATCGTAGCCGAGGATGCGAAGGTCGCGTTGGGCGCGCCAGTTCATGCAGACGGTGCAGCCGTTGATGACGGCGGTGGCGATGCGGCACGCTTCGAACAGGCGGAGCGGCAGTTTGGAATACTGGTAGGGCGCCATGGCGAAGGCGCCGGAGGCCCGGACGATCTCGGGCGAGTACTGGACCGATAGGTCGGGTATCGGATTGTGCGGCTGTGGAGCGAGTTCGACGCGCATGAGTTCCTCTCCGGTTGCGCCCAGTGACGTGCAGGTGACGCCCGGGCCCTTCTAGGTGTCGTTCAGTGCACCATGGGGAAAAGCTACGCCGAAGCCTCGATCAGTCAATCATGAATGTTTTTTATCGCGCCGGAATCAAGACGGGCCGGGAAGCTTGCGCTCCCCGGCCCGCTCGAAATTTCAGCGAAAAGTGGCTGAAATCAGCCAGCCACAGCCGCCGCGACTTCCGCCGCGAAGTCGGTGACTTCCTTCTCGATGCCTTCGCCCAGCTGGAAGCGGACGTAGTCCTTGAGCACGATCTTCGCGCCGGCTTCCTTGCCAGCCTGGTCGACGACCTGCTGGATCGGGGTCTTGTTGTCCATCACGAAAACCTGCGAAAGCAGAGCGTTTTCCTTGGCATACTTGGCGATCGCGCCATCGACCATCTTGGCCTGAACCGCCTCGGGCTTGCCCGATTCGGCAGCCTTTTCCTCAGCGATCTTGCGCTCGCGAGCGATCAGCTCGGCGTCGAGATCGTCGGCATTCAGCGCCAGCGGGAAGGCAGCGGCGATGTGCATCGCGATCTGCTTGCCGAGGGCTTCGAGCGCGGCAGCAGGTGCTTCCGACTCGAGCGCGACGAGCACGCCGATCTTGCCGAGGTTCGGCGCAGCGGCGTTGTGCATGTAGGGAACGACGATGCCCTGCGCGACTTCGACGGTCTTGATGCGGCGAACCTGCTGGTTCTCGCCGATCGTCGCGACGTTGTTCGTCAGCGCATCGCCAACGGTGCCGCCGGTCGGGTAGGCAGCAGCCTTCAGCGCTTCGACGTCGTCACCGGCAACGCCGAGAGCGACTTCGGTGGTCTTGCGCACGAAGTCCTGGAACTGATCGTTCTTGGCGACGAAGTCCGTCTCCGAGTTGACTTCGACGGCAACGCCCTTGGTGCCGGTCACGGCAACGCCGACGAGGCCCTCGGCCGCGGTGCGGCTGGACTTCTTTGCGGCGGCGGCCAGACCCTTGGCGCGCAGCGCGTCGATCGCGGCTTCGATGTCGCCACCGGTCTCGTCGAGGGCCTTCTTGCAGTCCATCATGCCGGCGCCCGAGCGCTCGCGCAGGTTCTTCACGTCAGCGGCGGTGTAAGCCATCGCTCAAATCCTCTTGTTGAGTGGGGAGCCCGTCGAAGGCTCCTTAAAACAGATGCGCGCCGGGCCACATGGACCCGGCGCGCGACAATTCCGTGACGAAAGTGTCGTCGTGCCGGGCTATTACGCCTCGACAACTTCCTCGGCGACCGGCTCGTCGAACGAACCGATGTCCGCGCCGCTGTCGATCACCGCTTCACGACCGCCCTTGGTCGCAGCCTTGGCGATGGCGTCGCAGTAGAGGCGCACAGCGCGGCTGGCGTCGTCGTTGCCCGGGATCGGGAACGCGATGCCCTGCGGGTTCACGTTGGTGTCGAGCACGGCGACGACCGGGATGCCGAGGACGTTGGCTTCCTTGATCGCCAGCTCTTCCTTGTTGGCGTCGATCACGAACATCACGTCCGGGATGCCGCCCATGTCGCGGATGCCGCCCAGCGACAGCTCGAGCTTGTCACGCTCGCGGGTCAGCTGAAGGACTTCCTTCTTGGTCAGGCCCGCGGTGTCACCGGCGAGCTGCTCTTCGAGCGCCTTGAAGCGCTTGATCGAGCCCGAGATGGTCTTCCAGTTGGTGAGCATGCCGCCCAGCCAGCGGTGGTTGACGAAGTGCTGGCCGCAGGCGCGAGCGGCCTGAGCGATCGGCTCCTGCGCCTGGCGCTTGGTGCCGACGAACAGAACCTTGCCGCCGGCCTGAACGGTCGACTGCACAAACTCGAGAGCGCGCGCGAAGAGCGGCACGGTCTGCGACAGGTCGATGATGTGGATGCCGTTGCGCGCGCCGAAGATGTACGGCTTCATGCGCGGGTTCCAGCGGTGGGTCTGGTGACCGAAGTGAGCGCCGGCTTCGATGAGCTGCGACATGGTGACGACGGGAGCCGCCATAATTCAATTCCTTTCCGGTTGGACCTCTGGAAGGCAGGAACCGAACGGAGACCCCGTTTCGGCACCGGTATGTGCGCCTTCCATGTGGATTGTCTGCATCGAGTCGCACCGGACATTCCGGCCCGATCCCTCGCGGACCGGGCGCCCTTAGACGCGTTGAAGACGGAAATCCAGTCCCAATTCATCGCAAACGATTGTCAATTCACCGTCAAATCAGCCGATTCTTCCTTGAATCAAGGGCCTGAACAGGAACTCGTCCCGTCTGGGTGTTTTCTCAAGGCAAACCCGGTGATAAGTTGGCTAACGCAGCAAACATCGGAAATTACTCAGGTTTCGTGCCGGGGGAGGCGTCAGGACGACGGGGTGGCAGCGAAACCGCAGGAAGAAGGTCGCTCGCTCATGAGTATCGTTGCATCCATCCTGTTCGCAGTCGCCGCCGTCATTGCGGTGTCTATCATACGATCCAGTATCATCGCAGCCCTCCCCTCGATCCGTGCCCTGCGCATGGCGCTTGTCGAAGAGCAGACGATTGGTGCGATCCGGGTGTCCACTCTCGATCTCCGGAAGACTGCTCCGGAACCGACACATCAGCGGTCGCGCCGCAGATTGCAGCCCAAGCCCGCTACTCATCGGCTGCACAGATATCCTCACCGAATGCACGCGGCCTAAGAACCAGAGAGGCTGGTATTCGGCTTCAGCGCCGATCCGCAGCAGCGGCTCGAAAAATGCGCTTGACTCGGCTGGAACAAAAAGAGAACTACGTCCCTATCGGAACATTGTTAGAACAGATTCTCTTTTTCCACAAGATGTCCACAGCCAGCGAGCCGCGGGCGAAGCTTCGGAAGGAACGGTTATGACTGCATTTGCCGCCTGCCTCTTTGGCCTCGCCACTCTGGCCTCCGTACTGACGATCGTGGCGACCATGCGTCATCACGGCGCCGAAGCGATGGCACTGCGCTCGCAACTCGCCGCCTGCCCCGGTACGATGGTCCTGTCATGGAAAGTGATCGAACGCGTGCCGGTGCTCGCGCTCGCGACGCTCAGGAAGCGTCCGACCCGTCGCGTTCCGGCCCGCCTAGAATGGCCGGGTGCATCGCTGGATCTTGCCGCCTGACTTTCGCGTAGATGACGAGGCCGACCGGGATCAGCACCAGATAGACGATGGTGACGACGACCAGCGTGAACCAGGGCTCGGTCAGCAGTGCCGCCATCGTCAGCCCTACGAGCGCAATCACGCCGAGCCGCAAATGGCTGGGCGGTCGCAACCGCGACCAGCCGAGCGTCGGGATGCTGGAAATCATCAGGAAGGCGACCAGCACCATCCATATGCTCACCGCCACCGGATTGGCGAATTCGGACCACCCGGTCGCGATCCACAGGTAGAGCGGCAGGAACGCGAGCCCGGCGCCAAGCGGCGCAGGGACGCCGGTCAGGAAACCTGCCGCCTTGTGCGGCTGGTCGAGCATGTCGAGCCGGGCATTGAAACGCGCAAGGCGCAGGACGCAACAGATCGCGAATGCGAGCGCTGCGATCCAGCCGAAGCTCGGCACCTGATGCAGCGTCCACAGATAGACGATCAGTGCCGGTGCAACGCCGAAGGATATCGAATCGGCAAGACTATCGAGTTCGGCTCCAAAACGGGTCTGCGCCTTCAACAGCCGCGCAGCGCGACCGTCGATCCCATCGAGCAGGCCGGCGAGAATGATCGCCTGAACCGCCTTCTCGAGATGCTCGGCATTGCCCTCATAGGCTGATATCGCGAAGCGGATGCCGGTAAGGCCGGAGCACAGTGCCGCCGCGGTGATGGCGTTAGGCACAACCGCACGCATCGAAAGCCCCGGCGCCAGACGGCGACGCCGGACGGGTTCGGCTCCGGCATCGAAATCCGCGTGATCGAATTCCGGTTCGTCGCCGTCCCGCCTGTCGATCACTGCGCGATGCCCTCGATCAGCGGCGCGCTGCCGAGTTCGGCGAGCACGGTTTCGCCCGCGATGATCTTCTGACCCATCAGCACCTTGGGCTCGACGCCCGCAGGCAAGTAGACATCGACGCGGCTGCCGAAGCGGATGAGGCCGATGCGCTGACCGGCGGCGATGATGTCACCCGGCTTCACGAAGGGCACAATGCGGCGTGCGACGAGACCCGCGATCTGGGTAAAGCAGATGCGCAGACCGTCGCCCCGCTCTACGAGGATGTGCTGACGCTCGTTCTCCTCACTCGCCTTGTCGAGATCGGCGTTCACGAACTTGCCGGGGATGTAGATCACCCGCTTGATCGTGCCGCCGATCGGCGAGCGATTGATGTGAACGTCGAACACCGACATGAAGATCGAGATGCGCGTCACCGATTCGGCCGACAGCGGTGCCGAGCCGGTGCCATCGTCCATGGTCAGCTCGCGCGGCGGCGAAACCTTGCCGATCAGCGTGACGAGGCCGTCAGCGGGCGCGACGATGGCGCGTTCGTCCTGCGGGGTGACGCGGATCGGGTCGCGGAAAAAGGCGAGGACGCAGGCCGTCAGCACGACCAGCGGCCAGCCGAACCACGGACCCCACAAAATCCACACGATGGCAGCCGCGACGCCGGCGATAGCGCCGAACTTGCGGCCTTCCTTATGGATGGCGGGCCATTGCCACGACGCTTCGCCGCGACCTTGATTATCGAGAATGTTTCCGGGCATCGCTCTCGTCTAGCCAGTGTGTATCACTACCGCAATGCCGCCGGGCATGCCGCAGTTCCCTTGGGGCGCCATTTGGCGGGGATAGCTTTTGGAGAATTCCCTCCTGTCGCGGAGGGGAGAGCAATGGTGGTGGACAGGGCTGGATTCGAACCAGCGTACGCTTGCACGGGCAGATTTACAGTCTGCTGCCTTTAACCACTCGGCCACCTGTCCACACCAGTTGCTGGCGGCTGGAAATCCCCACAAAAGTGCGAAATTCCGGCGTTGGTCGAGGCCCCAAAAGGTGCCCCGTTGCCGAGGAGCCGCGCCTTTGCCGAAGCGAGCCTTGCCTGTCAATGCCCTCCCTGCCAGAGGGGGCAAGATTTTTGCATTTCTTGTATTTCGAAAGGACGACAGATGACCAAGCGTGGCGATGGACAGGGAGGCCCCCAGGGCGAGCGCCCTGCCAAGGCTCTGCGCGGCCGCGCCGGGCGCATGAAGAACGGCCGCGGCAGCGGGCGGGCTTCGACCGGAATGGTGCGCCTGTGGGGCCGTCACGCGGTTGAGGCCGCGCTGAAGAATCCCGACCGCAGCCATCGCAAGCTCTGGGCGACTCGCGAGGGCGTCGAATCGCTCGACGGCGAACTGCCGAGCGACTTCCCCGTCGAATGGGCCCAGCCCGTCGACCTTGCACGCCTCGTCGCCAAGGATGCACCGCATCAGGGCCTCGTCCTCGAATGCGCGCCGCTCGACGATATCTTCCTTGCCGATGTGCTCGATGGCGATCCGTCGCGCCCGGTCGTCGTGCTGGATCAGGTGACCGATCCGCACAACGTCGGCGCCATCATGCGCTCGGCCGCCGCGTTCGACGCCTGCTGCATCGTCACGCAGGACCGCCACGCGCCGCCCGAATCGGGCACGCTGGCGAAATCGGCGTCGGGCGCGCTCGAAGTGCTGCCGTGGGTCCGCGTGGTGAACCTTGCCCGCGCCCTGGAAGAGATCGCCGAAGCCGGGTACTGGCGCATCGGCCTGGACGGCGAAGCCGAATCCACGCTCGCAGAGGCCCTGCCCGCCGGTCCTGTCGCGCTGGTGCTCGGCGCCGAGGGAGATGGCATGCGCCACAACATCACGCAGCACTGCGACTCCATCGCCAAGCTGCCGATCAGCGCGGCCATGGAGAGCCTCAACGTCAGCAACGCCGCTGCCATCGCGCTGTATGCGGCAGCGACGCGCGAAACGGAGTAAGGCTGGTCACCTGATAACGCGAGGGGGAAGATCATGTTCTCGATGCCGCAACGCGCCTACCGGGTGCTCGCCGTTACGGTGCTGGCGCTCTTGGTTGCCGCGTGCATCCTCGCACCGGGCAAGTTCGATGCGCAACTCGATCTGAAGAAGGATCGCAGCTTCGCGTTCCGCTACACCGGCGAGATCCTGATGGTGCCGCTGATGAAGACGGACAAGGACGAGACGTTCATCCCCTCCGCCTGCCATGACGAAGAGACTTACGACGAGCGCGCCTGCACCGCAGACGAACTCGCGCAGCAGAAGACCGACTGGGAGCAGACGCGCGAGCAGAAGCGCAAGAACGACGCCGAAACGGCGCGCGCGTTCCTCGGCGGGATCGATCCGAGCAACCCTGAATCGGGCCGGGAACTTGCCGCGCGGCTGCGGCGGCAGGCGGGCTGGAAGAAGGTCGAGTATCTTGGCGACGGCAAGTTCGATGTCGACTTCGCCGTCTCCGGCAGGCTCGACCACGATTTCACGTTCCCGACGATCGAGGGCTTTCCGATGAGCAATGCCTTCGTGCAGGTCTTCGCGCGCGGGGACGGAACGGTGCGCATGGACGCGCCGGGCTTCGGTCCGCCCAGCGGCGGCGCGGCGGCGGGCATGATGTCCGGGCTCGCGCAGGGCAGCGATGAAGGCAAGGGACCGGCGGCCATGGCGGACGGCACGTTTGCGCTCGTTACCGATGGCGAGATACTCGCCAACAACACCGACGAGGGCCCGAAGGCCGCGCCGGGCGGCCGTGCGCTGTCGTGGAAGGTCAATCCGCGCACGGCGGCGGCGCCGACCGCGCTGGTGAAGTTGGGGCGCTGAACCCCGCTCAGAACCACATGTCGCGCACGGAGCGACCGTCCTGACCGACATCCTCGAAGGTATCACGACCGTCGAAGTGCTCGATCGGCAGGTGCGCGACTGCTTCCCCATCGGCCATGCGCAGGTTCACCGCCATGCGCCGACGTCCGTCCGGTTCGAGGCGCAGTCCGCGCCAGGCGATCACGCCTGCGCAAGTGGGGCAAAACAGGATTTCCAGCGAGGGATCGTCCTTGCCCGGTCGTCGATAGGCGCGCAATTCGCCGTCGACGGAGACACGCTCGTTCTCGAAATCGTAGGCCCAAAGCGTGCCGTAACGGCTGCACAGCGAGCAGTTGCAGGCCGTCACCGGGCCAGGATCGCCGTACAGCGTCCAACCACAGGCTCCGCAGTGGCAACGACCAGTCAGGGTCGAGACAATCATGCGTCCCTCCAACGAAAAACGCCGCGCCTGCCCGATGGGCTGGCACGGCGTGTTCGAGTCAACCTGCGAGGCGTTGCAGGTTGTCTGCCGTCTTAGTTGACGGCGTCCTTCAGGCCCTTGCCTGCCTTGAACTTCGGCTGAGCCGAAGCCTTGATTTCCATGGGCTCGCCGGTGCGGGGGTTGCGGCCGGTCGAAGCCTTGCGCTTGGCGACCGAGAAGGTGCCGAAGCCGACCAGGCGCACTTCGTCGCCCTTCTTCAGCGCGCCCGAGATGGCGTCGAACACGGACTCGACGGCCTTGGTGGCGTCGCTGCGGGTCAGCCCGCTCGAATCGGCGACTGCGCTGATGAGATCGTTCTTGTTCATTATGGGAACCCCCTTACCTTTCAGTGGAGCGGATGGTTGGAAAAACTGAATCGCCTCGGAAGGGACGGAATTGAGCGGGTTTTCCTGCGGGTGGCAAGGCCCAAATAGAGCCAAAAGTCGCAGCTAATCGCGTTTTTCCGCCGTTTTCACAGAGACAAAGCGTTGTGCGATGCAGCAATTGGCAGGCGCTGGCATGCCAACCTCTTGCCAACGTGATTCTGCCGCAGTGCAACAACGGGATGGATCGGAAATGGAGGGCTGCGGTCGGTTTCGGATGCGAAACACGCGGAGCCCGGAGTCGCAAAAAAAGGCGGCCCGAATCCGAACCGCCCCTTGATGCAACCCCGTCCAAGGACGGGGTCGGTGCCTTCGCTTACGCGTTGGCGTCGGTAATGCGACGCTCGGCGATGCGGGCGCGCTTGCCGGTACGACCACGCAGGTAGTACAGCTTGGCGCGACGCACGACGCCGCGACGGACGACCGTGATCGAATCGATGTTCGGCGAGTACAGCGGGAATACGCGCTCCACGCCTTCACCGAAGCTCATCTTGCGGACGGTGAAGTTCGAACCCATGCCACGGTTCGAACGCGCGATGCACACGCCCTCGTAAGCCTGGACGCGGGTGCGCGTGCCTTCGACGACCTTCACGCCGACGCGGACGGTGTCGCCCGGACGGAATTCAGGGATATCCTTGCCGGCCTTGGCGATTTCCTCGGCTTCGATCTGCTGAATCAGGTTCATGAACCCAAATCCTTCTTCATTCGCCGCGCGCCAGAGGCAGGCTGAACCCGAGCGTCCCTGTGACGCTCCCAGAGGTCCGGCCTGCGTGACCGTGTATCGTCCTCCGCCTGTTGTTTCCGCCAGGCGGCGATCTTCGCATGATCCCCCGATCGCAGCACTTCAGGGATCGTGCGCCCTTCCCACTCGGTGGGTCGGGTATAATGCGGGTACTCGAGAAGGCCGTCCTCGAACGATTCCTCGGTCCCGCTGGAAGGCGCGCCCATTACGCCGGGAAGCAGGCGAATGCAAGCATCGAGTACCATCAATGCGGCGCATTCTCCGCCGGATAGGACGATGTCGCCGACCGAGACTTCCTCGACGTCGCGACCTTCGAAGATGCGCTCGTCGAAGCCCTCGAACCGGCCGCACAGGAGGATAACGCCGGGGCCTTCCGCAAGCTGGCGCACGCGCTCCTGCGAGATCGGCTTGCCGCGCGGTGTCATCGCGATCACGGGCGCGTCCGGATTGCTCGCCCGCGCATGGTCGATGGCGGCCGCAAGGATATCGACCTTGAGCACCATCCCTGCCCCGCCACCCGCAGGCGTATCATCGACCGTGCGGTGGCGATCCATCGCGAAGTCGCGGATGTGGACCGGGTCGATCGACCACTTCCCCTCGGACAGCGCCCTGCCTGCAAGGCTGACGCCGAGTGGGCCGGGAAACATCTCAGGGTAGAGCGTCAGGACGGTGGCGTTGAAGGTCATTCTTCGGCGAACGCTGCGTTGAGGACGATCCTCTGCTCGTTCCACTCGGGCACGGCGGACGGAATCATCGGCACCATGAAGCGGCGGCGCTTGCCGTCCTCGCCCATGGGGCGCTCGATCTCCAGCACGTCGCCCGCGCCGAAGTTCTCGACCGCGATGCAGATGCCGAGCGCTTCGCCCTCTTCGGAAACCGCAGGCAGGCCCAGAAGGTCGGCGTGGTAGTACTCGCCCTCTTCCAGCGTGGGCATCGCCGAACGCGGGACGGTGAGCACGGTACCGCGCAGCTTCTCGGCCGCGTTACGGTCCTTCACCTCGTCGAAGCGGGCGATCGCGCCGCCCTTGCCGTCGTCCTTCAGCTTCACCAGCGTGAGCGAGGAATTGTTGAAGGCGCGGTAGCGCTTTAGCGCCACCACGCCTTCACCGAACAGCTTGAGGCGAACCTCGCCCGTCACGCCATGCGCACCGGAGACGGCGGCGAGCGTGACGGGGCGGTCGTTCTTGCCGTCAACCAAGGCTTAGGCCTCGGTCGATTCCGAGCCAGCTTCCTCGGTCGCTTCGGCAGCCGGAGCTTCCTCGGCCGGAGCAGCAGCGGCGGCAGCAGCGGCAGCAGCAGCCTCGGCAGCGGCTTCTTCGGCTTCGCGCAGCTTGGTGGCGCGGTCTTCAGCGCGCTCCTTGGCCTTCTTGCCGGGCTCAGCCTGCTTCGGGTTGTTGGTGGCGGCGCGCTCCTTGATGCCGGCCTTGTCGAGCAGGCGGGCAACGCGGTCGGTCGGCTGGCCACCGACGCTGAGCCAGTAGCGCACGCGGTCTTCGATCAGGCGCACGCGGTTCTCGTCGTCCTTGGCGAGGATCGGGTTGTAGGTGCCGACCTGCTCCAGGTACTTGCCGTCACGCGGCGCGGTCGAGTTGGCGACGACGATCTTGTAGTACGGGCGCTTCTTGGCACCACCACGCGAGAGACGGATCGAAACGGACATGAGACTTACCTTTCTATAATTCTGGAAATGCTTGAGTTTACTTTTTCAGGAATTTGCTGAGATCCGGGGCACCGCCGCCAAGACCGGGGAAGCCCCCGGCGGAAGGGCCGAGGCCCGCACCGCCCAATCCGGGCATCGCGGCATCGAGGCCACCCTTGCCGAACAGCGCCGCGAGGCCCTTGAGCCCGCCCATCTTCTTGATCTGCTTCATCGCCTTGGACATCTCGAGGTGCATCTTGAGCAGCTTGTTGACGTCCTGGACCTGGGTGCCCGAGCCGTTGGCGACGCGGATCTTGCGCTTGGCGTTGAGCAGCGCAGGGTTGGCGCGCTCCTTCGGCGTCATCGAGCCGATGATCGCATCCATGCGCAGCAGCACGCGGTCATCCATGCCCGACTGCTGCATCGCCGCCTTGGCCTTCTTCATGCCCGGCATCATGCCCGCGAGCGCGCCGAGGCCGCCCATGTTCTGCATCTGCTTGAGCTGCATGCGCAGGTCGTTCATGTCGAACTTGCCCTGCTCCATGCGCTTGGCGAGCGCCTCGGCCTCCTCGACCTTGACCGCTTCCGCCGCCTTCTCGACGATCGAGACGATGTCGCCCATGCCGAGGATGCGGTTGGCGACGCGGCTGGGATGGAAGACCTCGAGGGCCTCCATCTTCTCGCCGGTGCCCGCGAACTTGATCGGCTTGCCGGTGACGGCGCGCATCGACAGCGCCGCGCCACCGCGCGCATCGCCGTCCATGCGGGTGAGCACGACGCCGGTGAGATCGACCTGGCCGGAGAACGACTGCGCGACGTTGACCGCGTCCTGACCCGTCAGCGAGTCGACGACGAGCAGCGTCTCGCGCGGATTCGAGATGGCGGCGACCGCCTTCATCTCGTCCATGAGCTGCTGATCGACGTGGAGGCGGCCCGCAGTATCGAGCAGCAGCACGTCCACGGCCTGAAGGCGCGCGGCCTGCATGGCGCGGGTGGCGATCTCGGTGGGCTGCTGGCCGGCGATGATCGGGAGCGTGGCGACGCTCACCTGCTCGCCTAGCACCTTGAGCTGTTCCTGCGCCGCCGGACGGTTCACGTCGAGCGAGGCCATCATCACCTTCTTGCCCTGCTTCTCCTTGAGGAGCTTGGCGATCTTGGCGGTGCTGGTGGTCTTGCCCGAGCCCTGGAGGCCGACCATCATGATGACGATCGGCGGTACGGCTTCGAGATCAAGGCCGGGGGTCTCTTCGCCGCCCAGCGTCTCGATCAGCGCGTCGTTGACGATCTTGACGACCTGCTGGCCCGGCGTGACCGAGCGCAGGACGTTCTGACCGACGGCCCTTTCGGTGACGGTGTCGATGAAGCGGCGCACCACAGGGAGCGCGACATCGGCCTCAAGCAGCGCGATGCGCACTTCGCGCATGGCGTCGAGGACGTCCTGCTCTTTCAGTGCGCCGCGACCGCGCAGCTTGTCGAACACACCACCGAGACGATCGGACAGGCTGTCGAACATCAGGCCGTTCACTCCATCAAACCCGGCGCAAAACACGCCAAAAACGCCGGTGGGCGAAACCTCGCTGACCGGCGTGTGCATGACCTGATAGCGAAAAACGCCGGTGGACGAAACCTCGTCAACCAGCGTGTCGCAATCATGCGAAACTTCAATGTATCGAAATGGTGGAGCCTAGCGGGATCGAACCGCTGACCTCCTGCATGCCATGCAGGCGCTCTCCCAGCTGAGCTAAGGCCCCAATCATTTCAGCAAGTTAGTTCTGGGAGAACCAACCCGTTTCCCTTGCTTTCCGGCGTTTCTCAGAAGCGCCTCCGCTTGGGAGGCCGCCATCTAGTGGCGCTCGAAAAAGTTGGCAAGAGGAAAATTCAGGGGCGTCGAATTTTTTTCCGACGCCCCTGCGAACATCAGTTGTCGTGGTCTTCGTCGTCGTCACCGCCACCGATGCCGAGGTCGTCGTCACCGCCGAGGTCCACGTCGTTGTCCGGCGAATCGCCGTCCTCATCGATGTCCAGATCGTCCTCGGCCAGATCGGAGTCTTCCGTCTCGACCTTTTCCTTCTTCTGGATTTCCTCATAGGGAATCGGCTGCTTGGACTTGAGCACCGGCTCGGGCGTCCATTCGTTGCCGCATTCGATGCAGGTCACCGGGTCGTCCTTGCCCAGATCGTAGAAGCGGGTGCCGCATTTCGGGCAGCCGTGCTTGGCGCCCCATTCAGGCTTGGCCATGGAAAGTCCTCGTCTGGCCCGTCCCTGATGGAGCGGGCGAATAAATCCGTGTCTTGATGGGAAAGCCTGCCTACTTAATCAAGCCCGGCAAAATCAAGCGTGCTGGCCGCATCAGGGCGCGCGCCTTGCCATAGAGGGCAGGCGCTGTCAAAAGCCGCCCCGATTTCCCAGCCCTCCCGTCCCGGAAAGAGCCGATACCGTGAGTCATGATACCCTGAACATGCGCCCCCGCCGCTTCCTGCCGACCGGGCCGCTGAAAGGGCGAATCCGGGTGCCGGGCGACAAGTCGATCAGCCACCGCTCGATCATGCTGGGTGCGCTGGCCGTCGGCGAGACGACGGTGACGGGCCTGCTCGAAGGCGAGGACGTGCTGTCCACCGCCGCCGCCATGCGCGCCATGGGCGCGACGGTCACGCGGACGGGCGAAGGCGCGTGGACCGTCCATGGCGTCGGCGTGGGCGCCCTTCTCCAACCCGAAGCGCCGCTCGACATGGGCAACTCGGGCACCTCGACGCGCCTGCTCATGGGCCTCGTCGCCAGCCACCCGATCACCGCGACATTCATCGGCGACGGATCGCTGTCGAAGCGCCCGATGGGCCGCGTGATCGATCCGCTCTCGACGATGGGCGCGAGCTTTGAGGCTTCCGAAGGCGGCCGCCTCCCCCTCATCCTTAAGGGCGCATCGCCCGCCGTGCCGATCCGCTATCGCCTGCCGATGGCCTCGGCGCAGGTAAAGAGCGCGATCCTGCTCGCGGGTCTCAACACGCCGGGCATCACCACCGTGATCGAGCCCGTCCCCACCCGCGACCATTCCGAGCGCATGCTGCGTGGCTTCGGCGCCGACCTGACCGTGGAGACCGATGCCGACGGCGCGCGCGTGATCTCGATCCGGGGCGAAGCCGAATTGAAGCCGCAGACCATCGAGGTTCCGGGCGATCCTTCCTCCGCCGCCTTCTTCATCGTCGCCGCCCTGCTCATCCCGGGCAGCGAAGTGCTCATCGAGAACGTGGGCCTCAATCCCACCCGCGCAGGCATCGTCGAAGTGCTGCGCCAGATGGGCGGCTCCATCGAAGAGGTGAACCCGCGCGAGGTCGGCGGCGAGCCGGTGGCGGACCTGCTGGTGAAGCACTCGACCCTCAAGGGCATCGAGGTCGATCCTGCCATCGTTCCCGCCATGGTGGATGAGTTCCCCGTCCTCTTCGTCGCCGCCGCGCTGGCGGATGGCGTCACCACCTGCACCGGCCTCGAGGAACTGCGCGTCAAGGAGTCCGACCGCATCTCCGTCATGGCGACCGCGCTCGCCGCCGCAGGCGCGACCGTGCGCGAGACCGAGGACGGCATGGTCATCACCGGCACCGGCGGCGACCCGCTCGTCGGTACGAACGGCGCCATCGCCACGCACCTCGACCACCGCATCGCCATGTCGATGGCGGTCGCGGGCCTCGCCAGCCGCGCGGGCGTGGAAGTGGACGACGTGCGCCCCATCGCCACCAGTTTCCCCATGTTCGAGTCCATGTTGGAGGGCCTCGTCGCATGATAATCGCCGTCGACGGACCGACCGCTTCGGGCAAGGGCACCATCGCCAAGGCCCTCGCCGCGCATTTCCATCTGCCGCACCTTGACACCGGGCTGCTCTACCGCGCGGTGGGCCGCCAGTGCCTGCTCGACGGCGGCAATCCGGACGATCCGGCGGACGCACTGGCCGCCTGCGCCTTCGCGCCCGAACTGCTGGGCGACCCCGAACTGCGTTCCGAAGCGACCGGCGGGCTCGCCAGCCGCGTCTCGATCCACCCGGCGGTGCGCCAGGCGCTCTACGACCGGCAGCGCAACTTCGCCCTGCAGCCGGGCGGTGCAGTGCTCGACGGACGCGACATCGGCACCGTCATCGCGCCCGAGGCACCGGCCAAGCTCTTCGTCGTCGCCTCGGTGGAAGCCCGCGCCCAGCGCCGCTTCCTCGAAATGCAGGCCCATGGCCGTGACGTGTCGCTGGAGGATATCGCCGCCGACCTCGCCGCCCGCGACGAGCGCGACCGCAACCGCAAGGACGCCCCGCTCATCGCCGCCCCCGACGCCGTGGTGATCGACACCTCGAAGCTCAAGCGCGAGGAAGCCATCGCCGCCGCCATCGCAGCGGTGGATGCACTGGCGCAAGCTGCCGAAGGGTAAGAGCGGCCGTTCACTCAGCCGCCAGTCGCTCCTCGATCTTGCGGCGCAGTTCCAGCCGCCTGCCGAAGTGGAACACCGCCTCGGCCAGCACGAACAGCGGACCGATGATAAGGCCGCGCAGGTCGTCGAGGAAAGCGGGCTTGCGCCCTTCCCAGACGTGGCCGAGGAACTGGAACAGCCAGCCGACCACGAACAGGCCCAGCCCCCAGCCGAGCCACAGCGCCGCCTCCTGTTCCGCGATCTTGCCGCCGATCACCGCCCCTGCCGCCAGCAGCACCGCCATGCCGCAGGCCAGCCTGCGGTCGAGCGTGAAGTAGAAGCAGCACACCGCGACGATGGCGAAGTCCACCGGGCTCAGCTGCACGCCCAGTATCGCGAACTGAGGGCGCGAGAGCAGCACCTCCACGCCCAGCACGATCAGCGGTATTCCGACCATGTGCGTGGCGACGTTGCGGCGGTCCCGGTGATAGGCCGCATATTGCGCCAGATGGCGCACGAGTCCTTCGGACATCTCTTGTTCTCCCGCCGCCATGATAGCGCCCTGCGGGAATTGGGCCAGAGCCGTTTCGCGATGAGGAGACACCGCGTTTACACGGTTTACACGGTTTACACGGTCCAGAAGGGAAAGGTGTCGCCTTGGGCCGGACAGTGTCGCCTTGCAGAGGGCAGGTGTCGCCTTGCGGTGTAACCTTGCGAGGCAGATGGCGGTCGGACGGGACATGGCGCGCAGTCTATCGAACGGGCAGGCGTGTAGGAAAGCGTCCCCCTACATCGACGATCGGCGCACGTTCCTGGCGATCTCCCGCAGGTGCGGCGCCCACGTCCCGCAGCACCCGCCGAAGACGTCCATGTGCGGATAGCGCTGGGCCAGCACGCCGATGCGATGGCCGAGGTCGACGGGATCGCCATCTTCGATATGTCCGAGCTGGCAGAGATCGATCTTGTCCTTCGCGCTCGCATTCGGCCGCACGCTCCGGATGCGCTCGATCCAGCTTCCCGGCTCCAGCGCGGGCTCGAACTCGATCGGGTGCGAACAGTTGATGCCGTAGAAGTCCGGCCTGTCGTCCCCGGTCTGGGCGTCCACCGCCTCGATGGCTTCCCGCAGGCTGGGCCCCGACTTCAGGCGGTGATTGCTGTCGAGCGTGAACGAGATCGTGAGCGGCAGGCCGATCCGCGCAGCCGCCCGCGCGACGCCGACCGCTTCGGGGACGTTGTTGAATGTCGCCGCCCAGGAGAAATCGACGTTCGCACGCTTGTGAACCCCAAGCTGGAAAGCGTGATAGTCTTCGGCCTCATTCGCGGTGATCGTGCGGTTCAGTTCGTAGGCGTCCCCTCTCGGACCGACCTGTCCGCCGATGAGGACTTGCACGCCCTGCTCCCGATAGGGCCGGGCCACGTCGCGGAGAAAGGCGATCGACCGTTCGATCGCATCCGCCAGCCCTTCGCGCGAATAGCCGAGTTTCTCGCCCCAGTCGGAACTGCCGCGATAATCGAGGCCGGTGATCATCGCGACGAAGCCGTGTTCGGCGGCGACATCGAGCACGCGACTGTACATCGCCTTCAAATCGGCCATCGCAGCGGGATTTTCCAACAGCGGGTACATGGCGAACTCGGGCAGGTCATGCCCGTGACGGTACTGGATCTCCGTCTCCTGGCCGCCTTCCGTCAGATAGAATATTCCCTCGCGCTGCGGTGCAAATCCAGCCATCGCGTATTCCCCTCACATTCGAATACCCGCTTATGCCGTCAGGGACTCGATCCGGGACATTACCGCATCCGTCGGCGCTTCCAAAGCCGGACTCAGGCCGCCGCGCGAAGGGTGACGGCACCGAAATCGACCCGCGTCCGACCTCTCCACCCGCTGATGAAGCACGCCGCCCCGCCCCGCCAATTCCCTTGCATTTCCGGCCCCCCACGCGTAAGTGCCGCCGGTCCGAAAAGGCTCCGGCCTCGACGGGCGCCGCGACCGGCATCCGGCCGCCGCGGCAGTTCGGCCCTTTTGGCCCGCTTTTCCGCATGGTGCGGACGAGGCGGAGAAAGACCGGCGGACCCAACCGCCAGGCCGGAAAAATCGAACGAAGGATATGTGTTGATGGCATCTGTTGCCAATCCGACTCGCGACGATTTCGCGAAAATGCTCGACGAACAGCTCGGCGGCGTCGCCGATGACGGCTTCGAAGGCCGCGTCGTCAAGGGCACCGTCACCGCAATCGAAAACGACAAGGCCGTCATCGACGTGGGCCTCAAGAGCGAAGGCCGCGTGTCGCTGCGCGAATTCGCTCGTGGCGAAGACGACCACGGCCTCAAGGTCGGTGACGAAGTCGAAGTTTACGTCGACCGCGTCGAGAACGCCGACGGCGAAGCGATGCTGTCGCGCGACCGCGCACGCCGCGAAGCCGCCTGGGACAAGCTCGAGAGCGAGTTCGGCGAAGGCAAGCGCGTCGAAGGCGTGATCTTCGGCCGCGTCAAGGGCGGCTTCACCGTCGACCTCGACGGCGCCGTTGCGTTCCTCCCCGGCTCGCAGGTCGACATCCGCCCCGTGCGCGACGTCACCCCGCTCATGGACGTGCCGCAGCCCTTCCAGATCCTCAAGATGGACCGTCGCCGCGGCAACATCGTCGTGTCGCGCCGCGCCGTCCTCGAAGAGACCCGCGCCGAACAGCGCAGCGAGCTGATCGACAAGCTGAGCGAAGGCCAGGTCATCGACGGCGTCGTCAAGAACATCACCGACTACGGTGCGTTCGTTGACCTCGGCGGCATCGACGGCCTGCTCCATGTCACCGACATGAGCTACAAGCGCGTCAACCACCCGAGCGAAGTGATCGCCATCGGCGACACCGTGAAGGTCCAGATCATCCGCATCAACTCGGACACGCAGCGCATCAGCCTCGGCATGAAGCAGCTCGAGAGCGATCCGTGGGAAGGCGCATCGGTCAAGTACCCGGTCGGCGCGAAGCTGTCGGGCACCGTCACCAACATCACCGAATACGGCGCCTTCGTGGAGCTGGAAGCAGGCATCGAAGGCCTCGTCCACGTTTCGGAAATGTCCTGGACCAAGAAGAACGTCCACCCCGGCAAGATCGTCTCGACCTCGCAGGAAGTCGAAGTGGTCGTGCTCGAGGTCGACTCGGACAAGCGCCGCATCTCGCTCGGCCTGAAGCAGGCCCAGCAGAACCCCTGGGAAGCGTTCGCAGAGCGTCACCCGGTCGGCTCGCAGGTCGAAGGCGAAGTCAAGAACGCGACCGAATTCGGTCTGTTCATCGGCCTCGACGGCGACGTGGACGGCATGGTCCACATGTCGGACATCGCATGGGGCATCTCGGGCGAGGACGCCCTGGCCCTGCACCGCAAGGGCGAGCAGGTTTCGGCCGTGGTTCTCGACGTCGACGTCGAGAAGGAGCGCATCTCGCTCGGCATGAAGCAGCTTGAGCGTGGCGCTCCGGCTGCCGGCGGCACCGGTTCGTCGGCCGAAGGCAACCTGCGCCGTGGCCAGGTCGTCACCGTCACCGTCCTCGAAGTCCGCGACGGCGGCCTGGAAGTCCAGGCTGGCGACGATGGCGCCACCGGCTTCATCAAGCGCTCGGACCTCGGCCGCGACCGCGACGAGCAGCGTCCGGACCGCTTCCAGGTCGGCCAGAAGCTCGACGCCATGGTCACCGGCTTCGACCGCTCGAAGAAGCCCAACTTCTCCGTCAAGGCCCGCCAGCTGGCCGAAGAGAAGGAAGCAGTCGAGCAGTACGGTTCGTCGGACTCGGGCGCTTCGCTCGGCGACATCCTCGGCGAGGCTCTGAAGAACCGCTCGTAAGAGCGTTCTTCGGCTTCATCGAAGCTGAAACAGTGAAAGCCCGCCCGGAGCGATCCGGGCGGGCTTTTGCTTTGTGCGGATCGCTTCCTCGCTCCACCCTAGGCGATAGAGCGCCAAACCCCTCACCGCTTGCGCGTGGCGGTGATCCCGAGACTCTCGGCCATGCGCACGAGGTCGGGCAGCGAGCGGGCGCCCATCTTCTCCATGACGTGCCGCTTGTGGACCTTGGCGGTGATCTCAGTCACCCCGAGGCTTCCGGCGATCTGCTTGTTCATGAGGCCGCCGATGGCCAGCGCCATCACCTCCCGCTCGCGATCGGTGAGCGAGGCGTGGCGCAGCGCGAGGTCGCGATGGGTGCGGCGCTCTGCGACGGTTCCCGCGTCGAGATCCAGCGCCCGGCGCACAGCGGCGACCAGCACCGCGTCCGCAACCGGCTTGATGAGAAACTCGACCGCCCCGCCGCGCATCGCCCGCACCGTCATCGGGATGGTGCCGTAGCCGGTGACGAAGATCACCGGGACCGTGCTGCCGTCTCCCCGCAGCGCCTCCTGCACGGCAAGGCCGTCCTCGTCCGCCAGCCCGACGTCGAGGACGACGCAGCAGGGACCATCGTCACACAGAGCGTCGCGCAGTTGCGCCGAGCAGGCGTGGCCCACAGCATCGAGCCCGGCGGCAGCCAGAACGCGCACCATTCCGGCCCGCAGCGACGGGTCGTCGTCCACGACATGGACGCGGCCACCGCCGCTCAGAGCACTGGTTTCCGATCCCATCACCATAGTCCGCATTGCCCGGGATCGTCCCACGGCGGCTGCCGCTTGTCGATACGCAGCAATGCGGCCCGCTTGTGCGCGGGGCGGCAGGTCGGAGGGCTCAGTCCTTCGCGGTGGACGAGGAATAGGGCCGTGCTGCGCCCTGCCCGCCGCCCCAGGCCTTGTCCGGCTTCGCCTGCATGACGAAGCGCAGCGTGCCTCCGGCGCGCACTTCTGCGTCGGTGATCCACGCGCGCGCCAGCGGCTTACCGTTCAGTTCCACCCGGCCGACGTAGGGATTGGCGTCCGAGAGATTCTCGGCATCGACGGTGAAGCGCTTGCCATCGGGCAGCGTGATCGCCGCGTGGCTGACGAAGGGACGGCCGATCACGTACTGGTTCGCGCCCGGCGTCACCGGGTAGAAACCGAGCGAGGTGAACACCAGCCACGCCGACATCTGGCCGAGGTCGTCGTTGCCCGAAAGGCCGTCCGGGGTCGGCTTGTACTGGCTGTCGACGATCTGCTTCAGTCGCTCCTGCGTGCGCCACGGCGCGCCCGCGTAGGCGTAGAGGTAGGCGACGTGGTGGCTGGGCTCGTTGCCGTGAATGTACTGGCCGATCAGGCCGGAGATATCCTCGGCATGGCTGTAGTCGATCTTCGAGTTGTCGAAATCGAACATCGCATCGAGCCGCTGCATCACCTTGGCCTCGCCGCCCAACATGCGGAACAGGCCCGCCTGATCCTGCGGCACGAACCAGCTGTACTGCCAGGCGTTGCCCTCGGTGTAGTCCGACCCGTAGTTGATCGCGGTGGGATCGAACGGCGTGCGGAACGATCCGTCCGCCTTGCGCGCGCGCAGCCAGCCGCTCTTCGCGTCGAAGGAATTGCGCCAGAACCCGGCGCGCCTGTCGAACCGCGCGGCGACGTCGGCCCGGCCCATCGCCCGGGCCATGCGCGCGATGGTCCAGTCGTCGTAGGCGTATTCGACCGTCTTGGAAGCGGCTTCCGGCTCCCGGTCGATGGGCACGTAGCCCAGCTTCACATAGTCGCCGAGGCCGCCGTAGGGCGCGTAGTCGGCGCTGGCGACCATGGCGTCGAGCGCCTTGTTCGCGTCGAAACCACCGATCCCCTTGAGGTAGGCGTCGGCGATCACCGGCGCGGCGTGGTAGCCGATCATCGTCCACGTCTCCCGCCCGGCGAACTGCCAGACCGGCAGGATGCCCCAGGGGCTGTGCTCGCGGCTGGCGATGAGCGAGTTGACGACGTCGGAAGTGGTCTTCTCCGGCTGCACCAGCGTCAGCAGCGGATGCTCGGCGCGGAAGGTATCCCAGAGCGAGAAGGTGGAGCGGAAGGTGAAGTCCTTCCCCCCGCTGCGGCCCTCATGCACCTGATCGTCCGGCCCGCGATAGCGCCCGTCGGCATCGCTCCACACGCTCGGCGCAAGGAGGGTGTGGTAGAGCGCGGTGTAGACGTTGGTGCGCGTCGGCGCGGGCGCCTCGACCTGCACGCGGCCCAGTTCCGCGCGCCACGATGCCTGCGTGCGGGCGCGCACGGTATCGAAGTCCGCCCCCTCGGCATCGAGGTTGGCGATGGCCCCCTGCTCGTCCACGCCCGAGAGCGCGACGCGCACTTCCAGCGCCTTGTCGAGCGTGCCGAAATCCAGCCGCGCCTCCAGCAGCTTGCCCAGCTTCTCGTCCAGAGTGGCGGTGCCCCGGCCCGGCCCCTGGAAGCCCTTGTAGGCGATCGCTTCGTCCCGATCGACGAAGGCGTGGCCCTTCAGCGGGGCGGAAAAGCGCATGGCGAAGAACAGCTTGCGCCCCGGCGCCCAGCCGCGCGTCTCGCGAAAGCCGGTCAGCGTGCCGTCCGGGTGCAGGTGCAGGCCCGACCACAGCACCTTGCCCGGATAGTCGTAGAGGCTGCTGCGCATGTCGAGGACGAGGTGCGCGTCCTGCCCCTTGGCGAACGTATAGCGATGGACGCCGACGCGGGTGCCCGCCGTCATCTCCGCCCGCACGCCGCTGTCCGCCAGCGTCACCGCGTAATAGCCCGCCTCGGCCACCTCGGTGTCGTGCGAGAAGCGCTGGCGATAGCCCGAGCCGGGCTTGTCCGCCGTGCCGGGATCGAGCTTCACCGCATCCGCCGCGCCCACCGCGGGCATGACGAGGAAGTCGCCGAGGTCGGAGTGCCCCGCCCCCGAAAAGTGCGTGTGGCTGAACCCCTGGATCGTCGTATCGTGATAGCTGTAGCCCGCCGCGTGGGCGTAGCAGTCCCGCACCTTGCAGGTCGCGTCGGTATCGGGCGAAAGCTGCACCATGCCGAACGGCGCGCTGGCGCCGGGGAAGGTGTGCCCTTCCGGCCCGGTGCCGATCATCGGGTCCACCCACTTGATCGGATCGGCGTCCGGCAGACCGGATTTCGCGCCGGAATCGGCAATGGACGGGGCGGCAAGCGCAACGGCGATGACACCGGCGAGCAGGGAGACGGGGGGGCGAAGGGCTTTCATGGCAGGTGGTTGAGCATGGCCCCGCCCCGCGTTCAACCCTTCTGCGACAAGCGTGGACATCGTTGTCAACAAGCGCGCGCCGCGATGCACGGCGCTGCAAACTTAAGTAGAATCACGTAGCTTTTCTGACATAGTGCCCCGATGCAACGCCGCCGCATCGTCCTGATCGCCGGTTTCCTCGCGGTTCTCGCGGCGGTCCTGCCTCTGGCGGGGATCGCGACTTATGCGCGCTACCGCGCCACGCAGGCCGAGCGGACGCACCTGACCGAATACGCCGACTGGACGCTGCGCCGTGCGGAACGCAACTTCGATCGGGTCAAGGAGGTCTTCGCGCAAGTCGAGGGCGACGGATGGAAGTCGTGCTCCGAGGCGCACATCGCCCGGATGCGCCAACTCGCGCTCGATTCTGCGGCGGTGGAAGAGGTCGGCTACTTCATCGGCGGCAAGCTCGCCTGCACCAGTTGGGGCATGGTCCGGCAGGACATCGGCCACGGCACGCCCGATGCACGGGTGCCCGGCGGCTACGGGTTCTTCATGAACGTGCGCCCCAAGGTCAGCGGCGGCAACATCGTGATCGCCATCACCCACGGCGACTACAACGTGCTCGTCAACCGCGAGCGTTTCGTCGACGTGATGACCGACACGCCGATGACGCTTGCACTGGCGACACTCGACGGCAAACTGATCGCGGTGAACGGCGACGCGGGCGAAGCAATTGCGCGCGAGGCCATCGGCGAAGGCGGCTTCGGCCACCTCGGCGCGCATGTCTACACCTCCGTGCGCAGCCCGAATTTCGAGGCGGTGGCGATCACCGACCGCGCGCTGATCCAGAGCCGGATCGACCGCGAATTGTGGGTGCTGGTCCCGCTCGGCCTTGCGATCTCCGCCTTCCTCGTCGGGCTGATCGTGTGGCTGTCGCGCCAGCGCATGTCGCTGGAGCATGAACTGGAACTCGCCATCCGCAACCGCGAGTTCCGCGTGCTCTACCAGCCGATCATGGAGCTTGCGACGGGCCTGTGCGTCGGCGCCGAGGCGCTGCTGCGCTGGGAGCAGCCGGACGGGACTGCGGTGTCGCCCGAGGTGTTCATCCCGCTGGCCGAGCAGAACGGGCTGATCGCGCCGCTGACCGATCTCGTCATCGAGCAGGTCGTCGCCGACCTTGCCGACATGCTGCGGCGCGAGCGCAGCGTCCACGTCGCGATCAACATCTCCGCCACCGACATCCAGAGCGGACGCTTCCTGCCGGTGTTGGCCGAGGCGCTGGCGGCAAGCGGCGTTGCGCCGCAGCAGATCTGGCTGGAGGCGACCGAGCGCGGTTTCATGGACGCGGCGCAGGCGCGCGGCACGCTGGAACAGGCCCGCGCCGCCGGGCACCTCGTCGCCATCGACGACTTCGGCACCGGCTACTCCAGCCTCGCGCTGCTGGAAGCGCTGCCGCTCGACGCGCTCAAGATCGACAAGTCCTTCGTCGACGCCATCGGCCAGGGCGCGGCGACGAGCGTGGTGGTGCCGCACATCATCGAGATCGCCCACGGCCTCAATCTCAAGATCGTCGCCGAGGGGGTGGAGACGCCCGAGCAGGAAGCCTACCTGCGCGCCGCCGGGGTCGGCTTCGCGCAGGGCTGGCTCTATGCCAAGGCGCTGGATGCCAAGGCGTTCCTCGCCTTCCAGCAGGCCACCAACGGCAAGCGGGTGTCGCCCTTCCTCACCGCCATCGCCAGCTGAGGCAGGTCTTCGTTCACCAATTTGCGGTAGGGCCTGATCTTTGAGCTCGTCATTGCGAGCCGCAGGCGAAGCAATCCACCGCCTCCCACTGCGCTGGATTGCTTCGCCTGCGGCTCGCAATGACGAGCGGTGTTTCGTCCTGCGGAGATACCCTTGCCTTCCTACCGTCGCCTGAGAACTACGCTCGCCCTGTCGCTGCCGCTGCTGCTCGACATGACCGCGCCGATGGCCATCGCCGCGCCGACGCAGCCACCCGCACCGGCCCCGGTCGACAGCCCGCCGCCGGAGGAGCGCGACCGGCTCTATCCCTTCTACATGCCGATGGACGGCTTCCGCGCCCCTGCCGTCACGCTGAAGGTGAAGTGCGACGCCTCGCGCGCGGCGGGCAAGGAGGTCTATTACGGGCGAGGCGCGGACGATCTGGGCGGGCGGGCCGAAGGCGGGTTCGATCTGGTCTACGACGCGCTGGACGGTCAGGGCCGCCCTTGCGTCTACCCCTTCGCACCGTGGCTGCCGCAGGTGACAGGATCGCTGCAGGGCACGCAGTACATCCTGCGCTCCTCCATGCCCGGCCACCGCGTCTCGTTTCGCACCGACTACGACTGGGCGAGCGTGGACCTGCGCCTGTTCGGCGTCGGCACGCAGCGCGTCCACTTCGAGATGCGCGACGTCGAACTGGACTTCCCGCAGGCGATCCAGCCCAAGGCGGCGCTCCATCTGGAAGTGACCGAGACGCGGAAGCCCGGCCTGTTCACCGCCGTCATCCGCCGCTCGCGCATCTACGGCGGCAAGAACGGCCTCTTCGCGCCCAACGGGCAGACGATGATCTACGTCGAGGACAGCGACATCGCGGGCAACGTCGGCACCAATGTCGATCAGGAGCACACCACCTACATCAACGGCACGCTCGTCTCGCACTTCCGCAACACCGTCTTCCACGGCCAGCGCGCCGGGGGCGACATGGCGAGCGGGCACCAGTTGAAGGACAAGGCGTACCTGCGCATCTATGAAAACGTCACCGTCTCCAACGTGCCGCAGGGATCGACGCCCTCCGCGATGCCGCTGATCGACGCCTCCGCGTTCGGCTTCACCTGGGCGGACGGCCTGCGGATAGAGCGCATGCAGCCCGCGCAGAGCCCGCGCGACACCCTCGTCGACCTGCGCACCGACATCCGCTACGGCGAGCCCGATCTCTACCCCTGGCCGGTGATCGCCGACCCTTCGTGGCGGATGCCCGCCGATCCGCTGACCGCGCTCGACAAGGTCTATCTCTCGGTTTTCCTCAACACCACGGTCGAGAGCTTCCGGCCCGAACCGCACGTCTTCGCGCTGCGCCAGACCGGCAACCGGCTGGGTGCGGACGGGTCGCACGTCGACGGCGATGGAGAGACCACCCGCGCGCAGCAGCGCATGGTCTCGCTGGCGTTCGGCACGAGCGGCACGATCCGCCGCGTCTATGCGCCCGAGGGCTGGACCTACACCGACCCAGACCTTCCGCCTTCCGCCGAATGGGTGCTCGACCGCGATGCCTTCGCCCGTCACGCGCTGGGGTTGATCGGACGGTAGAGGGGCGGGCAACCACCCTCACCCCCGCTTCGTCATTGCGAGCGTAGCGAAGCAATCCAAGGTCGGCCCGCGCCGCTGGATTGCTTCGCTACGCTCGCAATGACGAACGGTGAGCGACGATGCGTGTGGGGACGATCCCGCCTTTTCCACAGCGCCCGCATTGCCCTCGGCCGCCACGGCTGGAATACCCCGTGCCTATGGTGAACGCATGAGCTGGCACGCACGGCGCGAGAACTGGACCCCGCAGGCCGAGGACGCGCGCGAGGATGGCGACATCGACTATGCGCGCGTCATCCACTCGGCCTCGTTCCGGCGGTTGCAGGGCAAGACGCAGATCCTCAACCTGGGCGACAGCGACTTCTACCGCACCCGCCTCACCCATTCGCTCGAAGTCGCGCAGATCGCGGGCGGCCTTGCGCGCCAGCTGGCGAAGTCGTTTCCCGACCATGTGGCGAGCGCGCTGCTGCCCGACCGCAGCCTGATCCACGCCATCGGCTGCACGCACGACTTCGGCCATCCGCCCTTCGGCCACGGCGGCGAGGTGGCGCTGAACTACTGCATGCGCGACGCGGGCGGGTTCGAGGGCAACGGCCAGACCCTGCGCATCCTCGCCCGGCTGGAGACGTTCTCCGCCAACGCCGGGGCCAACCTAAGCCGCCGCACGCTGCTGGGGGTGCTCAAGTACCCGGTCGCATGGTCGAAGGCGCGCAACCCGGCGCTGGAACCGCGCCTGATGGACGGCCCCTCCACCATCCGCGTGCTCGACCCGAAGGCGTGCAAGCCGCCCAAGTGCCACTTCGACGGCGAGCAGGACGTGGTGGACTGGATCCTCGATCCCCTCTCCGCCGCCGACCGCACGAAGTTCCAGGCGCTGGAGCCGGTCGAGGGCAAGCACGCGCGCACGCTGCACAAGTCGCTCGACTGCACGATCATGGATGTGGCGGACGACATCGCCTACGGCGTCCACGACCTTGAGGACGCCATCGCGCTGGGGCTGGTGAGCAAGGACGCCTTCACCAAAGCGATGGACGGCCACTGCGGCTCGTTCCTCGACGCGCTCAAGGAGAAGTACCCCGGCGAGAGCGAGAACGACGTGTTCTCGCACATGGTCGAGGGGCTGTTCGGCGGCGCGAATACGCGCAAGCGCTTCGTCAGCCGGCTCGTCCACCACTTCCTGACCGGCGCCACTTTCGTCGAGAAGAAGGGTTTCCGCGAGCCGCTGCTGCGCTGGCGCGTCGCCCTTCCCGCCCGCCAGCGCGCCTTCCTCGACGCCCTTCAGGGCTTCGTGGTGCGCGAGGTGATCCTCAGCCCCGAGGTCCAGCAGCTGGAGCTGAAAGGGCAAACGATGGTCGTCGCCGTGTTCGAGGCCCTCGCAGCCGACCCGCACCGCCTCCTCCCGCGCGACGTCTGCGCGCTGTTCGAGGCCGCCGACGGCAGCGTGCGCGTGATCTGCGACTATGTCGCCTCGATGACCGACACGCATCTTCTGCGCACTTACGAGCGGCTGTTCAGCCCGCGCATGGGATCGGTGTTCGACCGGCTTTGAGCGGCCTGACCGGCATTGCGCCTGACATCACGCCCGATACCCTACCCACTCCAACACTCACACCGGATGCCCGGCCCGCAGCGGATCGCGCCGCACGATCTCGCGCAGCGTCACCAGCGTCTCGAAATCGCGCACGTTCTCGTCCGAGGCGAGTACTTCGTCGGAGAAGCGCTGGTAGGCCTCGATGGTGGGCACGCTCACCATCAGCAGGAAGTCGGTTCGCCCGGTCACGTTCCACGCGCCGATGACCTCGGGGCGCTCGGCGAGGCGCGCGGCGAAGGCTTGTTCCATGCGCAGGCCCGACTGGTTGAGTTCGACGAGGACATGGATGGTGATCGCGGGCGCCAGCCGCGCCGGGTCGATCAGCGCCACGTCGGCCACGATCACGCCCGAGGAGCGCAGCCGCCGCAACCGGCGCAGCACCGCGCTTTCGGACAGGCCGACCTTGGCCGAAATCGAGCGTGCGGGCGCAAGGTTGTTGCGCCGGACGATCTCGATGATTCGCTGATCGAACTGGTCGATCTCGACGGTTTCCATCATACTGTCCTTCGCTGTGACGAAATCCGTCACTCAATGGCGAATTTCGCCAGCCATCGCCAGCGGGCATTCGATATAGGGAGGGCATGACCACGGTATCCGCACCCGCCCCGACCGTCCCCTCGCCGCTGCTGCGGGCCGTGCCCTATCTGGCGCTGGCCGGGTCGATCGTGGCGTTCTGCGTCGGTACGTCGTTCGGCAAGCAACTGTTTCCGAGCGTCGGCGCGACCGGGGCGATCGCCTATCGCGTCGGCTTCTCCGCGCTGATCCTCGTGCTGCTGTTCCGGCCATGGCGGATGCGGCTGACCCGTGCGGACCTCTTCGCGACGATGCGCTACGGCGCGGTGCTGGGACTGATGAACCTCAGCTTCTACATGGCGCTGCGCACGATCCCGCTGGGCCTCGCCATCGCCATCGAGTTCCTCGGCCCGCTGACCGTGTCGCTGCTCCACTCGCGCCGCCCCGCGCACTTCGCGATGGTCGGCATGGCGGCAGCGGGGCTGCTCCTGCTGCTGCCGATCCGCGACACGCCGCATTCGCTCGATCCGGTGGGCGTGGGCTTCGCGCTGCTCGCGGGGCTGTGCTGGGGGCTCTACATCGTGTTCGGCAAGAAGACGACGCACCTTCCCGGCGGGCAGGCGGTCGCGCTCGGCATGGCGACGGGCGCGCTGGTGGTGGTGCCCTTCGGCATCTATGAGGCGGGCACGGCGCTGCTCGCCCCCTCGCTGATGCTGATCGGCCTCGTCACCGCCGTCCTGTCGAGCGCGGTCCCCTATTCGCTGGAGATGATCGCGCTCAAGCAGATCCCGGAGAACCGCTTCGGCGTGCTGATGAGCCTCGAACCCGCCGTCGGCGCAGTGGCCGGGGCGGTGCTGCTGGGCGAGCACCTGCTGGCGCTGCAATGGCTCGCCATCGCGCTGGTGGTGGCGGCATCCATCGGCTCGGTGGTGCTCGGCGGCGCGCCGAAGGAACTGAGCCCCGAGGTGCCGCCGGGGCAGTAAGCCATTTCCTCCCCGTTCCGGGGAGGATCCGGCTCAGACGATGCCCGCGCCCAGCCCCACCGCATTACGCTCCTGCGCCTTGCGGTCGCGCCAGCGGCTTTCGCGATAGGTGCCCAGCACATCCGCCGCGCCGCCCGCCTCGACGCGCGCTTTCGCGAGGATCGGCGAGACGTCGACGTTGTAGGCCCGGCGCAGCGCCTGGAAGGCCATCATCGTGTCGTTGGCTTCCTGCGAGAGATGCAGCGCCTCGCGGTCCACCAGCAGCGCCTTGGCGTAGCACGAACCTATGGCCTCGGCGGAGGACAGCATCGATTCGATCGGGTCGGTCACGTTGTGCGACTGGTCGATCATGTAGGCGGGGCGGAAGCCGTCACGGGGGCTGAGTTCCGCCTCGACCAGTTCGTTGAAGACGAGGAACAACTGGTGCGGGTTGATCGAGCCGGAATCGAGGTCGTCGTCGCCGTACTTGCTGTCGTTGAAATGGAACCCGCCCAGTTTCCCGAAGCGGTGGAGGCGCGCGACGATCTGCTCGATGTTGACGTTGGGGGCATGGTGGCCAAGATCGACGAGGCACTTCGCCTTCGGCCCCAGTTCCTGCGCCGCAAGGATGGACGAGCCCCAGTCGCTGATGACCGTGGAGTAGAATGCGGGCTCGAACATCTTGTGTTCCAGCAGCATCCGCCAGTCGTCGGGCAGCGCGGCGTAGACTTCGGCCGCCGCGTCCAGATAGCGGTCGAGGCTGCGGCCGAGATCCTGCTGGCCGGGGAAGTTGGTGCCGTCGCCCACCCACACCGTCAGGTCGGTGGAGCCGAGCTGGCGGCCGATCTCGATGCACTCGATGTTGTGCTCCACCGCCTGCGCGCGGGTGGCGGCGACGGTCGAGGACAGCGAGCCGGTGGCGTAAGTCTGCGCCTGGTCCTTCTGGTCCTGGAAGGTGTTGGAGTTCACCGCATCGAAGCCGAGGCCGAGCGCGGCGGCCTCTTCACGCAGGCCCTTGTAGTCGCTCACCTTGTCCCACGGGAAATGGGGCGAGACGCGCGGGGTCAGGCGGGAGAGCTGGTTGATGACCGCGCAGTCCTCCAGCTTCTCGTGGATGTTGGTCGGCTCGCCGGGAATCGGGAACTTGGCGAAGCGGGTGCCGCCGCGCCCCGCGCCCCATGTCGGCACCGCGACCGAGAACGCGGCGACCTTGTCCTTGATGGCGTCGATGGCGATGCCCGAACGCTCCAGCTTGCGGCCGAGCGCGGCATATTCGTCGTCGAGCGCCTCGGCGGCGCGGGCATTGGCCTCGGCGATGAGGTCGGCGGAAATCGGTAGCTGCGTCATGGTCTCAATCCTCTCGCCGTATTCTTATCGCGCGAACGCCTGCGCGTTGCCCGCATCGACGTTTATCATGTTGCCGGTCGACTTGGCGGACTGGTCGCCCGCGAGGAAGTAGACGGCCTCGGCGATGTCGGCGGGCAGCACGTCGCGCTTCAGCATCGAACGCTGGCGGTAGTGCTCCTCCAGTTCCTTGCCGGAGTCGATCCCGTGGGCGCCCGCGCGCTCCTTGCGCCAGTCGCCGTCCCAGATGCGGCTGCCCTTGATGACGGCATCGGGGTTGACGACGTTGACGCGGATGCCGTGGGCTGCACCTTCCAGCGCAAGGCAGCGCGCAAGGTGGTTCGCCGCCGCCTTGGCCGAGGCATAGGCGCTGGCGTTGGTCGCCGCGGCAACGCCGTTCTTCGAGCCGATGAAGACCACCGAAGTGCCGCCCTGCTCCTTCATCCCCTTGAGCAGCGGCCATGCGGCGCGGCTGGTGAGGAAGTAGCCCTGCGCGAGCACGTCGTAGTTGCGGTTCCACAATTCGATCGTGGTCTCCTCGATCGGCGCGGACGATGCGATGCCCGCATTGGCGACGAGGATATCGAGCCCACCGAATTCGCGCGCGGCGGCGGCGAAGGCGTCGGCCACCTGCGCCTCGTCGGTGACGTCGCAGGTCACCGCGCGCACCACGTCCTTGCCGAACTGCCCGGCGAAACCGGCGCGGACTTCCTCGACCGCGCCCTCGTCACGGTCGGCGAGCATGACGCAGGCGCCGTCCGCCATGAGCCGCGCCGCCGTCGCCGCACCGATGCCGCCCGCGCCGCCGGTGACGAGCGCCACCCGGCCGACCAGCGGCTTGGGAACGGGCATGCGCTGGAGCTTGGCTTCCTCGAGCAGCCAGTACTCGATGTCGAACGCCTCCTGCTCGTCGAGCGCGATGTAGTCGCCGATCGCCTCGGCGCCGCGCATGACGTTGATGGCATTGCCGTAGAACTCACCGGCGAGGCGCGCGGTGGTCTTGTCGGTCGCGAAAGTGATGCGACCTACCCCCGGAACGAGCACGACGACCGGGTTCGGATCGCGCATCGCCGGAGAGTTCTCGCGGCGGCACCGCTGGTAGTACTCGGCGTACATCTGGCGGTAGTCGGTCACCTTCTGTGCGATGTAGGTGTCGTTCAGTACCTGCGCCGGATCGAGCGTCAACGGCGCGATCTTCGTGCGGAGGAAGTGATCGGGGCAGGACGTGCCTAGACCCGCAAGTCTTTCGAAATCAACGGAATTGACGAACTCCAGCGCCTCCGCGTCATCCGAAAAATGGCCGACCTTACGCCGCGCTCCCGTCATCGACGAGCGCAGGCGCGGCATAAGGTCGGCAGCGATGGCGGCGCGCTCCCTGGAGGATGTGTCATTGGAGAAGGAGACGCCACCGAACGCCGGTTTCCCGGCGAGCTTCGAATTCAGATGTTCCGCCGCATCGGCGATGAGCGCGATGGTATGTTCGTAGCAGGATTTCGCACTGTCGCCCCAGCAGATGATGCCGTGGCCCGCGAGCATAACCCCTTCAAGATGCCGGTTTTTCGCCACGTAGTCACGCAACTGGACGCCCAGCGTGTAGCCTGGGCGCTTCCACCCCAGCCAGCCGATCCGCCCGCCCCAGATCGCCTGCGTCGCCGCCTCTCCGCCCGAACTTGCGGCGAGCGCGATGATTGCATCTGGGTGAACATGATCGACATGCGCGAACGGCAGCAGCGAGTGCAGCGGCGTATCGATCGACGCCGCCCGCCCGTTCAGGTTGAAGGTGCAATGCGGCAGGTAGCCGACCATCTTGTCGTCGTCGTCAGGTCCGCCATAGTGCGCTTCGAGGGAGAGCAGCTTGTGCTGGTAGAGCGTCGCAAAACCGTCGATCTTCATCGATCCGATGTCGCCGCCCGATCCCTTGACCCACAGGACTTCGACCTTTTCGCCGGTCAGCGGGTCGATTTCCTCCAGCTTCGCGGAGGTGTTGCCGCCGCCGAAATTGGTGACCGTCAGGTCCGATCCCAGCAGGTTGGAGCGGTACAGCAGCAGTTCGGCCGGGGAGAGCGTCGCGGCGAGCGAGTCGTCCCAGCGGCTGCCCGGCACGGCAAAGGTGAGTGCGGGGCCGGCGGCCGATTTCGGCGCGGGAGCGGTGATCGTATCCATGGGCACCCTCTAACATTCCCTCTTTTCACGTTCAATCTGATTCGATACTAAACAATCATATTCAATCACACAACACCACGAATGAACGTGGCGGAGAGTATGACGGGAACAGGCGCCTTCATCGTCGTCGATATCGGCAAGACCCTGAGCAAGGTGACGCTCTGGACGCGCGGCGGGCGCATGCTTGACCGTCAGGTGCGACCCAACGCGCCTTGCGAGAAGGACGGCGTGCGCTGCCTCGACGCGGAGGGCACCGGCCGCTGGCTGCGCGCGACGCTGCGCGGCTGGTCGGGGCATCCGGTCGAGGCGATCATCCCGGTGGCGCACGGCGCGGGCTTCGCGGCAGTGGATCAGGACGGCCTGCTGTTCGCCCCGCTGGACTACGAGCAACCGATCCCCGCCGATGTCGTCGCCGCCTATCGGGCGGAGCGCGATGCCTTCGCGGTCACCGGCTCCCCCGCCCTGCCCGACGGGCTCAACCTCGGCGCGCAGATCTGGTGGATGGCGCAGCGCCATCCGGAAGCCATGGCGCGCGCCACGCTGCTCCCCTGGGCGCAATACTGGGCCTGGTTCCTGACCGGCCGCGCCGTGAGCGAGGTGACCAGCCTCGGCTGTCACACCGACCTCTGGGCACCCGGAGAGGCGCGCTTCTCGCCGATGGCGCAGCGCCTCGGCTGGGCGGAGCGGTTCGCGCCGGTGGTGAGCGCGAGCGATGTCGTGGGCACCCTGCGACCGGATATCGTGCGGGAAACCGGGCTTCCTGCTACCACCAAGGTACTGGCAGGGCTGCACGATTCCAACGCCGCCCTGCTCGCTGCGCGCGGCTTTGCGGAGATCGCGCGCAAGGAAGCGACGATCCTCTCGACCGGGACGTGGTTCATCTCGATGCGGCTGGCGGCGGAAGCGACCTCCACCGCCGACCTGCCCGAAGCGCGCGACACGCTCGTCAACGTCGACGCCTATGGCTGGCCGGTGCCTTCGGCGCGGTTCATGGGCGGGCGCGAAATCGAGAGCGTGATCCAGCTCGATACCCGCCGCGTGGATATCAGGCCGGATCAGCCGAAGCTCATGGAAGCGGTGCCCACGCTGCTGGAACGCGGCACGATGATGCTGCCCACGCTGGCCCCCGGCTTCGGTCCCTTCCCCCATGGCGAGGCGCGCTGGCTGGATGCTCCCGCGGAGTGGGCGGGTACGTGGTATGCGCGGCGCGCGGGGATCTGCCTCTACGCGGCGCTGGTGGCCGATACCGCGCTGGACCTCATCGGATCGAAGGAGCGCCTGCTGATCGAGGGGCGCTTCGCCGAGGCGGAAGTCTTCGTCCGCGCCCTCGCCGCGCTGCGCCCGGAGACCGAGGTCTTCGTCGCCAATGCGCACAACGACGTGTCGTTCGGCGCGCTGCGGCTGGTCAATCCGCTGCTCAAGGCGAATGGCGGGCTGCGGCGCGTGGAGCCGCTCGACGGCGATCTCCATGCCTACCGCGCGAAGTGGCACGAGGCGGTCATGAGCGTGCCGGCCTGACTTTTTGATCGCAGATGATGGATTCTGATCGAATTCCGGTCCATAGGCGGTTCCATCAAGCAGAAGGACCGCAATGCATTCGACCGAGCGTGAACGCCTGATCCTCGAAGCGGTGAGCGACACCGGCTTCGTCAGCTACCGCGCGCTCGAAGCGCAGCTGGACGCCTCTCCCGCGACGATCCGGCGCGACCTGACCCGGCTGGAGGAAGCAGGCCACATCCTGCGCGTCCACGGCGGCGCCCGTTTGCCGGAGGACCGCCCCGCCCCGCAGCAGGGCCTGTCGGGCACGCCGTTCGAACAGTCGATCATGCTCAACCTGCCCGCCAAGCAAGCCATCGGCCGCGCCGCCGCAGCGCTCTGCCATCCCGGCGAGGGGATCATGATCGACGGCGGCACCACCACGCTCCAGATGTGCCCGCATCTCGCGGGGCTGGAATGCCAGGTGCTGACCAATTCGCTGTACATCGTCGATGCCCTGCTTCCACAGGCGGGGACGCGGGTGCTGCTGCCCTCGGGCACGGTTTTCCGGGAGCAGAACATCATCCTCGCCCCCGCCGGGGAGGAATCGATGCCCCGCTTCCACGCGCCCAAGCTGTTCATGGGCGCGGCTGCCGTGGGCCCGCAGGGAGTGATGCAGCAGGACGTCATCCTCGTCGCTGCCGAGCGACGCTTCATGGACAGGGCGGAGGAAGTGGTTCTCTTGGTGGACAGCACCAAGTTCACCTCCTCCTCCGGCGCGATCGTCTGCGGTCTGGAGGAGATCGGCACCGTCGTGACCGATGCAGGCATCCCGCCCGCCATGGCCGAACGCCTGCGCGCGCTGGGCGTCAGGCTCGTCATCGTCTGACCGACGGAAAGGCCGGGAGCATTGAAGCTCCCGGCCATCCCCCGCCAGAAACGCCCGGTCAGAAGCGGACCCGGACACCGCCGGAGAAGCGGCGACCGGTCTTGCGGTACTCCTTGGTGCGGTCCTCGCTCACGGAGTAGATGAACTCCTTGGCGTTGTTGAGGTTGAGCGCGTCCGCGAAGATCGTGAACTCCGGCGTCACCTCGTAGGACAGGCCCGCGTCGAGCTGGCCGTAGGCGTCGAAGTACTCAGGTTCGCCGTTGCGGCCCGAGGCGACCTGCAGGAAGTTGTCGCGCCAGGTATAGGCCACGCGCGCCTGCACGCCGTACTTCTCGTAGAACCCGACGAGGCTGTACGAGGTCTTCGAAAGCCCCTCCAGCCCGTAGGACACGCCCGCGACCTGGTTGGTGTAGTTGGCGTTCGACTTCGTGTAGTTGAAGCTCGTCTGCACGCCGAGCCCGTCGAACGGCGACGGCAGGCTGGTGAAGGCCTGACGATAGCCGAGTTCGAAGCCCTTCACCGTCGCGCCTTTGCCGTTGTCCGGCACGGTCACCTGGAAGGTCACCTGATCGACCAGCTGCGGCGTCGTCACCAGCGTCACGAACGAGTCGATCTTCTTGTAGAACGCAGCGGCGGACAGCAGCGAGTTGCCGGTGAAGTACCACTCCACACCCGCTTCGATCTGCTTGGCGCGGAACGGCTGGAGGTCCGGGTTGCCGCGGCTGATCGTCTCGTTACCGGGGTTCGTCTGGATCGACTGACGCGGCGAGAGGTCGGTCAGCGTCGGACGCGTCATGACCTTGGATGCTGCAAGGCGCAACAACAGGTCGTTGGTCACCTCCAGCTTGACGTTCAGCGACGGCAGCCAGTCGTCGTACTTGCCACGGAACCCCACCGGCACGACCGGCGAGACGACGATATCGTTCTGCCCGGTCGGATTGCCGTTGGCATCCACGCGGCGAACCGCGCTGAGGATCGTGCGCGACGCACCGGTCGAGGTGTAGTCGGTATTCTCGTACCGCAGGCCGGCGTTGATCGTCAGCGGCATCGACCCCAGCGCCGTTTCGAAGTTCGCCATGATGTAGGCGATCTTGACCTTCTCATCGATCACCGAGGAAGCGGAAGGCGAGAAGACGGCCGGATTGAAGGCGCGACCATCCTGAGCCGCGAACTGGTCCACGGTCTGCACAAGCTTCAGCGGATCGTAGATCAACCAGTCGCGGATGATGTTGCTCGGCCCTCCGCCCTGGAAGAAGTTGCGGTTGGTCGAACTAAACAGCGATGTCGGCAGGACGCGATCGGAGCCGCAATAGGCGCACTGCTCACCGAACGGCATTTCGTCGCCGGTCAGCGTCTTCTTGCGGTTGGCAATCATGCCGCCGACGAAAAACGTCAGGTTGGAAGTGGCATTCCATTCGGCATCAGCGCGATATTCGCCGATCTTGTCGTCCACATCGGTACCGCCGCCCCAGATGTAATAGTGCGCGGTGATACCCTGCGGATTCGTGGCGGCATTCGGATAATTGGGGCTGGTGAAGCCGTAATCGTAGATGGGGCTGTCCGACCGCCGGTCATAGAACAGATCGACGTTCTTGCGCCGGATGGTCGTGAAGAGGTTGTTCTCCTTGCCCCGACGCTCCGCCTTCGAGCGCGAGACATCGAGCCGCAGCTTGAACGTATCGACCGGCTTCCATTCGACGTTCGCGCCGAACTGGTTGGTCATGACGTTGCGCTGGTCGTACTGGATGATCTGATCGACGAACCCGCCCTGGATCCGCTGGTAGGCCACCTCCCCACCGGTCTGCACGCCGTTGACGACGCTGCCGCCCTCCACGATCTGCTCCACGATGCGGCCACCGGCGAAATCGTATGCAAGGCCGGTCTGCTGCTCGGTGAACTTCGCCTTCGAATAGAGGCCATCCACTGAGATCGTCAGCGTGTCGGTCGGGCGGAACTGGACCGAACCGGAGAAGCCGTAGCGTTCCAGATTACGCTCGAAGAAGAACGGCGACAGGTTTGACGGCATGTCGACCTGTGTGAACGGAGTCACGCCGGGGCCGACACGGCCGAAGAAGTACTCGTTGGAAGGACGACCAGCCGCTGGGTCCGCCGCCAGACTGCCGCGCTTCACATGGCCCGCGCCGATGGTGAACTCGTCATTGCGGGTGTCGCGCTTGGTGTAGACCGCCGAGAGCGAGACACCGAAGGTCTTGTCGGCATTGCGCCAGGAGGCGACGCCCGAGACTTCGGGATTGAACTTGTCGGCCAACTCCGCCCACATCTGTCCGGCAGACGCGGCGAAGGCGAACTGGTCCTTCTGGTCGATGGCCCGCAGGGTCTTCACATCCACGGTCGCGCCGATCGAGGAGCCGTTGATGTTGGCCTGCGGCGACTTGTAGACGTCGGCGCCGGCGATGATCTCGGACGGCATGACGTCGAACGAGAACTCGCGACCGTTGTTGTCGGTGGCAAGCGTGCGGCCGTTGACAGTCACCGCGTTGAACTTCGGACCGAAGCCGCGAACGGTGATGTAGCGGCCCTCGCCGCGGTTACGCTCAATGGTGACGCCCGCGATGCGCTGGAGCGATTCCGCGACGTTCTGGTCGGGCAGCTTGCCCAGATCCTCGGCGACGATCGAGTCCACCACCGCGATGGAATCGCGCTTGATGTCGATCGAGGCCTTCTGGCTGGCGCGGATGCCGGCGACGATGATGACGTTCTCAGCGTCCGCGGCTTCCGAAGCCCCCGCTTCGGTGCCCGTCGTTTCCTGCGCCTGCGCGCTGGTTGCCAGCGCTAGCACCGATACTGCCGAAACGAGCAGCGCTGTCCTGGCCGCGCTGTGAAGCCTTCCCTCCTTAGGCATTTCGACTCTCCCTCAAATTTCTTTGCGAGCGTTATGACCCGCCAAAGATCGCATGTCAAACTACATCATACGTATTATGAATTATCGGACGGATTTGATCGGCAGCACGCAGAGCGCCGATCCGAACACGAAGATCACGGCCGCAATGAAGATCGCGCGGTAGTCTCCGGCGAAGAGGCTCAGCAGCACCGCCGCCATGATCGGGCTGATGATCTGCGGGATGTTCACGGCGGTGGTCAGCACGCCGAGATCCTTGCCCTCGTCCCCCAACGCGGCCTTGGGCAGCACCTGCGTCATCAGCGCCATGTCGATGGACATGAACATGCCGTAGCCGATGCCGATGACGGCGGCGTAGACCCACATCCCGGTCATCGAAGGCGCCACCAGCGGCGCGACCATCGCCGCACCCATGATGAGGCTGCCGCCGATCACGAAGGGCTTGCGCCGCTGCCAGCGGTCGGACAGCCAGCCCGAAACGAGCGAGGACACGACGAGGCACACCAGCGTCACCACCGCGAGGTTGGCGATGGCCACGTTCGAGGCATCGTCGCCCAGCCCGATGTAGTCGCGCAGGATGTAGAGCAGGTAGGCCGCGACTGCCTGGTAGCCCATGTAGATGGTGAAACGGCTCGCGAAGGCCCAGGCGAAATCGGGATGCTCGCGCGGGCTGATCCAGAAGCTTTTCAGGAACGCGCCCCAGTGGATCGGGCGATGCGGCTGCGCGTCGCTCGGCGGCTCGCGGTTGAGGACCACGAAGGCGACGCACGACGCGGCGATGGCGCCTGCGAAGAGGCCGTAGGCCAGCACCCGCTCCGAGGCGAGATAGCCTGCGACCACCGTGCCCGCCGTCAGCCCCGCCGTCATGCCCGCACCGACGATGCCGGACACGCTCCCGCGCGTTTCGGGCGCGAAACGGTCGGCGATCAACGTCGTCATCGCGGGCTGCATCGAGTTGTAGGCAACCGCCGCCATCACCCACAGCACCATCAGCGACCAGAACCCGGTCGTCCACGAAACGCCGAACAGGCTTGCCGAACCGATCAGCGAGCCGATGGCGATCCACGGCGCGCGCCGACCCCAGCGGCTGCGCGTCCGGTCGGACAGCGCGCCAGCGATGGGCGTCGCCAGCGTCGAGAAGATCGAGGTGATCGCGAAGAGCAGCGCGAGGTTGTTCTCCTTCGATGCGGGCGAGAGTTCGGCGATCTGGTTGGGCAGCAGCACGCCCAGAACGCCGCTATAGAGCGCCATCAGCAGGAAGAAGTTGACCATCAGCGAGAGTTGCAGCCGCCAGCGCGTCGCGCCGTCGACCCAGGCCTGCCCGCCGGTGCCCGTCTCGGAGCCGCTCACGGACCCGTGCATCATTCCGCCGCCCGCCCGGTTTCGACACGCGCTTCGGGAACAAGCCGCAGCCCCGCGCCTGCCGGACGGCGATGCGGGCCGCCGCGCTCGCCCCAGCCGATCGATGCGACCGACCGGGCGATCGCCGCCTCGTCGATCTCGATACCGAGGCCGGGGCGATCACCGAGCACGATGCCGCCATCGACGATCTGCTGGTCGACGTCGAAGCCGGTGGGAAACGCAAAGTCCTGCACCTCGATGCCAATCATGTTCGGCACCGCCGCCGCCGCATGGGCCACCGGGTTGGCGTTGTAGGCCACCGGCGAGACCGGCAGCGAGCGTGCGTGCGCCGCCATGGCGACACGCATGAAGTGCGTGATCCCCCATACGCTGCCCGCCTGCACGATATCGACCGCCTGCGCGTCAAGCAGCGGTGCGTACTGCTCAAGCCCCGTCAGGTTCTCTCCAGTCGCCACCGCCGTCGTCACCGCGCGGGAAATCTGGGCATGGCCCGTCGCATCCCAACGGCGCACCGGCTCCTCGATCCAGGTAAGGTCGAGGCACTTTTCGATCTCGGCAAGATGGCGGATCGCCTGCTTGGTGTTCCACGCCTCGTTCACGTCGAGCATCAGTGCGGGGCGCGTGGTGTTGCGCGAGAGGATGTCGCGCACCGTCTCCAGCCGCGCAATGTCACGGTCGAGATCGCGCCCGCCCTTGATCTTGGCGGCGGTGAAGCCGCGGTCGGCCCATTGCGTGTAGTGGTCCGCGAAGGCCTCTTCGCCAAGGCCATAGCACAGTCCCGAGGCGTAGCCCGCCACGTACCGGTCGCCCGCACCCAGCATGCGCCACAGAGGCTCTTCCGCCATCTTCGCCTTCAAGTCCCACAGCGCCATGTCGATGGCGGCGATGGTGCCGAAGGTCGCCCCGGCATGTCCACTCTTGAACACATGAGAGAGCATCGAATCGTATAGCGTGGAGACCCCGCGCGGATCGGCGCCGTCGACCGCCGGGAACAGCCGGTCGATTTCCCGATGCGAGCCGAGCCCGATGCCGGTCAACCCGCCGTCGGTTTCGAGCAGCAGCACGGGCACTTCGGTGATTCCCGATTCGACGATTCCATTGACGTCGCCAACGGGCCGTCGCCAGTCATGGAATGCGGTAAGGCTGCGGTAGCCTGTGATCTTCATCGGGAATCCTCTACCCCAAGCCTTGTCTGTAATTCATATTATGTATGATCTATGTCGTTTGACAAGCCTTGACGCGCCACGTCAAGTGGGTTCAGCGTGAATTAGGCGCAAACGATGCGCACCACCATGAACTGACACAGTGATTCAGGGGCGTAGAAAACACATGAACGATCGGGTCGTCGGCCTCGGAGCTCCCAGCCGCGTGCGGCGCAGACCGCGCCTTGCCGAAGCGGTGGTGGAGGAACTGGTCAACGCCATCGTCACCGAAGTCTACCCCGCCGGCAGCGCGCTCCCACCCGAGAACATGCTGTGCGAGCATTTCGGCGTCAGCCGCACCGTCGTGCGCGAGGCGACGACGGCGCTCACCGAAAAGGGCCTCGTCGTCTCGATGCAGGGGCGCGGCACCATCGTGCGCGAGCAGAACAATTGGAACCTGCTCGACCCGGTGATCCTTGCCGCGCTTTTCCGCAGCGAGGACGGGCTGGCCTATCTCGACAACCTGTCGGAAATCCGCTCCTCGCTGGAAGCTGCAATGGCGGGCAAGGCAGCGAAACGCGCCACGGCGGAGACCCGCGCCGAACTCAAGGCGCAGATCGAGAAGCTGGAAGGGCTGGTGGAGACTCCCGCCGCCTACGTGCATGAGGACGTGAACTTCCACGACGTCATCATGCGCATGTCGGGCGACCGGCTGAGCAAGGCGATCATCGACGGCATCCAGTCGCACGCGCTCAACACCCACGGCTACTCGGGCACCCTCAACGTCGAGCATGTCCGCAACACGCATGCCGCACACCGGAAGGTCTATCAGGCGATCGTGGACGGCGACGCCGAGGGCGCCTCGGCGGCCATGCGCGAGCATATCGAATCGTCCTGGACGCGCCGCCGGGCGCACGGGCCGCAGGGTTGAGGGCAACCTTGATCTAGCCCTCTGCTCTAACACCCGTCGCCCCCGCGCAGGCAGGGGCGACGGGGATTTGGGCGATCGCAGGTGACGGCGCCCAGCAAATTCACGGCTGCTTCGACAACGCGTAGATCTGCTCCATTTCTACCCACGTAGTATCCGGCGCAAAGGGCAGCGGCTGCTGGAAGGTGCGCATGAGCGCATCCCATGCCTGCACGTCCGGGTTCGCCGCATCGCGCGCCGCCTTACCCTCTGCATCGGCGGCCATGGCAGCGTCCTGCTCGATCATCATGAACATGCGGTCGCCCACCAGCCAGATCTGGAGATCGCGCACGCCATCCGCCCGAATCGCGTCCGTCACTGCCTGAGGCGGCCCGCCCGGCGCGTGCCATGCACGATAGCGGGCGATCATCTCCGGCTCGTTCACCAGATCCACGGCGAAGCACCGCCGGACGATTGCGTTCATTTCCCTCTCCCCGGTTGACGCCTCCCCCTCCCTTACGTATTCATCATACGTCTTACAAGATGGAGGGGAAGCAGGCATGGCCTTGCTCTATGGCGCGACGATGTCGAAAAGACACCTCGCCGAGCGTACCGGATCGCTGTCGCAGTTCGCCGGGGTCCGGCTGATGACGCTGGGCGACGGCGTGGAACGCGGCGTGCGCCTGCTGGAATTCCGCACCGGATCGGGCCTGCGCTTCACGGTGCTGGTCGACCGCGCGATGGACATCGCCGAGTGCGACCACGCAGGCCGCGCCGTCGGCTGGCACTCGCCCTCGGGCTTCCGCAACCCTGCCCTGCATGACTACGAGGGCGAAAGCGGCCTCGGCTGGTTCCGCTCGATGTCGGGCCTCAACATCACCTGCGGCCTCGACCACATCCTGTTCATGCACGACGATCCGGCTGGCCACTACAACTACGGCCCGCGCGAGGTCGTCTCGTCCTCGCTCCACGGCCGCGTCGGCACGATCCCGGCGCAGTTGACCGGCTACGGCGAGCAGTGGGAGGGCGATGCCTGCACCTTCTGGGCCGAGGGGATCGTGCGCCAGTCCACCGTTTTCGGCGAAGACCTGCACCTCATCCGCCGGATCGAGGCTACCCTTGGCGGCGATGAGATCCGCATGACCGACCGGGTGGTGAACCACGGCTTCTACACGACGCCGCACATGTTCTGCTACCACATCAACGTCGGCCACCCCGTCGTCGCCGAGGGCGCGCGCTACGTCGCCCCGGTGCGCGAGGTCCTGTGGGCCGCGCACGCCGACGACTACCAGAAGCAGGGCGTCGGCTACCGCACCCTGCCCGCGCCCATCGTCAACTTCCACGAACAGGTCTGGCAGCACGACATGGCTCCCGACGCCGAGGGCCGCGTCGAGGTGGCGCTGGTGAACGAGGCGCTGGGCTTCGGCTTCTCCGTCACCACCCGCAAGGACCAGTTCCCCTGCATGTTCGAGTGGCAGAACCTCCACGCGGGCCACTACGCGGTCGGCATCGAGCCCTCCACCAACCACGTTCTCGGCAAGGACTTCGCGCGGGATCGCGGCGAACTGATCCTGCTCGAACATGGCGAGGAGCGCCGCTACGACACCGTTCTGCGCGTGCTGCCCGATGCCGAGGCCGTCTCCGCCGCCGTGGCGCGGATCGAGGGCGTCGCGCTCCAGCCGCAGGAGGAATACCCCGCCCCCACCGGCAATTACCCCGCCATCGCAGGTGCCGCGTGAAGGGCCGCACCGTCCTCTACACCGGCGCGGCGGGCGGGCTCGGGCTCGACACCACATTGCTGCTGATCGAGCGCGGCGCGCATGTCATCGCCCTCGACAATGACGATGCGAAGATCGCGCGCCTCTCCGCCGCAGCGGCAGGAAAAGGCCCCGGCCGCCTCACCGTATCGCGCACGGACCTTGCCGACCTCACCGCCCTGCGCACCACGCTCGATGCCTTGATGGAGGAGCACGGCGGCATCGACGTCGTCATCAACAACGCGGCGGTCTATCCTTCGAAACCGTTCGAAGACTACACCGTCGAGGAGCACCAGTTCGTCCAGCGCATCAACGTCGATGCCGGGATCGTCGCAGTGCAGGCCGCGCTGCCGGGGATGCGCGCGAAGGGCTTCGGGCGGATCGTCAACGTATCGAGCATCACCATCTCGGGGGGCTGGGCTAACCTGTCCCCCTACGTCGCGTCCAAGGCCGCGCTGGTCGGCCTGACCCGTGCCTGGGCGCGCGAGTTCGGCCCCTGGGGCGTCACCGTCAACGCCATCGCGCCCGGCGCCTTCCCGACCGACGCCGAGAAGATCCACCCCGATCCCGAGGGCTACAACCGCATGGTCCTCGACGCGCAGAGCGTGAAACGGCGCGGCACCGCGTCCGACATCGCCCACGCCATCGCCTTCTTCGCCGCCGACGAGGCGGGTTTCATCACCGGACAGACGCTGCACGTAAACGGCGGCTGGACCATGTCCTGAAGGACCGTATTCGCATGACAATCCTCAACGGTATCCGCGTTCTCGACTGCTCGATCGCCATGGCCGGGCCGTTCGCCGCCCAGCGCCTCGGCGACATGGGCGCGGACGTGGTCAAGGTCGAGCCGACCAGCGGCGAATGGCAGCGCCATGCCTCCGCAGGCGGCGCGGTCGGCAACAGCATCAACGTCTCGTTTCTCTCGCTCAACCGCAACAAGCGCTCGCTGGCGATCGACCTCAAGTCGCCCGAGGGCAAGGCGGTGCTGCTCGATCTCGTGAAGGACGCCGACGTCTTCCTCCAGAACTACCGTCCCGGCGTGGCCGAGCGGCTCGGCGTCGATTATGCGACGCTGAGCGCTATCAATCCGCGCCTCGTCTACGTCTCGATGTCGGGCTACGGCGAGGACGGGCCGTACCGTATGCTGCCGGGGCAGGATCTGCTGCTTCAGGGCATGTCGGGCGCGATGCTATCGGCCGGAGCGGAAGGCGCGCCGCCCTCCCCGGCGGGCCAGTACCTCGTCGACGCCATCGCCGCCTACAGCGCCTTCGAGGGCGCGCTGGCCGCACTGTTCCACCGAGAGCGGACCGGCGAAGGGCAACTCGTGCAGGTCAACATGCTCGACGCGATCACCACGATCCAGATGCAGGAACTGTCGGTCTTCACCGTCGGCAACAAGCCGCAGGCCCGCTCCGCCGAGCCGCACGCCCACAGCTACATCCGCTCGCCCTACGGTGTGTTCCAGACGGCGGACGGCTACATGACGCTGGCGATGGCCCGCTTCGAGACGCTGGCGCGCGAACTCGACGATCCGTTCTTCGCCGGGATGGAAGAAGAGCGCGAGGGCTGGACCCAGCGCGACGCCATCTTCGCGCGCATCCGCGAGCACCTGATCCGCCAGCCCACCGCGCACTGGCTGGAGAAGTTCCGCGCCGCCGACATCTGGTGCGGCCCGGTCTACGGCTACGCCGACCTCGTCGAAGACCCGCAGATCAAGCACAACGGCACTTTCGTGGAATACGACCACCCGACCGAAGGCCGCGTGAAGGTGCCGGGCTTCCCGATCCGCTTCTCACGCACGCCGTCCGCCATCACGCGCGGCGCACCGCTGGTGGGCGAGCACAGCGAGGAAGTCCTGCGCGAGAGCGGCCGCAGCGCCGACGAGATCGCCCAGCTCATCGAATCCGGCGTGGTCCGCCAGCACGCATGAGCGGGATCCAGTATCGCGGCCTCACCTGGGACCACCCGCGCGGCTACCGTGCGCTCGAGGCGGCGGCAGAAGCCATCGCGCCTGCGCAGGGCCTGACGATCGCGTGGGACCGGCATCCGCTGGAGGGCTTCGAATCCCACCCCATCGCCGACCTTGCCGAGCGCTACGACCTCATCGTCCTCGACCATCCGCATGTGGGGGAGGCCGTCGCCCACGACTGCCTCGTGCCCGTGGAAGAAGTCATGGGCGAGGCCATGGTGGAGACGCTGGGCGCGGCGGCGATCGGGCCTTCGCTGGCCAGCTACCGCTATGCCGGACGCCACTGGGCGCTGCCGCTCGACGCCGCCAGCCAGGTCATGGCCTACGCGCCGGGCCGCGTGGATACGCCGCCGACGATGTGGGCGGAAGTGATCGATCTTGCCGCCCGTGCGCCCGTCGCCCTGTCGCTGTCCGGGCCGCATTCCGCGCTGACGTTCCAGTCCGTCGTGGCCTCGCTGCATGGTGCAGGAAGGCCGGATAACGCCTTCGTCGATCCCGAGATCGGCGCCGAGGCTTATGCGATCATGGCCGCGCTGACCGGCGAGGAAACGCGCGCTCGCGTCGGCCATAACCCCATCGCGCTGCTTGAGGCGCTGGCATCGGGCGAAGACCTGGCACTGGTGCCGCTCGTCTATGGCTACGTGAACTATGCGAAGCAGGGCGTCGCCTTCGCCGATGCACCGCGCGGTCCTGCAGGCATCGGCTCGATCCTCGGCGGAACCGGCATCGCCGTCTCGCGCCGCTGCAAGGTGACCGACGAACTGTGCGCGCACCTCGCCTGGCTGATGGGCGAAGAGGCGCAGCGCGGCTTCATTCCCGCCCATGAAGGCCAGCCAGCCCTGCGCAGCGCATGGGCCGACCCGGCGGTCGATGCCGAATGGGGCGGCTTCTACTCAGCCACCCGCGCCACGCTCGAAAATGCGGCGCTGCGCCCGCGCCACGACGGCGCCATCGCCTTCCAGACCGAAGCCTCCGCTCGCCTCCGCGAAGGACTGCTGAACCGCGAGCCTGCCGCGCGGGTGCTCGCCGATATCGAAGCCGCCTTCGCCCGCCACCACCAACAGGGAACCGAAACATGAGCGCCAACCTGCGCTTCGACATCGCCGCGCACATCGCCACCATCACGCTCGACCGCCCGGAAAAGCTCAACGCCATGACCCCGGACATGGCCGAGGCACTGGTCGCGGCAGTCTCCACCTGCAACACCTCCAACGACGTGCGCGTGGTCATCGTCACCGGCGCGGGCGAGAAGGCGTTCAGCGCGGGGTCGGACATCTCGACCCTCGACGCCTACGAAACGCCATGGGATTTCCGCAACCGGCAGGACTATTGCGACGCCCTGCGCGCCTGCCGCAAGCCGGTGATCGCGGCGGTCAACGGCTATGCGCTGGGCGGCGGGCTGGAGACGGCGATGGCCTGCGACATCCGCATCGCCTCGGCCAATGCCCGCTTCGCCGCGCCCGAGATCAAGCTCGGCTGGATCGGAGGTGGCGGCATGGCGGTCGGCCTGTCGCACTCCATCGGCATGTCGAACGCGGCGCTGATGCTCTACACCGGCGAGATGATCGACGCAGAGCGTGCCGCCGCATGGGGCCTCGTCAGCGAAGTCACTGCGCCCGAATCCCTGCTTCCCCGCGCCCGCGAGATCGCCGGACAGATAGCCGCCCGTGCGCCGATCGCGGCGGAAACCGCCAAACTCAACCTGCGCGCCGCGCACCAGATGCCCTACGAAAAGGCCATCGAGTACGAGCGTGACCTGCAAGCCATCTGCTTCGGCACCGCCGACGCCGCCGAGGGCCGCGCCGCCTTCGCCGAGCGCCGAGCGCCCGTGTTCCGGAGGCGCTGAACGATGGACCTGTCCCCCTCCGCCGTCCTGCCCGCAGACCCGAAAGCCCTGCTTTTCGGCCGGGTCTGGCGTCCTGACCTCAGCGGCCCCTCGCTCGTCCGCGTCGATGGCGAACGCCTGACCGACGTGACCGCCGCGTTCCCAACCGCGCGCGACTTGTGCGAGCAGACCGACCCCGCCGCCGCGCTGCGCGGGGCCGAGGGCGAAGACCTCGGCACGCTGGCGGGCGTGCTCGCCAACACCGACCCGCTAACCCGCGATCCCGCCCGGCCCTGGCTGCTTTCGCCCATCGACCTGCAGGCGGTGAAGGCGGCGGGCGTCACCTTCGTCACGTCCATGCTAGAGCGTGTGATCGAGGAGCGGGCGCGCGGAAATGCGGACGCTGCCGCCGGAATCCGGGCTCAGGTGCGCGATCTGGTGGGGGACGACCTGCGCGCGCTGCGGCCCGGTTCGCCCGAGGCCATGGCGCTCAAGCAGACGCTGATCGAGGCCGGGGCATGGAGCCAGTATCTCGAGGTCGGTATCGGTCCCGACGCCGAGATCTTCACCAAGGCGCAGCCGATGGCGAGCGTCGGCGCGGGGGCGGAAATCGGGGTGCATCCGGCCTCCACCTGGAACAATCCCGAGCCCGAAGTGGTCCTCATCGTCGGCTCGAATGGCGGAATCGTGGGCGCTACGCTGGGCAACGACGTCAACTTGCGCGATGTCGAGGGGCGGTCGGCCTTGCTTCTGGGCAAGGCCAAGGACAACAATGCGGCGGCGGCGGTCGGGCCTTTCGTGCGGCTGTTCGACGAGGGGTTTGACCTTGCCGCGGTCGAGGCCCTAAGCATAGCGCTAACAGTGACGGGGGCAGAGGACGGTTTCGTGATGGAGGGACGCTCGGAAATGGCGCAGATCAGCCGGAAACCGGCCGATCTTGCGGCGCAGGCGATCAATGCGCACCATCGCTATCCGGACGGTCTGGCGCTGTTCCTCGGCACCCTTTTCGCGCCGGTTCAGGACCGTGACGAGCAGGGGCGCGGGTTCACGCACAAGGTGGGCGACGTGGTACGGATCGGCTGTGCCGAGCTGGGCACGCTGGTCAACCGGGTGGCTCCGACCGACCGCTGCGAACCGTGGATTTTCGGCACTTCCGCGCTGATGCGCAACCTTGCGGGGCGCGGTCTGCTGTGAGTTCGAAGCCGAAGATCCTGCTCACCCGACGCTGGCCGGAGGCTGTGGAGGCCCGTCTTTCAAGCACTTACGAGGTGGTACTGAACGGCACTGACACGCCACTGAGCGAGACAGAGCTGGCACAGGCGATGCTTGAGAACGACGCGGTGTGCCCCACGGTGACGGACAAGATCACCCGCGCCGTCCTGACCGTAGAGGGACGCCGCGCCCGCATCATCGGCAACTACGGAGCGGGGTTCGAGCACATCGATCTCGCCGCCGCGCGCGAGCAGGATATCGCCGTCAGCAACACGCCCGACGTGCTGACCGAGGCCACCGCCGACATCGCCCTCACCCTGATCCTCATGGCCATGCGCCGCGCGGGCGAGGGCGAGCGGGAGCTGCGCGCCGGAGCGTGGACCGGGTGGCGGCCGACGCACCTTGTCGGCCAGTCGCTTTCGGGCAAGCTGCTCGGCCTCGTCGGCTTCGGCCGGATCGCGCGGGCGACGGCGAAGCGGGCGGAGGCGTTCGGGATGCGCATCGCCTATCACAGCCGCCGCCCCGCGCCCGACATGCCGCAGGATGCCTACTTCGCCGACCTCGGCGAACTGGCCGAGCGCGCCGACGTGCTCTCTCTCCACGCGCCGGGCGGAGCGGAGACGCGGCACATGGTCGACACCGCGCTGCTGGCGCGCATGCCCGCACATGCCGTGCTGGTGAACACCGGGCGCGGCACCCTGATCGACGAGGCCGCGCTGGCCGAGGCGCTGGCGGCCCGCAGCATCGCCGCCGCCGGGCTCGACGTCTACGAGGCCGAGCCGAAGGTCCACCCCGCGCTCGTCGACCTGCCCAACGTCGTCCTCCTGCCCCATCTCGGCAGCGCCACGATCGAGGCGCGCACGGCGATGGGCATGAAGGTGGCCGACAACCTCGACCGCTTCTTCGCCGGCGAGCCGCTGCTCGACCCCGTCGCTTGACCCCGTCCGCCGAGCGCGTCCTCGCCGCCGTCCGCGTCTGGCTGGGTGAGGACCGGGACGGCCCGCTAGTCCTCGGCCTGTGCGGTTCGCAAGGGTCGGGCAAGTCCACGCTGGCCGCAGCATTGTGCAGCGCACTGAAGGCGGAGGGGCGCAGCATCGCCGTGCTATCGCTCGACGATCTCTACCTCGGCCATGAGGCGCGGGCCGACCTTGCGCGCACCGTCCACCCCCTCTTCGCCACGCGCGGCGTTCCCGGCACGCACGATGTCGCGCAAGGCATCGCCCTCATCGACGCGATCCGCGCCGGGCAGCCCGTCACCCTGCCCCGCTTCGACAAGGCCCGCGACGAACCCGCGCCCGAAGGCCAGCCGGTGCCCGGCAAGCGCCTTGCCGAAACGGAGAATCCCGCCTCTGCCTCACCCCGTCATCCCCGCGCAGGCGGGGACCCAACTGATGCCAGTGCAACAGGCGATGTCGGGAGATGGGTTCCCGCCTGCGCGGGAATGACGGACAAGGGGGCGAGCGATCAGGGGCGCCCGCTCGACCTGCTGATCTTCGAAGGCTGGTGCGTCGGCGCGAAGCCGCAGGACGCCGCCGCGCTCGCCGCCCCCGTCAATGCCCTCGAACGCGAGGAGGACGTTGACGCCGTGTGGCGCAACGCCGTCAACGCCGCCCTCGCCGGGCCTTACGCCGATCTTTTCGCGCGGATCGACCGCCTCGTCCTCCTCGCCGCGCCGGGCTTCGAGGTCGTGCGCGGCTGGCGCGGGCAGCAGGAAGACGAATTGCGCGCCCGCGTCGCGGCAGGCGAAGCGCACGGATCGCGCGTCATGGACGGCCCCGCGCTCGACCGCTTCGTGCAGCATTACGAACGCCTCACCCGCCATATCCTTACCGAGATGCCGCCCCGCGCGGACCTCGTGCTCCGCCTCGAACCAGACCGCAGCATAGCCCTCAGGGAACCGTCATGATCGTCTCCTCCCCGCTCGACTTCCGCGAGGCCGCGCGCCGCCGCCTGCCGCCGTTCCTGTTCCACTACGTCGATGGCGGCGCGTTCTCGGAAGAGACGATGGAGGCCAACCGCAGCGCGCTCACTTCGGTGCGGCCGCGCCAGCGGGTGTTGCAGGACGTCTCCGCGCTCAGCCTCGAAACCGAGATCTTCGGCGAGAAGATGGCGATGCCGGTGATGCTCGCGCCCATCGGCCTTGGCGGCATGATGCGGCGGCGCGGCGAGTTGCAGGTCGCCCGCTCCGCCCGCGCCGCGCAGGTACCCTACATCCTCTCGACCGTCAGCGTCTGCCCGCTGGCAGACGTCATCGCGGCGAGCGGCGCGCCGATCTGGTTCCAGCTCTATGTGCTCAAGGATCGCGGCTTCATGCGGCACGCGCTGGAGCGGGCGCAGGCGATGGGCGTGACCAAGCTGGTCTTCACCGTCGACATGCCACTGCCCGGCGCCCGCTATCGCGATGCGCATTCGGGCATGAGCGGCCCCGCCGCGCCGATGCGCCGCATGCTGCAGGCGATGACGCACCCGCGCTGGGCCTGGGACGTGGGCCTGCTGGGCCGTCCGCACGATCTCGGCAACGTCTCCGACTATCGCGGCAAGCCCACCGACCTTGCCGACTACATCGGCTGGCTGGGCGCGAACTTCGACCCCTCGATCACCTGGTCCGACCTCGAATGGATCCGCGATTTCTGGAAGGGCGAGATGATCGTCAAGGGCGTGCTCGACCCCGGCGACGCGCGCGACGCGGTGCGCCTCGGCGCGGACGGCGTGATCGTGTCCAACCACGGCGGCCGCCAGCTCGACGGCGCGCTCGCCACGGCGGAAGCGCTGCCCGCCATCGCCGACGCCGTGGGGGACGAGCTGACCGTGCTGGTCGACGGCGGCGTGCGCACCGGGCTCGACGTGGTGCGAATGCTGGCGCTCGGCGCGCGCGGCGTGCTGCTGGGCCGCGCCTACATCTACGCGCTGGCGGCGGGCGGCGAGGAGGGCGTGGCCAAGCTGCTCGACCTGATCGCGCAGGGCATGAAGCTGACCATGGCGCTGAGCGGGGTGACTTCGGTGGATCGCATCGGGCGGGATATGCTGGTCTGAACGCCCCGGTTCGTCATTGCGAGCGTAGCGAAGCAATCCAGGGTCGCCCCCCATGCCGGATTGGCCGCTGGATTGCTTCGCTACGCTCGCAATGACGACGGGAGAACACCCACCCCGTCGCCCCTGCGCAGGCAGGGGCCCATCCCAACCTAGCCGCCTCGTAGTAAGCAAGGTGTCGTGGCGAGAGGGGCGATAGGCCCCTGCCTGCGCAGGGGCGACGGGATTTGGGGCGGCTAGCTCGCTCTCCGCTCCGCTAAGGCTGAGCTTGTCGAAGCCCCATCAGCAGGGCGCGCATTTGGCCGATGCTGCTCCCGGCCAGCGATCCCGGAGCAAGTTCGGGATGACGAAAGGGTTGGCATCCCGCATCCTCTATGTAATACATCATACAACATAAATCTGAGGGAGCAGGATTTGACCCGCGTGATCGAACGGGCGGAGTTCAGCCGCCGCGCCGTGACGCTCGGCATGGGCGCGGCCTTTGCCATGAGCGCCGTCCCGGTGCGGGCGGCAGGCGCGCTGTCGGGGTTCCATGACGTGCGCGACCATGGCGCCAAGGGCGACGGCGCGGCCATCGATTCCGACGCCATCAACCGCGCCATCGTCGCCGCGAGCGATGCCGGCGGCGGCACTGTGATCGTCCCGCCCGGCCATTACCTGTGCTTCTCGATCCGCCTGCGCAGCCACGTCACCCTGCTGCTGATGCCCGGCAGCGTGATCGAGGCTGCCGACCCGCGCCGCCACAAGGGCCAGTACGACCTGCCCGAAGGCGTGTTTGACGAACAGTACGTCGACTATGGCGTCGCCCATTTCCGCAACGCGCTGATCTACGGCATAGACCTGACCGACGTGGCGGTGATCGGGCGCGGCATGATCCACGGGCTCGGCCTCGACCGCGAAGGCCCCGCGCCACGCTGGCACGGGATCGAGGGGTGGAAGTCGCCGAAGGAACTCGGCCTCTCGCCCGACGCCGCGCGCCGCGCCATCCCGCGCGAGATGGCCTACGAAGGGCGCGGCAACAAGGCGGTCGCGCTCAAGCGCTGCCGCAACGTGCTGCTGCGCGACTTTACGATCCTCCAGGGCGGCCACTTCGCCTGCTACGTGCTGGGATCGCGCAACGTCACCATCGACAACCTGACCGTCGACACCGACCGCGACGGCATCGACATCGACTGCTGCCGCGACGTGCGGGTGACGAACTGCACCGTCAACGCACCCAAGGACGACGCCATCGTCCTCAAGAGCAGCTATGCGCTGAACGAGCCGCTGTTCTGCGAGGAAGTCTCGGTGATCGGCTGCAAGACCAGCGGCTACGACCTCGGCGCGCTGGTGGACGGCAGCTATCGCCCCTCGCCCTACAAGTCGGTGGACGACGTGGGCGTGCTCGGCCGCATCAAGCTGGGCACCGATTCCGCGACGGGCTTCCGCAACATCCTGATCGCCGACTGCACCTGCGAGAATACGCGCGGGCTGCAGCTGGGCGCGATCGACGGCGGCGTGCTGGAGGATGTGACCTTCCGCGACATCAACCTCAAGAACCCGGTCAACCACCCGATCTTCGTGCGCCTTGCCGCCCGCAACCGTTCGCCGCTGGGCACCGGGCCTTCGAAAGTGCGGCGCGTGCGGTTCTCCGGCATCAACGTCTCGGGCGCGCCCGGCCCTTATGCCTGCGGCGTCGTCGGCAATCCGGGCGAGCCGGTGGAGGACGTGACCTTCATCGACGTCCACGTCCGCTCGGCGGGCGGCGGCACGGCGGAACAGGCCGCGCGGGATATCCCGGAGCGGCCCAAGTCCAGCCTCGAACCCAGCTTCATGGGCGCCTTCCCGGCCCACGGCCTCTACGTGCGCCACGCCCGCAACGTGGTGCTCAAGGACGTGAGCTTCGCCGTGGACGCCCCCGACGCGCGTCCCGCCGTGGTGTTCGACGATGTGGCAGGCGCCGTTGTCGACGGGCTGCGCTCCCCGCGCGATCCGAAGCAGGCGATCCGCTCCACCGCCAGCACCGGCATCGCGCTGGGCACCGTGACCCAGCTTTCCTGAAGGACCGACGATGATCCTGCGCCCCCTCCTCGCCGCCCTGCTGGCGACCGCCCCCCTCCCCGTCCTCGCCGCCAGCGAGCGCCCACTGACCGAAGGCTGGCACTTCGTTAAGTCCGATGTCGCAGGCGCTGAAGCCCCCGCCTTCGACGACCGCGCGTGGCAGACCGTCTCCGTGCCGCACACCTACAACGCCGCCGACTCCGGCATCGGCGGGGCCAAGGCGCGCGGCGAGCCGGAGGGCGTCTACTATCGCGGCCCGGCGTGGTATCGCCTCGGCTTCGACGCGAAAGTGGAGGCGGGCAAGCGCTACCTCCTCGACTTCGGCGGCGTCTCGCTCAAGGCGGAAGTCTGGCTGAACGGCCAGCGGCTCGGCATCCACAAGGGCGGCTACGCGGCCTTCCGCTTCGACGCGACCGGGGCGCTGAAGCCGGGCGCGAACGTGCTCGCGGTGCGGGTGGACAACGCGCGCGACACGCAGATCTCGCCGCTCAACGGAGACTTCAACGTGTTCGGCGGCCTCGCCCGCCCGGTCGGGCTGATCGAGGAGGACGCGCTCAGCTTCGACCGCCTGGCGAATGCCGGGCCGGGCCTCGCGGTGCGCACCACGGCGCTGAAGGGCCGCGGCGCCACCGTCAGCCTCTCCGCCGCGCTGCGCAACGACCGCGCCTCCCCGGCGCGCTTCACCATCTCGGCCCGCGTGCTCGACGCCTCGGGCAAGGTCGTCGCCAAGTCTGCGCGGCCGATGGAGCTTGCGGCGGGCGCGACCGGTACGCTCGACCAGACGCTGGGCTTGCGCAACGCGACGCTGTGGCAGGGCACCAAGGCGCCCTACCTCTACCGCGTCGTCACCGAGATCGCCGAAGGCGGCCGCGTGATCGACAGCCAGACCGCGCCGCTCGGCGTACGCACGGTGGCGGTGAAGCCCGACGGCACGTTCCTTCTCAATGGTGCGCCCTACCCGCTGCACGGCGTCAACCTGCAACTGCCCACCCGCTTCGGGCGCGGCCCGGTGGTGAGCGATGCGGAGATCGACGAAGACCTCGGCCTCTTCGCCGAGATGGGCGCGACCGGCGTGCGCCTCGCCCACATGCAGCACCCCGCCCATGTCTACGAACGCGCCGACGAACTCGGCCTGCTGGTGCTCACCGAAGTCCCGCTGATCGACGACCACGATCCCTCCGACGCCTTCCGCGAGAACCTGGTCCAGCAGATGCGCGAACTGATCGCGCAGACCGGCAACCATCCTTCGGTGGCGCTCTGGGGCATCGGCAACGAGATCCGCAAGTCGGACGCCGCCTCCAACCGCATCCTCGCCGAACTGCAGGCCACCGCCAAGTCGCTCGACCCCACCCGCCCGACGACATACGCGCACTGCTGCCTCAACGACGACGATCCCATCGCGCAGCACAGCGATACGGTGTCCTACAACCGTTACTTCGGCTGGTACTGGACCAAGTCGGAGGACATCGGCCCCTGGGCGGACGAACTCCACGCCAAGCTGCCGAACCGCCCCATCGGGGTCAGCGAATACGGCGCGGGCGCCAGCGTGCTCCATCAGGAAGACCCGGTGGTCAAGCGCCCGGAATCGAACGGCTACTGGCACCCCGAACAGTACCAGACCGACTTCCACATAAAGCACTGGCGCGAGATGAAGAAGCGCCCGTTCCTGTGGTCCAGCTTCGTGTGGGTGGGCATCGACTTCCCCTCGTTCAAGCGCAACGAGGGCGACCGTCCCGCCATCAACGACAAGGGCCTCGTCACCGAGGACCGCAAGATCCGCAAGGACGCCTGGTACTGGTATCAGGCCAACTGGTCCGACAAGCCCATGCTGCACATCGCCAGCCGCCGCGACGTCAACAAGCGCACGCAGCGCGTGGTGGTGCAGGTCTTCACCAACCGCCCCGAAGTGGAGCTGCGGCTGAACGGCGGGGCATGGACCAAGGTGGCGGCGGATGACCACATCGCCGCCTGGACCGTGGACCTTGCACCGGGCGCGAACAAGGTGGAGGCGCGGGCCGGGGCGCTCGCCGATGCGGTGCAGTGGAACTGGACGGCGCGGCCTTAGGGTGCGTTAGTCGGTATCGGCCTTGCTATCGGCTTGAAACGCGGGGCTTCGACAGGCTCAGCCTGAGCGGTGTTTAGAGGTTTCGTCATTGCGAGCGCAGCGAAGCAATCCAGCGTTACGCGCTACTGCTGGATTGCTTCGCTGCGCTCGCAATGACGAAAGTGGGTGTTCCCGCTCAGGCTGAGCTTGTCGAAGCCCCGGATCAAGTCCGGGACGACGAGTTCTGCGCCGGCCTTCCACCCCGTCGGCCCCTGCCTGCGCAGGGGCGACGTGAAGGGATACGTGGCTTATGCTCAAAAGCCCGTCATTCCCGCGAAGGCGGGAACCCATCTCCTGCCGTGTGATGTGGCCAGACCGGGAGATGTGCCCCGCCTTCGCACGGCCACCAATCAGGCAATCGTAAACACGTACTCGCCCGAGCCGACCTCAAGCACGACGCGCCCATCGCGCACACCGACGACGGTCACGCCCTCGACCGACCCCAGAGCCCGGCCGCCCTCACGCACCGCATCGACCGACGCCGCAGGCAGCCACACCTCGGCGCGCGAATTGCCCGGCACCGTGATCCGCGCCTCGAACCGCCCCGGCGAATAAGTCCAGTCCGTGACGATGCGCCCCAGCACGCTGTCGTAGCTCGCCCCACCGCGCGGCAGGCGCGGGTCGAGGACGGGGGCGAAGCGCCACTTCAGGAAGCCCGGCTCCACCGGATCAATCCCCGCCACGCGACGCAGCAGGAAGCCCGAGAGCGCATCGCCGCCGACCAGATCGCCGCGCAGCAGCAGGTCATGGACCAGCGCCGCCTCGCCCGCGTCGGCGAGCACATCGAGCGCCGGCACCGTGCCAAGCCGCCCGGTGGAGAGCCTGCCACCGCGCTGGCGGATGTCCGCCACCAGCTTCGCCGTGGCCCCATCGCGCAAAGCCTCAGGCACCAGCCCGAACCGCAAGGCCAGCGCCTGCGCGCCCTGCGATCCGCCGCCGACGGTGCCGTCCGGCTTGACGAAGGTCGCCGCGAAAGCATCGGCGATGTCGCGCGAAAGCTGATCATAGCGCTCCGCCTCCGGCTGGCGCTTGGCGCCATGAGCGACGGCGGCCATGGCATCGACCGCGCGCTTCCACAGGGCCATGGCGATAAGGTCGCCCGGCGTCGAGGCGTCCGGCGCGTCCGGATCGGTGTAGCCCTTGGTGCCGCGCCTCATGTTGCCGGGGCTTGCCTCGGCGATCGTGCGCAAGTGCCGCACCATTGCCGCCCAGTTGCGTTCGGCCAGCGCGGTGTCGCCGTAGCGCTGCCAGAGCGTCCACGGCAGCAGGATGGTCATGTCCTCGCGATCAGGCTCGGTCAGCCCCGCCATGCTGCGGCGGGCGAGTGCGCGCACGTCCACGTCGAAGGCCGCGCCGTCCCAGAATGCTGCATTTAGAGCCCCGCGCGCGGAATCGCAGAGTGCAGCATTTTCCGCAGCAAAGCCCTTCTGCCACAGGCCCTGTATCGCGGCATTGTCGAACAATGGCCGCGCCGTCTGCGTGCAGGCGGCAGGCACGCCGGGCGCGCTGCCGTCGAGCGCGCCCATCTCGAACGTCGCGACCGCGCTCGTCGCACGCACGGCATTGTCGTCGCGCACGACGACGCGCCAGAAGACCTTCTGGCGCGGGGCCAGCCGCGCGCCCAGCCAGCCCATGTCCATGCTGCGCCGGATGAGCACCTCGCCCGCCCACCACAGGTCCGGCGTGCCCGCCTCCAGCAGCGCGCGAGTGGAGGCGGCCTGCACTTCACACCGCGTCTGGGTGATGCCTCGCCGCTGGCCCTCCAGCCGCCAGGACAGGCGCACGTCCTGATCCTGGATGCCGATGGGATCGACCAGCCCTTCGGCCCGCAGGTCGACGATGCGCAGCCCCGCCTCCTGCGCCAGTGCCGGACGCAGCGGCAGGCCCGCCACCGCACCGATCAGCCCCGCATGCTTGAGCAGTCCGCGACGGTTCACGGTTGCGCCTCGGGCCGCACCCCGGCGTTGTCGATCACCGCGCGCGCCTCGGCGGGCCAGTCGCGGTCGGGCACCAGCGGGTTGTCCTTCGCGACGTTGCCGATCTCCTCCAGCCAGCGGCCGCCGGTGCTGTTGACGGTGTGCCAGTTGCCGGTCGCGGTGTTGTCGGTGGAGATGCGGCGCTTGTACATGCCGCCCGCGGTGTTGATGTTCAGCCACTTGCCGCCGGTCTCGACGACGTTGCCGGTCACGGCGAAGTGCTTCGATCCCTCGTCCAGATAGATCGCGATCTTGTTGCCGATGTCGAAGATATGGTTGCCGCGGATCACCGAGCCGGGGTTGGCCGAAAGGTTGTAGATCGCGCCGCCGTCCATGAACCAGTTCTTCACGCCATGGATGCGGTTGCCTTCCACCACGGTGTCGCGCAGCGTCGTGGGCGTGGTGAACTTCGTGTTGTGGACGTAGCCCTTGGCGTTCTCGTCGTAGTTCGGGTTGCCGCCCGCGTCGTTGTAGCCCCAGCCCCAGCCGACCGCGATGCCGTCATAGGGCGCGTCGCTGACGTCGTTGTGGGCGATGCGCGCGCCGGAGATGTAGGTCGTCAGGATCGCCGCGTTGTCCTTGTAGTCCTGGCTGACGGTGACGACGGTGTTGTCCTCTATCGCGAGGTCGCGGTTGACGAGCTTCGCGTCGTCCGGGTGATGCGCCTCGATCCGCACGCCGCCCGCCATGATCGCGCTGCCCGCCAGCACGGCGAAGCGGTTGCGCGTCACGCGGATGCCCTGCGTGGCGAGGCCGACGCCCGAGAGGTTGGCGTTGGCATCGTTGCCGATGCCCAGCGCCACCTGCCCGATCTGCGAGAAGGTGTTGCCCGCGAAGGTCACGTCGCGCGCGGCGGCAACCTGCACGGCGGCGGGCATCTGGTGCCACTTCTGCCGCATGGATTCGAACTCGACGCAGCCCCAGCCGCAGCTCTGCCATGCGTCGGCGGGGCGCAGGGGCGACGTCTCGTAGAGGAACGCGCCGCTCTGCTGGTTGGCGTATCCGGTCGGGCGCGAGGGGCCGAGCCAGCTGGTGTGCGAGAAGCGCAGCCCCTCGAACCGCAGGCGCTCCACCGGGGCGTCGGGCGTGCCGGCGATGGAGACGAGCGCCTCCAGCCGGGGCACCACGACCTCGCGGGTGGCGATGTCCTCGTCCAGTCCCATGCGCAGGTAGAGCTTGCCCGCCTGCGGATCGATCACCCACTGGTAGGGCCGCGAATGCCAGTCGTTCGCCTTGCCCACGAACTCCAGCGCGCCGACGAGGAACAGACGGCTGTCGTCGGGGAAGATCGGCTTGGAGATCGTATCGTAGCCCCAGGTGTTGTTGTCCCACGCGGGCTGCTGCATCGTGATGTGGCTGCCCTCGATCGACTTCACCGGCGATACGCGGTCGGTGAAGAAGCCGGTCGCCTCCAGTTCCACGCGGCCCGGCGCGGTCAGCTTGCCGAGCCAGTCGAGCTTGGGGTTGGTCACCGTGAAGCCCTGCGCGTCGAACTTCACGTCGGCGGCGCGGATCTCCATCCACGGGCGCTCGGCCAGCGTGCCGTCGACCCAGACCTGCCGGGTGTCGAGGCCCTTGGGCACGTCCGCCACCCAGATCCGGCGCTCGGCGTCGTAGGACTTGAAGCCGCTCACCGTCATGCCGCCCGAGATCACCGGATGCGCGCCCGCCGCCGCCTTCCACGTCACCGCATGGCCGCCCTGCCCGCCGTCGGCGCGGCGGAACAGCAGCGGCGCGTCGAGCCGCCATGTCCCCTCGCCCAGCAGCACGGTGACGTCGGCCTTGGCGTTGCTCTTGCGCACCAGTGCCTGCGCACGGGTGAGCGAGCGGACCGGGCGGGCGTCCGTGCCCGGATTGCGGTCGTCCCCCTGCAGCGAAACGTGGACCTCCACCGCGCGCTCCTGCGCGATGGCGGGAAGCGCGCTGGCGCTTGCGGCCAGAACGGCCAGATGGCGCGCGATGCGGCGAGCCTCGATCATTTCCCTCTCCCTCTTTTTCTAAGTCGGTCATGCATCCGACCCACCCACTTCGTCATTGCGAGCGTAGCGAAGCAATCCAGCGGAGCAGGCTGACCCTGGATTGCTTCGCTACGCTCGCAATGACGAAGAAGGACCGGACCATCACGGTCAGGCCGTCCAGCCGCCGTCGATGACGTGGATGGCGCCGGTGGTGAACGCGGACTCGTCCGACGCGAGGTAGACCGCCAGAGCCGCCAGCTCGCCCGCCCCGCCGAAGCGGCCCATCGGCTGCCTTGCGGTGAACTCGGCATAGGCCTTGTCGAAATCGCCGGTGTCGTGAAGCCTCTGAAGCAGCGAGGGCGTCTCCACCGTGCCGGGGCAGATCGCGTTGCAGCGGATGCCCCTGGTCACGAAGTCCGTCGCGACCGACTTGGTGAGGCCGATCACGGCGGCCTTGGTGGTCGAATAGGCGAAGCGGTTGGGCACGCCCTTCACGCTGGAGGCGACCGAGGACATGTTGATGATCGACCCGCCGCCCAGCGCCAGCATGTTCGGCAGTACCGCGCGGATCATGCGATACTGCGCGGTGACGTTGAGGGTGTTGGAGAAGGCCCAGGCGTCCTCGTCGCAGTCGAGGATGGTGCCGGGGTGGACGAAGCCCGCGCAGTTGAACAGCACGTCGATCTCGGGATGCGCCGCCGCGACGGCCTTCACCGCGTCCGCGTCGGTGACGTCGAGCACCAGCGTCTCCGCCCCGTCAAAGTCCGCGAGCGGCTCGGCGCGGATATCGGTGGCGATCACCCGCGCCCCTTCGCGCAGGAAGGCCTCCGCGCTGGCCCGGCCGATTCCCTGTCCGGCAGCCGTGACCAGTGCGGTTTTCCCAGCTAGACGCCCCATGCTCTCTCCATCTTCATATAATACGTATGATGAATTAAGCGCATGGGGCGAGTGCTGTCAACGGGCCATCAGGGAGCGACGAACTCCTGCCGCTGGGTGCCGAGCTTCTCGATGCCCAGTTCCACCACGTCGCCCGGCTTGAGATACCAGGGTTCCGGCTTCTGGCCGAGGCCGACGCCCGGCGGCGTGCCGGTGGTGATGACGTCGCCCGGCAGCAGGCGCATGAACTGGCTGAGGTAGGACACGATCTGCGCCACGGTGAAGATCATCGTCGAGGAACTGCCGTCCTGCACGCGCTTGCCGTTGACATCCAGCCACATGGACAGCGCCTGCGGATCGCCCACTTCGTCCGCCGTGACCAGCCACGGGCCGATCGGGCCGAAGCCGGGGAAGCCCTTGCCCTTGTCCCAGGTCGCGCCGCGCTCGATCTGCCATTCGCGCTCCGACACGTCGTTGATGACGCAGTAGCCCGCGACATGGTCGAGGGCGGAGGCTTCATCGACGTTGAACGCCTCGGTGCCGATGACGACGCCGAGTTCGACTTCCCAGTCGGTCTTGCGCGAGCCGAGCGGCACGGTGACGGGATCGTTCGGGCCCTGGATGCAGCTCACCCACTTGTTGAACACCACCGGCTGCTCGGGGATCGGGAGGTTGGATTCGGCGGCGTGGTCGGCATAGTTGAGGCCGATCGCCACGAACTGCCGCGTCCCGCCGACGCAGGGACCATAGCGCACCGGCCCTTCGACCAGCGGCAGCGAGGCCGGGTCGATCGCGGCAAGCGCGGCGAGACCCTCGGCCCCGATGGCGTCCGGTCCGATGTCGCCGACGTGGCCCGACAGGTCGCGGATGCCGCCATCGGCATCGATCATCGCGGGGCGCTCGTTTCCGGGTTCCCCGACGCGGCACAGTTTCATTCGTGGCATCCTTTCATCATGATGGATCGGCGGCATGGACAGCCGCAATTGATATTGTATGATGTCGTATGTTTAAACCGGGTGCAAGCTCGGAAGGTATGGAAGAGGACATGACGGCGAAGCAAGACCCTATCCGGCGCCCCTTCATCACCGCGCCGGAGATGCGTGCATGACCCGCCCGCGCGTGCTCGATGCCCACCAGCATTTCTGGCGCATCGACGCCCCGGAATGCACCTGGCCCGACGCCGACTGGCCCCTGCTCCACCGCGACTTCCTGCCGCCGGACCTTGCCGCCGCCACCGAAGGTCTGGATTTCGCGGGCTCCGTCCTCGTCCAGTCGCAGCCGGACGACCGCGATACCGACTGGATGCTGGCGCTCACCGCCGACGATCCCATGATGCTGGGCGTCGTCGCATGGGCCGCGCTCGATGCGCTGGACGCCCCCGCGCGCATCGCCGCACTGGCCGCGCATCCCAAGTGCGTCGGCCTGCGTCCCATGCTGCAATCCATCGCCGACAGCGAATGGATCCTGCGCGAAGACCTTGCCCCCGCGATCGCGGCGATGGTGGCCCACGGCCTGCGCTTCGATGCGCTCGTCGAGCCGCGCCACCTGCCCGCCATTGCAGCACTGGCACGGCGCTATCCCCAGCTTGCCATCGTCGTCGATCACGCGGGCAAGCCCGACGCGGCGAACCTCGTCCTCGATCCGTGGCGCGCCGATCTTGCCGCCCTCGCTGAACTGCCGAACGTCTGGTGCAAGCTCTCCGGTCTGCGCACCCAGCAGGCGCAAGGACAGGACGCCGCCGCGCTCGCCCCCTATGTGCAGCATGTGCTCGCCAACTTCGGCGGAAGGACGATGTGGGGCAGCGACTGGCCGGTCCTGCTGCACATGGGCGACAGCTACGCCGACTGGATAGACGATACGCTGGCCCTTGTTGGCAACACCGACCTGCCCCGCCTGTTCGAAGGCGCCGCCCGCGAATTCTACGGACTGGAACAATGATGACGCAGCCGTTCTTCCCCGGAAAGCTGGGCTTCGGCGCGGCGGCGGTGGGCAACCTCTACCGCGCGATCCCGGACGCCGACGCCTTCGCCGTGATCGAGGCCGCGTGGGCGTCGGGGCTACGCTATTTCGACACCGCGCCGCACTACGGCTTCGGCCTCAGCGAAAAGCGCCTCGGTGACGCGCTGGCGGAACTGGACCTGGCAGGCGAAGCGGTGATCTCCACCAAGGTCGGCCGCCGCCTCGATCCAATGTCCGGCGCGGATCTTTCGGCGGTGCGGCAGGGCTTCGTCTCGCCCGAGCCGTTCGAGAGCGTGTTCGACTACACCTACGACGCGGTGATGCGCTCCTACGAGGCCAGCCTGAAGCGCCTGCGCCGCAACCGCATCGACGTGCTGCTCGCCCACGACATCGGCAGCTACGCCCACGGCGAGGCCCACGAAGCGCGGATGCGCGAGTTCCTGGGCGGCGGCCTGCGCGCCATGCAGGAACTGCGCGACGGCGGCGCGGTCCGCGCCATCGGCCTCGGCGTCAACGAGACGGCGGTGTGCGAGGAAGTGCTCGGCCACGCCGACCTCGACGTGATCCTGCTGGCGGGACGCTACACGCTGCTCGAACAGACGCCGCTCGACAGCCTCTTCCCGCTCTGTGCGCAAAGGGGCGTGCGGGTGGTGGCGGGAGCGCCGTTCAACTCCGGCATACTCGCGCGCGGGGTGCGCAGCGGCCCGCCCGCGCACTACGAATACGGCGCGCCGCCTGCCGCCGTGGTCGAGCGCGTAGGCCGGATCGAAGACATCTGCGCCGCATTCGGCGTCCCCCTCCCCGCCGCCGCGCTCCAGTTCCCCGTGCGGCATCCGGTGGTCGAGGCCGTCATTCCCGGCATCGCGACGCCGGACGAACTGGCTACCGCGACAGCCCTAATGACGCATGCGATCCCGGATGCGTTCTGGGCCGCCCTGTCGGAAGCCGGTCTGGTCGATCCGCGCGCGATCATGCTCCCCTCGTCGTTGCGAGCCTAGCGAAGCGATCCGGCGCACCTGATCCATTTGTCCCCCTCACAATGGCTATTTGCGCAAGCCATGGAATGCGCGCAGCAAGGATGCGGCAGGCTCAACGAAACTGTTCGGGCGCCTGTCGCCATGTACTTGCCGGTCGGAGCGCATAGAAAACAGCCGACGCATCAGGGGAGAGCGGAATGGAAACGACGGTGACGGACCGTTTCGAGGTCGTGGTCGAAGGCTATCAGTTCATCGAAGCGCCGCGCGTCTCCCCGGAAGGCGACATCTGGTTCTCCGACCTGACCGGCACCGGCGTCCACCGCAAGCGCGCAGGGCACGCGGCAGAAACGATGCTGCCCGGCAGGCAGTGGGTGGGCGGCATCGTCTTCGACGAGAGCGGCATGGTGCTGTGCAGCGGCCGCGACGGCATCGCCGCGCTCGACCCCGCGACTGGTAAAACCCGCGCCATCCTGCCCGAGATCGAGGGCAGCCCGGTCATCGCCGTCAACGACATGGAGGCCGACGGTTGGGGCGGCCTGTTCGCCGGAACCATAGACTTCGCCTCGATCTTCGAGACCGGCGGCGCTCCCGGACCGGGCACGCTGTTCCACATGTCGGCGGCGGGCGAAGTCACTGTCCTGCGCCGTGACGTCATCGCCTCGAACGGCTTCGCGCTAAGCCCCTGCGGCAAGTGGCTCTACCATTCGGAGACCCTGCGCGGCATCTGGCGCTATCCGCTGGACGGTGCGGGACGGCCCGGCGAAGGCGAAGTCCTCATCGAAATGGACGACAGCGACGGCATGGTCGCGGACGTCGAAGGCAACCTGTGGGTGGCCGGGTGGCGCACCGGGAAACTGGTGCAGTTCTCCGCGCAGGGAGACCTTCTTCGCTCGCTGTCCTTCCCCTACCCCCACATCGTCAGCCTGGACTTCGGCGCCGACGACCCGTCCGCGCTCTACATCGCTACCGGCGGCAATGCGGAGAACCGCGGCAAGGGCGCGATCCTGCGCATGCCGGTAGAAATCCCCGGACTTGCGGGAGCGCGCACGCGGCTGGACCTGCTGCGCAGCCTCTCAATCTAACGGGCAAGCAGTCGCCGCGCCGTGTCCACGATCACCAGCCAGGCGCCTGCCAGGAGAGCGGTGTCCTTGAGGACGAGCCGCCCCGCTCCCGAAAGATAGGGAAATCCGTGCTGCGCATCGCCGAGCGCGGGCACCCACGCCTCCGGCGTTGTCAGCAGGAACGACAGCGTGACGAAGGGCGTCGCGAAGGCCAGCAGCGCCCCGACAAGGCCCACCCTGCGCGAGAACAGGCCGGACAGCGTCAGAAGGCCGATGATGATCTCCACCGTCCCAAGGCCACGGGAAAACGTATAGGTTCCGTTGGTGACCTGCCATGCACGGTGCGCCTCGTTCAGCATGCCCTCGCGGGTCAGATGGGCGGCATACTCGGCGGGATGGGCATAGAAGAACGACATGAACGGACTGTTGGCGACAAACGGCGTGATGCTGTCCGCCTCGTAAGGGATGAACTTCAGCCAGCCGATCCAGAGGAAGACGACGGCGATGGCGATCTTCATCGCCGCGATGCCGATGGCGTGCGACCTGCTGCCTGCGACGAGGCCGAGTATCTTGAGGTAAAGCTCTTTCATCGCTGGCCTTCTCGTCAGGTTACAGGGGTCGATGGTGCCGGAACGGCAGCCGCCGCGGGTGAATGGCTGCCCGCGCCCAGCAGGCGGTAAAGCGTGCCCACCGCGATCAGCACGACGACGACGTTGGCGAGGCCGAAGAGGATCGGCGCAAGGACGCGGACGACGCCGTGGTCCCCCATCGCCACGAGCCGGATCGGACCGGTGGCGAGCGCGGTGATGCCGAAGGTGAACGCCCAGTAGGACGGCGCGAAGGGCTGCCTGAATATCCACGGCAGCAGCCGGATCAGGACCAGCACCTGCAGGATGCCGTAGCCGATCATGGCGTGGGCCACCGCGAAGGGCACCTGAGGCACCGCTGCCAGCAGCGCCACCGCCCCGACCACCGGGGGCGCCAGTTGCACGCCCAGCGTCGGGCGCAGCGCGCTCGCCATGCCAGGTTGCGTCAGCAGCCGGTGCAGCAGCACGGATTCGATGGCCAGCCAGCCGAACAGTCCCATGCCGAGGAAATACTGTCCGAGATCGCCGATCCCGAATGCACTCCCCACGATGGCCGCTACGAAGCTGCCCGCCACGGTCGGCAGGTAGAGCACCGGCGTGGTGGTGTCCGGGTCTCTCCCGCCAAGCCAGAGGCCACCCGTCCGCCACACCGCGAAGCCGAAGGTGAACAGGCCGCCGATGACGTACAGCGCCAGCCCCGCGTCGCGCGTATGGGGCGCCAGACCGCCGGCCACCAGCATCGTCGCCACCCCGGCGAGCCCGACGAAGCAGCACTGCACCGGATGCACCAGCTCCGCCAGCGCATCCTCGCGCGCGACGATCCACTTGGCGACATAGCAGACGGTGACGAGCGCCCAGACCACGCCCCCGACGAGCATCACCAACTCGCCGACCGCAGCCGGCAGGCCCCACGCGAGATGCGCCCCGCGCCAGGCGTTGCCGAGCCCGGTCAGCCCCAGCACCATGCCGAAGTACGATGCCGGGACGGTCGGGAATTTCATCGCCTGTGCTCCCGCTCGGAAACCAGCCTCAGCCCGCCATCCCGAGCAGCTTTTCGACCGTCTCGTCGGTGCTCCACACCGCGTTGGCCATGAAGCGGTAGTTGATGAGCGCGGCGAGGTAGCCGTCACCGTCGGGAAGCTTCGGCGCGGCGACCGCATCGCGCACCACGGCGACCTCGAAACCCGCTTCCAGCAGGTCGCGCATATGCGATTCTACGCACATGTTGGCCAGCATCCCCGCGAGGATGACCTGGTTCACGCCCTGCTTCCCGAGCTGGAACTTCAGGTCGTTCGCCTGCGGACCGTAGAGCTTGTGCGGCGAGCAGATGATGGTCCTGCCATCCTCGATGAAGGGCTTGAACTCCTCCATGAAATCGGCGCCCGATCCGCGAAAATCGCCGACCTCGTAGGGGCCGGTCCGATCGAAGGCGCCGACATCGTGCTGGAACCGCTCCAGCGGGGCCTGCCAGCGCCAGTCGTGATCCCAGTGATAGTAGTAATGGGGAGAGACGGCGACGACGATGCCCGCCTTCTTGGCCGCCCCGAACAGTTCGACGAGATTGGGCACGAGATTGTTCTCGGTGACGCTCTCTCCGACGGCGGCCCAGGCCAGCCCCTTCTCGCTCATGACGTCAACCTGCGGGTCGATCACCACGAACGCCACCCGCTGCCTGTCCAGCGTCATGTCCGTCGCGGGAAGCGCGGGAGTCTCGGTATCGGCATAGAGTTCGGCAGACTTCGGCGAATAGTTCGGCTTCATTGCGCGTTCCCTCACAGCTTTTGCTTTCGATAGACGCCGGAATCCGACCCGCGAGCGCCGGTAATGCCAACTACCGGCCCACTATCAATCCAGATGGCGTCTGCTCGATCTCTGTTGCGGACAACATGGCTCAGGACCGTGATTGCGACATTTAAATCGTTGTAAAATCTGATTTTGAAAGGGAACCGTCACAACTTTCCGCTCACCTGCAAAAAGCCCCGCCGGCCGGGACATCCGGCTGGCGGGGCTAGATCACGCATTTGTGAGAGGCAGGTCGTGCGGACCCGTTTACGCGCGCCCCTTCTCCGCGCCGCCATCGCGAAGCAACGCCCTGGCGGTGTCCACGATGATGAGCCAAGCACCCGCAAGGATCGCGGTGTCCTTCAGGACCAATCGCCCCGCGCCGGACAGGTACGGGAAGCCGTGATGGGCATCGCCCAGCGCAGGCACCCATGCCTCGGGCGTCGTAACCAGGAACGACATCGTGACGAAGGGTGTAGCGAAGGCCAGCGCTGCGCCGACGATCCCCAGCCGGCGCGATACCAGCCCGGCAAGCGTCAGGCCGCCGATCACCAGTTCCAGCGCGCCCAGCCCGTCAGAGAACCCGTAGGTATTGTTGGCCGTCTGCCATGCGCGCTGCTCCGGCTTGAGCTCGCCTTCATGCGTCATATGCGCCTTGTACTCTTCCGGGTGCTCGTAGAAGAACGACATGACCGGACTATTGGCGACGAACGGCGTGATGCTGTCCGCCTCGTAGGGCACGAACTTGAGCGCGCCGATCCACAGGAAGATGACGGCGATGGCGATCTTCATCGCGGCGATGCCCAGTCGGTTCGACTGCGAATCGGCGACCAGCGAGAGAACGCGGCGTATCGAGCTGTTCATGACGATTTTCCTCCGTTCTCAGGCTGCGGCAAAGGCGTCGAGCGTGCGGGTCGAATAGACCAGCGCCGCGCCTGCGTTGATGGCGATCGCCACGCCGAGGGCCTCCGCGATCTCCTCCTGCGTCACGCCCAGCTTCTTCGCTTCGGCGGTGTGGACGGCGATACATCCGTCGCAGCGCAAGCTGACGGCGGCGGCCAGCGCGATCAGTTCGCGGGTCTTGCCGTCCAGATGGCCGGTCTTCGCGCCCGCGCCGCTCAGCGCGGCATACCCCTTCACGGTGTCAGGGCTGAGGCTGGCGATCTCGCCGACGCCGGCGACGACCTGACCCCGATACGCATTCCAATCCAGCATCGACATTGCAGTCTCCATGTATCAATTGCAGGAGACCATCTGGGAAACCGGGCCGCTTCGGGACATGTCCGTGCGGCGCGATTCCATGTCCGGGCGGATCAAATGAACACCAGCATGTCCGATGGCGCGGCCGAACTGCTCAGGGCGATGGCACCGCTGCTGCGCATCAGGCCCGAGATCGAGGACTTCTGCCGCTTCGGCGGATCCTGGGACTCGCCGCACGCGCCTCTGGGACAAGGGTTCGCCCAGTTCCACATCGTCACCCGCGGCGCCTGCATCATCGATCGGCCCGGGCGGGAGCCAATAACTCTGGCCGCCGGCGACATCCTCCTGCTCCCGCATGGCGACAGCCACGTCGTCCGCAGCCGCCTGGCGGGCGTGCGCAGGCCGATCGCCAGTGAATTCCGCAACGGCGTGCGCGACCGCTCGACGTCGGGGGCGGAGCAGGACACCGAACTTCTTTGCGGCAGGCTCGTCTTCGAGGCGGACGAGCGCAATCCACTGCTGTCCGCCCTGCCCGACGAGATCGTCATCCGCACCGCCGACGCTCCGGTGATGGAGCGTTTCCGGCGCCTGCTGACCGACATCCGTGACGAACTCGACGGAGGTCTCGCCGGATCGGAGATCGTCGCCTCCGACTTTGCCCGCGCCCTGTTCGTCCTGATGCTGCGCGACCACCTCACGACGACCGCGATCGACGACGGCGCCCTCTCCCTTCTGCGCGACCGCACGACGGCGCGCGTGGTCCTCGCCGTGCTGGCGGACCTGCCACGCGAATGGACGCTGGACGAAATGGCGACGATCGCCGTGACCTCACGGGCAAGCCTAATCCGCAGCTTTCGACGCCACGGCGGCACCAGCCCGATGGCGTTCCTGTCAGACCTGCGCCTGACGATCGCCCGCCAGCGCCTCGCCGGTACGTCCGATCCCATCGCGAAGATCGCCGCCGACGTCGGCTACACCTCGGAAAGCGCACTCAGCAAGGCCATCCTGCGCCGCTTCGGCCTGCGCCCCGGCGCCCTGCGGGTCGCGGAGGCATCGGTGTAAGCTGGCGGAGACCGGGGAAAGGTCTTGCAACTCAGTCGGTTGCAAGGAGTTCTTGGCGGAGAGGGTGGGATTCGAACCCACGGTACGGTTACCCGTACACCGCATTTCGAGTGCGGCGCATTCGACCACTCTGCCACCTCTCCGCTAGAAGATGTGTGCGGTGGAAAAGGCTTCCACCGGGTCGGGAAGCGCGCCGTTAGCCGACCTTTTCGAGCTTGCCAAGCCCTGATTTCATTTTTCCGGGAACAGCGCCTCCGGTTCGCTTGTTTGACCTGTGGATGAAAACTATATCTCGCCCATGAACAGAGCGTCCTTCTTCTCCCCTCAGGCCGGACGCGTCATCGACGCGCCGCTCCGGACCCGGGCGCGGTTTGCCATCGGCGATGTCGTTCGCCACCGGCATCACGACTTTCGCGGCGTCGTCTTCGACATCGATCCGGTCTTCGCCAACAGCGAGGAATGGTATCAGTCGATCCCGGCCGAAGTCCGCCCCAAACGCGACCAGCCCTTCTACCATCTCCTCGCTGAGAACGAGGAATCGAGCTACGTCGCCTATGTCAGTCAGCAGAACCTGACCGACGATGCCGACGGCGGCCCGGTGGATCATCCTTCGCTTTCGGAGATGTTCGAGGACTTCAGCAACGGGCGCTATCGCCTGCGTCGCGGCCTCGCCCACTAAGCTTCAGAACGGCGCGGAGGGGCGGTAGGCCTCGTCCAGCCGCGAGGCGGCCAGCAGCTTCGTTATCATCGTGGCGGGCACGGGGCGCGACAGCAAGTAGCCCTGAACCTCCGGGCAGCCCACGCGGTCGAGGAAGGCGAGCTGACTTTCCGTCTCCACGCCCTCGGCCGTCAGGCGCAGGCCGTTCGCGCGGGCGAGGCCGACGATCGCCTCCACCAGCGCCGCACCGGGGATCGTGTCGACCGCGTTGACGAAGGAACGGTCGATCTTGATCCGGTCTACCGCGAAGTCGCGGATGTGGCTGAGCGAGGAATAGCCCGTCCCGAAATCGTCCAGCGCGCAGGCGACGCCCAGCCGTCGCAGTTCGGCCAGCGAGCGCGCCACTTCGCCCGACGCGCCCATCAGCGCCGTCTCGGTCAGTTCCAGCTCCAGCCGGTCGGCGCTCACCCCGCCCGCCGCCAGCACTTCGCGCACGGTGTCGACGAACTTGCGGCTGCGTAGCTGGATCGGCGAGACGTTGACTGCGACGCGCAAGTCTGGCCAGGCGCGCGCGTCCTTTATCGCGCGGCGCAGCACCCATTCGCCCAGCACGGCGATCAGGCCGGTCTCTTCGGCCGAGCGGATGAAGTCCACCGGCGCGACAAGGCCCTGCTGCGGGTGCTGCCAGCGCAGCAGCGCCTCCACCCCGATCATGCGGCGATCCGCCACCGCCCAGATCGGCTGGTAGTGGACTTCAAGCTGCCGGTCGCAGTCGGCCAGGGCGAGGCGCAGTTCGCGGTAGGTCTCCTCACGCGAGCGGACATCGACGTCCATCTCCGGCGTGAAGAACACGAAGCGACTGCGTCCTTCGGTCTTGGCCTTGTAAAGCGCGATGTCGGCCTTGCGGGTGAGTTCGGTACGGTCGAGGCCGTGCGAGGGTGCGACGGCGACGCCGATGCTGGCGCCGATGAAGGCCTGCGAGCCCGACAGGTCGAACGGTCGCTCGATCTCCGCCACGATGCGCGTGCAGATACCGTCGATGGCGGCGAGGTCGTCGGGCTCGCCGATCAGGATGGCGAACTCGTCCCCGCCCAGTCGCGCGACGATGTCATAGCCGCGCACTTCGGCGACCAGGCGGCGCGCCACCTGCCGGATCAGCGCATCGCCCGCCGGATGGCCCAGCGTGTCGTTGACCTGCTTGAAGCGATCGAGATCGATGTAGAGCAGCGCCAGCAGCGACTTGTGCCGCCGCGAGCGCGACAGCGCCTCGTCCAGCCGCTGTTCGAACATCGCCCGGTTGCCGAGTCCGGTGAGTTCGTCGTGCATGGCGCGGTGCTGCGCGTCGATGCGGCTTTCCTCAAGATCGTGCGTGCGCCGCGCCAGCCGGCTGGCGAGCAGGAACATGACCGCCGCGATCACCAGCAGCACGATCGCCAGCACCGGGGCCAGCGCGGAGATGACCTGGCTACCCGGCGCAAAAGGGCGCCAAACCAGATAGCCGACGGTGCGCTGCGCACGGTCGTGCAGCGGGATCGACCGCAGGTTGTCACCGCTCGCCGGAACGGGGGCATAGTGCGCCTGGGCCAGACCGTACTGCTCGTTGATCCCGGCGAAGAACTCGGCGTCGAGATAGACCACCGCGACATGCACCGCCTCGGTTCCGGGAACCTGATGCAGCGTGCCGCTGTCGGTGACGATCGGCTTGAGGCTGACGATGGCGGGGCGGCCCCGGACTACCGCGATGTCGGCCTGCCCCGGCGAGAGCATGGCGACGTCCGCCTCGGTGCGCCGCCTGACGGTCTGCGTGTGGCGCAGCCGGGCCAGCAGCGGAGCCGCGATGGCCTTGATAGCAAGGAAGTCCTCGGGCCGTGTCCGCTTGCCACCGCGCATGGCGTAGATCGCTGCTCCTGCGGGATCGAGCAGGTAGACCTCGTCGATCCCGGCGTAGTTCTCGAACCAGATGCCGAGATTGAGATCGAGCCAGCGCGCATCGAGCGGGCGCTTGCGCGCTTCGCGCACGGCCTCGTCCCAGACGGTCGAGGATTCCTGAGCATGGGCGATCCGCTCTATGCTCTGCGAGAGGACCAGCGAGACGATGGCCCGGTCGCGGTTGCGCGCCATGCGATCGACTTCGCGCCCGGACCACTCCAGCAGGCCGAGGATCAATACGAGGATGCACAAGGCCGCCAGCACGATCGGCGCGGTGAAGCGCACGACCGTCTTCTTTCGGCTTTCGCTCAAGGCCAATCGGGACGCCACATCGGCATGCCTGCACCAGAGCAGATAAGTTTTTATTAACGAAAGCCTCTCCGCGGCGGCATTTTCGCAGTCGGAGCGGCGGAAATCAGCCCTTCAGCTTCCAGCCTGACCGCAGGACGAGGAAAACGACCGTCGCCAGCGCCGCGTCGAGCAGACCAACACCCAGCGCACTGTGCAGCACGGCCATGTTGGTGTCGCCGATGTCGCTCTGGCCGAGGAAGCCGAAGCGGAAGCCCGAGATCACATAGAAGAACGGATTGACGCGGCTGATCGCCTGGAAAGCGGGCGCGAGGTTGTCGATCACGTAGAACGTGCCGGACAGCAGCGAGAGCGGCGCGATGACGAAGTTGGTCACCGCCGCGTTGTGGTCGAACTTCTCCGCCCAGACCGACGACAGCAGGCCCAGCAGCGCGAGGAAGGTGGAACCGGCAAGCCCGAACCACACGACCGCCCACGGGTGCGCCACCGACAGGTCGACGCCCGGCCACAGCAGCATCGCCAGCGTCAGCGCGAGGCCAACCAGCACCGCACGCGTCACCGCTGCGCCGATCATCGCCAGCATCAGCTCGGCCTCGGTCAGCGGCGGCATCAGGAAGTCGATGATAGTGCCCTGCACCTTGCCGGCAAGGAACGAGAAGCTGGAATTGGCGAAGGCGTTCTGCATCATGCCCATGACGATCAGGCCCGGCGCCACGAAGGTCGCGAAGTTGACGCCCAGCACCTCGCGCCCGCCGCGCCCCAGCGCGACGGTGAAGATCACCAGAAATAGCATCGTGGTGATGGCCGGGGCCCAGATCGTCTGGGTCTGGACCTTGAAGAAGCGCCGAACCTCCTTCATATAGAGCGTCTTGAGCCCCACCCAGTTTACCTGGTGGATGATCGGCTCTCCCTTTGCCGGAAATCGGCGCGCCGTACTGTCATCGGGGTTGATGATCCCGGAGGCGTCCGGCAGGTCGGTCGAATAGGATTGATCGGGCATGTACCGGCGACTATCGGCTGACGCCTTCCGAGGCAAGCGGCGCCTGGAAATCGGGGGCGATTCTCTGATCGCCTTCCTTGAAGTGATGGAACTGGAATGAGCTGGACGGACGAGCGGATCGAGAAGCTGACCAAGATGTGGGAGGGTGGGTCCACCGCCAGCCAGATCGCGGACGAACTCGGCGGTGTCAGCCGCAACGCGGTGATCGGCAAGGCCCATCGCCTCGGTCTGAAGGCGCGCCCGTCCCCAGTGAAGCCGAACGAGAAGCCCGCGCGTCCCGCGCCCGCTCCGAAGAAGCCCAAGCCGGTGGAGGCTGCGCCCGCGCCCGAGCCGACCCCTGCTCCGCGCGTCGAGGCTCCGGCCGCCCGCGCCGCTGCGCCCGCCCCGCAGGCTCCCGCACCCCGCGCCGAGCCCTCGCCCGCTCCGTCGGCCGATGCTGCCCCGGCCGCTCCCGTGCAGCCGCGCATCGTCTCGGTCGGCCCCGGCGGCTTCCTGCGCCAGGGCCCCGGCGACCAGCAGCAGCCGATCCCGCCCGCTCCGCCGCGCCGCCTCGTGCCCGCGAAGCCGAGCGCGGAGATCGCCGGCAAGACCAGCCTGCTCGACCTCAACGACCGCATCTGCCGCTGGCCGATGGGCCACCCGGGCGAGCCGGACTTCCACTTCTGCGGTGACAAGGTGAACCCCGGGTTCCCCTACTGCGTCGAGCACTGCGGCCGCGCCTATCAGGCGCAGCTCCCGCGCGGTGCGCGCCGTGCGCCGCCGCCGCTGCCGTTCGGTGGCCCCCGTGTTCGCTAAGCGAGTGCGCTGATCCGATGCGCGGGTCGAGGGCCATGCTGGCGGCGTTCGTCGCGCCGCTTGTGCTGTCGCTCTCACCCGCCGTCGCGCAGGAGCCTCCTCCTGCGCCGGTCGCTCCGGCTGCAGCGGCAACACCTGCTCCGGTTCCGGTCGAATACGTCTATGTCGCGCTGACGATGCCCCAGGGCGTCGTCACGCTGGCGCTCGACAAGACCCATGCGCCGCTGACCACGGCCAATTTCCTGAAATACGTCGATTCGAAGAAGATGGATGGCGCCGTGTTCTACCGGGCCATGCATCTCGACCATGACCCGCAGCAGGGGCTGCTCCAGGGCGGCGTGCGCAACGGCGCCAACCTGCTGCCCCCGGTCGCGCACGAACCCACCAGCAAGACCGGCATCAGCCATGTTGCGGGCACCGTCTCGATGGCGCGCTTCGCGGTCGGAACGGCGCAGGCCGATTTCCTGATCCTGCTCTCCGACATGACCTCACTCGACGCCGAGGCGGGCAATCAGGGCAAGGATCCCGGCGCCGGTTTCGCCGCCTTCGGCCATGTCGCCTCGGGCATGGACGTGGTGAAGGCGATCTGGAACCTGCCGCGCTCCGCCACCAAGGGCGAAGGCGTGATGAAGGGCCAGATCCTCGAAAGCGACGTGAAGATCCTCACCGCCCGGCGGACGAAGGCACCTGCACCCTGAGCACTCCGGCTGCTCCCCCTGCCGGAGCAGCACTGCGGATCGCCGCAAGCACATGGACGCCGGGCCTGCCCGCAGACAGACTGGCGGTGCAGCGCTTCACGAGGTCCATTTGAAAGCTACGCAGTACGTCAGTCCGCTCCTTCACGCCCACGCGGGAGCGCTCGCTCCCTGTCCCGGCATGGCACTCCGGTTCAGCCGGACAGACCCCGGATCGCTGCTTGCAACGATCCATGCCGATCATGACCTGCTGGAACATCTCCCCAACCCGTTGCCGACGGACATGCTGGGGCACTTCCCCGCGATCTTCCTCGACACCACCGCCGACTATCATGTCGAGCTTCTCAACGCGTCCGGACGGGCTGTCGCTGCACACCGGATTACCGCGGGTCGCGCCGTCGCCGCACCGGACGACGCCGGGCTGTTCTCCGACCTCGCGCACTTGTCGCCGGCACGGGGCGTGGCCAGCCTGCGCACCGAGGGTTGGGACAAGGCCGGTAGCGGAGCCGCCGATTACGTGGCGGATGCCCTCGCTACGCCCGATCTGGCGCGCCAGCACCCTCGCTTCTGCGTGGTCACACGCAATGGCCGATGCTTCCGGTTGAAGCCTTCAGGCGGCCTCATCACGGTCGAACAGGCCGGAGCGAAAGGCGATCCCGGCGCAACCGGCCGGATCGACGATCGCCCCGCCTTTCAAGCCGCCGTCGACTACGCGGCGGTGGTCGGGGTCGAGCGGATCGGGCTGGCCGCATCGACTTACAGCCTTTGGACCCCGCTCCGGACCTCCCCTGCAGGTCAGGAAGCCGTCGACGGCCATACAATCGTGCTCGCGGCCGACCAGCGCCTGCACTTCGTCGGCCTGGCGCGGGCACGCACGCGGCTGCGCTTCCTCGCTCCCGGCGGCGCATCACCCGCCGGAACGCACGCCGGTGAGGCTTTTCACATCGTCGGCGGCAAGGTCTGGCGCGGCAGCGGCTTCTACCTGCCGTCGAAAGCAAAGGTGGACTGGCGCCGCATCGATCGGACCATGCCCCGGCAATCGCTGACGCTGGAGCACCTCGTAATCGACGGCGGCACGCGCAAGAGCGGTTTCTATGGCTGGCCTGCGCGCCCTTCGGACGGCGCCGGCTGGGACATCACGCACAAGGGCATCCGCTGTCAGGCCGACGTGCGCGGAGCCGACATCACGATTCTCGATTGCGAGATGACCGGCTGGCGCGGTGAGACCCTTTATTCATCCGGCGATCCGTCGGCGAAACTGACGGTGCGCAACTCCAGCTTCACGCACTCCAACGGACAGGGCCTGAACCCCAACGGCTGCATGGTCGATGTGGAAGGCGCGCACATCAGCGACTGCTTTAGCGGTATCGAGGGCTGGACCGGGCTCGGCGGCGGTCGGATGGTCGGTGTCGAGATCGTCGACTGTTACGGCATCCAGGGCAAGTCGGGCGGCGCGTTCGGCCTCGATGGCGAATACTTCGACCGCCGTCGCGTGCAGGCCAGCGCTCCGGGGCCTGGCCAGCCGGCTCGTGCGGGCGCGCCCGGAACACTGGCGGCGCTGCCGGTGAAGCCGGGGCGGATCGATATCGTCGTCCGCAACAGCGGTCGGGGCTACCTCGGCTCGTGGCTGACAGGCAGGATCAAGGCCATCGACACCACGCTCGTCATCGGCGACGGCACGGCCACGCCCGGAGGATCGCGTGGCCTCGACCTCGATATCGAGATGGTCACGGATCGTACCGAACTCGCCTATCTCATCATCGCCTGCCGCATGACAGGCGTCGCGACCGATGACATAAAGGTGCGGCTGATCGCCACCGCGACGCCAGCCGCAGTCGCCGCCGACCGCAGGACGGATCGTGCGATCACCTGGCACGGCCTCATCGGCTCCGACGTCCTGGTGGAGTTCAGCGGTCGGGACGGCAGGCAACCGCCGCGTGCCGACGCGCCCGCCACCGGCGCACCGCGCATAACGCGCCGATAACGCATACGAAAAGGGGCCACGCTTTCGCGCAGCCCCTTCCCTGTTTCCTTGCGGATCGGACCGATCAGTCTTCCTTGAGGAAGGCCGGCATGTGGTCCGGGTTGCCGCCGCCGTTGCCGCCATCGCGACGCGGGCCACGACCGCCACGGTCGCCACCGCGACCACCGCCGTCACGGCGCGGGCCACGACGGTCACCGCCGCGATCGCCACCACCGCGCGGACCACGGTCGCCGCCTTCACGCGGTTCGCGGGGCGGACGGGTGTCTTCCAGCTCGGCGCCAGTCTCCTGGTCGACGACGCGCATCGACAGGCGGACCTTGCCGCGCTGGTCGATCTCGAGGACCTTGACGTAGACTTCCTGGCCTTCCTTGACGACGTCGGTCGGCTTTTCCACGCGCTCGTTCTTCATTTCGGAGACGTGGACGAGGCCGTCCTTGCCACCCATGAAGTTCACGAAAGCGCCGAAGTCGACGATGTTGACGACCTTGCCCTGGTAGATCTTGCCGACTTCCGCTTCCTCGACGATGCCGAGGATCCACTTCTTGGCGGCTTCGATCTGCGCGATGTCGGAGGACGAGATCTTGATCACGCCTTCATCGTCGATGTCGACCTTGGCGCCGGTCTCGGCGACGATCTCGCGGATGACCTTGCCGCCGGTGCCGATGACGTCGCGGATCTTCGACTTGTCGATCTGGATCGTTTCGATGCGCGGTGCGTGGGCCGACAGCTCGGTGCGCGAGGCACCCAGAGCCTTGGTCATCTCACCCAGGATGTGCGCACGGCCGGCCTTGGCCTGCTCCAGCGCCTTGGCCATGATCTCGCGCGTGATGCCCGCGATCTTGATGTCCATCTGCATCGTGGTGATGCCGGCTTCGGTGCCCGCAACCTTGAAGTCCATGTCGCCGAGGTGATCCTCGTCGCCCAGGATGTCGGACAGGACGGCGAAGTCCTTGCCTTCGAGGATCAGGCCCATGGCGATGCCCGACACCGGACGGGCCAGCGGCACGCCGGCGTCCATCATCGAGAGCGAACCGCCGCAGACAGTGGCCATCGAGGACGAACCGTTCGACTCGGTGATGTCCGAGAGAACGCGGATCGTGTAGGGGAAGTCCTCCTTCGAGGGCAGCACGGGATGCAGCGCGCGCCATGCCAGCTTGCCGTGGCCGACTTCGCGGCGGCCCGGGGCGCCGAAGCGGCCCACTTCACCGACCGAGTAGGGCGGGAAGTTGTAGTGCAGCATGAACGACGAGTACGACAGGCCTTCGAGGCCGTCGATCATCTGCTCGGCGTCCTTGGTGCCCAGCGTGGTGGTGCAGATCGCCTGCGTTTCACCGCGGGTGAACAGCGCCGAACCGTGGGTGCGCGGCAGGAAGCCGACGATCGATTCGATCGGGCGGACCTGCTCCAGCGTGCGGCCGTCGATGCGCTTGCCGTCCTTGAGGATGGCGCCGCGCACGATTTCCGCTTCCAGCTTCTTCATGGTCTTGATGGCGACCATCTGCGTCTGCGGGGTCTCGTCCGCGAAGGCTTCCTTGGCCTTGGCGCGCGCCGCGTTGAGGGCGTTCGAGCGCTTCGACTTGTCGGTCAGCTTGTAGGCGGCGGTGACGTCCTTGCCGACGGCCTTCTTGAGCTTCGCCTTGATGTCGGCGGTGTTGTCCGACAGGTCGACGTCCCAAGGCTCCTTGGCGGCCTTTTCGGCGAGGTCGATGATGAGGTTCACGACCTTCTTGATCTCGTCATGCGCGAACACGACGGCACCAAGCATCTCTTCCTCGGTCAGCTCCTTGGCTTCCGATTCCACCATCATCACGGCATCGCCGGTGGCGGCGACGACGAGGTCGAGGCGGCCGTCGGTGAGGGCGGCGGTCTGCTTCGGGTTCAGCGTGTATTCGCCGTCGACGAAGCCGACGCGCGCGGCGCCGATCGGGCCCATGAAGGGCACGCCCGAGATGGTCAGCGCAGCCGAAGCGGCGATCATCGCGACGATGTCGGCTTCGGTCTCGCCGTCAAAGCTCAGAACCTGGGCGATGACGTTGATTTCGTTGTAGAAGCCCTCGGGGAAGAGGGGACGGACCGGACGGTCGATCAGGCGGCTGGTCAGCGTTTCCTTTTCGGTCGCGCCACGCTCACGCTTGAAGAAGCCGCCGGGGATGCGGCCGGCCGAGGAGAACTTCTCCTGGTAGTGGACGGTCAGCGGGAAGAAGTCCTGGCCTTCCTTCACCGACTTGGCGGCGGTCACCGCGCAGAGCACCACGGTCTCGCCGTAGGTTGCGAGGACGGCGCCGTCGGCCTGACGGGCGATGCGGCCGGTTTCGAGGGTGAGGGTCTTGCCGCCCCACTCCATGCTTACGGTCTTTACGTCGAACATTTTCGATTTCCTTGACCCGCGCGGCCCTATTGCCATGCGGGGCTTACTGCCGGGGATACCGTCCCGGTCCGGTGTAGGGCTTTTTCGTCGCCCCTGGGCTCTCCCGCCGAATTGCTGGAATGCCCGGAATTTCGGGTGCCCCAATATCACATCGCGGGGCACAAATGCAAAACGGCCCGCCGAAGCGGGCCGTCGTCTCGGTGCTTACTTGCGCAGACCGAGCTTCTGGATGAGGGCGTTGTAGCGCGCCACGTCCTTCTTCTTCAGATAGTCCAGCAGCGAGCGGCGCTTGTTGACCATGGCCAGCAGACCGCGACGCGAGTGGTTATCCTTGTGGTGAGCCTTGAAGTGCTCGGTCAGGTTCTTGATGCGCTCGGTGAGGATCGCAACCTGGACTTCCGGGCTGCCCGTGTCGCCAGCGACGCGAGCGTTGTCCGTGATGATGTCCTGCTTCTTTTCAGCGGTAACCGACATTTCATTTACTCCGCGACATCGGATAGGTTGAACCCCCGAACGACGCGGACCTCGTGGTCCGAAAGCTGTACCAGAGCGACGGGGACGGTGCCCTCGAACGCGCAGTAGAGCCCGTCTTCATGGGGCATTCCGGTCAGAACGCGGCCCTGTCGGACCGCCCTTGCCTGCTCCGGGGTGAGGTCGATGGCCGGGATGTCGTCCAGCCCCGCCTCCAGCGGCAAGAGTATCTGTTCAAGAGGCGCGCCCTTACCGAATTCGTTCAATTTGTCCAGCGAAATCGCGTGAGACAGGTCGAACGGCCCGGCCTGGATGCGGCGGAGCATGGTGACGTGCCCAACCGTTCCCAGAGCGATGGCAATGTCCCGCGCAAGGCTGCGGACATAAGTGCCCTTCGAGACCTTTACGCGCAATGTGACATATTGCTCGCTCGCATCCCATTCGCCTGCAAAACCTTCGGCGATGTATTCCCAGCCGTAGATGGTGACGCGACGGGACTTAAGCTCCACTTCCGCCCCTGCCCTGGCCAGGTCATAGGCCCTCTCACCATCCACCTTGATTGCGGAGTAAGCTGGCGGAACTTGGTCAATTGCACCTGTGAAACGTTCACGAAGGATCGTTTCGACCGCGCCGAAGCCGGGCTGGAAATCACTCGTGGCCACGACCTTGCCTTCGAGATCCAGTGTGTCGGTCTGTCGACCGAACTGTATCGTGAACTCGTAGGCCTTGCTCGCATCGAGCATCCGCCCAGTCAGCTTGGTCGCCTCGCCCAGCGCGATGGGCAGGATGCCCGAGGCGAGCGGGTCCAGCGTGCCGCCGTGGCCCACCTTCACCTTCTTGCCGTACCCCGCCTCGCGCAAATTGCGCTTCACCGCCGAGACCGCCTGCGTCGAGCCGAGGCCCACGGGCTTGTCGAGGATGATCCAGCCGTGCGCCATCATGCGGCCTCCCTCGGCCATGCAAGCCTGCGGGCGTGCTTGGCGATCGGCGTCGGCCAGAGCACGCACAAGGCGTCGAAATTCTCGCGATCCCCGGCGTAGAGCGCGCGGATCGCCTCCTCGTAGCCCGGCCGGTCGCCCGCCATGACGGTGAGGAAACGGTAGGCCGCGTCGAGGCATTCACGCTCGCTGCGCCCGGCGCGCATGGCAGCCTCCACCAGCTTGCGCAGCGTGGTCGACGCCCCACCGGGCTGCGCAGCGAGCCATTCCCAATGGCGGGGGAGCAAGGTCACTTCGCGTGCCTCAACCCCCAGAGAAGGCCGCCCGCGCGGGCGCGGCGTAGCGGGTTCGGCCAGATCGAGATCGACCTGACGACCGGTATCGTCGTCGAAGGCAAGCAGGTCGCTGCTGCGGGCGAGCGGGCCGAGATCGCGCAAGGCCCCGACGAAATCCGCCGGAGAGCCGCGCGCGATGATCTCGTCCTTGTAGAACACGGTGACGGGCATGAAGCATCCTTTCGGACGCGCCTCTACATTTACCCGGATTAAATTGTCAATATATCCGGGTAATTTTATCTGCCGAGCGCCTCGCTGAAATGGCGGCGACAGAGCGCGACGTAACGGTCGTTGCCGCCGATCTCGGTCTGCGCGCCCTCGCTGACCGCGCGCCCGGTATCGTCCACGCGCAGGTTCATCGAAGCCTTGCGCCCGCAGTGGCAGACCGCCTTCAGTTCGACCAACGCGTCGGCAATCCCCAGCAGGACCGCCGCGCCGGGAAACAGTTCGCCCCGGAAATCGGTGCGCAAGCCGTAGCAGATGACCGGCACGTCGGCCTTGTCGGCGATATCGGCGCATTGCCACGCCTGCTCGCGCGTCAGGAACTGCGCCTCGTCCACCAGCACGCAGGAGATCGGCTCGACGGCATGGGCGGCGCGCACCTGATCGAGCAGGTCCGTCCTCGGCCCGAAGCGGTGCGCGGCGGCGTGAAGGCCGATGCGACTTTCGATCGCATGGTCGGCGCCCATCTCCGCGCTGCGATCGTCGATCGCGGCGGTCCAGAGCATCGTGCGCATGCCGCGCTCGTGATAGTTGAAGTTCGCCTGCAGCAGCGTCGTGGACTTACCCGCGTTCATGCTGGCGTAGTAGAAATAGAGCTTGGCCATCGGTTCTGGGGATAACACCGCCCCGAAAGCAGCGCACGGCCTTTCCCGGGGTTCTCCCCGGCTCGATTGCCCTTAACACTCGGAACCGACGACGGAAGGGAGAACCGATGAGGCCGCGCGCATGAAGAAGCTGTTCGCCGCGCTGGCGGCATTCGCGCTGCCTGCGATCGCCGCCGCTTGGCTGGCGCTTGCGCCGCTGGGCGGACAGTTCGCCTCGCTCGATCCGCTGGCGGAGCGCGTCGTCGCCATGCAGGGCCGCAACGCCGCCGTCTTCGCGCTGGTGCTGGTGGGCCTCGGCCTCGCCGCGCTTGCCGCGCTCGCAGTGCGCAGCAAGGGTCCGGAGCGCCTGACTTACGAGTCCGACGTCCCGCCGCAGGAGTTCGGCCGCCGTCGCCGTGGGCTGCAAGCCGCACCTACCCCGCCATGGTCTCCCGAAGAGGACGAGGCAGAACTTCCGCTTGTCGATAACGTGGCCGAGATCGCGTCGGAACCTGAGCCCGAGCCGGCTCCGCCGCTCGCGTCCGCCACGGTAGTCCTCGTCCGCAAGCAGCGCGAACGGCGGCGTGACTGGTTCGGCGACGCAAGCTGGCTCGGCGGCCTCCCGCGCCTTGGCGACGCGCCCTGGCCGCGTGACGAGAACGGCACGCCGATGCCTTTCGCCGCACAGATCGACCTTGCCGAACTCGGCGCCGCAAGGCCCGATGCGCCACTGCCGCATGGCGGATCGCTGGCGTTCTTCCTCGGCTCCGGCGCAGTCGTCGCGGTGCCCGAAGGCCAGCACGACTTCACCGATCCGCCGAGCGACCTGCCACCCGCCTACGACGAAGGCGGCCTGCCCTTCCCCGCACGCGCCTCGCGCCTGACGCGCTGGTTCTTCCCGTTCTGGCCGGTTACGCCTGTGGGGCTGAACGATGACGCGGCGGAAGATGAGACCGCGATGGCGGCCAAACTCGGCACGCCGCTGCGCGACCATCCCTTCTACGCGGCGGGCGTCGGCGCGCCGGTCGAGGCCTTGTGGTGGCTCTCGGTCCTGCACCTCACCGACCAGCTTCACGAAGCGCTCGACGATGCTCCGCGCCTGCTCGCCCGCCGCCGCGAGGATCTGGCCCGCCAGCATGCCGAGATCGCCCGCCTGCGCACCGATTCCGCCGCGATCCCCTACGCTCTGGAAGACGCACGCGAGATCGCCGAGCAGATGGAGGCAGACTATGCGCTGCTCCAGGAACAATGCGCCGCCCTGCCCGAGATGGTGGCCGCGCTCGACCAGTTCGTCGCCGGACGCGAGCCGCTGGCCCTGCTGAGCGCGGAGGAACTGGCCATCGTCGGCGACATCCTCGCCGAAATCCACGAACGCTACGGCGAGGCTGTGCAGGACCATGTGCCGGGAACGCTGGCGCAACTCGCCACGATCTCGCTGCGCACGATGGTTTCCGGCCCACCCGAGACGCTGGCCGCCGTGTCCGACGCCACGCTGCTGCGCATCAACCGCGAATACCGCCTGCCGCCCGTCCACCAGCACAGGATGCTCGATGTCGAGGACGGCACCGTGCTGCTCCTGCAACTCGGCTACGACGACATGATGGAATGGGCCTGGGAGGAAACCGGTGCCTGGCGTTTCCGCATCGACCCGCAGGCCCTCGCCGCAGGCGACTGGAACGCGGCGAGGCTGACTTTCGAAACCGACTGAATGCTCAGTCTTCGGCGCTGTCCTCGATATCGCGCTTCACGCGCGGGTCGTTGAGCAGCGCGTCGATGCGGCTCGCCTCGTCGAAAGTCTCGTCCGAGCGGAAGCGAATTTTCGCTGCGAACCTCATCTTGAGCCGCTGCGCAACCTCACGCTGGAAGAAGGCCGTATTGGTCCGCAGCGCCTTGAGCACCTCTTCCTCGTCCTCGCCCAGCAAGGGCTTCACGTAGACGGTCGCCTGCCTGAGGTCGGGCGTCATGCGCACTTCGGTGACGGAAACCGAGTGCGCGCTCAACGTGGCGTCATGCACCTGCTGACGCGTGAGGATCTCGGAAATGACGTGGCGCACCTGCTCGCCCACCTTCAGGAGGCGGACGGAGTGCTGTTCGGGAGTTGTCTGGTGTTTTGCCATCTGCTGCGTCCATGTGGGCCGGGCGCGACAATTTGCAACAAAGTGTTACGCCTCCTGGCCCGGCTTTCGGCGTTATCCCGGATGAAACCCGCCGTCAAAGGAGTCGCACGATGAAGACCTTCACCACCGCCCTGCTCAGCGCCGCCCTGCTGGTCCCAAGCCTCGCCGCCGCGCCCGCCATGGCCGCGCCGCGTCACGAAGATCGCCATGTGCAGAAGACGGTCGTGACCAAGAAGGTGACCTACAAGACCTTCCGCAAGGGCGAGAAGTTCGACCGCCGCTATGCGCGCAATTACCAGACGGTGGACTATCGCAAGTACCGCAACGTGAAGGCCCCGCCGCGCGGCTATCACTACGTCCGTTCAGGCAACGACCTCCTGCTGGTCGGCATCACCAGCGGCGTGATCGCGGCGGTGACGAGTGGCATGTTCCGCTGATAGATCTGCAGGCTGATCGAAGGGGGCGGATCACACGACCCGCCCTTTTTCATGCCATCTTGGCGAGGATGCGCGCCAGCGAACGCACGTTGCGGGCAGTGCCGCGGCAGCCAAGGCGGCGCTCGATGAAGGCATTGGTGAGCTTCGAGGGACCGACGCCATCGACATAGTCGATGTAAAGGCAGCGCGGGCCCATCGCGAGCTTTTCCGGCCCCCGCGTCGCGTGATCCGCCGCCAGCTTCTCGAACTTCTCGCGCTCCGCCTCGCGTTCGAGGAAGAGGGTATGGACGAAATGATCCTGGCCGATGCCGGTGAACGGGTTGTCCTCCACCGCCGAGCGCACCTCCTCGCGATTGCGGACCGCCGCAAAGGTCTTCATGTCGAAGCGGTCCAGCATCATGTGCGCGAACAAGTCTTCCAGACCGTCGGTCGGACGTTCGTCGAAATCGAACAGGACATTGCCGCTGGCGACCACCGTCTCGACGTTCTCGAATTCCTCCCGCTCGAAGGCATAGCGCAAGTCCGCCATGGTCAGGCGATTGCCGCCCACGTTGATCGAGGCGAAGAAGGCGCAATAGCGAGTCATCTTGAATGTTCCGTTCGGTGAATGTATAAAAGCGGCACCACTACTGATGTTCACATCACTGCCTGAGCCCGGGTGTTCCAGCACTCGGGCTCATCGCATATCGGAGGCTGACGTTCCAGCGCCAGCCTCCTTACCGGCTACTTGCGGCCCAACTCGATGAGCTTCACCACAAGTTGAAGCAGCGCGACCAGAAAGGTCGCCGCTCCAAGAACCAGCATAACCACAACTTCTATGTTCACATGACATCACCACCCTTCCGTCGCCAGTTGCGACGCGAAGGGCATAGCTGCGCACCCGACAGCTAGCGGATTAAATCCCTGCAAACGGAAACGGCCGCCGCCGGGCTTCCCCGACGACGGCCGTCCTTATCCGTTGTGCGCCCGGGATCAGCCCAGCGTACGCTCGCGGTGGCTGACCTCGAAGACTTCGAGGTGGTCGCCCGGCTTGATGTCGTTGGTGTCGGCCAGGACCACACCGCATTCCAGACCGGCGCGCACTTCGTCCACGTCGTCCTTGAAGCGACGCAGCGAGGCGATCGTCGTTGCCGAAACGATGACGTCGTTGCGGGTGAGACGCGCGCTGAGACCCTTGCGGATGTAGCCTTCGAGCACCAGCAGACCGGCGGCCTTGTCGCGCTTGCCGGCCGGGAAGACCTGCTTGACCTCGGCGCGGCCGACGACGGTTTCGATGCGCTCCGGACCCCAGATACCGGCCATCTGCTTGGCGACCTCGGCGGTCAGCTCGTAGATGACGTCGTAGTACATCATCGGCGTCTTGGTACGCTCGACCAGTTCGCGGGCCTTGGCGTTGGGACGCACGTTGAAGCCCACGATCGGCGCGCCCGAGGCCGCAGCCAGGGTCACGTCGGTCTCGGTGATGGCGCCCACGCCCGAGTTCAGGATGCGAACCTTGATCTCGTCGTTCGACAGGGCGTGCAGCGCGGCGTTGATCGCCTCCACCGAACCCTGCACGTCCGCCTTCACGACCACCGGGTACTCGATGACCTTCTGCTTGTCGGCCAGAGCCGAGAACATGGTATCGAGGCTGGCGGGCGCGATCGCGGTGCGCTTGGCGGTCGCCTGCTCCTGACGGTAGGCCGAAACCTCACGCGCGCGGCTTTCGCTTTCGACGACGGTGAGCATGTCACCGGCCATCGGCACGCCGCCGATGCCGAGCACTTCGACCGGCATCGCGGGCGGAGCGACCTTCACCTGACGGCCCTTGTCGTCGAGCATGGCGCGCACGCGACCGCTCTCGGTGCCGACGACGAGGATGTCGCCGACCTTGAGCGTGCCGCGGTTGACCAGCACCGTCGCGAGCGGACCCTTGCCCTTGTCGAGCTTGGCTTCGATCACGGTGGCTTCGGCCATGCGGTCCGGGTTGGCCCTGAGCTCCATGAGCTCGGCCTGCAGCAGGATCTTCTCGATCAGGTCGTCGAGGCCCTTGCCGGTCTTGGCCGAGACTTCGACGTCCTGCACGTCACCCGACATTTCCTCGACCACGATCGAGTGTTCGAGCAGGCGCTCGCGCACCTTCTGGGCGTTGGCTTCGGGCTTGTCGATCTTGTTGATCGCGACGATCATCGGCACGCCGGCGGCCTTGGTGTGATTGATGGCCTCGACCGTCTGCGGCATGATGCCGTCGTCGGCCGCCACCACCAGCACCACGATGTCCGTGACGTTGGCGCCGCGCATGCGCATCTGCGTGAACGCGGCGTGACCCGGGGTGTCGAGGAAGGTGACGAGGTCGCCGCCCTTCGTCTTGATCTGGTAGGCGCCCATGTGCTGGGTGATGCCGCCCGCCTCGCCGCGCACGACATCGGTGCCGCGCAGTGCGTCGAGCAGCGAGGTCTTGCCGTGGTCGACGTGGCCCATGATGGTGACGACCGGCGGACGCGGCTTGAGCGTCTCTTCCGGATCGACGTCGACGGTGTGGTCGATGTCGATGTCGCTTTCGGAAACGCGCTGGATGTTGTGGCCGAATTCCTCGACCAGCAGCTCCGCGGTATCCTGGTCGATCGTCTGGTTGACGGTGACCATCATGCCCATCTTGAACAGCGACTTGACGAGATCCGCAGCCTTCTCGGCCATGCGGTTCGCCAGTTCGGCAACGGTGATCGCCTCGGGGACGATGACGTCGCGAACCTGCTTCTCGCGCTGCTGCTGGCGGCCGCCGAAGTGCGAGCGACGCTCCTTCTCACGCGCACGCTTGAGTGCGGCGAGCGAACGGGCGCGGGCGCCCTCGTCGTCGTTCAGCGCGCGGCTGACGGTCAGCTTGCCGGCCTGGCGACGGTCGCCGCCCTTGGCGTTGCGGTCGTTCTGCTGGCTGGAAGCCGGGCGTGCCGGAGCAGCCGGGCCCTTCTTCGCGCCCAGCGGAGCCTTGGCGGCGCCACCACCGGTGCTGCTGCCGCTGCTCGCGGTCGATGCGGCGGGTGCGGCCGGCTCGGCGCGGCGCGGTTCGGGGCGCTGCACCGGGGTGAAGCGGCGCGGGGCGGGAGCCGGAGCCGCGACGGGGGCTGGCGCAGCCGGAGCGGCGCGAGCAGGCTCGGCCGCCTTGGCGACCGGTGCTTCCACGGGAGCCTCGGCGACAGGCTCCGCAACAGCGGGAGCCGGCGTCTCGACGGGCGCGGCCGCTTCCTCGACCACCGGCGCCGGAGCAGGCTCGGGAGCCTGTGCAGCCTCAACTTCCGCCTTGGCGGCAGCGGCAGCTTCCTCTTCGGCGCGGCGATTGGCTTCGGCGCGCTGCTTTTCTTCCTCGGCGGCGCGGACACGCTCTTCCTGCTCGCGGCGGGTAGCCTCCTCGAGCATCTGCATGCGGGCTTCCTCGGCCTCGCGCTGGAGGCGTGCAACGCGCTCCTGCGGAGTCTCGTTCGAGGGCGCGGGGCGCTTGACCGGCGGCGGCGGGGGCGCAGCCGGACGCGGCGCAGCGGCCTGCGGAGCAGGCTCGGGGGCCGGAGCGGCAGCCGCCGGAGCCGGAGTCGCCTCGCCCTCGCCGGGCTTGCCGATCAGCTTGCGGCGCTTCACCTCGACCACCACCTTGTTGGTGCGGCCGTGGCTGAAGGTCTGCTTGACCTCACCCGCTTCCACCGAGCGCTTAAGCCCAAGCGGCTTGCGGCCCAGGGTCGGTTTGTTGTCGGTCTCGCTCATATTTCTCGTCTTCGCCCTTCGGTCAATTCGTCGTGACGGACACGGCCGATGCCGCTCCGTTGCCATCATCCAAGCCGGTCGCGCCGGATGCCCGGCCAGCATTGTCCCCTGCGGGGATCTGCCCCTGGAAATGCAGAAGGCGCTGCAGCAGCGTATCGACTCGTTCAGCCGCTCCGCGATCGTTCAGCGCCAGGTGAACGACGTTGTCGCGGCCCAATGCCACAGACAGCGTGTCCCGGTCCAGAGGCAAGGTTACGCCTTTAAGACCGCTTCCTTCCGCCTCGCTCCCGACCCTCCAGGCCTGATCGAGCTTGCGCGAGCCGTCTTCTCGCGCGTCGGCGGCATGGGCGAGCCACTCCACCCGGCCCTCACGCGCGTTCTGCGCGATGCGGTCCGAGCCCATGAGCAGCCTGCCCGATTTCAGTTCGAGGCCCAGCCGGTCGGTCAGCGCGCGCACGAGCGCAGCCTCGATCCGATCCGCCAGGTCGTCGGGAATGGTGAGCGGCGCGCCTTTATAGGCCCGCGCCAGTACTCCCTTAAGCTTGTTCTTCGACATCGCGATTTCAAGGTCTGCGCGCGATACGCCGATCCACGCGCCGCGCCCGGGGGCACGCGCGTGGACGTCGGGGAGCACCAGCCCGTCAGGCGAGATCGCCAGACGGATGAACTCTCCCCGCGCAGCTTTCCCGCCGGAGAGGATGCAAGTCCTCTCCGCCGTGTTGCCGTCGATGTCGGAGCTTACGCGCTCATTGCGAGGATTCCGCATCGGCGGCCTCCTCAGCTTGCGGTTCGTCGTCGAACCAGTGGGCGCGAGCGGCCATGATGATCTCGTTGCCCTGCTCTTCGGTCAGGCCGTACTCGCCGAGCACGCCGCCCTTGTCCTCGTCGCGGGCGCGGCGGTTCACCGAACCGTCGCGGCGACGCTGCTCGGTGCGCTTCTTGGCGATGAGCTCGTCGGTCGCGAGGTCGGCCAGGTCGTCAAGCGTCTTGATGCCACCCTTGCCCAGAACCACCAGCATGGCTTCGGTGAGGTGCGGCAGCTCGGCCAGCGCATCCTCGACGCCCAGCGCGCGGCGGGCTTCGCGGTTGGCTTCCTCACGGCGCTCGAGTGCTTCGTGCGCACGGCTCTGGAGTTCCTCGGCCAGTTCCTCGTCGAAGCCTTCGATGTTCGCCAGTTCGGCGACGTCGATGTAGGCGACTTCTTCCAGCTCGCTGAAGCCTTCGGCGACCAGCAGCTGCGAGAGCGTCTCGTCGACGTCCAGCTCTTCCTCGAACATCTTCGAGCGCTCGACGAATTCCTTCTGACGCTTCTCCGAGGATTCCGCCTCGGTCATGATGTCGATCTGCGAGCCGGTCAGCTGCGAGGCAAGGCGCACGTTCTGGCCACGGCGGCCGATCGCCAGCGAGAGCTGGTCGTCGGGCACCACCACCTCGATGCGGCTTTCTTCCTCGTCGATGACGACGCGGCTGACGGTCGCGGGCTGGAGCGCATTGACGACGAAGGTCGCGGTGTCCTCGCTCCAGGGGATGATGTCGATCTTCTCGCCCTGCATTTCCTGCACGACGGCCTGAACGCGGCTGCCCTTCATGCCGACGCAGGCGCCGACAGGGTCGATCGAGTGATCGTGGCTGATGACGCCGATCTTGGCGCGCGAGCCCGGATCGCGGGCAGCGGCCTTGATTTCGATCACGCCGTCGTAGATCTCGGGCACTTCCTGCGCGAACAGGCGCTTCATGAAGTCCGGGTGCGCGCGGCTGAGGAAGATCTGCGGGCCGCGGTTCTGGCGCTCGACGCGCAGGACCAGCGCACGCACGCGCTCACCGACGCGGGCGGCTTCGCGGGGGATCTGCTGGTCGCGGCGGATCACGCCCTCGGCGCGGCCGAGGTTGACGATCACATGGCCGAACTCGACCGACTTGATGACGCCGGTGATGACTTCGCCCGCGCGGTCCTTGAATTCCTCGTACTGACGGTCACGCTCGGCGTCGCGGACCTTCTGGAAGATCACCTGCTTGGCCGACTGCGCGTCGATGCGGCCGAGGTCCACCGGGGGCAGCGGATCGACGATGAAGTCGCCCAGCGCAGCGCCCTTCTGGAGCTTCTCGGCCTGCTTGAGGTCGACCTGCTTGAAGTAGTCCTCAACTTCCTCGACCACTTCGACGACGCGCCACAGGCGCAAGTCGCCGGTGCGCGGATCGAGCTTCGCACGGATGTCGTTCTCGGCACCGTAACGGTTGCGGGCCGACTTCTGGATGGCTTCTTCCATCGCCTCGATGACGATCGACTTGTCGATCATCTTCTCCGACGCGACCGAGTTCGCGATCGCGAGCAGCTCGGCGCGGTTGGCGGAAATCGCACTGGCCATGACTTAGTCTTCCTGTTCCTCAAGAATGTCGTCCGCACCGCTGGTATCCAGCGGGCGGCTTGCCGCGATCAGCCTGTCCGTCAGGATCAGGCGGGCCGATTGAATGTCTGCGAGCGGGAAGGACACCTGACCGGACTTCTTGTCCTCCAGCGTGACCACTTCGCTGCCAGTCTCGCCGGCGATACCGACGAGGTTTCCGTGCAGGCCCTTGCGGTTGCCTTCCACGGGATTGACGAGATTGACCTTCGCCTCATGGCCCGCCCACCTGGCGTAGTCCTTGGGGCGGGTCAGCGGACGGTCGATGCCGGGCGAGCTGACTTCGAGACGATACGCCTCCTCGATCAGCACCTCACCCGCTTCCTCGAGCGCATCCATGCGATCGGAGATGCGGTGCGACAGGGCCGCGCAATCGTCGAGCACGAGCTGGCCTGTCTTCGGATCCTCGGCCATGATCTGGAGCGCGATCTCGTCGTCACCGACTTCGCTCTTGCCGAAGATGCGCACGCGCACGAGATCGAAGCCCAGGGCGTTGACCTCCGGCTCGATGACTTCGGTAAGGCGTGCGATATCGACCAATCTGGCTTCCGTTTCGTATGAGTTCTAAGCGTCATTGATGCAACGCGGCTTCGCGCCGGCCCCTACCGGCGCCAGCCCGTTCCTTGTTTCACCAATTACGGGATGACGGCCAGATAGGCGCGATTCCTGAAAAATGCAAGGGGGATGACGGAACGACGCCCGCCGTCGTCATTCCAGCAGATAAGGACGTAAACGAGGCATCGCGTGGATGACGCCTAGCGTGATTGCGAGAGCGATCAGATAGGTCAACGCCAGGGCCAGGACCACGTTGGCCACTTCGCCGACACCAAATTTAAGCAGGACGACCGAAATGCCGTAATTCAGGATTGGCGTATGAAGCAGGTAAATGCCCCCGCTCCCAGGCAATCGACCAGTCCGACCGATCAATGTCGATCCTCGAAGAGCGACTTCGACGAGCAGAACGATCAGCGCCAGATCCCATTCACGTTGCTGCCACGGCAGGAGGATCAACGCCAGGCCAGCGATCACAATCGCCGCCAGACACTCTGGCTTGCCGGCATTTCTCGCCCGATAGACTCCCAGTGCGTAAGCCAGAGCATACAGAGCCAGAAGACGGAATTCAGGTCCGGTCGACCGCTCGGTTGGCAAAGCGAGATATGCCAAAAACAGAACCAGGATCAGCACGCCCGTCAGGGGCCTCTCAAGGCCGGACGGAATACGGTCGATAACACTCGTGACAACGACAGACACCGCAAACAGATAAGGGAGAAAATAAAGTTGCGGCCCGACCCCGGCAAACGTGAACGTCCGTTCGACAGCCTCCACAGCACTCAATTTGCCAAGAGCCGCCAACAGGACTGCGTAAACGAGGCAAAACAGAAAATAGGGCACCAGCAAACGCCGGGCCGTCACAATGACACGGGCACCCGTCAGTCCGGGCCGTGAGAAATATCCCGACAGCATGAAGAAGCACGCCACGGCTCCATCGACCAACGGAACCCAGTAATCCAGTGCGTCGGCTACGCCTTCCGAATACCGCGAACGTGACATCATGTGCTGGTAGATCACCGCAATCGTCAGAACATGACGCAGCAGGTCCACTCCAAGCAACGACGAACGGGCTGGCATTTCTGACGCCCCCTTCGACGAAACCGTCTCATTCCGCGCAAGCACACCAATTTCCGGCATGAACAGCTCCACCCCATACCCTCCGCATGACGTAACCGGGAAGCTCTGCGCGAAACAACCCCTTGTCGGCGGGGAACGGGGCCAAACGTGGCCACCATCATCTCACCCCCGCCCCTGATGTAGCCCATGCTTCTTGAGGCAGTGTCTCAACTGGTCATAGGTCAGCCCCAACGCGCCCGCCACCTTGCGCTGGTTCCAGCGCAGCCGCTCCAGCGCCGCGAGCAGGAGACCGCGTTCGTGCGCCTCCACCGCCTCGCGCAAGGATGACGGGGCGACGGCGACATTGGGCTCCGGCGCGCATGGTAATGCCAAGGCTGGAGGGATTTGCGCGTCCGCCATCGTCCGCAGACCCCATGCGTTAGCGAAGGGATCGAACACCACCTCTCCGATCGGCCGCTCCTCGTCGCCCCAGCGGTAGACGGCGCGCTCCACCACGTTGCGCAGTTCGCGCACGTTGCCCGGCCATTCGTAGGCTTCCAGCGCCTCCATCGACTCTGCCGAGAAGCCGGGGAAGCGGTCCCATTCCAGCTCGCTCGCCATGCGGCGGCCGTAATAGTCGGCAAGTTCGGCCACGTCCCCTTCCCGCGCCCGCAGCGGCGGCAGGGTGATGACCTCGAAACTCAGGCGGTCGAGCAGGTCGGCGCGGAACGTGCCTTCTTCCGCCATGCGCGGAAGGTCTGCATTGGTCGCGGCTACGATGCGCACGTCCACCGTCACCGGGCGCGAGGAGCCGATGCGCACGACCTCGCCATACTCGATCGCGCGCAGCAGACGCTCCTGCGCGGCCATCGAGAGGTTGCCCAGTTCGTCGAGGAACAGCGTGCCGCGATCCGCCTCCTCGAAGCGCCCGGCCCGCGCCCGCGTCGCACCGGTGAAGGCGCCCGCCTCGTGCCCGAACAGCTCGGCCTCGATCAGCGTTTCCGGCAGTGCGGCGCAGTTGAGCGTCACCAGCGGCTCGCCCCAGCGGGGAGAGAGGTGATGCAGGCGCTGGGCGATCAGTTCCTTGCCCGTCCCACGCTCGCCGATGACCAGCACCGGGCGGCGCACGGCGGCGGCGCGACTGGCCCGCTCGACCGCGTCGAGGAAGGCCGTGGACTGGCCGATGAAATGGACGTCTCGCTCCATTCCTGAAAGTTAGCGAAATTTCCCATTCATTGGCAATTCATTTTCCGCGCACTTCTGCACGGTTAGCCTGAACCCACGCAAATCCGCCATTCGTACAGTTTGGCACGGCCATTGCTATTATCGTGGCAAGACCAAGTTCAGGATCAGAGGAAACTTCGCAATGCTCCCGATCACCGCCAACACCACCGGCCAGGGACGCTTCACCGCCCCCCGCTCGACACTGGCCCGCACCAAGCTCGACTGGGCGATCATCGTCAGCCTGCTGTCGATGGGCGCGCTCAACCTCGTCGCGCTGGCCGACAAGGTCGCCGTGCCCGAGGCCCACGCAGCCCCGGTGGTGCGCAGCTGCGGAGCGCCGCTCGCATGAGCAGGCTCGACGCGGAGATCGAAGTGCTCCAGAATCCGGGGCACATCCCGGGTACCAACCGCGCCTACCGCTTCGACGCAGCCTCGACCGGCCAGACCCGCAGCACGCATTTCACGACAGGACATACCGCCATGGGCATCTTCTCCCGCACCCGCGACATCATCGCCGCCAACTTCAACGACCTGCTCGACAAGGCGGAAGACCCGGCCAAGATGATCCGCCTCATCATCCTCGAAATGGAGGAGACGCTGGTCGAGGTGCGCACCAGCTCTGCCCGCACCATCGCGGACCAGAAGGAACTGCGCCGCCACGTCGGCAAGCTGGAGAAGCTCCAGGCCGACTGGGCCGACAAGGCGCAGCTGGCGCTGTCCAAGGACCGCGAGGATCTGGCGCGCGCCGCCCTGCTGGAGCGCAAGAAGGCCGCCGACATGGGCGAGCAGCTTTCCGCCGAGATCCTGGTGCTTGACGACGCCCTGCGCGCCTACGAGGCCGACATCGAGAAGCTGCAGACCCGCCTTCGCGAAGCCCGCAGCCGCCAGTCATCCATCGCGGCGCGCTTGCAGAGCGCGGAAAACAGGGTCAAACTGCGCACGCTCCTGTCGAACGAGCGCGTGGACGAGGCCATGGCCCGGTTCGACCAGCTTGAGCGCCGCGTCGACTACGCGGAAGGCCGCGCCGAGGCCATGAGCCTTTCGGACCGCCGCCAGCCGACGCTCGCCGAGGAAATCGCGGCGTTGGCCGATGGCGACTCGATCGACGCGGAACTCGCCGAGATGAAGCGGCAGATGAACAAGCCGGCCGATCAGTAAGACATTCGAGGGAAGGGAAAACAGGCAATGTCTCGCGGACAATTCTATCTCGACAAGTCGAACGCCAAGCTGATGGGCGTCTGCGCCGGGATCGCCGACTATACCGAGATCGACGCCTTCTGGGTGCGGCTCGCGGCGGTGATGCTGCTGATCTTCGTCTCGCCGGTGGTCATCCCGATCTACCTTGCGATCGCATTCCTCGCGGACAAGAAGCCGATGGGCCTCTATTCCGAGGAAGAGGAAATGCGCCTGCTGCGCCGCATGGAGCGTCGCCGCGCGCGCAAGGGGCTGAACTTCGCCCCGCGCGGCACGTCGAGCCACCTGCGCTCCGACCTGTCCGACATGGACCGCCGGATCGCGGACATGGAAGCGCACTATTCCAACAGCAACTCGCGCCTCGCGGCCGAGATCGACTCGCTGCGCTGAAACGCGGCTTTTCCGGGGACATAGGGGACACGTCATGGATGCAGGTATCGTCGCGCTGCTGATTCCGCTTGCGCCGTTCATCGTCGGCGGCTTCGCGATCTGGACCAGGCACCAGCGCCGCATGGCAGAGCTGCAGGTGCAGGCCACCGCCGAGAAGGCCGCGCAATACGCCTCGCACAGCCGCGAACTGGAAGAGCGCGTGCGGGTGTTGGAACGCATCATCACCGATGGCGGCTACGACACCGCCCTCCAGATCGAGGCGCTGCGCGACACGCGCGGGGTCGAGGCGGCACGCGCCTCCGAACCCAAGATCAACTGAGGAGACGGACGATGAATTGGGGTGGACCCGAGTTCGTACTCGTCATCATCGCCATCTGCAGCGGCGGCTGGGTGTTCAACAACTGGATACGCGCGCGCCACGGCTACGCGCTGGAGGATGAGTGGGGCGGCAAGACCGAGCGGCCCGACCATTCCGCCGCCGCCCGGCTGGCCGAGGAGAACGCCCAGCTTCGCGCCCGCCTCGAAGCGCTGGAAGGCCGCACGGCCACGCTGGAAACCATCGTCACCGACAGCGGCTACAGCACCGCCGCACAGATCGAGAACCTGCGCGACGGGCGTCCGATCGCGATCAACGGAAAGGTCGGCGCGTAATGGAATTCGGCGAATTCATGGGCCTTTCGGCCGTTCTGCTGACGATGATCGGCTTCTGGGCCATCCTTGCGAACGCCTACAAGCGCCGCCTCGCGTTTCTCGAGCGCAAGCTGGAGATCACCGCCGGCGCCACTGCCGAGAAGGCGGCGCAGTATGCCACGCACAACACCGAGCTTGAAAATCGTGTCCGCGTGCTCGAACGTATCATCACCGATGGAGGCTCGACCCACGACATCGCCCGCCAGATCGAGGCGCTGCGTGGCACCGAGCCGCTTGGCGACCATATCAAGGTAACTACGCAATGAGTTTCTGGACTGCCGTCGTCGTCCTTTTCGCCATCGGCTGCGTCACCTGGCTCAAGGCCCAGCGCTACCGCGCGCTCGGCGACAAGCGCAGCCGTGAAACCGGAAACTACGACCACACCGCCCGCGAACACGAACTGGAGCGCGAGGTCGAGGCCATGCGCAAGCGCATCGCCGTCCTCGAACGCATCGCCACCGACGAACGCCGCGGCAAGGATCTCGCGCGCGAGATCGACGCGCTGCGGGACTGAGGTTGCGGGCATGACCCTTCGACAAGCTCAGGGTGAGCGACGTAGAGCAACAACCTCTCAAAACCGCTCAGGCTGAGCCTGTCGAAGCCCCCTAGGCACGGCGCGACGCTTGACAAATATCGCCAAATAGGTTATATGGCCCAGCATCCGCCGGGCCTGACGTACAAGGGTTCGGCGGTGTATCGGGTCGGCGTCGTGGGCCGGGATGCGGTATCAAGCCGCGATCGCGCACCACGGTGTCCAGTCGAAGACCCGGACCGTCCTCTAGGCTCTGGCCCGGCCGTTCCCCCAACCGAGTTCATCTCGGCCTGGGAGCGGCTCTCCCGGAAGTCCCATGACCGATACCGACGCGAACCCCAACGTCGGTCATACCGGACAGGTCCGATGGAATACAGGTCGAGCCGGGCTGCACTCCGCACCTACCCGGCCACTCGCAACGCGCTGTGGAAACAAAAACCCCGCGTCCCGTCCGGACGTTCATGACGCCGACCCGATGTTCACTCTCGGATCCTCGCGTTTCTTCCCCCGGCGTTAGGCCCGCACTCGCCAGCGGGCGTTTTCGTGTGTCCAGCCAAGACGTTCGTCATTGCGAGCGCAGCGAAGCAATCCAGCGCCGCTCTATGCCGCTGGATTGCTTCCCCCGGCCTTCGCCGGGGTCGCAATGACGAAATGTGGGTGGAGATAACGCCAATTCCTCCCCGAGCTTGTCTCGGGGAGGGGGACCGCCGCCGCAGGCGGTGGTGGAGGGGGAGAACCTCGCGCCATCCCCCTCCGTCAGCGACTTCGTCGCTGCCACCTCCCCGAGCAAGCTCGGGGAGGAATTTTGCGTCACGGCACCTTCCGTTCCAATTCCGCCAGCCACACCGCCGCGCTGGCGTCCGATGGTGCGCGCCAGTCGCCGCGGGGACTCAGCGCTCCGGCGGTGGAAACCTTCGGACCATTCGGGATCGCCGAGCGCTTGAACTGACTGAACGCGAAGAAGCGCCGCAGGAACTTCTCCAGCCACGAGCGGATCGTCGCCAGATCGTAGGCGTTCTTCTTCGCGTCCGGGAAGGCATGCGGCCACGTCCCGGCCGACGCATCCCGCCACGCATGCCACGCGAGGAACGCGACCTTCGACGGCTTCTGCCCGAAGCGCATGATGTGGTGCAGGAAGAAGTCGTTCAGTTCGTAAGGCCCGATCTTCGCCTCGGTGCTCTGGATCGCGCCGTCGGCGCCTGCGGGCACCAGTTCGGGGGAGATCTCGGTCGCCAGGATCGCCAGCAGGATCTCTTCGGTGGAGGCCGTGAACTGGTCGGTCGTGGCGCACCAGCGGATGAGGTACTGGATAAGCGTCTTGGGCACGCCCGCGTTGACCGCGTAGTGGCTCATCTGGTCACCGACGCCGTAAGTACACCAGCCCAGCGCCAGTTCGGACAAGTCGCCGGTGCCGATGACGAAGCCGTTGTGCTGGCTGGCGAGGCGGAACAGGTAGTCGGTGCGCAGGCCCGCCTGCACGTTCTCGAACGTCACGTCGTAGACCGGTTCGCCATCCGCAAAGGCGTGGCCGATGTCCTGTAGCATCGTCGTCGCGGTGGGGCGGATGTCGATCTCCGCCGCCGTGATGCCGACCGCGTCCATCAGCTTCCACGCGTTCGACTTCGTGCCGTCGCTGGTGCCGAAGCCGGGCATCGTATAGCCGCGGATGAATTCGCGCGGCAGGCCCAGCCGGTCGCAGGCGCGCGCGGCGACGATCAGCGCGTGGGTCGAATCGAGCCCGCCCGAGATGCCGATCACCAGCGACTTCGCCGCGGTCGATTCGATACGGCGCATCAGGCCGTCGACCTGGATATTGAACGCCTCGTAGCAGTCGGCATCCAGCTTGTCGGCGCGCGCGGGCACGAAGGGGAAGCGGCTGACCGGGCGCTTGAGGCCGATGTCGCCGCCCGCCGGGGCATGGCGGAAGGCGATGGTCCGGAATGTATCCTCCGGCCGCCCCGAGACTTCGGCGGCATCGTTGAAGGTCGGCACCCGCAGGCGGTCCATGACGATGCGGTCGCAGTCGACGTCGGCCACGCACAGTTCGGGCGCGAGCGAGAAGCGCTCGGACTCGGCCAGCAGGTCGCCCAGTTCGTAGACGATGCCCTGCCCGTCCCACGCGAGGTCGGTGGTGCTCTCCCCGTGCCCCGCTGCACAGTAAACGTAGGCCGCCACCGCCCGCGCCGACTGCGCACGGCAGAGCATGTGCCGCTCGTCAGACTTGCCGATGACGATGTTGGAGGCGGAAAGGTTGGCGAGAATCGTCGCCCCCGCCATCGCGCCTAGCGAGCTTGGCGGCGTCGGTGCCCAGAAATCCTCGCAGATCTCGACGAAGAAGCGGAAGTTGCGCAGCACCTGCGAGGCGAAGACGAGGTCGACGCCGAACGGCACCTCCTGCCCGTTCACCGCGATGGTGGCATTGCGGATCGCCTTGCCGCTGGCGAACCAGCGCTTCTCGTAGAACTCGCGGTAGTTGGGGAGGTACGACTTGGGCACCACGCCCAGCAGGCGACCCTGCGCGATGACGACGGCGCAGTTGTAGAGCCGCCCCTTCCTCTCCAGCGCGGCGCCGACCAGCAGCACCGGCGACAGGTCGGCGCTGGCCCTGACGATATCGGCGATGGCGCTCTCGACCGCCTCGATCATCGCGCCCTGCAGGTGCAGGTCGTCGATGGCGTAGGAGGACAAGCACAGTTCGGGGAAGACGAGCAGGTCGACATGCGCCTCATGCGCGCGGCGCGCCTCGGCCAGAATGGCGTCGCGGTTGGCAGCGACGTCCGCCGTGCGCACGCGCGGGGTGGAGGTGGCGACGCGCACGAAGCCGTGCTCGTGCATGCTGAAGAACGGGTGATCCTGCTCGGCCATCGGCATTCCTCGAATTCGTCATCCCGGCGAAGGCCGGGACCGCTGGCCGTGAACAGCCCACCTGTCGGCAGGGCGCCCTGCGCGATGACGTTCACCTAAAGACCGCCAGCGGTCCCGGATCAAGTCCGGGACGACGATTAGACTTTGAGAAATGCTCGCAATAACCCCTTGCCCTCGCCGCGCGCGCCTCTAAATGCCGAAGCCTATGCGCAGCCTCGACGATATCCGCGAAGAGTACGAATTTCTCGACGGCGACGAACGCTATCGGCTCCTCATCGAACTGGGGCGCGAACTGGACGACATGCCCGACGCGCTCAAGACCGACGCCACCAAGGTGCGCGGCTGCTCGGCCAGCGTCTGGGTCTATCCGATGGCGAAGGAAGACGGCACCCTGCACTTCCTGGCGGACAGCAACGCGGCGATCACCAAGGGGATCGTCTCGCTGGTGATCGCCGCCGTGCAGGACAAGCCCGCCGCGACCGTCGCCGAAACGGACATCGCCGCCGCGCTGGAACCGTTCGACCTGAAGAACCAGCTCTCGTCCAACCGGACGCAGGGCGTGCCCAACATGATCGCGCTGATCCGGGAGACGGCCGCGCGTTATGCCCAGGGCTGAATGAACCGGGCGGAGAAATACCTCTGGATCGCCGCCGGGGTGATCCTCGTCGGGATCGGCACGCTCGGCATCTTCCTGCCGTTGCTGCCGACGACGATCTTCTGGATTCTCGCAGCGGGCTGCTTTTCCAAGAGCCACCCGGAATGGGCAGAGCGGCTCTACCAGCATCCCAAGTATGGCCGCCACCTGCGTGAGTGGCGCGACCGGCGGGCGATCAGCCGCAAGGGCAAGATCGCCGCGCTCGGCACCATGGCGCTGAGCGTCGCCATCGTCTGGGCCACTGCCGGGGAGATGTGGGCACTGATCCCGCTCGCCGTGCTGGCGACGGTGGGGACGTGGATCTGGACGCGAGCGGAGTAGCGCCGAAGAGTTTTCCGTCAGCTCCTCTCCCGATCGCGGGGCGCTTGCCGTGGGGGGCATGGCAGGCCCTGCGGCGACCGGGACTTAGGTGGCTTTCAGCACGACCGATGCGCGGTCGTAGAGAAGCTGACGGAAACACGGCTGACCGCTGCGCGGCCGGATTCGATGTGCGCAGGATATCCCTCCCGGCCGAAAGACAAAGAGGGGCGGAGGGCCGGTCAGGACGAATCGAGACGCTTTCGAGGCGGATCGCTGCGTGCGCCGCCTGGCCGCTCAGTCCACCGCCTCGCGCAGCACGGCGATGCCCCGCTGGCGCTGTTCGCGCAGTTCGCGCTTGAGCGCGGCCGGATCGCGGGCGACGACGAAGCCGAAGCTGACGCCGCCTTCCTTGCCGATGGTCGCATGGTGCAGCTTGTGCGCCTGCACCAGCCGCTTGGCGTAGCCGCGCTTGGGCACCCAGCGGAAATAGCGCTGATGGACGAGGCCGTCATGCACCAGCGTATAGATGACGCCATAGATCAGCACGCCAAGCCCGATCCACGTCCCCGGTTCCCACGCGCCGCCCCCCATCACCAGCGGCGAGCCGAGCGCGAACATGCCGATGCTGATCGCCGCGCCGAACAGCGCATAGAGGTCGTTCTTCTCCAGCACCTTGTCGTGCGGCTCGTGATGGTCGCGGTGCCAGGCCCAGCCGAAGCCATGCATGATGTACTTGTGGCTCGACCAGGCGACGAACTCCATGGCGGCTACGGTGGCAAGGACGATCAGGACGGCGGCAAGGACGGACATGGCCGCGCTTATAGACCCAAACCTCGCCTGCGACACTCTCTTACAATCGCACACATTCCTGCGACGGCCCATCTATCTGGCGTTCAGTTTGAGAGGCTTAAATCTGAACCCATCGGAACAACAGCTCCGAACCGGATTTCTACAGGCCCAGGACAAAGGGCCCAAGTCAAAGGAGTGCCTTCCATGCGCAAGTTCACCAAGCTGATCGCCCCCGCTCTCGTCGCCGCGCTGGGCCTCACCGCCGTCGCGCCCGCCATCGCCGAGGCCGCGCCCTACCACCACAACGGTGGCCGCCAGCAGGCCGCGCGCCACTACGACATCCGCAGCGACATCAATGGCCTGCGCGCCAACATCGACCGCGCCGCCGCCCGCCGCACGATCTCGCAGCGCGAAGCCAGCGGCCTGCGCCGCGACGTCGCCGACATCCAGCGCCTCTACGGCCAGTACTCGCGCGGCGGCCTCTCCGCTCAGGAGACCCGCACCCTCGGCAACCGCGTGAACAAGGTCTACGTCGCCCTGCGCATGGAGCGCCACGACTATGACCGCCGCCGCGGCTGATAACAAAATTACTTGAAAGGGCGCGCTCGCACCGCTTGAATTGCGTGGCGAGCGCGCCTATTCGCGCCCAATCATGACAACGAATCCGCGCACCCTCTACCAGAAGATCTGGGACGCCCACGTCGTCGACAAGCGCGACGACGGTACCTGCCTCATCTATATCGACCGGCACATCGTCCATGAAGTGACGAGTCCGCAGGCTTTCGAAAGCCTTCGCGCCGCCGGCCGCCCGGTACGCCGTCCCGACCTTACCCTTGCGGTGCCCGACCACAACCTGCCCACCACCGCACGCCGCGACGCCAACGGCAACCGCGTGCCCATCGCCGATCCCCAGAGTGCCCAGCAGCTGGAAATGCTGGAAAAGAACGCCCCCGCCTTCGGCATCCGCTACATCGGCGACGCCGATCCGGAACAGGGCATCGTCCACGTCGTCGGTCCCGAGCAGGGCTTCTCGCTGCCCGGCGCGACGATCGTCTGCGGTGACAGCCACACCGCCTGCAACGGCGGCCTCGGCGCGCTGGCGTTCGGCATCGGCACCAGCGAAGTCGAGCACGTCCTCGCCACGCAGACGCTGCTGCTCAAGCAGGCGAAGACCTTCGAGGTCCGCGTTGAGGGCAAGCTCGGCGCAGGTGTGACCCCAAAGGACGTGATCCTGCACGTCATCGGCGTCATCGGCACCGCCGGTGGCACCGGCTACGTGATCGAATACACCGGCAACGTCTTCCGCGAGATGTCGGTGGAAGGCCGCCTGACCGTGTCGAACATGTCGATCGAGGGCGGCGCCCGCGCCGGTCTGGTCGCGCCGGACGAGACGACCTTCGCCTACGTCAAGGGCCGCCCCTACGCGCCGAAGGGCGAGGACTGGGACAAGGCCGTCGCTTGGTGGAAGAGCCTCGCGACCGACGAAGGCGCGACTTACGACAAGTCCGTCTTCATCCGCGCCGAGGACATCCAGCCGACCGTCACCTGGGGCACCAGCCCCGAGGACACCTCCGGCATCGGCGGCGTCGTCCCCAGCCCCGAAGACTTCGCCGACGCCTCCAAGCGCGATGCGGTCAAGCACAGCCTCGACTACATGGGCCTGACGCCCGGCACCAAGCTCACCGACGTCGAAGTGCAGAACATCTTCATCGGCAGCTGCACCAACAGCCGCATCGAGGATATCCGCGCCGCCGCCGAAGTGCTCAAGGGCCGCCACAAGGCCGACAACGTGAAGTGGGCGATCGTCGTCCCCGGATCGGGTCTGGTCAAGGCGCAGGCCGAGGCCGAGGGTCTCGACAAGATCATCATCGATGCGGGCCTCGAATGGCGCGAGCCGGGCTGCTCGGCATGCCTCGCCATGAACCCGGACAAGGTTCCGGCGGGCGAACGCTGCGCCTCCACCAGCAACCGCAACTTCACCGGCCGTCAGGGTCCAGGTGCGCGCACCCACCTGATGAGCCCGGCGATGGCCGCCGCCGCCGCCGTCACCGGCAAGCTGACCGACGTGCGCGATCTGGCGCCCGTGACCGAACCGGCCTGAACTGATAGGATAGTTTCATGTCCAACGATTCCGACAACTCGCTGGCCGGAAAGGCCGCGCTCGCCGCCGGTGCCGCCATCGGTTCGGCCGCCATCGCCGCCGCCCTGCTCTTCGTGAAGCGCCGCAGCGACCGCAAGAAGACCGAAGCGCCGCCGAAGACGAACACGGCGCCGCACTTTCCGTCAGAGACCGACTGATGCAGGCGATCAACCACGTCGCCGGCAAGGCGATCCCATTCGGCCGCAAGAACGTCGACACCGACGTCATCATCCCGGCGCACTGGCTCAAGACCATCACCCGTGAAGGTCTCGGCAAGGGCGCGTTCGAGTCGGTCAAGAAGGAAGAAGGCAACGTCTTCACCGACCCGGCCAACGCCGGTGCGCCGATCCTCATCGCGGGCGACAACTTCGGTTGCGGCTCCAGCCGTGAGCACGCGGCCTGGGCGCTGCTCGACATGGGCGTGACCTGCGTGATCGCGCCGAGCTTCTCGGACATCTTCTCGGGTAACGCCTTCAAGAACGGCATCCTGACCGTGGCGCTGCCGCAGGAGGCGATCGATCGCCTGATGGAAGTCGCACTGACCGACCCCATCGACATCGACCTCGAAACCCAGTCGGTGACGACCCCGTTCCAGGACCGCTTCACCTTCGAGATCGACCCGTTCCGCAAGCACTGCCTGCTCAACGGCCTCGACGAGATCGGCCTGACGATCGCGCAGGGCGATGCCATCTCGTCCTATGAAGGCAAGGCGAAGGACGGGCTGCCGTTTCTCGCCAAGGCCGTTCTGGCCGCCTGACCCCCGTCGTCCCGGGCTCGCCCCGGGACGATGTCCTCGGCCTATGGGCCACTCCTCACGAATCGGGATTGCCCCGGCGCGCGCGCTTCCCTATCGGCAAGGACTGATCCAACCCGAGGTTGCCCGATGACGAGTTTCCAGGACCGCGAGCGCGGCGAAGAGGCCAAGTTCGCGCATGACGCCGACACCCTGTTCCGCATTCAGGCGCGTCGCAACCGCCTGGTCGGCGAATGGGCGGCCGAGCGCATGAAGCTCTCGCAGGCGGAAACCGACGCCTACGCCAAGGCCGTCGTTCAGGCCGACTTCGAGGAAGCCGGCGACGAGGACGTGATCCGCAAGCTGCTGGGCGACCTCACCGCCGCCGGCGTCGATACCACTGAAGCCGAAGTTCGCGCCGCGCTCTCCGCCAAGCAGGCCGAAGCGCGCCGCCAGTTCCTGGGTTGATATTCCGATGGGCATGACCGCAACCGAGATCGAGACGATGATCCGCACCGCGCTGCCGGATGCGGAAGTCACGATCACCGACCTCGCCGGTGACAACGACCACTACGCCGCGCACGTCGTTTCCGCCGCTTTCACGGGCAAGCCGCGCGTCGCCCAGCACAAGCTGGTCTACGAAGCGCTCGGCGGCCGCATGGGCGGCGTTCTGCATGCCTTGCAACTCACCACTGCCGTCCCCAACTGACGTTGCAACATATCCAAGGGTTTTACTGAAATGTCCGACGTCAACGCCCGTATCGGCGACATCGTAAAGAGCAACGACGTGGTCCTCTTCATGAAGGGCACCCCGTTGTTCCCGCAGTGCGGCTTCTCCAGCCGCGCCATCGCCATCCTCGACCACCTCGGCGTCGCTTACGAGACCGTCGACGTGTTGCAGGACATGGAAATCCGCCAGGGCATCAAGGCCTACTCGGACTGGCCGACGATCCCCCAGCTCTACGTCAAGGGCGAGTTCCTCGGCGGCAGCGACATCATGATGGAGATGTACGAGGCGGGCGAACTGCACCAGCTCATGACCGAAAGCGGGATCGCTGCCCAAGGCTGATCTGCTGATCCGGCACACAGCCGAATGTCATAAAGGCTCGGGAAGCAATTCCCGGGCCTTTTGCTTGTGCGCCGCTGGTGAAGGGGAACCCCGGGGAGGCGGGTCCGGGAGACTGTCCGGCCCCGCCTCTATCGAGACTGCTTTCTCTCGAGGTACGATACTCCATAAGCATGGCGCGTGCCAGTTTTGATTTTCTTAGGAAATCAGCCGTTTCGTCCGCGCGACTGTCGGGCCGCCAATCGCAGGTTGTAAATCCTGCCGACAGTCCTGCCGATTCCCGCAAGCATTTTGCCCTTGCGACTGCCTGCCCCACGCGCGACATCCTCATGATGTTCCGCAGCCCCCCTTCCGACCAGCCGATGTCCGCCGATGGCCCCTCGGTCGTCCCCGCCGCCACGGTGGTCGTGTTCCGCCATGCCGCCGAGGGCGGACCGCCCGAACTGCTCATGCTCCAGCGTTCCGACGGCATGCGCTTTGCCGGGGGTGCGGCAGTGTTCCCCGGCGGCCGCGTCGATCCTGCCGACCGCGAACTCGCCCGCCGCATCCTGCCGGGCGAAGCCGAGGAGATCGCTGCGGCCCGCATCGCCGCCATCCGCGAGACGCTGGAGGAAAGCGGGCTGATGATCGCCACCCGCCAGCCCGTCACCGCGCAGGAGGCCCGCGAAGCCCGCGCGCTGCTGATGGAGGTGGGTCGCCTCGACATCGTGCTGGAGCGCTTCGGCTGGGAACTGGAGCCGCAGTCGCTCACCTTCTTCGCGCACTGGTGCCCCTTGTGGGAAAAGGCGTTCGACACCCGCTTCTTCGTCGTAGACCTCGGCACCGGGGCGGTCGACGTGACGGTGGACGCGACCGAGAACTCGCGCCTGTTCTGGACCAGCGCCGCCGATGCGCTCGCCATGGCCGACAGCGGCGAGATCACCGTGATCTTCCCGACCCGCCGCAACCTCGAACGGCTGGCGCAATACGCCAGCCATGCCGAGGCGCTCGCCGACATCGCCGCGCACCCGGTCTCGCGCATCAATCCGCATACCGAGCAGCGCGACGACGGCGAGTGGCTGGTGATCCCCGAGGGTCTCGGCTACCCGGTTCTCGGCCAGCTCAAGGCGACCGCGCGAAGAGGCTGATTCATGCCGCTGCCGGGATCGCCTCCGGCACCTTCGGCCCAGTCGCGGCATAGAGCCCCAGCACCACCGCCAACACGAAGAAGCCGCTGATCGCCAGGATCGCGCCGTCGTAGCTTCCCGTCATCGTATGCACCCGCGCCGAACCGACCACGGCGACGGCGATGAACGGCAGCCCGATCAGCGTGTTGAGCCCGAAGCTACGGCTGTAGCTCGCCTGCCCGAAGGCATCGGTCAGCCCCTTGCCCAGCGTCGGGATCGCGCCCGCCCCGTGCATCCCGATCAGGCCGATCACTACGGCGGCGAGCCAGAACGGCGGATGCTGGAGCAGGATCGCCCAGAGCACCGCGCAATCGAAGCCGATCAGCGCCAGCGCTTTCGCCCCGCCGAGACGGTCCGCGATCCACCCGAACAGCACCGACCCGGCGATCCCGACCAGCGACATGATCGACTGCAGCAGCGCCGCCTCGGGCCGGGTGAAGCCCCAGGACATGCCCATCGGCACCAGCAGCGAGCCGAGCAGGACCGAACTCGTCATGCTCGCCACCGCCGCCAGCGAGATTGCCCAGAAGCGCGGCCGCGCCAGCAGTTGCGCCACGCTGAAGGAGCCATCGGCGGTCCGCTTTGCCTCCGGTTCCGGCGCTGGGGTCTCGGTGTGGCCCGGCGGGTGGTCGACCGTCAGCAGGATCAGCGGCAGCAGCAGCACCGCTGCGATGACGCCGATCGACAGGTAGATCGCACTCGGCGAGACGACCGACAGCGCCCTCTCCAGCGTCCACGGCACGATGGCGATGACCACCGGCAGATGGACGATGCCGAGCGCCAGTCCGCGATTGCGGTTGAACCAGCGCGTCACCAGCGTCGCCGGGCCGATCGATCCGGCAAGGCTCATCGCCGGTCCGAAGCACAGGCCATAAGCAAGGAGGTAAAGCGCGTAGCTCTGCGTCCACGCCAGCGTCAGGTATCCCGCCACCGTCAGCAGCGCGCCGACCAGCAGCAGGAGCCGCAAGGAAACCTTGGCGATGAGCACGCCAACGAAAGGTGCGAGGATGGAGGAGCCGACCAGCACCAGCGGTATCCCCGCCGCCGCCTGCTCCGCGCTGACGCCGAGCCGCTGCTCGACCGACGCGAGCATCAGCCCGAAGGAACCCATGACGGTGCCGATGACGACGTTATGCGATACGCCCGCGATCACGCCCATGCGGACGGCGAGCGGATGATTGGGGGCCTCGCTGGCCGGGCCGGTGTGTAGTGCCAAGCTCTCTCTCCCGATGCTTGAAGCGCGCCGGCGGCTTCTTGCCGGTCATATCGGGAGAGTGTGCGGGGCGGTCTTGCGGCTTGGCCAGCGCTTTCAGGCCAGATGAACGAGAATTCGCCGGGGCGACGTGGCGCGTGGATCAGGCGCGGATATGCGCGGCGTGCGTGGCCGCGATGTGCTCCAGCACCGGACCGTACAGAGGGCGGTCGAACTCCACTCCGGCGAGGTCGCTGCTGACCCAGCGCACCACGCCCGACATGCTCTCCATGCCCGAGGGCCGCACGATCAGGCGCGTGCCGACACGGAAATAGATGCCGCGCATCCGCAGGCAGCACCCCTCGGCCGAGATATCGGAGATCTCGCCATCGTCCCTGAGGCCGCTCTGCGTGCGGCACTGGACGGCCATCGCGACGGAGCGTCGCTGCGAACGTCGGGGAAGAACCTGGCGAGTCATGCGTGGAAAGGTAAGCCGGTCAGGTTAACATCGCTTAAACCGCGACAAATGGCGCGGCCCGTTCGAACACAGTTCGAACTCCTCTTCGAAGACTGGGCGACCATTTTCCTTGGAAATGGCGCGCCCGACAGGGTTCGAACCTGTGACCCCAAGCTTAGAAGGCTCGTGCTCTATCCAGCTGAGCTACGGGCGCGCGCCGGGTTCCCATAGCGCGCTTGCGTCCCCGCGCAAACCGTCGCCGCGCGCAAACTTGTGCTTTGCGCTGCAGCAAAGCCACGTTACGCACAGGCAATGAACGCCGGAACCGACGACGCCCCCGACAATCCAGCCCACCTGTCACGCATCGACGGCCTTGCCGGTGCGCGGCGGCATTTCCGCTATTTCGACTACGTGATGTCAGCCTTCGTCGCCATCCTGCTGCTGTCGAACCTGATCGGCGCATCCAAGCTGGCGAACTTCGGCGGCGTCACTTTCGGCGCGGGCATCCTGTTCTTCCCCGTCAGCTACGTCATCGGCGACGTGCTGACCGAGGTCTACGGCTACGCCAACGCCCGCCGCTGCGTGTGGGCGGGGTTCTTCGCGATGATCTTCATGGCCTTCATGAGCTTCGTCGTCGTCGCCATGCCGCCTGACGCGGGCTGGACGGGGCAGGCCGCTTATGAGGCCGTGTTCGGCTCCACCTGGCGCATCGTACTGGCCTCGCTCACTGCGTTCTGGGCGGGCGAGTTCGTCAACTCCTTCGTGCTCGCCAAGATGAAGCTGATGACCGGCGGCAAGCATCTGTGGACGCGCACCATCGGCTCGACCGTGTTCGGGCAGGCGGTGGACAGCGCGCTGTTCTACCCCATCGCCTTCCTCGGCACATGGACGCACGAGCAGGTGCTGACCGTCATGGTCACCAACTGGGGCATGAAGGTGCTGTGGGAGGCCGTGCTGACCCCGCTGACTTATGTGGTCGTCGGCTGGCTCAAGGCGCGCGAGGGCGTCGAGGTGTTCGACGACAATGTGGACTTCTCGCCTTTTGCCAAGGCGCGCTCGGTCTGAACATTGAGCCGGTCGGCCTGACCGGCTAGGCCCCGCCGCACCATGCTCGACCGCATCCTCCTGTCCCGTTTCCGCAACCACCGCGAGACTGCGGTGGAAGGCACGGCGCAGTTCAACCTGCTGGTCGGCGAGAACGGCGCGGGCAAGACCAACGTGCTGGAGGCGATCAGCCTGCTCGCCCCCGGTCGCGGCCTTCGCCGTGCGCAACTGGCGGACGTTCCCGCGCAGGATGGCGATGGCGGCTTTGCGGTGAACGCTGCGTTGGCGATGCCGGAGGGGGAGGCAGTGCGGCTCGGCACCGGCGTCGCTGCGGAGCGCCCCGGACGACGGCTGGTGCAGGTCAACGGCGCGCAGGCATCCGCGCTCAGTCTTGCCGAGTGGCTTTCGATCGGATGGCTGACCCCGGCGATGGATCGCCTCTTCGTGGAAAGCGCGGGCGCGCGGCGGCGTTTCCTCGACCGGCTGGTGCTCGCCATCGATCCCGCTCACGCCGGGAATGCGGCAAGACTGGAAACTGCGGTGCGCGAACGCAACCGCCTGCTTTCCGACGAGCGCGCGCCGGACCCGCACTGGCTGGACGCTATCGAGGTGCAGATCGCCGAGGCGGGCGCGCTCGTCGCGGCGGCCCGTGCGCGTCTGGTCCTGCGACTGGAAGCGGCGCTCGCCGCCTTGCCCGATGCCCCGTTCGCCCGGCCTTCGCTGGCCTACCAGCCCGGCGGCCCGGTGGAGGCTGGTGCCCTGGCCATAGCCCTGCGCGAAGGCAGGGCACGGGACCGGGCAGCGCAGCGCACGCTCACCGGCCCGCACCGCGACGAACTGGCCGTCACCATGGCAGGCAAGGCCCAACCCGCCGCCGATTGCTCCACGGGCGAGCAGAAGGCGATGCTGATCGCCATCACCCTTGCCCATTCGCAGCTTCTGGAAGGCGACGGCGAACGCCGCCCGCGCCTGCTGCTGCTGGACGAAGTCGCCGCCCACCTCGATCCGCTGCGGCGCGAGGCCCTGTTCGACCGGTTGCGCGCGGGCTCGGCCCAGGTCTGGCTCACCGGCACCGAGATCGCCCCGTTCGAGGCGATCGCGAGCGAGGCTGCGGTGTGGGAAGTCAGTGCGGGGACAGTGCGCTGTATTTGACGGCCGTCACTTCTTCGGCAGCGCGTCCGCTACGTCGTCCACCGTCGCCGCCACGATCGCGTCAATGCCGATGGCGGTGGGGTGGACATGGTCGCCCTGCATGAGATCGGGCTTGTCGATCACCGGCTGGAGGAAGAACGGCACCAGCACAGCGCCGTACTTCTCGGCCAGTTGCGGGTAGATCGGGTTGAACTTCGCCGCGTAGTCCTTGCCCAGATTGGGCGCGGCCAACATGCCGAGCAGGACGACGGGGATGTCCTGAGCCTTCAGCCGTTCGAGCATCTTTTCCAGATTGGCGCGCGTCTCTGCAGGCGGGAGCGAGCGGAGCATGTCGTTGCCGCCGAGGCTGATGATGACGAGTTCCGGCTTCACCGGCTGGTTCTTCAACGTGAAGTCTAGCCGCTGGAGCCCCGCCGCGGTGGTATCGCCCGAAATCCCCGCATTGGCGATCTTCGCGTTCACGCCCCGCGCCCGCAGCGCCTGCTCCAGCCGGTCAGGGTAGCTCTCCCCATCGTCAAGCCCATACCCCGCCAGCAGCGAATCCCCGAAGGCGAGAATCGAACGCTCCGACCCCATCACCGGGATCTGCGGCGGTGCATCGGCAGAGGCCTCGCTGGACTGCGAAGGTGTTTCCTGCGGCGCCTGACCGCAGGCGGAAATCGCGATGGTCGAGACGGCAAGGAGCGCGAGGGAAACGAGGCGCAAGGCATTCTCCTGAAAGGGCCGACTTGTCGGATGCACCGGTGCTATCCCATATGGGGACGGTGACAAGCCCTGCCCATTCCCCCATCGCCCTTTCGAACACCATTCTCGCCAGAGACCTGCGGCTGACGCTAGGTTCCGGCGACAGCGCCGTGGAGATCCTGAAGGGGATCGACCTTGCCGTGCCGGACGGGCAGACGCTCGCCCTGCTCGGCCCTTCGGGATCGGGCAAATCCTCGCTGATGGCGGTGCTTTGCGGGCTCGAGCGCGCCAGTTCGGGGACACTGGAGGTTGCGGGGCAGGACTTCGCCGGGATGGAAGAGGATGCCCTCGCCCGCGCGCGGCGGGGCCGGATCGGCATCGTCCTCCAGGCCTTCCACCTGCTGCCGACGATGACCGCGCTGGAGAACGTGGCCACCCCGCTCGAACTCGCCGGAATGCCCGATGCACGCGAGCGGGCCGAGGCGGAACTGACGGCAGTGGGCCTCGGTCATCGCCTGTCGCACTACCCCGCGCAGCTTTCGGGCGGCGAGCAGCAGCGCGTCGCCATCGCCCGCGCCCTTGCGCCCCGGCCCGCGCTGGTCTTCGCCGACGAGCCGACCGGCAACCTCGACGCCGCAACCGGTGCCGCCATCATCGACCTCCTCTTCGCCCGCCGCGCCGAGACGGGAGCGACGCTGCTCATCATCACCCACGACGAGAGCCTCGCCCATCGCTGCGAGCGGGTCGTGACAATCGGTGACGGCCGGATCGCGAGCGACACCCTTGCCTGAGGCGCTTCGTAAAGCCCTGCCCTGGCGCACCGCATGGATGCTCGCCCGGCGCGACTTGTCCGCGCGCTTCAAGGGACTGCGGCTGCTGCTCGTCTGCCTGTTCCTCGGCGTCGGCGCGATTGCCGCGATCGGGACGCTGACAGGCTCGATCGAGCGTGAGTTGGGGACGCGCGGGCGAGAGATCCTCGGCGGAGATATCGAACTGCGCGTCTGGCAGCGGGCGCTTAGCCAAGAGGAAGACGCCGCCCTAGCCCGCCTCGGCCACGTTTCGCACGGCCTCAGGATGCAGGCCATCGCCACGCGCGGCGATGCGACCGCGCCAGTGGCGCTCAAGGCCGTGGACGACAGCTGGCCGCTCTACGGCAGGCTGGAACTGGTCGACGGTCGCCGCGTGGGTGCGCCGCAGAGCGGGACCGCATGGATCGCCAAGGGCACCGCCGCAAGGCTCGGGGTGGCCAAGGGCGCGCGCATCGCCATCGGCGGCGTGCCCGTAACCGTAGGCGGCGTGATCGCCTCCGACCCGGAACAGATGAGCGAGGGCTTCGCGCTCGGCGACACCGCCGTGGTCGCGCTCGACCTCCCCGCCCGCGCGGGGCTGACCGCACCGGGAGCGATGTACCGCAGCGTCGTGCGCGTGCGCTTCACCGATCCGCAGCGCGATCCCGAACCCGTCGTCGATGCCCTGAAGGAGCGCTTCGGCCAGAGCTTCGAGACCCGCACCCGCAAGGCCGCCTCCCCCTCGACCGAGCGCTTCGTGACGCGCATGGGCGAGTTCCTCGTCCTCGTCGGCCTCGCCGCGCTGGTGATCGCCGGGATCGGTATCGGCGGCGGCGTCTCTTCCTATCTCGAGGCGCGGCGCACCTCGATCGCGACGCTCAAGGTTCTGGGTGCGACGAGCGGCGACATCGCGCGCATCTACCTACTGCAGGTGGGCGCGGCGGCGGTGGTCGGCAGCCTCGCAGGCCTTGCGGCAGGGGTGCTGGTGACGCCGCTGCTCTCCTCCGCGCTCCAGAGCCTGCTCCCGGTCGAGGCCGGGTTCACCATCTCGCCCGCCGCGCTGGCGACGGCAGCGGCCTATGGCCTGCTCGTTGCGCTGGTCTTCGCCGCGCCGCCGCTGGTCCGTGCGCGCGGATGGCCAGCGATGGCGCTGATGCGTGCCCGCGTTTCTCCGCTCGCTGCCGACCGCAAGGCTCTGGCGCTGCCCGTCGGTCTCGGCCTTGCCGCCATCGTCGCGCTGGCGCTGGTCAACGCCGCGCAGCCGCTGGTGACGCTGGGCTTCCTCGGAGCGTCCGCCGCCATGCTGGCGGTGCTGGCGCTGATCGGGCTCGGCATCCGCAAGGCCGCCGCCCATCTGCCCCGACCGCGAGGCCCGATGCTGCGCGCGGGCCTCGCCAATCTGCACCGCCCCGGTGCTCAGACCGGCGCGCTGGTGACCGCGCTCGGCTTCGGGCTCTCCGCCTTCGTGCTGATCGCGGCGGTCCAGACCAGCCTCGACGCCAACATACGCCGTACAGTGCCCGAGCGTGCGCCCGACTTCTTCGTGCTCGACGTGCCCAAGGCCAAGGCGGGGGATTTCCGCGAGGCCGTCGAGCGCACCGTTCCCGCCTCCAAGGTGAAGCTGGTGCCGAACCTGCGCGGCCGCATCCTCGCCTACGGACCGAAAGACCACATGACCCGCGTGTCCAGCCTCGGCAAGGACTTGCCGGACGGCGCTTGGGCCCTGCGCGGCGAGCGCGGGCTGACCTATTCCGTAGGCGTGCCCGAAGGCAGCGCGGTGACGTCCGGCAAGTGGTGGCCGATCCTTTACCGGGGCGAACCGCTGGTATCGCTGGACGAGCAGCTGGCGCAGGCCATCGGCGTCAAGGTAGGCGATTACGTGAAGCTCAGCGTGCTCGGCGTGGAGATCAACGCCCGCATCGCCGCGCTGCGTCGGATCGACTGGGACAGCCTCGGCTTCAACTACGTGCTGGTATTCTCGCCCAATGCGCTGGCCGACGCGCCGCACAACCTTGCCGCGACCATCGAGGTGCCGCCGGGCGCATCGACCGCCGGGCTGCTCCCGAAACTGGTGCATGCGTTCCCTTCGGCCTCGGTGATCGAGACCGGCAGCCTGCTGCGCGATGCACGCGCGCTGCTCGACCAGATGTCGGCGGCGATCCTTGCCGCGTCCTCCGTCGCCGTGCTGGCAGGGCTTGCCGTGCTGCTCGGCGCCATCGCGGCGGCAAAGGCGAGCCGAACTTACGACACCGTGATCCTGCGCGTGCTGGGCGCCAGCCGCGCGCAGCTGCTGGTGCTGCAGATGGCCGAGTACGGGCTGATCGCGCTGGTGCTCGCCATCGTGGCGCTGGCGGCGGGCAGTGCGATGGCCTGGGCGGTGATCGTCAAGCTGTTCGAATTCACCTGGATGCCGGACTGGCCCCGCGTGCTGGCGGTGCTGGCAGCAGGGCTCGTCCTGATCCTCGGCTTCGCGCTCGCCGGTACGCTGCCGCTGCTGCGGGCGAAACCGGCGAGGACGCTCAGGGAGCTTTAGGCCCCGGGACTCAGGCGAAGACCTCCGCGCCCGCAGGATCCTTGGGATCCGGGCCGAAGCGGTTGTGGCCGGGCGTGCCGGGCAGGAAGAAGAGAACGAGCTGGACGATGCTGGCGATCCAGCCGACCAGCGGGATCAGGCTGAGCACGATGAAGCCGAGATACCACCAGCCGCTCATGTCGCGGTCATGGAAACGGCGCACGGCCACGGCGATGTTGGGCACCAGCGTGGCGAGCATGTAGATGCCGCCGATCGCGAAGATGAACATCAGCCCGCCGCCGAACATGGCCGAAGGCACCCCGCCGCCGTTCTCCATGCTGGTGAAGGCGCTGAACGACAGGCCCATGCTGACGCCGACGATGGTGAGCACGGTATAGACGATGAAGTTGAACAGCGCGAAGGACCAGAACTCCATCCGCCGGGAGCGCCCCTGGAAATCCGCATAGCGCCTGAGCGGCATGAACATGTAGTCGAGCATGTCTTTCCCCTATTGCACATGGACGCATCTTCCCGCGCCTCACGCTTGCCTTGCGCTTGGGACTATAAAGTCAAAGACTTGACGGGCAACCGAGGACTTGATCCGTCGCATCGGACAGAAAAAGGGGCGCGAAAGCCCTTGGCCTTCGCGCCCCTGTTCCAGTTTGCGCCCCGCTTCTTCACCGCATCTCCTCCCAGAGACGGCGCGGCGGGTGCGCGGTTCACACTCCGGTTAGAACCGGTAGCGTGCCGCCACGCCGTAAGTGCGTGGCTGGTTCGGGTAGCCCGAGATCGAGCCGGGCTGTGCCGGGCTGTCGAAGATCTGCAGGATGGTGCGGTCGTCGAGCAGGTTGCGGCCCCAGACCGTCAGTTCCAGCCCGTTCGCCATCGCGTATGTCAGCGAGGCGTTCATGTCGTTGATGTCCTGCTTGAACTCGCGCGCGGCGGCCAGCGCGGCATCGACGCTGGTGACGTTGCCCGCAGCATCGCGCACGACGAGGCCGGGAAGCCCTTCGACGAGGCGGAACTGCGATTCGTAGTGGTAGTCGCCGCGCAGGATTACGCGATCACCGTTGCCGCCGACCGGCTGCACGAACTCGGCCGAGAACGTCGCCGACAGCGGCGAGACGCCCGCCGGGGTCGTACCGGACAAGTCACCGAAGGCGGACAGTTTGAAGGTGTCGTACTTCGGGTCGAGGTAGGTCCACGCCATCGTCAGCGTCAGCTGTTCGATCGGCTTGGCCGAACCCTCGAACTCGATGCCGAACGCCGATTGCTTGCCCGCGTTCGCGAGGAAGAAGCCCGAGCCGGTGAAGATGTTCGACTGGAAGTTCCGGATTTCCTGCTTGAACACCGCGACGTTGGCCGAGACGATGCCCCAGTTGCCCTTGAGGCCCGCCTCGTAGACGGTCGAGTTCTCGGCATTGGCGAAGCGGCTGCCCGAGGTAAGGTTCGTCACCGCCAGCCCCTGCGCCCGCAGCGCGGAAAGGTCGGCCGGAGTCGGGCGACTGTCGCGCGACAGGTTGATCGAGGCCGCCTTGTAGCCGGTCGCGTAGGCCGCATAGAGGTTCAGCGTCGGCGTCATGTCCCAGGCGATGCGGGCGGTGTAGCTGAAGTCGCCGTCGCTCACCTTGCCCGGCTCGACCGCGTTGGGCACGTTCATGAACTGCGGGAAATACTGAAGCGCGCGCAGCGGGTTGAGCGGGTTCGCCGACGGGTTGTTGGCATTGCCATTCGCGAAGGCGACGAGCTGCTGGTAGACCGGCGCGGTCGCCGGGTTGCTCGCGAAGGCAATCACCTGCGCCGTGTTAGTCGGATTGACGCCGACCGAGCGCAGCGCCCCACCCAGCAGCAGTTGCTGGCGGAAGGCGGAATAGCGCGGATCGTCGAAGTTGATCGCCGAGAACACGTCGTTCGATGTCGTGCCGGTGGCGAAGCGCTTCCTGTCATGCGTGTAGTTCAGGCCACCCGTTACGATGAGCCCCGGCGCCACCTCGAGGTCGAGCTGGCCGAATGCGGACCACGCCTCGTTCTTGAGCTTGTAGGCTTCGGTCAGGCCGGTGCCGGAGCGGAAGAACTGCCCGGTGTACTTGGCCGGATTGCCTTCGTAGGAACCGAAGGCCGTCTCCAGCGCGGGCACGCTGAGTGCGCCGCCCGACAGGCTCTGCACCAGCAGGTTCGCGTAAGGCCGCGCATCGTCGCCCCAGAAGACTTCGTTGTCCTGGTCGATCTTCTCGTTGAAGTAGTACCCGCCGATGAGACCGGTGATGCGATCGCCCACTTCGAAGTTGGCGCGCAGTTCCTGGGTGAAGGTCTTGATCCGCAGGTCCTGCCAGTTGCGGCCCAGCAGGTCGGCGCTGGAGAAGTCCGAGTCCTGGTTCGTAAGCGCGTTGGTGCGCCGATAGGACGTGATAGACGTCAGCTTGGTGCCGTTCAGGTCATAGTCGATCTCGCCCGAAACGCCCCAATTCTCGATCTTGTTGGAGGACTGGAAGTTGTAATAGGCGATGTCGTCATACTTCTCGCCGGGCTGGTTGACCGCCCCGCCAAGCGCGAAAATGGCCGCAGTCGGCGTCGCCTGCCGCAGATTGACGACGGCGCAGCAGTTCTCGTCGATCTTGCCGTAATCGCCGATCAGCCGCAGTTCGAGGCCGTCGTGGTTGTCGAACAGCAGCTGCCCGCGCGAAAACCAGCGATCGCGCTCGTTGGTGCGCCCGCCCGAGGCGAGATCCTTGACGATGCCGTCACGCTTGTTGAGCCCGCCCGCGAGGCTGAACGCGATGGTGTCGCTGAGCGGGCCGGTGACCATGCCCTTGACGACGATGGCGTCGTAGTTGCCGTAGCTCGCCTCGACATTGCCGCCGAATTCGAACTGCGGCTTCTTCGTGACGATCGAGATCACGCCCGCCGAGGCGTTCTTGCCGAACAGCGTGGACTGCGGCCCGCGCAGCACCTCGATCCGCTCGACATCGGGGAAATCCGCGATCATCGAGGCCGAGCGGGAGCGGTACACGCCGTCGATGAACAGGCCGACCGAAGGCTCGATGCCCGCGTTGTTGGCGCCGTTGCCGAAACCGCGAATGTAGAAGTTGGTGTTGGCGCTCGACTGCAACTGGTTCACGCGCAGCGACGGCACCAGCGTCTGCAGATCCTTGAGGTCGCGCATCTGCGCGCGCTCCAGCGTCGCCCCGCTCGTCACCGAGACGGCGACGGGCACGTCCTGCAGCGTCTGTTCGCGCTTGGTGGCGGTGACGATGATGGTGTCGGTATATTCTTCGGCACCGGCCTGCGGAGCCGCGTCCTGCGCCATCGCCGCGGGAGCCCATGCCAGTCCAACCGCGACCGTAGCCAGCAACGCGACCTTGCGTTCGATGAAGATGCGCGATTCCCGCGCGCCGATGCCCGCCAAAACACCCTTCATGGTATCCCCTGTCCCTACTGCACGACTGCCCGCGTCGTGATGCGCGAAGCTCGTCGCAAATTGGTAAGAGCGATCTTCTAGGACTTTAAATCGTTGCGAACAATCAGGACACGCACATGCCTGCGGACAATTCGCACCATTGTTGCAGTATCGCCACATCGTACACGACTTGCCGGAATCGCTATGATCGGCTAAGGGCGCGCCAATTTTGCGGTGCAGCACAGGGCTGCTCGCCCTGCCCCTCTTATCGAGAGTAGAACAATGTCCGCCCCGCTTCCCTTGCGCAATATCGCGATCATTGCGCACGTCGACCATGGCAAGACCACCCTCGTCGACCAGCTCTTCCGCCAGTCCGGCACGTTCCGTGACAACCAGCGCATCGAAGAGCGCGCGATGGACTCGAACGACCTCGAAAAGGAGCGCGGCATCACCATTCTGGCGAAGCCGACCTCGATCGAGTGGAACGGCTATCGCATCAACATCGTCGACACGCCCGGCCACGCCGACTTCGGCGCCGAAGTCGAGCGCATCCTCTCGATGGTCGACGGCGTCGTCCTGCTGGTCGACAGCTCGGAAGGCGCAATGCCGCAGACCAAGTTCGTCACCGGCAAGGCGCTGGGCCTCGGCCTGAAGCCGATCGTCGTCGTCAACAAGATCGACCGTCCCGACGGCCGCCACGCCGAAGTGCTGGACGAAGTGTTCGACCTCTTCGTCAGCCTCGACGCCAATGACGAGCAGCTCGATTTCCCGACCCTCTACGCGTCGGGCCGCAACGGCTACGCCAGCTACGATCCGGACGCGCGCGAAGGCACGCTGACCCCGCTGTTCGAGAAGATCGTCGAGCACGTCCCGGCGCCGAGCCTCGACGAAGAAGCCCCGTTCACCTTCCTCGCCACCCTGCTTGACCGCGACAACTTCATGGGTCGCGTGCTCACGGGCCGCGTCCAGTCGGGCAAGCTCAAGGTCAATGACCCGATCCGCGCGCTCGACGCCGACGGCAAGGTTATCGAAGTGGGCCGCGCCACCAAGGTGCTGTCGTTCCGTGGTCTCGACCGCGTTCCCGTGGAAGAAGCCCGTGCCGGTGACATCATCGCGCTCGCCGGTCTGGAAAAGGCGACCGTCGCCAACACCATCGCCGACCCGCAGGTCACCGTGCCGATCAAGGCGCAGCCGATTGATCCGCCGACCCTGGCGATGCGATTCGCCGTCAACGACTCGCCGCTCGCGGGCCGTGAAGGCGACAAGGTCACCAGCCGCATGATCCGCGACCGCCTGATGCGGGAAGCGGAAACCAACGTCGCCATCCGCGTCACCGAATCGGCCGACAAGGACAGCTTCGAAGTCGCCGGTCGCGGCGAACTCCAGCTGGGCGTCGTGATCGAGACGATGCGCCGCGAAGGCTTCGAGCTCGGCATCAGCCGTCCGCGCGTGCTGTTCGGCACCGACGAGACCGGCGGCCGCACCGAGCCTTACGAAACCGTCGTGATCGACGTGGACGACGAATACTCGGGCACGGTCGTCGAGAAGATGCAGCGCCGCAAGGCAGAGCTGACCGACATGCGTCCGTCGGGCTCGGGCAAGACCCGCATCACCTTCTCGGCCCCATCGCGCGGCCTGATCGGCTACCACGGCGAGTTCCTCTCGGACACGCGCGGCACCGGCATCATGAACCGCCTGTTCGAGAAGTACGACAGCCACAAGGGTCCGATCGAAGGCCGCCTGAACGGCGTGCTGATCTCGAACGGCACCGGCGAAGCGGTCGGCTACGCGCTGAACAGCCTCGAAGATCGCGGCATCCTGTTCGTGAAGCCGCAGGAAAAGATCTACGAGGGCATGATCATCGGCGAGAACGCCAAGCCCGACGATCTCGAAGTGAACCCGATGAAGTCGAAGCAGCTGACGAACTTCCGTTCGACCGGCAAGGATGACGCCATCCGCCTCACCCCGCCCAAGGTCATGACCCTGGAGCAGGCGATCGCCTACATCGACGACGACGAAATGGTCGAAGTGACCCCGCAGTCGATCCGTCTGCGCAAGGCGATCCTCGATCCGAACGAGCGCAAGAAGGCGAGCCGCAAGAAGGACGCGGCCTGATCTGCCCTCCCCTTGCGGTCGGGCTTTCAAGAAAAGCGACTGCGGGGGGATGCATTATCGGTTGAATGAAAGGTCGGGGCGCCATCGGGCGCTCCGGCCTTTCTCTGTTTTGAACGCAGGGGGCACACTGCGATGACGTCTTCGAATGCACCTTCGCCCACGCCGCACGGCCATGGCGAGGACATATACGCCCTCTTCGTAGGGACGATCCATCTGGCGGTCGGGCTAGTGCTGCTGCGCGCGGCGGGGCTGGCAACGGGCGGTGTGGCCGGTGTGGCGCTGGTGCTGAGCTACGCGACGGGCTGGCCGGTGGGCCTGCTCTATGCGCTGATCTCGGCCCCGCTCATGGCCATCACGCTGCGCTCGATGAGTTGGCGCTTCCTGATAAAGACCGGCGTGGTCACGCTCGGCCTGTTCGCAATGACGGCGCTGGCGCCTCTGGGGATCAGGATCGACTGGGTCAGCGATCCCGTCGCCGCCCTCGTCGGCGGCAGCGTGATCGGGATGGGGGCGCTGGCGCTTGCCCGCCACGGCGCGGCGACAGGCGGCTCGGGAGCGCTGGTACTGTGGCTATACCGCACCCGCGGGTGGAACGCCGGGCGCACGCAGTTAATGATCGACGGCAGCGTGTTGCTGTTCGCGGCCTCGCGGCTCGATGCGGCACGCATGGGCTGGTCGCTGCTCGGCGTCGCGGCCACTGCAGGCATCTTGTGGGCCTGGCACCGGCCCGGACGCTACACCGGCTACTGAACGAGAAAGCCCGGCCGCATCCGCGACCGGGCCTCCCCCTGTCATCCGTTTCCGGTGGCGATCAGAACGCTGCGGAGAGCGAGAACACCACGGTCGATCCGGCGATCGACGAACCGTTCTTGGTCGAGGCGAAGTTCGGCGTCAGGTAGGCCGATTCCGACTTCGAGATGTCGGTGTCGACATAGGCAACGCCCAGCACCACCGGACCGACGGCGAGATCCGCGCCGAGCATCCAGTCGACGTAGCTGCCGGTCGGCGCGACGCTGGTGCCGTTCGGGCCAAGGCCCGAGTTACCGTCGGAGTAGCCGAGGTGCGCCTTGAGCGTCAGCGGGGTGTTCGGGATGCCCGCGCTGGCGTCGGTCCACAGGTAGAAGTTGTGCGACTTCGCGCCGGGAGCGTCAGGGGTGCCCTCGGCATAGGAATCGGCGTCCAGATACCAGCGGCCGAGCGCTTCCTGCTTGGGCGCGTAGGCCGCGCCGACGAGCAGGCTGGCCGGGCCGACGGTGCCCGAAACCTTGACGTAGGGTTCAGCGAAGTCCGTCTCCGAAGCGCCGCCCGGATACATGTACCAGGTCACGCCGACATCCACCTTGAGGCCGGGGGTGACTTCGGTCGCGAAGCCGCCGTAGATGTCGAGTTCGGTGTTCGAGCCACCGAAGGTGCCCCAGCCAGAGAGGTTCGAGCCCCAGGTGCCGACGTAGAGGCCGCTTGCGTGGCTCACCGAGACGCCGCCCTGCACCGCGAGTTCCTTGTCGGACTGCGAGACGCCGCGGAAACGGTAGTCGGTGACGAGTGCAACGCTGCCTGCGACAGTGAATTCGCTAGGGGCTTCCTCCTGCGCCATCGCGGGAGTCGCCGTCGCGAGAAACGCACCGGCGAGGCCGGCGACGCCGGCAAAGAGACGAAACTTCATAGTCGGAACACCCTCATGTTACTGTTGTAGCATGTTCCGTCCTGCGGCCTGCGCGCCGGGCTATCGCTGCTTGGCGAGCCCGTTTCACGCCGGCACGTCAATGGATATGGCGTGAAGCTGTCCCTAATATTTCCTGAGTGTAACGAACTATTGCTTAATTCTGCAACGCAACATGTGTGCTCGCAGTGCAACACAAACTACGTCGCGGCGATACTTGCCAGCCTGAAGTCGTGCGATCTTCGCCCTGCGAAGAAAAGAAAGCCGGGCGGAAACGCTTAGCGCTCCGCCCGGAAGGTTAGAGGGCCGGGTGTGAGGGTTCCCGACCCGCCAGGTGTAAGGTCGGCGTCAGCTTGCCAGGGGCAGCGGACGCAGGATCGCGGCAGGTCCGGTCACCCGGTCGCGCTGGCCGCCCTGACGGCGACGGCTGATCCATTCGGACAGCGTCTCCGCAGTGGTGTGGTCCATCGCCTTGACGTGGCCGAGGTCGAGGTGGACCGGGCGGTCCGCCGGCTGCTTCTCCAGCACAGCGTTGAGGCGCGTGAGACCCACGAAAGTGGCCGCGCCGTTCAGTTCCACGCGGGTCGCCTCGCCCTCGTCATGCTCCGCGACCTTGAGGCGCAGGTGACGGACGTGGGGCAGCAGTTCGACCACGGAGAGCGCAAGGCCGACGAGAACGCCGGTCAGCAGGTCGGTGGTCACGACGAGCGCGAAAGTCACCGCCCAGATCGCCGCAGGCAGCGGACCGTGCGCCTTGAACAGGTGACGGACGTGCTTGAGGCTGACGAGCTTCCATCCGGTCACGACCAGAACGCCACCTAGAGCAGCCATAGGCACCTCACGCAGCAACCAGGGCAGCAGTGCGACGAATGCGAGGATCCACACACCGTGCAGCATGGTGGACGCACGCGTCTTCGCGCCCGCCTGCACATTGGCGGACGAGCGAACGATCACGCCGGTCATCGGCAACGCGCCGAAGATGCCACACAGGAAGTTGCCGATGCCTTGCGCGCGCAGTTCCTTATCATAGTGCGTGCGCACGCCGTCGTGCATGCGATCGACCGCGGCGGCCGAGAGCAGCGTTTCGGCGCTGGCGATGAAGGCGATGGCGATGGCGGCGACGATCAGTGCCGGGTTGCCGAGCGGGGCGAACCACTCCGCGCTGGTGGGCAGCGTGAAGGCGGCCGCGATCGACACGGGCACTTCGATGCGGGCGACGTCGAGGCCCATGCCCCAGGCGACCAGCGTGGCCGAGACCACGCCGAGCAGCGCGCCGGGAACGAGACCCATCGACTTGGGCCGCATCTTCTCCCAGGCGAGCATGACGGTGATCGTCAGCACGCCGATCAGCAGCGCCATCTCGGTCGCCGCAGCGTTCGAGAAGTCGAGGCCGAAGACCCGCGCAGGCATCGCTGCGAGGTTCTGGAGACCGCTCGACAGCGGCTTGGCGTCGAACAGGATGTGGAACTGGCCGATGACGATCAGCGCACCGATGCCCGCGAGCATGCCGTGGACGACCGCCGGGCTGATCGCGCGGAACAGGCCGCCGAGCTTAAGGGCACCGGCGATGAGCTGGAGCACACCCGCCAGCAGCAGAACCGGGCCAAGCGCCTCGAGCCCGTTCTCGCGAACGAACTCGAAGACGATGACCGCAAGGCCCGCAGCCGGGCCGCTGACCTGCAGGGGCGAACCCGCCAGCGCACCGACGACGATGCCGCCGATGATGCCGGTGACGAGCCCCTTTTCAGGCGGCACGCCCGAAGCGATGGCGATCCCCATGCACAACGGCATGGCGACGAGGAACACGACGATCGACGCCGTGAAGTCCCGGCCGAAGCTCGGCCCGAACAGGGAGAAGAGGCCTGAGCGGCCGTCTCCCGTGCTGGAGGGTGCGGTGCTCATTCCGCTGCTTCCGCGTATTCGGTAGCGAAGCGGGTGCGGGCGGCGAGCGCGACGGGCAGGTCGCGGTCTTCGCGCAGCGGCACGAACTCACCGGTGTCGCCGTTGAGGCCGAGCACCTGACCGGCGTGGATGTCGACCATCCAGCCGTGCAGCGTCATTTCGCCCTTGGCGATCGCGGCGGCGACCGAGGGGTGCGTGCGCAGGTGGCTGATCTGGGCGATGATGTTCTCGAGCGTGACGGCGCGGACGCGCTCCTTGCCTGTCAGGTCGGAATGGCAGCTGCTGACGATGTTCTCGGCAGCGGCGCCGTGCTTGAGCCAGGCGGCGACGTTCGGCATCGCTTCGAGGCCGGTGGGGTCGGCCAGCGCCTTCATCGCGCCGCAGTCCGAGTGGCCGCACACGATGATGTCGCGCACGCCGAGCGCCATCACGGCGTATTCCACGGTCGAGGTGACGCCGCCGTTCTGGGTGGCGTAGGGCGGAACGATGTTGCCGGCGTTGCGGCAGACGAAGAGGTCGCCGGGTTCGGCCTGCATGATCTGCTCGGGCACGATGCGCGAGTCGGCGCAGGAGATCATCAGTGCCTTGGGGGACTGGCCATGCGTGGTGAGCTTGCCGAAAAGCTCGCTGCTGGCGGGGAAGAGGGTCTTCTCGAAGTTGAAGACGCGACCGATGAGCTCGTTCACTTTGAACACCTTTCTATTATCCACTGCCGTCGGCGCACGCACCTCGGCTCAGTGGGAAAAATTAGGTGTCGTGATTTTCGCCCTTCGTGCCCAAACGTTACGAAAGTTTGCTGCGATGCAGCGTGGATCGCTTCACGATTCAGTCGGTCCCAATCGGAAGGCGGATCGTCGCGCGTAGTCCTCCCTCCGGGCGATTACGCAGATCGAGGGTGCCATTCTCCGTCCGCACGGCCTTGCGGACGATGGGAAGACCGAGGCCCATTCCCGCCGTATCGCGCGCGCGCGCCGTGTCGAGACGGACAAAGGGTTGCAGCGCATCGGTAATCCGGTCGTCCGGGATGCCGGGGCCATCGTCGTCGACGATGATCTCCACGCCGCCACCGTCGCGCCGCACGCTGACCCGCACATTGCCACCGTAATGGATGGCGTTCTCGATGAGGTTGGACAGCGCCCGCCGGATCGGCACCGGACGGACTTTCACTTCAAGGCTGGAGATACCCGAATATGTCGCATTCGCGCCGTGGTCGGCGGCGGTGTCCACCAGAGTCTCGGCCATGACGGCGATGTCGATTCGCTCGGCAGGGATCGAACGCCCATCGCTGTCGACATAGGCCTGGATCGAGTCGAGCAGCATGCGCATCTCCTCGATGTCGTGGTTCAGGCCCTCGCGCACTTCCGGGTCGACGCTCTCGTCGTCGAGCCGCAGGCGCATCCGCGCGAGCGGGGTCTTGAGGTCGTGGCCGATGGCCAGCATCGTCTGCGTGCGATCGACCAGCGACTGGTGGATGCGCTCCTGCATCTCGTTGAGCGCACGGATCAGTTCGCGCAGTTCGTCCGGCCCGCGTTCGGGCACCGGGCGCGGCGGCCCCGATCCGAGGTGACGGGTCGCACCGATCAGCGTGCGCAGGGGCTTCAGCGTCGTGCGCACCAGCACCCATGCCAGCGCGAACAGCAGCAGGGTCGGCAGGATCAGGCTGATGATGCGCCCGACGGTCAGCTTCCACGCCGCATTGGCATGCGTATGGAAGCGGACGAGGCTGTTGTCGGACAGGCGGATCGAGCCGCCGATGTTGCCCTTGCCGGGCAGTTCCTCAAGATGCAGCTCAAGGTCGGCCATCGCCAGTTCGGGCTGCATCTCCACCACCTGCGCCCGCAGATTGGAGAGACCCAGCGTACCACGCCGACGCGCACCGGGCGCGTACCAGTGCAGCTGGAACCGCTCGGTGCTGAGGACGTGGGCGACGTCGTCGCGCTCGTCCGGCTCGGCATGTTCGAGGGTGCGGCGGGCAAGGACGAGGTTCTCGGCGATGCGCTCCGCATCGTCCCGCCGCAGCATGAAGGAATCGACGCGCTCGAACAGGAACGAGTTCGCCGCGAAGTCGATGATGACGACGAGCAGCAGCACCGCGAGCAGCCGCTCCGGCAGGCCCATCCGCCTGAACAGGGCGACGAGCCTGCCTGCCATCAGTTGCGGATCACTTCGGCCTTGAACATGTAGCCGACGCCGCGAACGGTCACGATCGGCGATTCCGCACCTTCGGCCTGCAGCTTGCGGCGCAGGCGGCTGACGAGCACGTCGATCGAGCGGTCCGAACTGTCGCCGATGCGCGAGCGGGACAGCTCCATCAGGCGCTCACGACCGAGCACGCGCTGCGGATAGCCGAGGAAAGTGGACAGCAGGTCAAACTCCGCCCCGGTCAGATCGACGATGGCGCCGCTGGGCGAGCGCAGTTCGCGACGCGCCATGGACACCGCCCAGCCATCGAACTGGATGGAATCGGCCGAGCGCATCTCGGGCACCGGCTCGCTCGACGAATCGAGGCCGCCGCCGCGACGCAAGACCGCGCTGACGCGGGCTGCGAGTTCGCGAGTGCTGAACGGCTTCGCAAGATAGTCGTCCGCGCCGAGTTCGAGGCCCAGAACGCGGTCCTCCTCGCTGCCACGCGCGCTGACGAAGATGATCGGCACGTCGCTTTCACGGCGCAGGCGGCGGAACAGGTCGAAGCCGCTGGTGCCGGGCAGCATGATGTCGAGCACGACCAGGCTCACCGTCGCCTCGCGCAGAGTCACCCACATTTCCGCGCCGGTGGCGGCGGTGAGCACGTTGAACCCGCTCTGGCGAAGCGCGCGCGCGGTCAGGGTGCGGAGCGCCCCGTCATCCTCGACGAGCAGAATGGTGGGAGGGGTTGTCATCGTCTCTTGGGGGAGTCTGTACCGGGGGGCGACCGTCATCGTGCTGTTTGTCTCTGCTGCCGTATAGGGGAGCGGCGCGGTCAGGGGAACCGCGCCGGTCGAAAATGTCCCGCCATCTTCCACAGCGCGAAGAAATATCCCGCGCCGGAGGTGGTGAGCCGGTGTCAGTCCTGCTTCGCGGCCGTCGTGGCATCCGCTACGGCGAACACGGGGCGCTGCGCCTGCTCGGCCTGGACGATGGTGTGGCGGCAGGCGCGGCCCTTCGACGGATCGGGATGGCAGACGGTGGGGGCGGAAGCCGACTTGGCGGTGCCGCGCGCGACGACGGTGGGGTGGCCCTTCGCGGCGCCGATGCTTTCGCCCGCATAGGCAACCGTTGCGGCGCCGGGGGTAGAGAGCGAAACGAGGGCAAGAAGAGCGGCGGAAATCATGGGGTTTCTCCAATCTGGCAATTGATTGACGCCAGATTGGGGGGCGGACGTGTCGCAATTTGGTCTGGGGCGTTACGAAACGTTGCCAGCAGCGACCTGCACAGCAAGCGCTTACAATTGCGTACAATCGTGAATGGAATCTGCCGAACCTGCTCCGCTTCGGTTCAGCAGTCATGGACTACACCAAACTCAACACGGGGACAACGGCTTCCTTGATCCGCCTCCCCGAACACGGAGTAGAAGCCATGAACGTATTCAGGAAGACCGCGCTCGCCGCCGGCCTCGCCGCCACGGCCCTCGCCACGACCACGCCCGCCATGGCGCGCGACTGGCATCGCGGTAACGACAACACCGCCGCCGTGGCCATCGGCGCGGGCATCCTCGGGCTTGCCGTGGGCGCCATCGCCGCATCGTCCAGCCGCGATCGCGACCGCTACGACGACCGCTATTACAGCTCGGACTGGTCGTATCGCGACGGGTACTACTGGGACCGCGACGGCCGCCGCTACTCGCGCGGCGACTATGATCGCTTCCGCAATCAGCGCGAGGACTGGCGCCGTGGCTACAACGGCGACCGGGGCGACTGGCGCCGCGGCTACTGACCTCTGACCGAAACGCGGAGCCGGGTATCCCCCTCCCCGGCCCGCGAGACGCCCGGCCCTCCTCCTGGCCGGGCGTCTTCGCATGTAGCTCGTCGCAAGTTCGACACATCCTGCGACGAATTCACTCGCGGTTCAGTCCGGAAGGCCCACTTTCCCACAGTGCCCGCCGCAACCGCCGTTACCCGGTTGGCCCGGAAAGGGAGTTCCAATTGATGAAAGCCTTGCTCAAGAAACTGGCGCTGGGAGCCGCATTGTCGGCCTCGGTGCTGGCCGCATCCTCGCCCGCCGAAGCGCGTGACCGCTACTATGGCCGCGGCGACAATACCGCCGCCGTCGCCATCGGTGCGGGCGTGATCGGCCTCGCCCTCGGCGCCGCGCTCGCCGACCGCGACGACCGCTACTATAACGACCGTGGTTACTGGGGCTCGCGCCGCTACGTGACCGTGCGCGACCGTCCGGGGTACTATTACTACTACGACGGCTATCCCAACCGGTACTACCGCGACCGCTACTACAGCCGCGACTACTCGCGCTGGTATCGCGATCGCGACCGCTGGGACCGCGGACGGGACCGCTGGGATCGCGGCCGCGACTGGCGCAGCGACCGTCGCTGGGATCGTCGCGATCGCAGATGGGATCGGCGCGATGACCGCTGGGACCGCCGCGACTATCGCCGCCGCTGATAGCTAACGACGATGCACGGCTCACGGTTCGGCGAACGGCCGGAAACGCCTTTCGTCAGCCGTGACGCGCATCCCCGCGAACTTTGGGGAGCGCCGTCCGAAGCACCCTCGCCAAGTGGGGCGGGGGCGGCTATGGGGCGCTCCATCATGCAAACCGCAGACCTGCGCATCGCCCTGTTTTCGGGCAATTACAACTACGTTCGTGATGGCGCCAACCAGGCGCTCAACCGACTCGTCGGCTACCTCCTGCGCCAGGGCGCGCAAGTGCGTGTCTACGCGCCAACAGTGACGGAACCCGCTTTCGAACCCACCGGGGATCTCGTCAGCGTCCGCTCCTTCGCGATCCCCGGACGCCCGGAGTACCGCTTCCCCTTCTCCATATCCGGCAAGGCCCGCCGCGATCTCGCTGCCTTCGCGCCGAACGTCGTCCACGTCTCCTCGCCGGACCCGGTCGGCCATCAGGCCGTAACCTGGGCGCGCAACCGCCGCATCCCGGTGCTCTCCTCGGTCCACACCCGGTTCGAGACCTACCTGCGCTATTACAACATGGCGTGGGGCGAACCGGTGGTGGAAGCCATCCTGCGCCGCTTCTACCGCCGCTGCGACGCGCTCGTCGCGCCCTCCGAGAGCATGGCGCAACTCCTGCGCGAACAGCGCATGAACTACGACGTCTCGATCTGGTCGCGCGGCGTCGATCACGAGATCTTCAACCCCGGCCGCCGCGACCTCGAATGGCGCCGCAGCCACGGCATCGCCGACCACGAAGTCGCCATCGGCTTCCTCGGCCGCCTCGTCATGGAGAAGGGCCTCGACGTCTTCTCCGACACGGTGGACGAACTGCGCCGCCGCGGTGTCGCCTACAAGGTTCTCGTCATCGGCCAGGGCCCGGCGCGCGAGTGGTTCGAGGAACGCATCCCCGGGGCCGCCTTCGTCGGCTTCCAGGGCGGCGCCGACCTCGGCCGCGCCGTCGCCTCGATGGACGTCCTGTTCAACCCCTCCGTCACGGAGACGTTCGGCAACGTCACGCTAGAGGCCATGGCCTGCGGGCTGCCGGTCGTCGCCGCAGCCGCCACCGGCAGCCAGAGCCTCGTCGACGATCGCGTATCCGGTCGCCTGATCCCCCCCGGCGCGATCCACCAGTTCGCCGAAGCCCTCAAGAGCTACATCGAGAGCCCTGAACTTCGCTGCAACCACGGCAACGCCGGCGTCGCACGCGCAAGCGAGTTCAGCTGGGACCGCATCAACCAGGAAGTCGCGGACACCTATCTGCGCCTGATCCGTCAGAAGTCGCGCCGCTAAGGCGCAAGGCCCGGGAACCACGCAAAAACGAAGGCGCGGCGGGGTGGCTCCTCCGCCGCGCCTTGCGCTTCTCCCTTCCCTCGGCTCCGGCGCGAAGGGCCAGCCGACCTCCGCGCCACGTTCTCCCTGCGTCGTTCTGCTTTTAATCCGTCATGCGATCTTGCGCTGGAGGCGGACCAGCGCGCGGTCGATTTCCGCCCGCGCGCCATCCCCGATCTCACCCTGAACCACGCGGTAGACGATCCGCCCGTTCTCCAGCGAATAGGCCACCGTCGCCATGCCATCGTTGAAACTGGCAAGGTAGAGCGCGGGCTTGCGCTGGATGAGGGCGAGATCGTCCGTCCGGGGGATCAGCGTATCACGCATATAATAGGCACCCGTCATCGCGGCCTGATCGACCGGCGCATCGGCAGCTTGCGCCGCTCCCGCCGTCGTCATTGCGAGCAGGGCGAACCCCACATGCAATACTGTCAGGAATCGCTTCATGACGTGCTCCTCTCGGCATCCTCGTCAGGTGCGGCACGTCTTCGCGAGCCATCATCCCTTGCCGCAGTTCGTAACATGCAGCCTGTCGCCGACAAAGCGAACAATCCTGAAGAAGCTTAGGATTTCTGCGGTTTTTGCAGTGCGCAACGCTCGATATGCCGCCGGATACCGGCGTCATATCCGGATATCCGCCCGGAAAGACGGCGGATTGACTGCCGGTTCGCAATCTTCCGGCAACCCGAGCATCGCTGGGGCGAACAGTTCCTTCGCAACCGCACAGCCGTCATAATCAGCCCGGGAGCGGCAGTCCGGTTTTAACCGCCCGTCCTGCTCCGGGGCTCACGATCGGTCCATCCGCAGCCCTTGAGCGTCGTTTCGCCGATCCGCAAGGTAACGATGAACGGATAGCGTGCGTCCGACATCCCATCGCTGCACTCGCCGGGCGTCACCACGAGAGTCGTAGGCTTGTCCGACAGCACGCCACTGAACGACACCCCGCCGCGCCCGGCAAAGCGTGTGACCGGAGCAGTCTCACCCTTTTCGTCACCCGGCGTGGCGTAAGTCAGACCCCGTGGACCGACGGTCCCGTTCCAGAAGGGCTCGGTTCCCATGAAATGCACCGTTTCCTGCGCGGTGATCCCGTTCCACGGGCGGTGATCGGCCGCATCGCCGGGCACATCCTTTGACGCCGAGTGACATGCTGCAACTGCGAGAAGCGCCGGAAGCGCTGCGGATCGAAGGCGGCCAAGGCGTGACATGCGTTCCGCGCTACGCGGCAGGGCCAGACCACACAACCACATTCACGGCGATTCGCTGTTTCCAAGGCGATGATTCGCCGATTTCCGGGAATCGATACGAAAGTTTTTCCGTCATGCATGTTTTTTTCCGAGGTTAGCGTTACCTCAATTGCTTAAAAAACAGGCACATTCAGAGTTTGTTGCAAATTATGCACCACTGGGTTCGGTGATTGAAATTGCTCAAACGTTCAACATCCGCTTTTGCTGCATCGCACAAGATAAATGTCGCCCGAGGCGATGAGCCTCTTCAGAATTTAAGGATTTTCCTATGTTCAAGACTGTTCTCGCCTCTGCCGCCGTTGCTCTCCTCGCCGTTCCCGCCGTCGCTCAGGCCGACGACAGCCGCGCGTTCTCGCACGAAGGCGTCAACTACACCTACACCACCGCCCAGAAGGGCCAGGTCACCGTCATCGACGGCGCAACCTCGGCTGGCGTTCCCTTCCGCCTCTACGTCAAGGGCGGCCGCGTGACCGGCACCTACAACAGCCGTTACGTGTCGTTCACGACCGCCGAAGCTGCCAAGCTGAACCTCGGCCAGTAATCGGTACCAACGATCGGGCATACTGATCGCGCGCTCGCGCTTTCCGGGCAGTCCTCCTCTCCCAACGCCCGGGAAATGCTGAGCGCCGAACCAGGCGCCGTCCCCCATCGCGCGGGACGGCGCCTTTTTCTTTGCGTTAAGCCGCCCGACAGGCGCGGCGACCTATGAATAGGCTTATGCGGTACGGCATCGGTCAGGTTCGATGAGCGCGGGCAAACTGGCCCTGCTGCTGGTCGTGGGCGGTCTCGCCGGAGCGGCCTTCGCGACGCTGACGACCGGCTCGCTGCCGCATTTCTCCAGCCCCGAACACGCCCGGTCCGTCACGATCGAGGGCAGTTCATCCCACCGCTCATGGCTCGACGAGGGGCTCTCCGCCCTGGATTCGCCTGCGTGGCCCTTTGGGCGCGGCGCCCATGATCGCGAACCCGAACACCCCGTGCCCCCGCCCGATGGCTATGCGCCTTACGGCTACGGCGCGCCGGACGATTACGGCGACGGTTCGTGGGAGCGCGGCCAGTACGGTGGTCGCAGCGCATATTCGGGCGAGGAGTATGTCCCGGCCCCAGCGCCCGAAGCGCCGCGCCCTGCCCCTCGGGAAGACTCCGCGTCCGATGCCGCCGCCCGCGCCGCCGATGCCGCGCAGGACGTCATCGCCGCCGAGAACGCGCCTTAGTCGTTGGCCGACAACCGATCGAGGTTCTCGCGCACAGTGCGGCGGTAGTGGTTCACCGTGCGATGGCACAGCGTCTCGGGGTCATAGCCCCACTGCCCGGTCGCCAGCGCCATGCCCATTTCCAGGTTGGCCCAGACCTTCTCGGTGACCATGCGGACCATCTCGTCGCCGGCATCGGGATCGCCCCAGCCGATGCGCGCGGTGCGCAGTGCGATGACGGAGCCCGCCTCTACCCACAGCTTGCCCGTATCGCGCAGCAAGGCTTCGGCGGTGTTGTCCTGCATCATCGGCACGCGTCCTTCGTCCCTGCCCGCGCGCAAGGGTTGCGCGTGTTCCGGCAGGCCGGTCGCCTTCGTCATGCATCCTCGGAAAAGCTCCCGATGCGCTCGACCGGCGCGCCGGGTAGAGGGAGGCTCCTTAGTCGAACTCGCCCTCCATGGAAACCTTTTCAGGCGCCGCTCACGTCATCGTCACGAAGACCTCCGCCTCGATCACCCAGGCGCCAGCCACATCGCGCCACTTGGCCGCGTAAGTGCCTGAGGCCAGCGGCGTGTCGGAGCCCGCCTCCGTACCCTGCCAGCGCCCGTGCTCCATCGCGATCGGCTCGACCGGAGAGAGCGTGACGCTTTCCGGCGTGCGAACATAGACCAGCCGCCCGGCGTGGGCGAACTCGCGCTTCCAGACTTTCACCTGCGCCATGCGGCCCGCGATCACGGCGCTGTCGGAGCCCGTCACCATCACGCAGTCCTTCGCCAGCAGCGGCGCGATCGCGGCCGCGTCGCCCTCGGCGATGGCGCGGTTGAAGGCGGCGCGACGAGCGCGGATCGCCAGCTCGGTCAAGGACGCACCGGAGCCGAGGCGCCTTCGCCCACCACCGTCACCCAGCGGCGGACGTTCCAGCGCTCGACGAGGCCGTTGGTCACGTAGGGATCGGCAGCCGCGAAGGCCTCGGCCACTTCCGGCCCCTCGCCCGCGAAGAGCAGCATCGCGGTGTCGAGCGGATCCTCCACCGCCCCGCCGAGCAGCAGCTCGCCGCGCTCCGCCGCGTCCCACGCCAGCGCGAGGTGTTCGGCGCGGAACTCGGGGCGGCGCTCGAGGTAGCCGGGGCCGAGGTGGTAGATCAGCAGGTAGTGGTTCATCGCCCGACCCTGCCCGCGATCCCGCCCGAGGGAAACCCCCTCAGGCGCAACCTTCGACATAGGCCAGCACCGGCATCTCGCCGACGTGGATCAGGCCGACGCGGCCGTCCGACTTGATCTCGAAGCGCAGCGCCGATTCTCCGGGGCGGGCGTTCGGGGCGGTGAGGTATTTCGCCGGGGCGCTCTCGTACTTGTGGGGCTCGGATCGGAAGCCGGCGAACCAGCCCTGCACTTCCTTCTCGGTGGCGCCGACGCCGATGCCCTCGGCCAGCTTCACCTTCGAGTTCTGGCCCAGCGTGATGCGGCGGACCGCGCCGTCCTCGACGATGGCGTAGACGCCGGGGTACTCGGGCGAGCTGACCGTGCGGCAGGCGTCGCTCGTCTGCGCGCCGCGCTCGGCCCAGGTGCTGCCCTTGGGCACCGGCTTGCCGATCTTCAGGTCGCCTAGCCCCTCCAGCCCGAGCACCGCCGCCGGGGCGGCCACCGGAGCCGCCTCGCTCGCATCTGCGGAGGGCGCCTCGGTGGCGATGTCCTCGACATCGGCGCTGGCCGAGGCAGTGGCGGAAGGCTCCTCCGGCCCCGACGAACAGGCGGCGAGCGAGAGGAAGGCGATGGCGGTCAGCGAAGCGAAGTGTTTCATGCCGTCACTAACTGCCGTCCCCGGCTGAACGTTGCATGACTTCGCAGGTGAACTCTGGTTAAATCAGACCGGCCCGAAAGTGTCTTGCGACCGATGCCTCAGCCAAGCCCCCGACGCCACCGCGCGCCCGCCCGCAGATACTGCCGCATGAGCGCGACAAGCGCGGAATTGCTGACTTCCAGCCTCGCGCGGACATAGCGCCCGCGCCGCATGACCACATGCACCGCCCCGTCGAAAGCCGCCGCTGCGCGCTCCTCCGGTGTGAACTTCCGCGCCGGCGCCAGAGCCTCGTCAGCCGAGGCCGCGAAGTCCCACGCCGCCACGAAGCCGCACGCCCCCTCGCGCCGCCGCAGCCGGTAGACGCTCTCCCGCGAACACCCCACCCGCGCCGCCGCCTCGACCACCGAGCCGGTCTCCGCCAGCCAGCCGATGAACGCCCCCTGCCGCTCCGGCGTCCACCCGTCCCGCCGCGAACGCATGGGGACCGGGACGAACGGCGCGATGCGCAAGTACGCAGGCCAGCGAGGCGCAGGGTCGGGACGGGGCATGGCCGCGAGGGTAGCGCGCGGCGGGGGTTGTAGGAAAACGGTTCGTGGGAAGAGGCAAGGAAGGTGCGAGGGTTATTACCCTCGCGCTCCCGGGAATGGCCGTTTGATGAGACCGCTACGACAAGGGCTGCTGACTAAACAACTTTTACCCGAAACATCACGGGAGCGCAGAAAGTTCAAACTTTGGAATCACTTATCGAAATTTGACCAAAACATTGATTCTGCTAATATTTATGTATGGATCCTACATACCACCTCAATGGCAGCTTCAAGCCCACCACAAAACGATTCGCCGATCTTCAAGGCGCAGATTTCTTTCCTACGCCAGCTTGGGCAACTGAGGCGCTGATCGATAATGAGCAATTCTCTGGCCCGATCTGGGAATGCGCATGTGGTAACGGCGCGATGTCCGAAGTCTTAAAAAAGGTTTCGACAGAAGTTTACAGTTCCGACTTGCATGATCGAGGATATGGCGATGGCGGTATTGATTTTCTAGAATCAAATACACCATTTGATAATATTATAACAAATCCTCCATACAATTCTGCCGAAGGCTTCGTGCATAAAGGACTTGAACTCGCAAATAAGAAATTTGCCCTGCTGTTGAGACTCGCCTTCCTTGAGGGGGTTAACCGTCAGAAGACGATTTTTTTAAAAAATCCGCCCGCGCGAGTCTGGGTTTTTAGTGAAAGAATTACCTTTTATCCTGCTGGAGCCGATATAAAAGGCTCTGGAACCACAGCGTATGCTTGGTTTGTTTGGGACAAAGATCAAAAAGAAAGAACTGAACTTTGTTGGCTGCCTCCTATTTACAAAAAAGGAGGCAAGGCCAACCGAGAAATATTAGAACCCGAGCTTTTCTAAATATTTGCGCCCATTTTCGGTAATACGATATCCAGTGTCGGGCACATGCTCCAAGTACCCTTCATATATGTAATTTCCTTCCACCCCATGGTGAGATTGTATATTTCTAATTAGCTGATGCCACAGAGGCTCTCCTGCTCGTGTAGGAGAGCCAGCTAAATCACCTCGAGACAAATTTAGCATAGTCGGAATTTGCGATCGAGCCGCATCAAAAGTGCAGACGCCTACTGCATTCGCAGAGGCAATTTTCATAACCGCAAGCGCAACTTCATTTTCGGTAATTCTAGACATTTGGCCCCTCTTTCATAACCGATAATAACTTAGACGCGACATACAAACTAGCAAGGTAGCGATCTAAGTTTTTGCACTGATGCTGAAAAAGACCAACACTCCAAATCACTTCAAATTAAAATATAGTAAGAATAACGATTGCATCATGATGTCAACTTTTGGGGCGATTGGAGCATTCAACATATGCCGATCAACCCCATCGCCGCTGCCGGTGCGCGTTCCTTCGCGCCGTTGATGAAGAACGCGAAGACCTCGCGCCCTTCGCTTGCCCAGCCGCGCGCACGTTCCGCCCATGCGTCGAGTTCGGCTTCGGGGTAGCCGGTTTCCAGATCGGCGCGGGCGTTCTGGAGGCGGGCGTAGACGAAGGGGGCGCAGTCGGGTGCGTCGAGCACGGCGTACTTGGGGGAGTCGGCCAGCACCACGGCGGTGCCGGACTTGCGACACAGGTCGAAGAACGCGGGATCGTCGAAGCTTTCGTGCCGGGCTTCGATGGCGTGGCGCAGGGGCAGCCCTTCGTGGGTGGCGGGCAGCAGGGCGAGGAAGGCGGCGATCTCGTCCGGCTCGAACTTCTTGGTGGCGGCGAGTTGCCAGTTGATCGGGCCGAGTTTGTCACCCAGTTCGACGAGGCCCTGTGCCATGAAGTTGGCCACGCTCTCGCCCGCTTCGGCCAGATCCTTGCGGTTGGTGCAGTAGCGACTGCCTTTCAGCGCGAAGCGGAAGTGGGCGGGCACGGCGTCGCGCCACTTGGCGAAGCTGGCGGGGCTCTGGCGGCGGTAGAAGGTGGCGTTGATCTCGGTCGCGGTCAGGTGTTCGCCGACATAGGCGAGTTCGCGGGCCTGCGGCAGTCCCTCGGGGTAGAACAGGCCGCGCCAGGGCTCGTAGGTCCAGCCGCCGATGCCGATATGAATGCCGCTCATGACTTCTTCCGGGCGAGGCGCTTGCGGTTGGCCGTGACCTTGCGGCGGTAGTGGCTGACCGCCTTCTGCGCGCTCCTTTCGGGCGATGCGAGCCCGCCGGTGGCGAGTTTCAGGCCGATGTCGGTCGCGGCCTTGACCTTTTCCGACACCATCAGCCGGTTCTCGCGGTCGCTGCCGCGCCCGGTCATCATGTCGGTAGTGCGCATGCCGATGACCATCATGCTCTCGGCCCAGAGCCAGTAGCTGTCGTGGGCGAGCTTCATCCAGTCCGTCGTCGGCCAGTCGGTTTTAGGGGTGCGGCGCATGTCCGGCCTCCTTGGGTGATGGACGCAGGGTATGCCACGGCCATGGAACTGGTCAAACCGTCGCGGCGCTGCCAAGGGCTCGCGGGACAGCAGGAGACAGGTTCATGGCGAGCGACGACGAGGACTACGTGTACGACGAGGACAGCGGCGAATGGCTGCCCGCCTCGGAACTGGCGGCGAAGCGCGCGGCGGCGGATACGGTCGAGGTGCGCGACGCGGTGGGCAATCCGCTGGCCGACGGGGACTCGGTGACGCTCATCAAGGATCTGGACGTGAAGGGCGCGGGCCAGACGCTGAAGCGCGGCACCGTCATCCCCTCGATCCGCCTGACCGGCGACGCGCAGGAGATCGACTGCCGCTATCCCGGCATCAAGGGGCTGGTGCTGCGGGCGGAGTTCGTGAGGAAGCGGTGAGCAGGTAACGTCGTCCCGGGCTCGACCCGGGATCGCTGGCCGTGAACGGCCCGCCTCGCGGGGAGGCACATTCAGCTTGCGGGCGCCTAAAGACCGCCAGCGGTCCCGGATCAAGTCCGGGACGACGCTACGTCAATCGTGCTCGCGGCCACCCGCACCCATGTAGAGTTCGCTGCCGGTTTCCCTGAACACCTTGCTCATCTGCGCCATCCCGGCCTCGGCTTCCTCGGCGGCGAGGAATTCGGTGCTGGGCTGGTTCTGCTTCGCCGCGAAGTCACGCACTTCCTGGCTGATCTTCATCGAGCAGAACTTCGGCCCGCACATCGAGCAGAAGTGCGCGGACTTGGCGCCCTCTGCGGGAAGCGTCTGGTCGTGGTACTGCTCGGCGGTGTCGGGATCGAGCGACAGGTTGAACTGGTCGCGCCAGCGGAATTCGAAGCGGGCGCGGCTGAGGGCATCGTCGCGGACCTTGGCGGCGGGGTGGCCCTTCGCCAGATCGGCGGCGTGGGCGGCCAGCTTGTAGGTGACGACGCCGACCTTCACGTCGTCGCGGTCGGGCAGGCCGAGGTGCTCCTTGGGCGTGACGTAGCAGAGCATCGCGGTGCCGTACCAGCCGATCATGGCCGCGCCGATGCCGCTGGTGATGTGGTCGTAGCCCGGCGCGATGTCGGTCACGAGCGGCCCGAGGGTGTAGAACGGCGCCTCGCCGCAGGCCTCGAGCTGCTTCTCCATGTTCTCCTTGACCTTGTGCATCGGCACATGGCCCGGCCCCTCGATCATGACCTGCACGTCCTGTTCCCAGGCCCGCTTGGTCAGTTCGCCCAGCGTGTAGAGTTCGGCGAACTGCGCCTCGTCGTTGGCGTCGGCGATGGAGCCGGGGCGCAGGCCGTCACCCAGCGAGTAGGCGACGTCGTAGGCCTTCATGATCTCGGTGATCTCGTCGAAGCGTTCGTAGAGGAACGATTCGCGGTGATGGGCAAGGCACCACTTGGCCATGATCGAGCCGCCCCGGCTGACGATCCCGGTCACGCGCTTGGCCGCCAGCGGCACGAAGGGCAGGCGCACGCCCGCGTGGATGGTGAAGTAGTCCACCCCCTGCTCGGCCTGTTCGATCAAGGTGTCGCGGAACACCTCCCAGGTCAGGTCTTCGGCGATGCCGCCGACCTTCTCCAGCGCCTGGTAGATCGGCACGGTGCCGATGGGGACGGGCGAGTTGCGGATGATCCACTCGCGCGTGTCGTGGATGTTGCGGCCGGTGGAGAGGTCCATCACCGTGTCCGCGCCCCAGCGGATCGACCAGACCATCTTGTCGACCTCGCTCGCCACGTCCGAGGCGACGGCGGAGTTGCCGATGTTGGCGTTGATCTTCACCAGGAAGTTGCGGCCGATCGCCATCGGCTCGCTCTCGGGGTGGTTGATGTTGGAGGGGATGATGGCACGGCCGCGCGCCACTTCCTCGCGCACGAATTCGGGCGTCACGTAGTCGGGGATCGATGCGCCCCAGTCCTGACCGTCGCGCGCGTATTCCTTCAGCATCGCACGGCCGAGGTTCTCGCGCTCGGCCACGTATTCCATCTCGGGCGTGATGATGCCGCGACGGGCGTAGTGCATCTGGCTGACGTTCATGCCTGCCTTGGCACGCAGCGGGCGCTTCACGACGTTGGGGAAAGCCGGGACGCCGCCGGAGCGGTCGGGGCCGAGCTGGCCGTTGTCCTCCGGCTTCACCGCGCGGGCGGCGTAGTCCTCGACGTCGCCGCGGGCGAGAATCCACTCGCGGCGCTTGGGCGTCAGGCCCGCCGCGATGTCGATGGTGACGTTCGGGTCGGTGTAGGGGCCGGAGGTATCGTAGACCCGCACCGGCGCCTCGCCGCTGCCGGGTTCGAGGTGGATCTCGCGCATCGCGACCCCGAGGGGGCCGACATGGATCTTCCGCGACCCGCGAATGGGTCCGGTGGTTACGCCGATCTCAAGCTTGGAATTGATGTCTGCCATGGATTGCCTCTCTTCTTTCCATGGGACGGAAAAAGAGACGGACTGCGGGTGTTGAATGGCATTCCAACCCGACGCTCCACTTCCTCCGCCCGTGCTAACGGGTTCAGGTTCGACGGGTCTTGTGGAGCATACCCACAACTCTCAGCCATATGCTTGGCCCCCCGGGGACGGGGCGGATGATAGCCATGGTGAAGGGGGAGGTCCAGAGGGTGTGAAGCGCCCGCCGCATCCGTCGCCCCTGCGAAGGAGCGGCCCATCGAAGGCAGGAGCCTATCCCCCTTTTCGTCATTGCGAGCGCAGTGAAGCAATCCACGGTCGGCCCTCGCCTCTGGATTGCTTCGCTGCGCTCGCAATGACGGAGGGTTTTGTCGTGCAGGAAAAACCCGCCTCGTCTAAAGCCCGCGCCGATGCCCATGCTCTATCGCCTCGACGCAGCCGCGCCTGCGGTTGCCCGCCGTTTCGGAGCGGAATCGGGCAATGATCCGTGGGACGGCGGCCATGTCGCGCCCGGACAGTTCGCGCCGGTCATCACGGCGGGGCGCGAGGCCATCGCGGGGCCGAGGCCGGAGTACCGGACGCCGCGCCGGATGATCCCACGCCTCTGGGGCGTGCCGCCGCCACCCTCGGTCCACGAGCAGCGCGGCATCCTCTCGGTGCGCAATCTCGACAGCCCGTTCTGGATCGGCAACCTGCGCAACAGCGAGTTCCGCTGCCTGATCCCCGCCACCGCCTTCATGGAATGGGGTCGCCCCTCCCCGACCGACGGCAAGCGCCGCCAGTGCTGGTTCACCTGCGCCGACCAGCCGGTCTTCGCCATGGCGGCGGTGTGGAAGGACAGCGAAATCCCCTCCTTCGCGCTCATCGCCGTGGAGGCGAACGCAGCGCTCAAGGCCGAGGGGCGCGAGACGATGCCGGTGATCCTGCCGCCCGATCCGGCAGTGCAGGACACATGGCTGCGCGGCGGCTGGGACCGGGCGAAGGCGCTGGTCACGCCCTACTCCTCCTCGCTGCTGGAGATGCGTCAGGCAGGCTGAACGGAGCCCGCCAGTCAGCCTCAGACCAGCGATTTCTCCGAAGACATCGTGTAGCGCATGTTGCGGAATATCCAGCCGCCGCCATGCGGCTCCCAGATGGCGGGCTTGGTGGCCGGATCGAGGAACAGCACCGGAAATTCGTACTGATCGCCGTCGTTCTCTTCCACGTACATGCGTCCCGTGGCCTCCATGCCCATCCGCTCCCACGAGCTCTGCGCCTCGTCGGAAGCAGCGGCACAACCGATGCGACCCGCGTAACCCTTCTGCCGCGACAGATTGACCGCGTATTCCTTCATGAGAATGCCGCCGCCCACGACGTAAGGCGAGGCAATCGTGCCTTCGATCCAGACGCCGCCACCGGGAATATATTCCTGATATTTGGCGATGGTGGAGATCGCCATGAGCACCACCGGCGTGCCCGATATCCGGTAGACGTAGAATTCGTAGTCGCCGAAATGGTTGTTCGCGCGGTCCCGCATATCCTCGCAGATGTCGGAATACCGGACGCTGCTATTCAGATCGAGCAGGTTCGCGTCGAGGCTGCCGGTGGTCAAGTTGACGATATGGTCCAGAGCGTTGGCGGCGACCACGACGTCTGCGGCGAGCACCAGTCTTTCGATCGGTGGATCGGTGATCCACGTATACCTCATCGGCATGCAACGCTCCCCTTCAACCGGACGGAATCGATGCCCTGCACCGACCCCGCCAGCATAAGGCACAAGCCGAAATCCCATCGAAACGATGGAGCCGATTTGGACGCGAATGATGGGGAGCAGGGAAGCGTTTCGTCCGAAGCCGAGCAGTCGAACACCCACCCGAGGGCCGGAAACGAGTAAGGGCGACCCGCATGGAGCCGCCCTTGACCGGGGTACACAATCCAGAAACACGCACTACGCCAAAAGGTTCCCGCGCAGCACCGCCACGCTATCCGAAGGGGTTAGCCACTCAGATACGATTGCCGCGCCGCGCCAAGTCTGAAAATCTCCCACTCGGTACTAGGACGTGAACCGGGAGCGTATCGCCCACGCCGCCGTGGAGGATTTCGAGCCGTGCAGGATCATACCGCCCCCGACAGCCTGCCGCCGTTCAAGCGCGCGGTCGTCTATGCCAGCATCGCCCTGACGCTCGTGGGCATCGTCGATGCGCTGCACAACATCCCGGTCGTGTCCGGCTGCGCCTTCTACGGCGACTGCCGGAAGGAGTCCTTCCGCGACCCGCCGGGCGAACTGGGCAAGGACGTGCCGTGAGCGCCGAGACGCCCGCCGAAGCGCTGGTCATCTACGACGGCGAGTGCATCTTCTGCCAGAACTACGTGCGGATGCTCAGGCTGCGCGACAGCGTCGGCCCCGTCGAACTGGTCGACGCGCGCAGCGACGACCCGCGGGTGCAGGCGGTCGCGGCGCAGGGTTTCGATCTCGATCACGGCATGATCTTCTCCTACCGCGAGCGCATCTACCACGGCTCGGACGCGGTCCACGCGCTGGCGCTGCTGGCGTCGCCGTCGAGCCTGTTCAACCGCATGAACGCCTTCCTGTTTTCCCGGCCGACCATCGCCCGGCTCAGCTATCCGTGGCTGAAAGCCGGGCGCAGGGCGACGCTGTGGCTGCGCGGGCGCAAGCTCATCGCGCAGTCCGGCACGGCGGGGGAATGAGCATGGAACGGCCAGCCCGATCACCTGCAGGCACCTAGCGACACCGGGGGAAACTTATGTCGTCGGCATCCAGCACTCCGCTTTTCCGCCCGATCGCATGGCGCAGGCCGTCGCAGGACGTCGCCATGCCCGCGTTCGACGGCCTGACCGCCGTGGCCCCGTGCTGGGGCGTCGCGGCGCTGTTCAGCATCGTCGGCGATCCGTGGGGCCTGATCGGACGCGAGGGCGCGCTCTACATGCTGCTGGCGTGGTCGGTGGTGGGGACGAGCGCGGTAACGATCCTGTTCCCGCGCAAGACCTGGGCGCTCGTCGCCCTCGCCGCCTGCACGGTGCTGCTCTACGCCATGCGCCTGCCGGTGGCGTCCAACAACAAGACGATCACCACGGTGTTCGATCTGTGCATCCTGCTGAGCGCGGCGGTGCTGGCGTCGAAGGGATCGCTGGACCGGCAGAGCCTGTACGAGTCCCTGCGCACCCCGGCCCGGCTGATTCTGGCGACGATGTATTTCTACGGGATCTTTCACAAGATAAACACGGACTTCCTCGACCCCACGGTCAGCTGCGCGGTCGGCCTGTACAAGCCGCTGGCGGAGCCGTTCGGGTTGGAGGACAATCTGTTCGGGCGCTATCTCGCGATCTGGTCGACCTTCGTGATTGAGGGGATCGCCATCGTCGCGCTGTTCTGGAAGCGGTGGTTCGCCATCGGCCTGACCAGCGCGCTGGTGTTCCACTACATCATCCCGATCTCGGCCTACAGCTGGTACATGGACTTCTCCAGCCTCGTCTTCGCACTCTACATGCTGACGATGCCGCGCGAGGCGAGCGCGAAGATCTACGAGATCACCTGCCGCCATCTGGTGGAGCCGCTGCGCAGCCTGTTCGGCCGCGTCGGCATCCTCGCCCCGGCGGCGGGCCTGCTGCTGGCGGCGACGCTGGTGGTGCTGCTGCTCGCGCTCGCCAATCCGGGACGGCCCGCGCTCATGCTGCTGCACTCGATCTTCATCCTGACCTGGGCGGTGGTCGGCGGCGTGGCGATGACCGCGATGATCTACGCGGCGATGGTGTACCTCCCCTATCGCGGCGGGTCCTCGGGCCGCAGCCCTTACGCGGCGTGGAACTGGATCGTCCCGACGCTCTTCTTTGTGAGCTGCCTGTCGCCCTATGTCGGGCTCAAGACCGAAAGCTCGATCAACATGTTCAGCAACCTGCATACCGAGGGGGGCACCACCAACCACCTGATGTTCAGCCGCCCGCCCTACCTGTTCGACTACCAGCAGGAGGTTGTGCAGGTGGTCGCCTCATCCAGTCCCTCGCTCAGCAAGACGGCGCGCGAGGGGCGGATGAACGTGCTGTTCTCGATCGAGGAGTACCTGCGCCGCCACCCCGACCAGTGGGTCAGCTATATCCACGACGGCCAGCTCATCGAGAATGCGACGGCGGCCACCCTCCCGGTCGAGGCGGCATGGTGGCTGGAGCGCAAGCTGCTCATCTTCAAGCAGGTCGACCCGGCCCGCCCGAAGGTCTGCACGCACTGAACGGGGGCTTCTCTGCCTGACATGTCGGCCGGAGCGGGCCAGGGTGGTTGGCGGAACAGGCCGCGCTCCGGCCGGGCGACCCGAAGGCCGCCAGGGGAATGTCAGTCGTTCGGGATCACCCAGCGGATGGTCCCGTTGTAGGTGCCGGCGGTCTTCTCTCCCATGCCGTCGCTCGCGGAATCGAAGCGTGCGCGGCGCGTCACGTTGCGGCAGGTGGCGTCATCGAGGCCCGCGTAGCCGCTCGACTGCGTGATGGTGCAGTCGGTCACCCGCCCGCTGGCATCGATGGCGAGCCGGAAGCGCACGGTGCCGGTGTGGCCCGCGCGGATATCGGCCGTCGGATAGTCCTGCGTCGTCACCCAGCCCGCCACGTTGCCGCGCGGCTTGGCGGACTTGGGTGCGAAACGGGCGGGCGGCTCGGTCGGCATGACCGGCCCCACGATCAGCTTGGTGCCGGTGTCGAGGCCATTGGTCATCGGCAGGTCGTCGATGGCGACGCCGGTCGTCGGAGCGATGGGAACGATGTCGATCTTCGGCTTGGGCGCGGTGATCCGGGTGTCCTGCACCACGGCCTTCTCCGGCTGTGCCTTGGGAGGGTCCACCGGATCGGGGGTGACGGGCTTGGTCGGGAAGAACTGGCTGGCGAGGTTCTTCGGCGGATCCTTCTCGAAGAACTTCACGGCGAGGCCGTTGACCAGCGCGAATGCGATGCCGACCTGAATGATGGCGACGACACCGCCAGTCAGGGCCTTGTGTTTACTTCCGGAATTCCCGTCGGCGTAAGACATGGGCTTCTCCTCAGCAGCGGCCCGTGCCTGACGCTCACCGCAGGTACGGCACCGGTCAGCTGGAAGATATCACAACCAATTCACTTGGGAACGAGTTTTTACTAAGGATACCAAGCATTTATTTCAGCGTGACTATTATCGCCATGCTTACTTCGTGGTGCAGTGCAATATCACCAAGCCCCAATCGTCGTCATTGCGAGCGTAGCGAAGCAATCCAGCGGCGAGGGCCGACCGTGGATTGCTTCGCTGCGCTCGCAATGACGAAGGGTTCTTACCGCGCCCCGGCCAGCGCCTTCTGCCGGCGCCGCTGGACCGATGAACCCAGCCCGATCGCCTCGCGATACTTGGCGACCGTGCGGCGGGCGAGTTCGAAGCCCTTGGCTTTCAGCAGTTCCACCAGCGCATCGTCGGACAGGATCGCCTTGGGATCCTCGGCGTCGATCAGCTGGCGGATCGCGGCCTTCACCGCCTCCGCCGAAGCGCCGCCCTCCCCGTCCGCCGAGGCGACGCCGGAGCTGAAGAAGTACTTCAGTTCATATGTCCCGCGCGGGCAGTTGAGGAACTTGTTCGAGGTGACGCGGCTAACGGTCGATTCGTGCATGCCGATCGCCTCCGCCACCGAGCGCAGCGTCAGCGGGCGCAGGTGCGCGACGCCGCGCCGGAAGAAGCCGTCCTGCTGCTTCACCAGTTCGGCCGCGACCTTGAGGATGGTCTTCTGCCGCTGGTCGAGCGCCTTGATGAGCCAGTTGGCGTCCGCCAGCTTGTCCGACAGCCACGCGCGCGACGCCTTGTCGTCACACTCGCCCTTCAGCTCCACGTAGTAGCTGCGATTGACGATCAGGCGCGGCAGCGTCGCCTGGTTGAGCGCGATGTCCCAGCCGCCATCGGTGCGCGGGCCGATGAGGATGTCGGGCGTCACCGCGCCGCTCGGCTCGCCGCCGAAGCGCAGGCCGGGCTTCGGGTCGTAGCCGCGCAGTTCCGCCAGCATGTCGGCGAAGTCCTCGTCGTCCACCCCGCAGATGCGCTTGAGCCGGGGCAGTTCGCCGCGTGCGAGGAGGTCGAGGTTGTCGATCATCTTGGCCATGATCGGATCGTGGCGGTCCGCCTCCCGCGCCTGCAGCGCGATGCATTCCGACAGGCTGCGCGCGCCGATGCCGGTAGGATCGAGCGACTGGACGAGCGCCAGCCCCGCCTCCATCTCGGCAAGCTCGACGCCGAGATCAGCGGCGAGTTCGGACAGGTTGACCGGCAAGTAGCCCGCCTCGTCCAGCTGGCCGATGATGTAGCGCGCCAGCCCCGCGGTGAAGGGATCGCGTGCCGCCGCGCCGACCTGCGCCTCCAGATGCTCGGCCAGCGTGCCCGAGAGCGCGGCGCGGTCGTCGATGCCGGGGCCGTCCTCGCCGCCGGTCCGCAAGTCCGCACCCCAGGCCGCCTCGTCGCGCACGGAGCCGTCGCCGGTGTCGCGGTCACGGTCTATCGCGGAAGCATCGATATCGAGCGGGCGGTCGTCCTCGGCCCGGCCCTCGCCGATCAGGCGGTCGACACCCGAGGTTTCGAGCGCGGTCACGCGCGCCTCGGCGGGCGCTTCCACCGTCTCGGCGGCAGGCGCCTGCGCCCCCACATCGAGCAGCGGATTGGCGTCGAGCGCCTCGCCGATGAACGTCTCGATCTCGAGGTTGGACAACGCCAGCAGCTTGATCGCCTGCTGCAGCTGCGGCGTCATCACCAGCGACTGGCTTTGTCTCAGATCGAGGCGCGGCCCCAGCGCCATGGATCAGATCCCCCGGAAGCGCGGCCTCACAAGGTGAAGCCTTCGCCCAGGTAGAGCCGCCGCACGTTCTCGTCCGCGACCAGCGCCTCGGGGCTGCCCGCGAAGAGCACTTGCCCGCCGTAGATGATGCAGGCGCGGTCGACGATATCCAGCGTCTCGCGCACGTTGTGATCGGTGATGAGCACGCCGATGCCGCGCGTCTTGAGATCCTTCACCAGATCGCGGATGTCGGAGATCGACAGCGGATCGATGCCCGCGAACGGCTCGTCCAGCAGCATGATCGAGGGCTTGGCCGCCAGCGCGCGCGCGATCTCGCAGCGGCGACGCTCGCCGCCCGAAAGCGCCATCGCCGGGCTGGAGCGCAGCCGCGTCAGGCCGAATTCGTCGAGCAGGCGGTCCAGTTCCGCCTGACGCACGTCGCGGTCGGGCTCGTTCAGTTCGAGCACCGCGCCGATGTTCTGCTCCACCGTCATGCCGCGGAAGATCGAGGTTTCCTGCGGCAGATAACCGAGGCCGAGGATCGCGCGGCGGTACATCGGCAGGCGGGTGACGTCGACGCCGTCCATCAGGATGCGGCCCGAATCCGGCCGCACCAGTCCCATGATCGAATAGAAGCAGGTCGTCTTGCCCGCGCCGTTCGGCCCGAGCAGGCCCAGAACCTCGCCCTTCGCCACCGACAGCGAGATGTCGGTCAGCACCGCGCGCTTGTCGTAGCTCTTGGCGATCGAGATGACCTCAAGCCCGCCGTTCTCCGCCAGAAGCGCGGCGTCGATGGCTGCCGGGGTTCCCGTGGCGTCGCCGCCCTGCGTGTGTTCTGCCGTCATCGCGCGGGGCTTACCGCAGGCGGGCATTGCGCCGCAAGACGGCATTTCCGCTTAGGCATTGCAATTGGCAGGTTTCGTGCATGAGTCGTCATGCGGCGCTGCGGCAAGGCCTTCGCGGTTGCGGAATATGGAACTGAACTTGTCATGAACGGCTTTCAGTGATGTATTGCCAGTCAAGAGGACGAGGAGAATCGCCCTTATGGACAGGATGACGGACCATGCAGCGCATCAACCGGTGCGCGGTTCCACTTCCCACCCCGAGGTGTCGCACTCGGGCATGTACGATCACGGCCTGCCTGCTGCTGCCCCGGTGACGGACTGGCGGCGCAAGATGAGCGACCACATCGCCTATGCGCTGCTGGTCTACACCGCGCTGCAGATCTTCGTGACCATCGGCGCGCTCAAGGCGCACGGCGGATCGCTGCTGCCCTACTTCGCGCTGGTGATCCTGGTGGTGGCGATCATCCCCGCCTGCCGCCGCTTCGAATCGCGCTGGAACCGCCTGACCGACGAGCAGGCACACGACCCCGCGCTCGCGCCCTACTACCGGCGCGACAGGATGGCGCTGTGGTTGCTGGCGATCGGCCTGCCCTTCGCGCTGACCGCGCTTTTCAAGGGGCTGGCGCTGGTGTTCGCGGGGTAGAACCGCCACGCTTCCGCTCGCCTTCAATATCCCGTCGCCCCTGCGCAGGCAGGGGCCCATCAGGTCCATCGCCACAGCACCTTGCTCGGTGTGAGGCGGCGAGGTTGGGATAGGCCCCTGCATGCGCAGGGGCGAAGGGTATGAGTAAAGTTGCCTGCCCCCAACCCGCCGCGCGCAGAACGGATTTTGCGCCGGAACGCTCCGCCGCAGCGTCGGCAATGCGATGATACGGTGGAACATCGGGATCGATTGTGGTAAACAGGCCACATGGATCGCAACCACAGCAGGCGTAAAATTCTGAAGGGCGGCATCGCGGCAGGCATCGGTCTGGCGCTGCCGTCGCGGGCTTTCGCATCGGAAGGCGTAGCACCCGACTCGATCATGCCGGGCGAGAACACGGCACCGCTTGCAGGCACTTTCCCGACCGGCCTTTCCGCCGTTCCCGCCTCGCCCACCGGCCTGTCGCTCTACGAACGCCGTGTGCTCGATGTCGCGTCGAAGCAGGCGTCGCGCACGCGCAATCACCTGTGGCGCGCCGACGTGGTGGGCATCGTCGATTTCGCCCAGCCCTCGTCGAAGCCGCGCCTCCACTTCGCCAATCTCGAGAACGGGACGATGCGCTCGTTCCTCGTCGCGCACGGTCGCGGCTCGGACCCGGCGCACAGCGGCTGGCTGCAGAGCTTCTCCAACGTCCCCGGTTCGGAGGCTACCTCGCGCGGGGCCTACCTCACCGCCGAGTGGTACAAGGGCAAGTACGGCACCTCGATCCGCCTCGTCGGACTGGACGAGGACAACTCGATGGCGCTCCCCCGCGCGATCGTCATGCACCCGGCGTGGTACGTCGATACCATGATGGTCGAGAAGTGGGGCAAGCTCGGCCGCAGCGAAGGCTGCTTCGCCATGAGCAACGCCGACTTCAACGAGGCGCTGTGGCACCTCTCGGGCGGCCGCCTGCTCTTCGCCGACCGCATCGGCGAGGGCTGAGGCTTTCCACCGCACCCTCCAACCTCGTCATTGCGAGCGTAGCGAAGCAATCCAGCCGCGCGGGGCGACCATGGATTGCTTCGCTACGCTCGCAATGACGAACGGAGATGGCAGGAAAGCCATTGCCGTCACGGTCAAATGTGTCGTGGCGCTCATCGCCGCGTTGCGGCATTCGCATAACGTCGCCGGTTAGACACGGCCCCGTCGCAATGATACGGGTCGTATCATGGACACCAGCCTGACCGGCCTCAAGCGCGAGGCCCCTACCGACGCCCGACAGGTGCGCTCGCGCAATGCGCTGACTTCGGCCCTGCTGGCGCTGCTGGAGGAGAAACCCTTCGACCAGCTCACCATCCGCGAGATCACCGCGCGCGCCGGCACCGGCTACGCCACGTTCTTCCGCCACTATCCCACCAAGGAAGCGCTGCTGGCGGACGTCGCCGCGCATGAGATCGAGGATCTTCTCGGCCGCACGATCCCGATCCTCTACGCCAGCAACAGCTACGAATCGACGCTGGAACTGTGCCGCCACGTCCACGAGCACGCGCTGCTCTGGGCGGCGCTGCTGACCGGCGGCGCGGCGGGCATCGTGCGGGAGGAGTTCATCCGCCAGGCGCTCGGCCTCGCGGTCGGCACGCAATCGCGCCATCCCTGGCTGCCGTCCGACCTCGGCACCATCCACGGCACCGGCGCGACCATCGACATCCTCGCCTGGTGGCTGGCGCAGGGCGGCGACAAGACGTCAGCCATTAGGCCGGGCTCCGCGCATAGCCCCGCCGAAGTCGCCACGATCCTCCACCGCCTCGTCATCGCCCCGCTGGTCGGCGACACCATGGAGCGCCAAGCGGCGACCGCGTGATGTCCACGCTCGTGCTCACCGGCGAGATCGAGGGCGCGGACTGGCCCGAGTTCGGCTGGGTCGACGACGTGCGCCCCGCGCTCGCCGAAGCCATGGCGGCTGGCCGCCCCGCCGCGCTGGCGACGCTCTACAAGGTCGCGGGCAGCGCCCCGCGCGGTCCCGGCGCGCAGATGCTGTTCACGGCGGGCAGCGACGGCGCAGTTTCGGCGAACGGCTATTTCTCGGGCGACTGCATCGAGGGCGACGTCGCCAACCATGCCGGGCAGGTGCTGGCGGACGGCCGACCCCGGCGGCTCCACTACGGCATGGGCAGTCCGTGGATCGACCTGCGCCTGCGCTGCGGCGGCGCGCTGCATGTGCTGCTGGAGCGGGTCGAGCCCGGTTCCACCACCGTCCGGGCCTTGTTGGACCATGCCGCCGAACGCCGCTCCTGCGCGTGGGTGAGCGACGGCGAGGTGCAGGAGGTGGTCGAGGGGCGCGGCCCGCTGCTGGACCTGGCCGAAGAGCCCTTCCGCATCGCCCGCCGCTACGACCCGCCGCGCCGCCTGATCGTCTCGGGCGGCGATCCCGGCGCGCTCGCCGCCGCGAAGCTGGGCGCGATGGCGCAGTTCGAGACGATCCTGCTGCGCCCCGGCGGCCCCCACGCGCCGCCTCCTTTCCCGGTCAGCCAGTACTTGCGTGAGGAGCCCGCCGAGGCGCTCGCCCGGCTCAAGGTGGACCGCTGGACGGCGTACCTCGGCGCCACGCACGAAGATCACCACGACCTTGGCGGCTGTCTTGCGGCGCTGCGCGGCGGCGCGGGCTACGTCGGCATGATCGGCGCGAAGTCCCGCGCGGGACAGCGCCTCGGCGCACTGGAGGCGGCAGGCGCGACGGCGGAGGAACTGGCGCGGCTGCAGTTGTCGCCCGGCGTGCCCGGCCTCGGCAAGTCGCCCTGGGAAGTCGCCACCGGCATCCTCGCCGAGATCATGCAGGCGCTGAACCCCGCGCGGGAGCGGGCTTGAGCTACGTTGCCGTCGTGCTGGCGGCGGGCCGCGCGACGCGCTTCGGCAGCGACAAGCTCTCCGCCGTCTTGGATGGCCAGCCGCTGCTCCACCATGCCATCCGCGCCGCCCGCGCCGCGCCGGTCGAGCGGGTGATCGTGGTGGCGAGGCCCCACCTCGATGTGGGAGACTGGCCCGGCGCGCCGGAGGTCGAGACGCTGCGCCTCGCCAGCGATGCCCTGTCCGAGACCCTCAAGACCGGCATCGCCGCCGCCGGGGGCGCGGACGGCGTCTTCGTCTTCCTCGGCGACATGCCGCGCATTCCGCATAGCGTCGCCGCACAACTGGCCGAGGCCGTCGGCCCCGCCTATGCCGCGATGCCGCGCCAAGGGGGCAAACCCGGCCACCCGGCCCTGCTCTCCGCCGCCGCCTTCGCCGACATCGCGACGCTCACCGGCGACGAAGGCGCGGGGCGACTGCTGCGGCAACGCGGCGATGTCGTGCTGGTCGATTGCGACGATCCCGCGATCCACTTCGACGTGGATCGGCCCGAGGATCTGTGCCGCGCCTGAGGATTTCTATTCCGCTTCGTCATTGCGAGCGTAGCGAAGCAATCCATGCGGTGCGCGATGCCGCTGGATTGCTTCGCTACGCTCGCAATGACGAAAGGTGCTGGTCAATCCCCCACCAGCCGCCCGGCCTGCTCCACTTTCTGCCGCGCCAGCGCCATCCCGTCCTCGGCCTCGCGCAGCAGGCGGCGCAGGTCGCCCTGCCCCGTCTGCGCGGCGCGGTCGAGGACGCCGTGGAGGAACAGCCGCACCGAATAGCGCACGTGCCGTTCCACCGACCCCGGATCGAGCCGCATCCCCCAGGCCGCATTGCTGGCCGGACCGCCGACGACGAGACTGAGGAACGCCTGCGCCGCGTCCTGCGCATCCTCGAGCCCCAGATGCCGCCGGAACAGATCCGCCAGATAAGCCAGCGTCGGCTCGGTGCCGAGGCGCACGTTCTCCATCGCGATCTCGGGCATCGTCACCGATTCCGCATTGGTCAGCCGCAGCAGCCGCAGCCCCGCCGGGCCGAGAACGTTCTCCACCAGCAGCGCGCCGATGCGGGTCAGGCTGGCCTCGAAATCCTCTGTCTCCTGCGCGCGAAGGGTGTCGATGGGGACCAGCCAGTCCTCGATCGCGCGGGACAGCGCAGCCTTGAACAGCGTTTCCTTGTCGCCATAGCGGGCATAGACGGTGCGCTTGGCCATGCCAGCGGTCGCGCAGATCGCGTCGATGCTGGTGCCCGCGAACCCTTTTTCCAGAAACAGGTCGAGCGCCTTGTCGAGCAGTTCCTCGTTGCTCAGCGACGGACGGCCGGGGCGACGACGGCCGGTATCGGCGGCATTCTCAGGCAATTCGCTGTCCGACACGCGCACTTTCGTCCCATTGCATCCCCGAGGCGCATCCTAGCGCGGGCGCAAAGCCACTGCAACGACGATATGAAACGATACACGAAACATATGTGCGAATTTAGAACGTGACCGGGTGCCGAATCGATGTTATGAAACGATCAAGGTAACATACGGTGACGGACGCAAAGCCCGCGCCGACCTCCTGGAGAGAGGACAAGACGATGGCGCTCACGTCGATCGCACTGACACCCCGGATCGGGTCCGAAGTCCGTCTGGACAAGGCCGCGCTGCTTGCGGGCGACCATGCCGCAGACATCCGCGAACTGCTGGTCTCGCGCGGGGCGCTGGTGTTCCGCGGCCTGCATCTGAACGACGAGGAACTGCGCACCGTCGCCCGCTCGCTCGGCGACTTGCGCATCGGTTCGGCGAAGCGCGGGGCGGACGGCAAGGTGCTGACCGAGGGCGACCGGGGCGTACTCAAGGTCAGCCTCGATCCGAAGGTGAACCCGGACTACGCGAAGTTCCTGTTCGGCAACCTGCTGTGGCACATGGACGGTACATACGAGCCCGTCCCGCCCTTCGCGACGCTGTTCACCCCTGCGCGCCTGTCGCGCGAAGGTGGCGACACCATGTTCGCCAGCACTTACGCCGCGTTTGAGGACTTGCCGCAGGCCGAGCAGGATGACCTTGCCACCCTGCGCGTCGTCCACACGATGCAGGCCGCGCTGTTCCCGGCCAAGCGCGACTGCACGGCGGAGGAATTCGCGGTCTGGTCCAGCTATCCGCAGCGCTCGCACCCGCTGGTCTGGCAGCACAAGTCCGGGCGGCGTTCGCTGGTGCTCAGCACCTCGGGCGCGTGGGTGGAAGAGATGCACCCGGCGGAGAGCCACGACCTGCTCCAGCGCCTGATGCTTCACGCGACGCAGGACAGGTACACCTATCGCCACAAGTGGACGCCGGGCGACCTCGCCATCTGGGACAACACCGGCACCATGCACCGCGCCATGCCCTTCGAGGCGGGCAGCACGCGCGAATTCCACCGCTGCACCCTCAACGGAGAGGAACCGATCACCGCGCCAGATCTGGCATCTGCGCGCGCGGCGGCAACGGTGGCCTGACAGCACAACAAGGAGAGAGACGGATGCAGGTCGGCGTACATCTGGGCTACCAGAACCTTCACGGGCTTCCCGACTACGAGTTCTTCCGCAAGGAAACCCAGCTTGCGGTCGAGGCGGAGGCGATGGGCTTCGACTTCGCGGCGATGGTGGAGCACCACTTCACCGACTACGCCGCCTGCCCCGACCCGCTGCAGGCGCTGAGTTGGGTGGCGGCGAAGACCAAGACCATCAAGCTGATGCCCGCCGCCGTCATCCTGCCGTGGAACGATCCGCTACGGGTGGTGGAGAAGGTCGCGATGCTCGATGCGCTGTGCGAGGGGCGGCTCTACCTTGGCATGGGGCGGGGGGCGGCGCGGCGCGAGTTCGCGAAGTTCGGGCGCGATCTGGCCGACAGCCGCGAGATGTTCGACGAGGCGGCGCTCATCATCATGGAGGGGCTCGAAACCGGCGTCGTCGAGGCGGACGGCAAGTGGTACAAGCAGCCCCGCGCCGAGATCCGCCCGCGCCCTCAGGGCTGGACGCGCGACCGCTGCGTCATGGTGTCGATGTCGCCCGGATCGTGCGAGGTCGCGGCGGACTATGGCCTCAAGGCCCTGCGCTTCAGCCAGGGCGACTGGGCGCAGGCCATGCCCGAGATCGACAGGTACCGCACCACCTTCCGCGAAAAGCACGGCAAGGCCGCGCCACCGTTCATCATCTCGGACTTCATGGTCTGCTTCGCCGACCGCGCGAAGGTGACGGACTATACCGACAAGTACTTCGCCGCGCAGTTCCTGCAGGTGGCCAACCACTACGAGTTCATGAGCCCGCACTTCCGGGAACTGCCCAGCTACGCGACTTACGCCTACATGGGCGACATGGCGGCGGCGCGCGGCGGGCCGGACAAGGCGTACAAGGATTATGTCGGCGGCAACCTCATCGGCACGCCCGAGGAACTTTACGACAAGCACCTCGAACGCAGGGCCATGGTCGGCGATTACGAGATCATCGCCAATTTCAGCTTCGGCGGCATGCCCTACGAGGACGTGTACGAGCAGATGAAACTCTTTGCCGACAAGGTCATGCCGCTGCTGAAGGCGGAAGAGCCGGTGCCGGCGTAGACTGGGCCTGACCGCCTTCGTCGTCATTGCGAGGAGGCGAAGCCGACGAAGCAATCCAGAGCGGGGCAATCCAGGGCATCGCATACCGTTGGATTGCCGCGCGACCTGCGGTCGCTCGCAATGACGAGGGAGAGGAGAGAGACATGACCGAGATCACCGGCCGCACCGCCGTCGTCACCGGAGGGGGCAGCGGCATCGGCATGGGGCTGGCTAGGGAACTGGCGCGGCAGGGCGCGCGCGTCGCCGTCGCCGACATCATGGCCGACAAGGCCCGGGCCGTCGCCGCCGCGATCCGCGAGGCGGGCGGCGAGGCCATCGCGCTGGAATGCGATGTGTGCGACCGAACCTCGATCCGGGCGATGAAGGCGGCGATCGACGGTGCCTTCGGGCCGGTGCAGTTGGTCTTCGCCAACGCCGGGGCGACCTCGTTCGATCCGCTGGTGGAGATGAGCGACGACGACGTCGACTGGATCCTTCAGGTCAACCTCCACGGCGTCATGAACACCGCCCGCGCCTTCCTGCCGGACCTCATCGCGGGGGGCGAGGGGCACATCTGCGCCACCGCGTCGATGGCGGGGCTACTGCCGGGCTGGATCCCGGTCCACGCGCCCTATTCGGCGGCGAAGGCGGGGATCATCGGGCTGATGATGAACCTCGGCCTCGAACTCGCCGAGCATGGCATCCACACCACCAGCTACTGCCCCGGCGGCGTCGCCACCGGCATGAAGGACAACAACGCCCGCTACCGCCCGGCCCGTTTCGGCGGCCCCGGCGAGGGCGAGGTCCACGTCACCGAAGCCTCCAGCGTCGCCCACAACCACGACTTCTACACGCCCCAAGCGATAGCGCCGATGGTGCTCGATGCGGTGCGCCACAACCGCAGCTTCGTGTTCGACCACCCCGACCAGCGCGCGCACTTTCGCCGCACGTACTCGGCGGTGGTGGAAGCCTGCTACGACGCGGCGGACGAGTGGCACGCGCGGCACGGCACGCCCGAGGCGAACCCGCATGGGGCAAGGCTGGTGGGGGTGTGAGGATCGGCCCGTCGTCCCGGGCTTGACCCGGGACCGCTGGCCGTGAACATCCCACCTGCCAGCGATGCGCCTCGCACGCGGGGCCTTCGACAAGCTCAGCCTGAGCGGGAACACCCCCATTCGTCATTGCGAGCGCAGCGAAGCAATCCACGGTCGGCCCGCAACGTTGGATTGCTTCGCTGCGCTCGCAATGACGAAGCTCCAAAACCGCTCAGGCTGAGCTTGTCGAAGCCCCGTCGGCAGGGCGCTCCTAAAGACGGCCAGCGGTCCCGGATCAAGTCCGGGACGACGTCACGCCCTACCCGTCTCGTTCGAAAGCAGCGCCGGGTCGATCCCCTCGGCCCGCCAAGTCGCCGACCATCGCCCCTCGGGCGGGGACTGGAACACCACTTGGCGGTGCCCTTCCGCCGCGTACCACCCGTGGTGGCGCATCTCCCCCTCAAGCTGCCCCGCGCCCCAGCCCGCATAGCCCAGCGCCATGATCCAGTGCGCCGGGCCGCGCCCTTCGGCGATGGCGCGCAGCACGTCCATCGAGGCGGACAGCGCGCAGAGCGTGCCCACGGTGATCGAATCGCTGCCCGCCCACTCGGTCGAATGGAGGATGAAGCCGCGCCCGGGCTCCACCGGGCCGCCGTGCATGATCTCGCGGTTGGGGGAGACGCCGGGGTCGATGTCCAGTTCCTCCAGCACGTCGTGGAAGCGCACGCCTTCGCGGACATGGCCGATGCCGACGCCCAGCGCGCCGTTCTCGTCGTGGACGCACATCACGTTGACCGAGCGTTCGAAGCGCGGGTCGAACATGCCCGGCATGGCCAGCAGGAGGCGCCCCGTAAGATACTGTTCCTGAGTCACGCAGGCATTCTAGCCCCCCTCGCCCCGACCACAAGCAGAACCCGAGAGAGCGCTTTCCCGATGCGACGGAGCGGCTTATGTCCGGTCCCCGCAAAGGAGACCCCCGCCTCATGACCCTGCTGTTCGACCTGCCCGAAACCCCGTCCGTCCCCGTCGTCGGCAGCGAGGCCGCCTATCCGGTGCGCCGGATCTTCTGCGTCGGGCGCAACTATGCCGCGCATGCGCTGGAACTGGGCAACGCGGTCGATCGCGAGGCGCCGATCTGGTTCAACAAGGCCCCCGCCGCGCTGTGCCTTGCGGGCGGCGCGATCCCCTATCCGCCGGGCACCACGAACTGCCATTACGAGATGGAACTGGTCGTCGCCATCGGCGCCCCCGCCTTCCGCATCGCCCCGGAAGCGGCGATGGAGGTGGTCTACGGCTATGCCTGCGGCCTCGACATGACCCGGCGCGACCTCCAGAACGCGTCCAAGGCCAAGGGCTATCCGTGGGACACCGGCAAGGACTTCGAGAACGGCGCGGTGATCGCCCCGATCACCCCCGCCGCCGGGTTCACGCTCGCCGGGCAGGCGATCACCCTGACGCAGAATGGCGCGGTCAGGCAGGACGGCGTGCTGTCCGACATGATCTGGTCGATCCCCGAACTGATCGCCGACCTCTCGCGCCTCTACCACCTCGCGCCGGGCGACCTGATCTACACCGGCACCCCGGCGGGGGTCGGCCCGGTGGCGGCGGGCGACGTGCTGGAAGGCGCGGTCGAAGGGCTTGAACCGCTGCGGCTGGAAATAGGCGAGGCCGAGTAATTCCTCCCCGAGCTTGTCTCGGGGAGGTGGCAGTCGCGCAGCGACTGACGGAGGGGGAATTGCCCAGCCTCTCCCCCTCCACCACCGCCTGCGGCGGCGGTCCCCCTCCCCGAGCAAGCTCGGGGAGGAATTTGTGATCCCGTCATCCCTTGGGCCAATAGGCATTTCCGCGCCTTGTCACGGCCTGCGCTTTGCCGGACACAGCGAGGTGGAAGAGATGCCTCAAAGCCGGATAATCATGAAAACGAACCGTCGCACCCCCGCCCTCCTAGCGCTGCCGCTTCTCGTCCTCACGGTCCCCGCCCATGCCGAGGAAGCGGACGACGAAGCCCCGCGCGATCCCATCATCGTCACCGGCAAGGGCCTGTCGGACGGCCCGGCGACACCCGCCTATGACGTGCAGACCATCGCCCGCGACAAGCTGGTGTCCAGCGCCTCGGGCCGGATCGAGGACGTGCTTTCGTCGGTCGCAGGCATCCAGCAGTTCCGCCGCTCCGACAGCCGCGCCTCCAACCCTTCCAATCAGGGCGTGACGCTGCGCGCGTTGGGCGGCAACGCCTCCAGCCGCGCGCAGGTGCTGCTCGACGGGGTGCCGGTGGCGAACCCGTTCTTCGGCTACATCCCGTTCAGCGCGCTCACCCCCGACCGGCTCGGATCGGTGCGGGTGACGCGCGGCGGCGGCATGGGCGCGTTCGGCGCGGGCGCGGTTTCGGGGACGATCGAGCTGGAAAGCGCCGGTCCCGACGAACTCGGCCCGCTCGGCGCGCAGGCGCTGGTCAACGACCGGGGCGAGACGCAGGGCTCGCTCACCCTCGCGCCGCGGCTGGGCCAGGGCTTCGTCGTCGCGGGCGTGCAGTGGGATCGCGGACAGGGCTTCTACACGACGCCCAAGGACCAGCGCGTCGCCGCCACCGCGCGGGCGCAGTACGAAAGCTGGTCCGGCTCGCTGCGCGCGGTCGCGCCGCTGACCGACACGATCGAGGTGCAGGCGTCCGGCCTCGTCTACGACGATGCGCGCACGCTGCGCTTCAAGGGCGCGGACTCCACCTCGTCCGGCCAGCAGGGGTCGCTGCGCTTCGTCGGCAGGGGCGACTGGCAGTTCGACGTGCTGGGCTATGTGCAGGCGCAGGATTTCTCCAACGTGGTCATCAGCGCCACCAGCTTCAGGAAGACGCTGGATCAGGCCAAGACCCCGACGCTGGCGGTCGGCGGCAAGGCGGAACTGCGCCCGCCGGTCGGCCCGGACCACGTCCTGCGCATCGGCGCGGACATCCGCTGGTCCGAGGGCAATCTGGTGGAAGCGCCCTACAGCGCCGTCACCGGCCTCGCCACCGCGTTCCGCAAGGCGGGCGGCAGGCAGTCCGACCTCGGCCTCTATATCGAGGATGACTGGACCATCGGCCAGTTCGTGCTGACAGCGGGCGGCCGGGCAGAGCGCTGGACGATCACCGACGGCTACTATCACGAGGTGAACGCGGCCGGTGTAACCACCACGAACACCGCCTATGCCGACCGTGACGGCTGGAACGGCAATGCGCGCGGCGGGATCGTGTGGAACGCCGCCCCCGCCGTCTCGCTGCGCGCCGCCGCCTATACCGGGCTGCGCCTGCCGACGCTGAACGAGCTGTACCGCCCCTTCGTGGTCTTCCCGATCACCACCCGCGCCAACGCCGCGCTCAAGCCAGAGCGGCTGCGCGGGTTCGAGGCGGGCGTGGACTTCCACCCGAGCGACGCGCTGAACCTGTCGCTGACCGCCTTCGACAACCGCCTTAAGGACGCCATCGCCAACGTCACCCTGTCCTCCACCATCCGCGAGCGGCAGAACGTCGACGCCATCCACGCGCGCGGGGTGGAGGCGAGCGCGGACCTGAACCTCGGCCGCGTCGACCTGTCGGGCTCGCTGTCCTGGACCGATGCCGAAGTGAAGGCCGACACCGCGCAGGCCGCGCTCGACGGCAAGCGGCCCGCGCAAGTGCCCAGGCTCTCGGCCAGCGGCACGGTGGCGTGGGCACCGCGCGACGGCTGGCGCCTTGCCGCGACGCTGCGCCACACCGGCGCGCAATACGAGGACGACCTGCAGGTCGATTCCCTGCGCGCGGCGACCACGGTGGATCTCTACGCGCAAGTGCCGATCACCCGCTTCGCCGCGCTGGTGCTGCGCGGAGAGAACCTGACCGACGAGGCGATCGTGACGCGCAACGCGGGCGGCTCGATCGACCTTGGCCAGCCGCGTACCTTGTGGGCGGGGCTCAGGCTGGGCTTGCGCTGAGAACCGGACTGGGGCACCGCGAGGGCATGGCCATCGCGGTGATCTCCGACATCCACGGCAACCTCGGCGCGCTCGACGCAGTGCTGGCAGATGCGCGCGAGCGCGGGGTGGAGCGGGTGGTGAACCTTGGAGACATCCTCAGCGGCCCGCTCGATTCCACGGGCACGGCGGAGCGGCTGATGGCACTCGACCTCGAAACGATCCGGGGCAACCACGAACGCCAGTTGCTGGAGCAGCCGCGCGCGGCGATGAACCTCTCCGACGCCGCGACCGATGCCGTGCTGGAGCCGCGCCACCGCGACTGGCTCTCCGCGATGCCGGTGGACATGTGGCTGGAGAGCGATCTCTACGCCTGCCACGGCAGCCCGCGCGACGATCTGGAATTCCTGCTGGAGACCGTCGAGCCCGGCGGCTGCCGCGCCGCCACCCCGGCGGAAGTGGCCGAGCGGGTGGCCGGGATCGACGCCGCGCTGATCCTCTGCGGCCATTCCCACAAGCAGCGTGCGGTGCGGCTGGAGGACGGACGGCTGGTGGTGAACCCCGGCTCGGTCGGCCTGCCCGCCTTCGCCGACGACCATCCCCATCCCTACGCCATCGAATCGGGCACGCCCCACGCACGCTATGCGCTGGTCGAACGCGGCCCGGACGGATGGATCCCGCACCTTCTCACCGTCGCCTACGACTGGGACGCCGCCTCCGCGCTCGCCGCCGCGAACGGTCGCGACGACTGGGCGCGCGCGCTGGCGACCGGATACGCCTGAGCCATGACCCGCTTCACCGTCAACGACCGCCCCGTCCAGTTCGAGATGGACCCGCGCACCCCGCTGCTCTGGGCCTTGCGCGATGCGGCCAACCTTACGGGCACCAAGTACGGCTGCGGCGTGGGCGACTGCGGTGCCTGCACCGTCCTAGTCGACGGCGCGGCGCTGCGATCCTGCCTCATCACGCTGGCCGAGTGCGAGGGCCGCTTCGTCACCACGGTCGAGGGCCTGTCGCGCGACCGCTCGCACCCGGTCCAGCAGGCGATGGTGGCGGAACAGGCGATCCAGTGCGGCTTCTGCACGCCCGGGATCGTCATGAGCGCCGCCGCGCTGCTCTCGGCCAATCCCAACCCCTCCGAGGCGGATATCAAGGCGGCGATCCCGAACCTGTGCCGCTGCGGCGTCCAGCCCCGCCTCGTGCGCGCCATCCAGCGCGCCGCCGCGGTCGCCCGGCGGGAGGAAAAGATCGACGCCGCGCCGGTTCCCGGCGGTTCCGGACGCATACCCGCGCTTGCCCCGGCAGGCGCCACGAAAGGACAGACCCCATGAAGGCCACCATCTGGCACAACCCCAAGTGCGGCACCTCGCGCAAAACCCTCGCCATTCTGGAGGAGACGCCGGGCGTCGAGGTCGAGGTGATCGAATACCTCAAGACCCCGCCGAGCGCCGAGAAGCTGGCGCAGCTCTACCGCGATGCCGGGATCACCCCGCAGCAGGGCCTGCGCATTCGCGGCACCGATGCGGAGGAACGCGGGCTGCCGCAGGCCGACGACGCCACCGTGCTTGCCGCCATGGCCGCCGACCCGATCCTGATCGAGCGCCCGCTGGTGGAGACCGGCAAGGGCGTGCGGCTTTGTCGCCCGCAGGAAACGGTTCACCAGATTCTCTGACCCGGTTTCCCCGCCCGGCGCGTTCCGGCAACGCGCCATCGCCTTGCATTGGCGGGGACAATCTGCCACCGCATTGCAAATCCGTGACATGATAATACTGCGAGAGCCTCCCTCAGCATGACCAGCACCGAGCTTGCCCGCCAGCCCCTTACCCAGCGGATCAGGCGCAAGATCAAGCAGGGGATGGGCCCCTGGGGCGTGTTCCTCGAAGGGTTCATCCGCAACCCGGTGATGGTCGGCTCGATCGTCCCGTCCTCGCGATTCACCATCAACCGCATGCTGTCGAAGGTCGACTGGGCGAACACCAAGCTGTTCGTCGAGTACGGCCCCGGCGTCGGCACGTTCTGCCAGCCGGTGCTCGACCGCCTGCCGCGCGACGGCATGCTGATCGTGATCGACACCAATCCGATGTTCATCGACTATCTGCGCCGCACGATCACCGACAGCCGCTTCGTCGCGGTCAACGGCTCGGCGGCGGACGTCGAAGAGATCGTGCGCGCGCACGGCCATGAAAAGGCGGACTACGTGCTGTCCGGCCTGCCGTTCTCCACGCTGCCCAAGGGCGTGGCCCCGGCCATCGCCTCGGCCACCTACCGCGTGATCCGCAAAGGCGGCGCGTTCCTCGTCTACCAGTTCCGCCCCAAGGCGCGCAGCTACATGGCCCCGCACTTCAAGCGCATCGACGACGCCATCGAGCCGATCAACGTCCCCCCCTGCTTCATGTGGTGGGGCTGGAAGGACGAGGACTGAGCGGGCGTCGTCCCGGGCTCGACCCGGGACCGCGGGCGATCTTTAGGCGCGCCCTTTGGCGGTGCGCCCTGCCGCCGGGGGCTTCGACAAGCTCAGCTTGGGCGGAGTTTAGAGGTCTTCGTCATTGCGAGCGCAGCGAAGCAATCCAGGGCCGCGTAAACCGCCCTGGATTGCTTCGCTGCGCTCGCAATGACGATGGAAGGGGGTGAGGGCTTTCTCTCAACCCCGCTCAGGCTGGGCTTGTCGAAGCCTCCGCGTGCAGGGCGCGCCTAAAGACGGCCCACGGTCCCGGGTCGAGCCCGGGACGACGGGTTCACTCGAACATATCCGCCATCGCTTCCGCCGACGGCCCCGCCAGCTGGCGGTGAACCTGCGCGATCACCGCCACGAAGTAGAGCGCCATGATCGAGGCCAGCAGCGATTCGACCGCCGCCGAAACGAACCGCGCCACCTCCACCGGGGCCAGCAGCGCCACCGGCATGGTCAGCACGTTGGCGAAGATCAGCAGCACCAGCATCGCCACCACCAGCAGCGCGTAGAAGCCCAGCAGCCTTGCGGTATTACCCTTGGTGAGCTGCCACGAGCGCACCAGCGCAGTCACCGGGTTGAACACGTTCTCCACCGCGATCACCGGCGCGGCGATCGACAGGCGCACGCCGATGACGATGGCGAACAGCAGCACCACGGCCAGCCCGATGACCCCGCCGACGACGCCGCCCACCGCGCCCAGCAGGCCCGCGAAGAGAAGCGCGATGACCGCCAGCGCCATGCCGGTCAGGATCTGCGCGAGGAGATAGGGCACCACGCCCTTCACCCCGGCGCGGATCGCCTCGGCCACGGTGGGGCGGCGCTCGCTGTCCAGCAGCGTCAGCAGCGAGAGCGAGCCGAGCGCCTGAAACAGCGCCATCGGGATCATGACCGGCGCAATCGACAGGTAATAGGCCTGGAGCGCCGCCATCATCTGCCGCTCGTTCATGCCCGCGCCGGTTTCCGGCGGTGGGAAGAAGATCGCGAAGACCAGTTGCGGCAGGAGGAAGAAGACCCCCGCCAGCGCGATCACGACCTCGCGATTGGCGGAAACGGCCTGTGACGCCTGGCTCCAGGCCCGGCTGCTGTCGAACTTCATCATGCGCTCCTGATACCGCCCGAACCGGCGGTCGTCTCAATACCTCTTGATAACCGCATGGAATGACGCCACGCAACGCGCCATGACTTCGCTTCCCGGTGATATCGAACTGCGCATCTCCACCGAGCCCGTGCCTTACCGCGAGGCGCTGGAGGAAATGACCGCCCGCAACGCCGCAATCGCCGCCGGAGAGGCGCGCGAACTCGTCTGGCTGCTGGAGCATCCCCCGGTCTACACCGCCGGCACCAGCGCGGCGGTGGCCGAACTGCTCGACCCCCGCTTCGAAGTGGTCGAGGCCGGGCGCGGCGGGCGCTACACCTACCACGGTCCCGGCCAGCGCATCGGCTATGTCCTGCTCGACCTCAGGAAGCGCGCACGTGACGCGCGCGGCTTCGTCCACGGCCTCGAAGGCTGGGTGATCGAGACGCTGCGCGACTTCGGCGTGGAAGGGTTCCGCTCGGACGGACGCATCGGCATCTGGACGCAGGACGTCGACGGGCGCGAGGCCAAGATCGGCGCCATCGGCGTGCGCATCCGCAAATGGGTGACGATGCACGGCTTCTCGGTGAACGTCGCGCCCGACCTGTCGCACTTCACCGGCATCGTGCCCTGCGGAATCGACGAATTCGGCGTCACCAGCCTGTCGCGGCTGGGCAAGGCGGTGGACCTCGCCGCCTTCGACGCCGCGCTGATCGCCCGCGCCCCGGCGTTCCTCGCCTCGCTGGAAAGCCCCTGCCCGCCTGTTACCAGTGGAGAGACCGCATGATGAAGGCCCCTCTCCTCACCGCAGTGGCGCTCTGCGCGCTCGCGCTCGGCGGCTGCAAGAAGACCGACGACCAGCCCAAGGCGGCGGCGGGCGGCGAACTGCTGCCACGCTCGGTCGGCGACGACATGCTGCCTTACGACACCGTGCAGTCGCAGGCATCGCTCTCGGCCCCCGACGCGGGGCTGGGTCCGGTGCGCCCGGGCGGCCCGGCGGTCTCCCCGTCGTCCGCGCCGGAAGACGACGTAGCCGCCGATCCGGTGGAGGAAGTCCCCGTGATCGAAGCCGCGCCGCCCTCGCCGCCGGCGACGCCCTGAGCCGGGCATCGGTCGCGGGCTCCACGCTCCGTGGCTTCGTCACTCCCCACTTCGTCATTGCGAGCGTAGTGAAGCAATCCAGCGCGACGCGATGCCGCTGGATTGCTTCCCCCGGCCTTCGCCGGGGTCGCAATGACGAAAAGGTGTGGTTCTCAGCTGTTGGCCCGCGCAAAGGCCGCCGCATCGGCGACTTGCGCTTCGCTGGGCGTGACGCCGGTATAAAGCACGAACTGCTGCAGCGCCTGCAGCGTCGCCACCTCGGTGCCGGTGATGCGGCGCTTGCCCGCCTCGGCGGCGGCGCGCAGGAACGGCGTCGCGGGCGGGTACTGCACCACGTCGAAGGCGATGTCGCACGCGGCGATGGCATCGGCCGGAAACGGCAGCATACCGGCATCCGAGCCGGTCATGCCGAGCGGCGTCACGTTGATCAGCATCGCCGCGCTGCCCTCCGGTTCGGGCAACCAGCGATAGCCGTAGAGATCGGCCAGCGCCCGCCCCGCCTGCTCGTTGCGCGCGACGATGGTGCCGTCGGCGAACCCGCCATCCCGCAACGCCGCCGCGACCGCCTTCGCCATCCCGCCTGACCCCCGCAGCATGAACGAGGTCGAGCGATCGAGGTCGGCGACCAGATCGACCACCGCGCCATAGTCGGTGTTGTGCCCGGTCAGCACCCCGTCGTCGTTGACGATGGTGTTCACGCTGTCGATGGCTGCCGCCGAAGGAGCCATCCCGTCGAGCAGCGCGATCACCGCCTCCTTGAACGGCATTGAGATCGCGCAGCCGCGAATGCCCAGCGCCCTGATCCCGCCGACCGCGCCGGGCAGGTCGGTGGTGGTGAAGGACTTGTAGACGAAGTCCAGTCCGGTCAGCTCGTAGAGCCGATTGTGGAAGCGCGACCCGAAGTTGCCGGGCCGGGCCGACAGCGACATGCACAGCTGCGTGTCGCGTCCGATCAGGGGCTTCATGGGTACTCCTCGGTACAGCTCGGGTGCGGTTAGGTGTCTTTCAGTACCGCCTCAGAGCGGCTTGTCGTAGATCGCATATTCGCGGTTGATCTTGCTCTCGATGGCGTCGGCAATGGCGACCATCCCTTGATTATCCTCGAGAATCCAGCCGATCTCGCCCCGCTTCGCGCCGAACTTGGCCACCGCCGAGCGGCGAATGTACTCGATCATCATGAAAGCCAGCTGGCTGGCCAGACGCGACGACTGCAGCTTCCGGCGCACCCCCATCAGCGGCACGCGCATGTCGGCGGGATTGGGCTTGCGCAGCCACAGCAGCAGCTTGAGAAGCCCGAAAATCGACGGTTTTCCGTTGCGCTTGTTGACCTTCATCTGCACGCCGTTCAGGTCCGGAAGCGTCATCATGAACGCAACCGGCTCACCCTCGTACTCGGCGATCAGGATCAGTTCGGGATGCACCAGCGGCTTCAGAGCCTTGCCGGTATACTCGATCTCCTTGTCGGTGAACGGCACGAAACCCCAGTTATCCGACCAGGCATCGTTGAGAATCTCGCAGATTATCGCGGCATCGCGATCGAAATGCTTCAGTTCCACGCCGCGCACGTTGATCTTGGCGTTCTTCTCGCCCGAGGAGACGATGCGCTGGATCAGCGGCGGAAACTGCTTCGTTACGTCGAGTTCGTAGGTATGCACCGTCTTGACGCGGCTGTAGCCCTGGCTCTCGATCCAGCCCTGATAGGCCGCATTATGGTGCGCCATCATCACCATCGGCGCGTGGTCGTGGCCGAGCACCTGGATACCGGGCTCTTCCCAGACCGAGAGGTTCATCGGCGCCAGCACGCGGGTCATGCCCTGCTCGCGCAGCCACTGTTCGGCCCGGTCGATGAGGGCGTGAGCGACCTCGGCATCCTCGGCCTCGATCGCGCCCCAGTTGCCGGTGCCGGGGCCCATGCCCTGCTCCAGCGGCTGTTTCAGCGCCTGTTCATCGATATGTGCCGATATGCGCCCGACCACCCGACCATCGCGCTTCGCCAGGAAAAGCTGCACCCGCGCATGTTCGAAGAACGGGTTCTTGCCGGGGGTGAACTTGGAAATCTCCTCTGAGCGCAGATTGGGCACCCAGTTTTGATCTGACGCATTGAGTCGATAAGCGAGATCGACAAAAGCGGCGATGTCGGCCTTGCTGGAGATCGGAGTGATGACTAGTTCGGCCACGATGCTGCCTTTGTTCTGGCGTAACGGAATATGAGCGCGACGTGCTGCCGCAGGCGGTGCGTTGTCAAGCCGGACCGCGCGGCGATTCGCGGTGAAGCCTGATCCGGGCGGGCTTATGCCCGGAAACACTTTGGAAATCTTGCCCGATGAATGCCCAGAAAGCGATCGACCTGCCCTCCTCCCAGCCGCGCGATGCCGCGAGCGGATCGACGTGGCACTCGCAGATGCCAGACGACAAGGCGATGCTGCGCGCCGCGGTCGAACTGACGCGCGACCTCTCCACCGCGCGCCCGGGCATCTACTGGGGCGACATGCTGGCGAGCGCGTTCGTCGGCTATGCTACGCTCGCGGGCGCGATTCTGGTCGGCAATCCGATCGTCGCGGTGCTGCTGGGCGTGATCTCGTCGCTGGCGCTCTACCGCGCGCTGCTGTTCATCCATGAACTGACCCACATCCATAAGGACGCCCTGCCGGGCTTCCGCTTCGGCTGGAACCTGCTGGTCGGCATTCCCATGCTGATCCCGTCCTTCATGTACGAAGGCGTGCATACCCAGCACCACGCGCGCACCCGCTACGGCACGGTGGATGACCCGGAGTACCTGCCGCTGGCGCTCATGAAGCCGTGGAGCCTGCCGGTCTTCGCGCTCACCGCGATTTTACTGCCGCCCGCGCTGCTGATCCGCTCGGCGGTGCTGGTGCCGCTCGGCGCCATCATCTCGCCGCTGCGCACGCTGGTGTGGGAGCGCGCCTCCGCGCTTGCGATCAACCCTCAGTACAAGCGCCGCAAGCCCGAGGGCGAATTCGCACGGCTGGTGTTCTGGCAGGAACTGGGCTGTTCGGTATGGGCCATTGGCGTGCTCGCCGCGAGCTTCGCCTGGGGCTGGCGTCCGCTGCTGATCGCGATTGCGGTCGTGTCCTTCACCGCCCTGCTCAATCAGGTCCGCACGCTCGTCGCCCACCTGTGGGAGAACGATGGCGAGGCGATGACCGTCACCGCGCAGTACCTCGATTCGGTGAACGTGCCGCCGCCGGGCTTCGTCGCGGCGATGTGGGCTCCAGTAGGCCTGCGCTACCACGCGCTGCATCACCTGCTACCCTCGATGCCCTATCACTCGCTTGCCGAGGCGCACCGCCGCTTGACCGCCCACCTCGAAGCGGGATCGACTTATGGCAAGGCCAGCTATCCCGGCCTGTCGCCGCTGCTCGGACGGCTGGTCAGCAGCACGATGAAGGCGCGCTGAGCGCGCCTTCGGTCACTCCTCGGTGCGGATCAGCACCGTTTCGCCGATTAGGGCAAAGAGCACGAACGGAGCCCATGCCGCTATGAGCGGCGGGTAGCCGCCGAAGTTGCCCATCGCCAGCGCTGCATTGTCGAACACGAAGTAGGCGAAGCCGAGCGCCATGCCGATGACGGCGCGGATCAGCAGCGCACCCGAGCGTGCCAGGCCGAACGCCGCCACGGCGCCCAGCAGCGGCATCAGCGCCGATGCGAGCGGCCCGGACAGCTTGTGCCACCATGCCGCATCAAGCTCGCTGGTACGCCGTCCCGCCTCGTGCACGGCCTTGATCGACCCGGCCAGCGTGAAGATGTCCTGCGAGTCCGCATCGACCTTCGAGATATAGATCTTCGCCGGCGTGATCCCCGGCGCAACCGTCGCCGATGCAAGGCGCGTCGTCACGGTATCGGCGACCACGAACTTCACGGGGCGGTCGAGCTTCCAGCCGGGATTGGCGTAAGTGGCGGTGTCGGCGCGCAGCATTTCGACGATCATGTCGTCGGCATCGCGCTTGTAGTAGGTGACGCCGTGCAGCGTCATCGCCGCGCCCTCGCCCGAGAGCGATTGCGCCAACAGAAGCTCCGCTCCGTCGGCAAGATAGAGGTTCGCCTTGGGGCTCGCGTCCTTCGGGACCGGGCCGTAGTCGACCGCAGCCCAGGCATCGAGGGTTGACGTTGCACGCGTCACCACGCGTTCGTTGAAAGCGAAGCTCGCGCCGGAGATCACCAGCGCGGTCAGGATCAGTGGCGCCAGCACCTGATGCGCCGAAAGCCCGGAGGCCTTCATCGAGATGACTTCGCTGTTCTGGTTCAGCGTCGCGAGCGTGATAATCGTCGCCAGCAGCACCGAATAGGGCAGAAACCGCGCCACCAGCTGCGGCGCGCGCAGGCTTACGTAATAGAGCAGCTGCATCTGCCCATTGCCCTTGTAGGCCAGGATATCGCCGCTCTCACCCAGGAGGTCGAGAACCTGCAGCACCAGCACCAGCATGATGAGCACCGCGACGATGCGCGTCAGGAACAGCCGTGCGAGATACAGCGTGAGCGTGCGCGACGGGAAGAATTCAAGGTTCATGGTCAGGTCTGGTCCGCAGGCGTCGGCAGGATCGGCCCGCGCCGGTTACGGCGCAGCAGCGACTTGAGGCGCTTCACGCCCTTGTCGGACGCCGTCTCCAGCCAGCCGATGGCCTGGCCGCCCGGCACATAGGCGACGCGCCAGTACATCCAGAGGATGATGGCCGCGAAGACGAAGAACGGCCCCCACAGCCCGAGGATCGGGTTCAGCTTGCCGAGCGAGGCGACGTCGTTCGCGTACTGGTTGACCTTATGATAGGCCACCACCATCACAATCGACACGAACAGGCCGAGGGCCGATGTCGAGCGCTTGGGCGGGATCGCCAGCGCCACGCCAAGCAGCGGCAGCAGCAGCATCATCACCACTTCGACCATACGGTAGTTGAAGTTCGCCTGGCTGGAGACGCGCTCGTCGGCCGGGGCGTCCTTGTTCCAGCCGAGCTTGAGCAGTTCGGGCAGCAGATACTCGCGCTCCTGCCCACCGCGCTGGCGGAACTTCTCGATCGCGGGAAGTTCAATCGGGAGATCGTGACGGGTGAAGGTCAGCACGCGCGATGGTTCGCCCGGCTGGTCCTGAATGATCTGGCCCTGTTCGAGCCGGAAAATGATGGTGTCGGGATTGTCCTTGAGCGCAAGGAAGCGCCCCTCCCGCGCGGAGATCGACAGCACCTGCCCCTTGTCATTCGACAGGCGCGCGAAGATGCCGATCAGCTTGCGGCCATCGTCACGGCTTTCGTCGATGCGAAGGGCAATGCGGTCCTTGAGCGCGGTGAACTCACCCACCTTGATCGAAGCGCCGAGGGCGCCCGACTTGAGCTCGTAGTTGAGTTCCTCGTAATAGTAGCGCGAGAGCGGCTGGAGGTAGCCGACGATGGCGAAGTTCGCGATCACCATCACCAGCGTGATGATGTAGGGGACGCGCAGCATGCGGGTGTAGCTGAGGCCCACCGCGCGCATCACGTCGAGTTCGCTGCTGGTCGCAAGCTTGCGGAAGGCGAGCAGGATGCCGAGCATCAAGCCGAGCGGGATCGCAAGGCTGGCATATTCCGGCAGCATGTTCGCGAGCATCTTGAAGACGACGCCGATCGGGCCGCCTTCGGTCGCGACGAAATCGAAAAGCCGCAACATCTTGTCGAGCACGAGCAGCGATGCGGCGAGCAGGAATATGCCCAGCATCGGCATCAGCACGAGGCGAAGGATGTACCGGTCTAGGGCGCTGATGAACTTCACTTAGGCGTCGTCACTCAACCGTTCTCCCTCGCCCTTAACGGCTTGCGCCGGGAGGACAAAGCGATTTGTCGCAGGGCTTGCCGAGAGCATCGTGCACAAGTCGGCAGGGCGGTTCAACGTCGGGAGGACAGCAAGGTTTCCGGCCTCCGCAGGAATGCGATCAGGCCTTTTCCAGCGTACACTGGAGCGGATGCTGGTTCTGCCGGGCGAAATCCATCACCTGGTTCACCTTGGTCTCCGCGATCTCGTAAGGGAAGATGCCGCAAACACCGACGCCCTTCTGGTGGACGTGCAGCATAACGCGCGTCGCCTGCTCCAGATCCATGTTGAAGAAGCGCTTGAGGACCAGCACCACGAATTCCATCGGGGTGTAGTCATCGTTGAGCATCAGCACCTTGAACTGGCTGGGCTTCTTGGGCTTGGCGCGGGTCTTGGTGGCGATGCCGACCTGATGGTCGTCGCCCGTTCCACGATCGGAATCGCCATCATCCGCCATCACCACCTGCCCAACGATAGAGGCGGGCACGTGCAAGGGGAGCGGCAGGTCAGAATCGGCGATGGGGGAATTCATGGTGTCCAGAATATCGTACCGGGGCACCTGATAACAAGTGCCCCGGCCCATATTCTCAGTTCGGCGGCCCAATCGACCGGATGAAACGCTCACCCGGTCAGTCGAGCCCGGCGCTCGTCAGAGCGAGGTGGCCGAGCGTGCCTTTTCGACGGCGATGCTGACGCGACCCGAGATCGGCGCGAAAGTGTCGCTCATCAGCTTGAGCATGGCTTCGCTGTTCTTCGAGCTGTAGGCGACGGCCGTGTCGAAGTTCTTGCGGACGAGGTCGCTCTGCAGCTTGAAGAAGTCGGTCGGCGACTTGGCAGCGGCGAGATCCTTGATGTCGCCCGACATCTTCTCGAAGGCGGCGCGGCTCTCGGTGACGAATTCCGAACCCAGGGCCTGAACGCCCTCGGCGTAGATCTTGCCCGATTCGACGGCAGCCTCAACGTTGCCCTTCGCGAAGTCGCTGACTTCGCCGAGCACGCTGGTGCCCTTTTCGAAAGCGGCCTTGGCCTTGGCCTGAGCCTCGGTCACGGCATCCTGGAAACCGGTAAAGTTAGCGCTCATGTCCATTGTCGTTTCCTCGAGCATGAAATTGGAGAACAGTCCTGCGAAGACGGGCTTGCCCGGTACTTTCTTAGGTGCGGTCTTGGGTGCCGCATCGGGTTTGGCCGCCTTCGGAACCGGAACGGTCGCAACCGCTTCCTTGATTTCCTCGGCAACCTTGGTGACCGGCACGGTCGCAGCGACCGTTACCGGGGTGGTCTTGGCCGGAGCGGCCTTGACCGGAACAACTTCTGCAACCGGCTTCGGCTTGACCGGAGCGGGCTTGATCTTGGGCTTCGGCGCCGCAGCCTTGGTGACAGGCACCTTGGCCGCCACGGGCTTGGGCGCCGCAACCGGCTTCGCCGCCGCCTTGACGGGCTCTGCCTTGGCAGGTGCAGCCTTGATTTCAGGCACCGGCTTGGGCTCTGCTGCCGACTTCACCTCGACCGACTTCGGCGCCTCCGGCTTTACCGGCGCAGGCGCAACCGGTTCGGGCGCCTTTGCCACGGAAGCGGCCGCGACGGGCTTAGGCTCGTCCGGCTTGTCGGCCGCAGGGGCCTTGGGCTTGATGGTTACTACATCGCCCTTCGCCTCTACCGGCTTGGCAGCAGGCGCAGGAGCGACCTTGTTCTTCGGGTCTTCGTTATCGGCCATCGGTGCATCCAACCTCAGGTGAAAACTTCGAGTTCCGCCGGGCGTCACCCCGGAAATTCCTGGTGCGAGTTACGATTCGCACAATCCGTTGCTGCGGTGCAAAATAGGTTTTTGCACAAGCGAAGTCAACTCAATCATGTTGCGATGCACCATTTTTTGCTGCATCGCACAATTTCGCAGATTTCCGGCCTCCGAAGGGTGGCGAAGCCGGGTTACAGACGTGTGTCAGCACGCCTAACCGTGCTGGTCACGCGATTAAAAATTCGAAATGGACCTAGTTTCAGCGCGAGGCGACGTAACGCCCCGGCGCGTCCTCGATCACCTTGTCCCCGCGTCCACCGGGTTTGCGCTTTCCGCGCGCCGGCACCTGCGCCGAATCGAGCGCACGCAGCCATTCAATCCAGTGCGGCCACCAGCTTCCCGGATGCTCGGTCGCGCCATCGACGAAGCTGGCCAGAGTGTCCGGCGAGCCGTCGTTGGTCCAGTACTGGTACTTGCCCGTCGAGGGGGGATTGACCACGCCGGCGATATGCCCGGAGCCTGCTAGAAGGAACGTCCACGGGCCCGCCAGATAACGGGTCAGCTTCCACACGCTGGTCGGCGGCGCGATGTGATCCTCGCGCCCGGCCTGGATGTAGGTGGGGGTGGCGATGCGGTGGAGATCAATCGGGACGCCGCACGCACTCAGCGAATCTGCCACCGCCAGCCGGTTGTCGCGATAGAGGTCGCGCAGGTAGTTGCCATGCCAGCGCGCCGGCAGATTGGTGACGTCACCGTTCCAGTGGAGCAGGTCGAACGCCGGATAGTCTTCGCCCTTGAGATAATTGCGCTCGACATAGTTCCAGATGAGGTCGTTGCCGCGCAGGATGTTGAACGTCGCGGCAAGATAGCGCCCATCGAGGTAGCCTTCCGGAGAAAGGCGGCCAACCGTCTCGATCTGCTGGTCGTCGATGAAGTTCTTGAGGTCGCCCGCATCCTCGAAATCGACCTGCGCGGTGAAGAAGGTGGCGCTGGCGATCCGATCTGCCTGCCCCTTGCGCGCCAATACAGCCAGAGTGGCTGCAAGTGTCGTGCCCGCGACGCAGTATCCGACGGTATGCGCCGAAGGCACCCCCAGCCGTTCGCGCACGAAGTCCACCGCCTCGATCTGCGCGGTGATGTAGTCGTCCCACACGAGATCCGCCATCGAAGCATCGGCAGACTTCCACGAGACCATGAACACGGTCACGCCCTGCTCCACCGCCCAGCGCACGAAGCTTTTCCGCGCGTTCAGGTCAAGGATGTAGAAGCGGTTGATCCACGGCGGGAAGATCACCAGCGGCGTCGCCAGCACCTTCTCGGTCGTCGGCGTGTACTGGATGAGCTGATAGAGCGGGGTTTCGAAAACCACCTTGCCCGGTGTCACGGCGATGTTCTCGCCCAGCACGAAGGCGCCGGGGCGTGTATGGGTAAGCTGGCCCTTGCGCATATCGTCGAGCAGATTCTCGAACCCGCGCACGATGCTCTCGCCGCGGGTCTCGGTGGCCTTCGCCAGCGCCACGGGATTGGTCAGCGGGAAGTTCGCGGGGCTCAGCGCATCGACCACGGTGCGCGTCGCGAAGCGCAGCTGTGCCTTGCGCGCGGGCTCCAGCCCTTCGACCGCATCGGCCATGCCGAGCACCTGCTCGCTCATCATGAGGTAGAGCTGGTGGAGCACCGCGAAGAACGGCTGGCTGCGCCACTCGGGGGCGGAGAAGCGATGGTCGCGGCGCGGCAGTTCGGGCTCTTCATGCGCCTGCTCGCCGCGGGGACCGAGGCCATATTGGCCGAAGACCGCATTGACGAGCGAGAGGCCTTCGTTCCAGAGCTTCTGCTGAATTTCGGGATTGGCGAAGGGAAGCTGGCGCATCACCGCCTCTGCCGTGCCTATCCATTTGACGGGGTCGGCGAAGTGCGGCGGCTTTTCGCCCGCAGCCTTGGTCAACTGCTCGACCTGGAAATCGGTCCATATCGAATGCAGCCGCCCCGCGACCTCGGCCCATTGCACGGTGGCCTCCGCCTCGGGCGAGCCTTCCGCCGGGATCATCTGCCCAAACAGGGTCGTGAGCCCCTGGGCCTGAACCTTCATGACGTCGGTGATGAGATCGGCGTCGGTGGCCATCGGCAATCGCTCTCCTGTAAATTCGATAGAGGTTTGGCCTTGCCCGGAAGCCCTGTCGAGCCCCCTTCGCACGCTTCGTCGTGACAATTTCTGCAATTATCTTTCGCCACACACCATTTGCGCGAACGACGTAATCCCCTACAGGGACCGTGCGGCGATCCTGCCGCCGAAGCTACTGGATATTTGAGGTCATGGAAGACGAGTTCTACCGCATCAAGCGACTGCCGCCCTATGTCATCGCCGAAGTGAACGCGATGCGGCACGCAGCCCGCCAGGCCGGTAAGGACATCATCGACCTCGGTATGGGCAACCCGGACCTGCCGCCGCCCCAGCACGTCCTCGACAAGCTGTGCGAGGTGGCGCAGAAGCCCGATGCCCACGGTTACTCGCAGTCCAAGGGCATTCCCGGCCTGCGTCGCGCCCAAGCGAACTACTACGCCAACCGCTTCAATGTGGAGCTGGATCCCGAGAGCGAAGTCGTCGTGACGATGGGCTCGAAGGAAGGCCTCGCCAGCCTCGCCACCGCGATCACCGCGCCGGGCGACGTGGTTCTGGCCCCGAATCCGAGCTATCCGATCCACACCTTCGGCTTCATCATCGCCGGCGCGACGATCCGCTCGGTGCCGACCACGCCAGACGAGAACTACTGGCGCTCGCTCGACCGCGCGATGGCGTTCACGGTACCGCGGCCGTCGATCCTGATCGTCAACTACCCGTCGAATCCGACCGCCGAGACTGTGGATCTCGCGTTCTACGAGCGGCTCGTCGCCTGGGCGAAGGAAAACAAGGTCTGGATCCTGTCCGACCTTGCCTATTCCGAGCTCTACTACGACGGCAACCCGACCCGCTCGATCCTCGAAGTTCCGGGGGCCAAGGACGTCGCGGTCGAATTCACCTCGATGAGCAAGACCTACTCGATGGCCGGGTGGCGCATCGGCTTCGCGGTCGGCAACCAGAAGCTCATCGCGGCGCTGACCCGCGTGAAGTCCTACCTCGACTACGGCGCGTTCACGCCGATCCAGGCGGCGGCCTGTGCGGCACTGAACGGCCCTCAGGACATCGTTCAGCGCAACCGCGACCTCTACCAGAAGCGCCGCGACGTGATGGTCGAGGCGTTCGGCCGCGCCGGGTGGGACATCCCCCCGCCCAAAGCCTCGATGTTCGCCTGGGCTCCCCTGCCCCCGGCGCTCAAGGAGATGGGCAGCCTTGAGTTCTCCAAGCAGCTCCTGACCCACGCCGAAGTCGCGGTCGCGCCGGGCGTCGGCTATGGCGAGGACGGCGAAGGCTTCGTGCGCATCGCCATGGTGGAGAACGAGCAGCGTCTCCGTCAGGCGGCGCGGAATGTTAAGCGCTACCTCGTTTCCATGGGTGTAAACACACCGTCATCTTAACCTATATCGGCAGAAAAGGCCGAATTCATGCGGGATATGAAGGTTAAGACAGGCGCTATCCTGTAATATTATACGTGTTGTCCCGCTAGGCAAAAGACCGCCATCTGCTTCTCCTGTCGCACGACGATTTCGTGCATTTTGGGGGACAGATGGCGGACCTGCTCATGCGACGAGAGTCGCCTTATAGATTTCGATGGTTGGACTCGGGGCGGGTGCCGGCGGACTACGACCTGAGGGACAGCGGCTGGGCGCTGGACCTCGCGGGTGATCCTTCGAGCAGTTGCCTGGGCGTAATGCCCGCCGGGCGGTTGGACTGCAGCGGCTGGCAGCGCATGCTCGCGGTGCCGAGCGAGATCCGGCGCTTCATCATGGTGATCGGGGTAAGCACCGCCTGCGAGCGGGCCGAACTTCTGCAGGCCGGCTTCGGCGAAGCACTGGCGAACACGATCGAAGCCGGAGAGTTCGAAGCCCGCGCCTGCCGACTTGCGGAACTGACGCGCTGGTTGCCGCGCCATCGCCGCTTCGGCGAGCTTGAACTCGACCTGCTGGTGCGCGAGGCATACGGCCGGGGCAAGACGCTCAACCTGAACCCGCGCGAATTCGCGCTACTCTGGCGTCTAGCGGATACTCCGGGCGAGGCTGTCAGTAAGCAGGATCTGATCCAGGATGTCTGGCGGATGGGCTTCGTGCCGGAGACGAACAGCATCGCCGTCCATATGTCCCGCCTGCGTCGCAAACTGGCGTTCGTCGGGCTGTCGGGCATGGTCGCCACGGCTCCGGCGGGTGGCTATTGTCTCGTGCCGTCGGGTGATACGTCGCGCCGCCCGGAGGTCGTCTTCACGCCCGCATTGCTGGAAGCGCTCGCCATGCAGGCCGCCTCCGCCTGACCGCTAGGAAACGATCCGCGCTGAGGCGCGGGCGAGGTCTTCCGGTGTGTTGATGTTGGCGACGGCGGGGGCAATCTCCACCCGCCGGGCGCCGACAAGGTCGGCGAACCGGTTCATCGAATGGCTCTCCCCGCCCTGCAGCAAGGCTTCGAGCTGCGGGGCGGCGGATGCGGGCCACAGGCCGATCACCGGCTGAGCGGCCAGGCACGCCGGGGCATTGCCAAGCAGTGCAGGCAGATCGTCGGGAAGCAGCCCCGCATCGACCCCGCAGCTCAGCACTGCCTCGAATCCCTCGTCCTGCGCGTAGTGCATCGCGGCGGCCAACCCGCCCAGAGGCCCCATCCCGGCATGCGGCCAGTCGGGCAGCGTAGGCGCGGGCGCGGTCTCGCGGCCGGTGACGACCACATGCTCGCACCAGCCCGACAGCGCATCGACCGCAAGCGAGATCAGCGTGCGCCCGCCGATTTCCGCCAGCGCCTTGTCGCTGCCGAAGCGGCTGGACAAACCACCGGCGAGAACTGCTCCGAGAATCATTTGGGACGCCTTTCACGAGCGGGGACACGGGTCTGCGCGAACGTCGCTCCGGCATCCGCGCCTGAAAAGCGAGCGGAAAGCCGCCCGGTTCCGTAGCAAGATGACGGGATGCGCAGACTATTTCCGCCGATGGTCACAAACCCCATTGCGCTCGCTCCGATCGGTTGCTAGGCGCGCACTCCTCCACACGGATGGCCCGATGGCGGAGTGGTGACGCAGAGGACTGCAAATCCTTGCACGCCGGTTCGATTCCGGCTCGGGCCTCCATTCCCCTCTCCGGAGACGTCCACGGACGTCCGGAGAATGGCTGTTTTCCGCCGTTTTTACTGGTATAATCTCCGCTCCAATCCGGACGGGTTCAGCCGCATCCATGGCCATTGATGGTCCCGATGATGGACCCCCGCCCGACAATGCTCGGAGGTCCATCAGTGCCAGAGACGTCAGGAAAAAACGGCCTTAGCGCCATCGCGGTAAAGAACGCAAAGCCAAGAGACAAGGCGTTCAAGCTGTCCGACCGAGACGGGCTCTACCTGTTGGTCAAGCCAAGCGGCGTTCGATACTGGCGGATGAATTATCGCTTTGGAGGGCAACAGCGTACCCTGTCCTTCGGACGCTGGCCAGAAATCACGCTGAGTGAAGCACGAGACCTTCTGTTAGACGCCCGCCGCCTGCTGGCAAAAGGCATCGATCCGCTTGAGCAGGCGAGGCTCGAGAAAATCGAGCAATCGCTCGCCGCATCCAACACCTTCCAATCCATCGCCGACGAGTGGATCGCCAAGATCGAAACCGAAGGCGCCGCCCCCATGACCGTAAAGAAGGCGCGGTGGCTGTTAGCCAAAATCTATCCATCGATCGGCAAGCGACCGATTGCCGAAATCTCGGCACCGGAATTGCTGCTTGCCCTCAAGAAAGTCGAAGCGACGAAGCGGTACGATACCGCCAACCGAATCCGCACAGCGTGTAGCCAGGTTTTTCGTTACGCCATCGTCAGCGCCCGCGCGGGGCGAGATGTAGCTGCAGACCTTCGCGGCGCCCTTATCACGCCGAAGACAAAGCACCGTGCAGCGGTCACCACATCAAAAGAGGCAGGAGCATTGCTACGCGCCATCGACGATTATGACGGGATGCCCCTTACCCGAACGGCGCTTCGATTACTCGCTCATGTTTTCGTCCGACCTGGTGAGTTGCGCTGGGCCGAATGGAAGGAATTCGATCTCGAACGAAAGGTCTGGACCATTCCAGGCCCCAAGATGAAGATGGGTGTCGCACACTCCGTGCCTTTGAGCGCTCAAGCGATCGAGATCCTTGGCGAGATTGAGCATGACGCAAGCTACAGCTCATACCTCTTCCCGTCCCTGAGATCCCTGTCCAGGCCAATGTCCGACAATACACTCAACGCGGCGCTTCGCAGGTTGGGCTTTGCGAAAGATCAAATGACCGCACATGGATTTCGAGCATTGGCAGCAACCTTGCTCAACGAAATGGGGATCTGGAATCCAGACGCTATCGAGCGACAGTTGGCCCATGCAGACGGCAACTCCATCAGGAGAGCCTATGCCCGTGGGCAGTACTGGTCCGAAAGAGAACGGATGATGCAGCACTGGTCGGATCACATCGATCAATTACGCAGCGGCGCTGAAATTATCAGACCTCGCTTTGGACACAGCGCATCATGAAATCATCTGAATTATCTATCCATATCGCGCACTTTATAAAATCATATAGATGAATATGCTTTAATACCAATCTCAAAAACAAACTTCTACTTTATATTCTCACGTAGTTTCTGGGTGTGGATTTGCGCATCATATCGCAACCAGCACCCACCTGCCTTTCAATCGCCAAACTCCGACGCTCAGGGCAGACCGTCCGCTGCAGCGGCAGATGACGATCAATCCGCACTACTCGGCGGCAACGTCCGGACGGCTAAGGCTACCACAAATTCAAATGACGATTTTACGGCACAAGGTCAGCGCAGCTGGCTGTCCTTGCTTCCGCGTCGGTTGAACATAGAACGGGCTGGCAGCTTATCCCGTGCAGACTGGCAGACAACGCAAGTCCGTGCCCCTGGCATTGCGCGACGCCTTGCTTCTGGAATTGCTTCGCCGCACTCCTCGCACTGTGCGCTTCCGCGACCCTTTGGTAGCCGGGCACGCGCAGCCGATACGGCATCGTTGAGGCTGTCCTCAATCTGATCCTGAACGGCGCTGTCGGGCGCCCAGCCGTTCGCCATACCACATACCCTTTCTTTGAGTACAAGATAGGGAGTGGGACGGCGTTTGCACCACTCGCACTTCGACCTAATGCCACCAAGACTGTCAAATTAACCTGGATCTAGCTCTTTTTTGGGAGCCAGCCCGATCTCTTGAGCATTTTTCCGGGATGACCCGATCCGTTGCGTTCGTCGGCGCCGGCCCGACCACGATATACACGCTGCATGCCCTGTTGCAGGAGCAAGTGGGCCCGTTCGAATTGACCGTGTTCGAGAAGCAGGCGAACGTCGGGCGAGGCACGCCTTATCGGCCCGGCTGGAACGATCCGGCAATGCTGTCCAACATAGCCAGCGTCGAAATTCCGCCGCTGGAAGAGCCGCTCGTCGAGTGGCTTGATCGGCAAAGCAACGAAAGGCTTGTCGAACTACACATCAGCAGAGAGCAAATCGACGATCGGGCCTTCTACCCGCGCGTGCTTCTCGGCGAATACTTCTACGAACAGCTTCATGCGATGCTGGAACGGGCGGTGCGTTCGGGAGTGGTGGTCGACGTACGGACACGGTGCGAAGTGGTCGACGCCATCAGCGCCGACGATGGAATGACTCTGCTCGTCCGCCCCGAGGACGGCAGTGTTTGCGAGGCACGCTTCGACCACGTCGTGCTGGCAACGGGCCACCAATGGCCTGACCAGCCGGAGGTGCGGCCGGGCTATTTCCTAAGCCCCTGGCCAGCGTCCGAAATCGAGAAGATCCCCGCCTGCCGGATCGGCATTCGCGGCTCATCTCTCACCGCGATAGACGCCGCGGTGGCGCTGGCGGTGAGCCATGGCAAGTTCGTCGAGGATAGCGAGGGTGATCTGGTCTATGCGCCCGGCGCAGACACAGACAGCTTCCACATGACGATGTTGTCGCGCAAGGGCCTGCTTCCCGAAGCGGACTTCTATTTCCCGATACCCTACGAACCGCTCGCCATCTGCACGGACCAGGCGATCGACAAACTGCTAGCCACGCAGCCGGAGGATCTGCTCGATCACGCTTTCGGCCTGTTCAAGGAGGAACTGGCCGCAGCGGACAGTGCCTATGCCCGGCAGGTCAGCCTTGAGCACCTGAGCATGGAAGAATTCTGCGATGGCTATTTTGCCGAGCGCATGGCCGCCGATCCATTCGTATGGGCCGAACGAAATCTGGCGGAAGCGCAGGGGAATTATCAGGCGGGTCGCACCGTTGGCTGGCGCTACGCGATCCTGCGCATGCATGAGGTCATCCAACGCCTGATACCCTCTCTCGACGATGCCGATTTCCGGCGGTTCTCCCGCTTTTTTAAGCCCGTGTTCGTCGACGATTACGCCACTGTCCCACATGAATCCATCAAGCGGATGCTAGCGCTTCACAAAGCAGGCAAGCTTGATGTCATGCGGGTCGGAGAAGACTACAGGATCGACAGCTACGCGGCGGAAAGCGGTGCCGTCCTCCACCTGGATGGCGATGAGATTCATTTCCCCGTCTTCATCGAGGCGACGGGCCAACGCGCCCTGCCTGCCAAGGACTTTCCATTCGCATCGCTACGTGAGCAGGGCATCGTGCGCGACGTAGCAGCTAGCCCGTCGGCGGGTTCCTCGCGGCCCCCTTCGCGCGGGATCGTTGTCGACGACCAGTTCCACCCGATCTCGCCGGACATTCCAACGGACCAGCTGTTCTGCCTCAGCCTGCCGTTCATCATGGGCCGGCACCCTTTCATCCAAGGTATAACGAGTTCCTGCGAGATGGGCCGCATCGTAGGCGCCGAACTTGCTGCTGCCCTCGCGCGGGAGCGACCCGGCACGCTTGTGCCTGCAATTCAGACCAAGAGTGCGGCAGTGTCATGAAGCTGTTTGCGATCTACATCGGCGGCGAGTTTCCAGGTGCCAATATCGAAGTCCACGACGTGCGTTTCGTCGTTGCCGATGCGATCGAGGAAACTTACACGGCGCTGCGTCGCGATTGGTGGGGCGTACCTCGCAGTCTGCACATTGATTGCTGGGCGCATATCACCCACGCGGACGGCTACGACGTGTCTCTGCGCGCCGAGCCATTCACCGGGCCCGAGAAACTCTATTTCGTCAATCTGGGCGGGTATGAGCCCGGGGAGTTCGCGGAACGCCACCGCAACATCTTCGTCGTCGCGGAAAGCGAGCGCCAAGCGAAGTCGCGCGCGATGAAGGCGGTCAGACACTGGGCCGATCCGCACAAGGACGATCTTTACGAAGCTGAAGAGGCTTTCTGCCTGACGGACCAGTCGGTCGGCGAGCGCCTGTTCGTCCATTTGACGCGAAGCTCTGCCGCCGCCGAGCCTAGCTTCATCTGTCAATACATACCGATCCGGAAAAACAGTTGAGATATCAGATTGTGCAGCGGCGACCGGACCGGTCGCGGGCAACGGTCGTTAGTACGCGCCATGGCTGACAGAGCGGCCACTGCGCGTAATTATCCCGTCACGCCCGACGGACGCTACTTCGTGGTCCGCGGCAGGCTATGGCGACTGTCTGACCCGCGCCTGCCCGAAGACCGGCGGGCGCAACTGGTGAGTGACCTGATGACCGCCCGCCGTGCGATAGCGACTGCCCGGCGTTCAAAGGATAAGGCAGCGGAGGATCAGGCGCACGCCGCAGTGGAAGCGGCCAAGCGTCTGCTGGGAGAACGGGGACCGGTTTGGTGGGACGACGGAGCTACTGACCTCAATCGCCATATGGCGCGGAACACACCCTATGCAGCCTGGTATGCGGCCCGAACGGCATGATGTCACGAGAATGCGAGGCATTCGGCACCGTCCGGTAATTGTCTGTCCGTTTATTATGCAATGGTCGATGCCGCGTCCGCCAAGAATCAACCTTTCCGTGTCGATCTCGATCTGAAAACGCCGGATCGCCGCTCGTGACCTTAAACATCGCAATATTGATGTGGGTTAATCCGGCGCGAGAGTTCTCTGTTATCATCTCGATTCAGAAGTGCCGTACTTGCCGATGGCATTTCTGCGATGATCGAGGCGCGATCTCATGGGCCGACTGCGCCTCCGTCAACGGCTTGGCCAAGGCGACCGCAACCGCCTTTGGCTACGACGCGAGCGTAGCACTTCATTCCTGCTGCGCTCGCGTCGGAAGCTGGGCTTTACGGTATTCAATTCAGCGGATTTCCACTGAGTCGATGTTCTGCGTCGGACTGCATTCCGCCAGACTCAAAACTTTGACGCAGAAGAGAATTGGTCAGCAATAATCCTGCACGTCACTTCTCAGGTTCAACATGAGACGATTCAGCCTCCACTGAATCTTCCCCCAACAGCGAAACGAATCGACAGGTCCAATTTTCCGAGGCGTCAATAATATTAACATAGATCAACTCGATTAGGTTTTCTCCGAGGACTGAGTGGGCATTTTTGCTAATGACAACGCCCGATATCTATAATTCTATCCACGATTTTCCGCCACATTTCCTAACCTTATCGTTAACTGCAAAAAATACTGATATCCTTTAATTCGTTTTCGTGCGCACAACACCGCCTCCTTAAATGAGGGGCCACTCATGTCTTTGATACCAACGCTGACACTTACTCTACGCGAGACCGAAGTCATTCGCTTGGTTGCCGATGGATTCTCCGCGAAAGAGGCGGCAATTCGTCTCGAAATTGCCCCCTGCACCGTCGAGCGTCATGTCGAGAACGTAAGGCTCAAGACGCGTTCGCGAAATCGCGCGCACATGATCGCGCAGGTCATGACGGCGCAACTGATCTAATCACATCGGGGGGTGGACGGCACTGAGCGTGGTCGCGCTTCGCGGTGCCGTCCGGGTTGCGCCTCTAACGGGACGAAAATCTTCGGACAACCCAAGAAACGTCCAGCCAGATTTCAATTACATTTGTATCGCCGGATTCGGTTGAGAAATCGTCGTTCAGCTGTGCGCAATTGGCATCGGTTTGGACGTTGTTTCTATCTCGGACCGGAAGAAAAAGGCGAAGGCAATGCCAGACCACGCCTATTGATGCTGCGAATTTCATTTGACTTGCAGGTGCGATCACCGGGCAAAAATCTCTCAAGCTCGCGATATCGCTGATCTGACTAAGAGCATTCCGGCTTCATGATCTATGTTATTGCGCCGCCGAATAAGAGAGCTGCACGAGTAGTGGGTTGCGGGTGTGAAAGGGGGCGCATGTCACATATCGATTCACTGTCCCCAGGAATGCTTACACTTAGCGCGGCCGGGGTGATTGCCGTGGCAAGCACCATAATGGGCGACTTTGGTTTGCCGCTGTGGGGCAGGATCGTCCTCAGGGCTGTTGGCGTGGCGGCAATCGCACTCGGTCTGGCGCTCGCCTGACCCACTTATCATCAAAAATTTTGCGTGCCGGTTGACCAACAAAAGATGCGCCGGATCTGTTGCGCCGACGACCTTCATCCAAAGGCTGGACACTTGGGCCCAGAGGGCTTCCAGTACGCGACGAACCGATGACCGAGTCGGGAACGGCGATGCTTTAAGACCCGTTTATAAATCAAACAGACCAAACCAGTCGCAGCCTCGTGGCCCGGTTCTTGCTCCCACCACTCCCTCCGTTGGAACTGGGCCACCATTTTACTCACTTCAGAAACGGCTCTGTGCTCCCCTTTCTAAGAGGACAGAGCAGCATGCATGCCAGATATCCCGACGTACATGCGCCGGGAAATAATGTGACCCGAGCGGTTCACAGTATCGTGGGTGTCAGGCTTATTTTCCACCAGTACCTGGGCCTGCCACTTACTTCACGCTTTCGGGCCTACTGATCATCTGATGTGTCGACTGCTCGGCAAACTCGCGCGCCGGCTGCTGGTTGAGAGCCCCTATGCAGTGGCGCGAGGCAGGTAGCCCGCACTCGGCGACGCGCTCCTGAAAGGCCCGATGCTCACGCTGAAAATGGAAACCGCGATACCATCGCCTGACGACATCAGTCCGTCTTTGCTCCCATGGCGGGTGCGTCGATGATCGACGCAATCACGGTGAACAGGATCAATCCCGAGTCGTCTGTCACCTCAACGCGAAGATCGTCACATCCCTGTCGCTTCGAGGCCTTCTCAGTGAGAATCTCCGCAACATACCGCATCGCATTGCACTTTGCGTCGACTACGTCTTCCAGTTCCGTTCCGGTTGGGTCCGGCGTGGCGCTTCCGTTGAAGGCATTGAAATGGAATGTTTGCAAACTCTCGTCCTTGTCACGACTTTTCCCCTTCGCTTAAGCGATAGTGCAATAGCGGCATGCGAAGTTCCCTGCGGAACCGCCCGACGCTGCCCGCATGCGACAGATTCAATGCGCCACGCGTGCGGGTGTCGAATGTTTGCCCGCAATGGCCCCGATTCTTTGCGTTAACGGATTCGGGAGAGAAATCGGTACGGGTCTCCAGCTGCACCAGTAGGCGCTACGTCCGGCTCAAGTTCGCGGATGACGAGGTTGACCACCTCCAAAATCTCACGCTCATGTTTTAGCCAATGGGAAAGCGAGGTATTTCCAAGTGCCGCGATAACGTCGGCTTCAGTAGCGGCACGAAGCTTTACTTCACACATGCGTCCTCCAGCGTTTGAACCAAGTTAGGGCTCATCGGCTGGTTCTGTCATTCATCCAGGTTATCTCAGTGCGAATGTAGCGCTTTCCTTACGAGGCGCGCTCATGTTCCGCGTGATCAACGATTTTCGGCGCCGTTGAGGCTCGGCGCATCGTCCCCCTGCAATACCTCGCGCCCAGCCCGGGCACGCCTTGAGGTAAACGATCAACGGGCGGCGAGGCGTATCACCAAATACGATCGATGCGAGGTCTATTGCTGTCCGCCGAGCCCGGTGCCGCCCGGTGCCGGTTTTGAGATCAATCTCGAGATGAAATCCGAGCCCAAGATCTCCTATCCCCGCGCAATCGGGCAGCATCCCCCGCGCTGATCGCGGCGCAAAGCGTGAGGATCGTATGGGCGTGCCGCATGGCCACGGCTTCGCGGTCCGCGCCGTAACCGCCGCCCAGCGTGCTCGCCAACGGAACGCCGCGCTGCCTGGCTTCTGTCGCCACGAATCGATCGCGTTCCGCAAGGCCCCCGTCGCTCAGCGACAGCCGACCAAGCTTGTCGTCTGCATGCGCGTCGACGCCGGCCTGCAGAAGGATCAGTTCCGGTGCGAAATGATCGAGGACCATCGGCAGCGATCCGGCCAAAGCTTCCAGATAGACCGCATCGCCTGTTCCATCGGGTAGCCCGACATCCAGTGATGAGCGGGCCTTGCGGGTGGGGAAGTTCTTCTCGGCATGAATGGACAGGGTGAATATTTCGCTGCGCCCTGCAGTAAGGGCCGCAGTGCCGTCGCCCTGGTGCACGTCGAGATCGAGTATCAGGATGCGCGAGACGTCACCCTCCTCGATCATCCGGTTGGCGGCGAGCGCCAGATCATTGAACACGCAATAGCCTGCGCCAGTGTCGGCCAGGGCATGGTGGCTGCCGCCGGCGGAATTTGCAGCATACCCATGTTGCAACGCCAGCTTAGCCGCGAGCCATGTTCCTCCGGGGGAGAGTTGCGACCGCCGGGAAATCCGCTCGTCGATCGCAAAGCCGATCCGACGCTGCTTGGTCGCTGGCACTGAGCAACTGATGACTTCGCCGACATAGGCGGGGTCGTGGACAGCCTCGAGCCATTCTCTTGGCATGATCTCGGGCGCATGGACCGTCATTGGGACGCCACTTTCGCTCAGCGCGCGCATCACCAGCGCATACTTGTCATGCGGAAAAGTGCCGGTGCGGTCGGTTTCGACCACATAACCGGGATGATGAACGACATGCAGCATGGCCTGGCAGGTATAATGCCAAGGCGCGCAGGTCGAGCAGCATTGCTGGGCGTAGGGGGCTGACGCCTCTACAAAAGGCGTGTGTGGGACAAGATGAACGCCGACGCATTTCAAGATTTAAACGGGAGATTTTTCGTTACGGTGGAGACAACGGCGCTTATCGCGGACCGGACGGCGTCAGCGATCCCCTCCAGTCGTCAACGAAGTGCGGCTAGGAATGGCCGGCCATGCCGCACAGCTTCAAGCGCGCCACGCCGATGTGGCACGCCGCTAGCCATGCCTTGAAAGGCTCGGATCATGTGAGCATTTCGTGGGGTATGGTAAGACGTGTCAACGCGAAGGTGCGATGGCCTCGCGGGTCCTCAGTGACGTAACCACCTGATCCTTACAACCCTTACATCGGACGCGCGATCAGCCTGGTCGGATCTGGACGGGAATGCCCTTTGCTGCAGGAGTCTTCGACAAGCGATCATGATGATCCAGCGGTACGAGAGGATTGAGCTCAGGAAAGTAACCGGCGAGGCTGCCACAAGGGATGTCGTAAGGCGTTACCGCAAGTCCGCGTACGATGCGCTTGATGCCGTCTTCGCTGTCTGTCTCGAGTTGCACCAACGCGCCTTCTTCCAGCCCCGCCTGCGCAATGTCGAAGGGGTTCATCAGCACAATCATTCGGGAGCCTTCAAGGCCACGCAGGCGGTCCGAATGGCCGTACACAGTGGTGTTGAACTGGTCGTTGGAGCGCAGCGTAACCAGCGTGTAGCGTCCGGCGGCGTCCTTGATGGCATTGGTGCTAAGCGTATCGGGCACGGTAAACTCGGCCTTGCCGCTTTGTGTCTTCCAGATCCGGTCGTGAGCCGGGTTGCCGCGATAGAAGCCGCCGGGCGTGTGCATCCTCGCGCTCAGATCGTGAAACTCGTCCGGGTAAGTGCGGGCGATGAGATCGCGGACTTTGCCATAGTCACCTGTCCATTCTTCCCAATGCCAAAGCGGATGATGCGGCAGGGTGGCATTGGCGATCGCAGCGACGATAGCGAGTTCGGATTTCAGATCCGGGCTGGCCGGTTCACGGCGACCGACCGAGCCGTAGATGTGGCTGAAACTGTCTTCTATGGTGACGGTCTGCGGGCCCGTTTCCTGCATGTCCTCCTCCGCACGGACGAGGCACGGGAGGATGTAAGACTCATTGCCTGGTAGCAGATGCGTGCGGTTGAGCCGCGTGGCGATATGCACCGTCAGTTCCAGATCCCGCCACGCGGGGTGAATGCGCGACTGGTCCGGAACCGCGCGCGCCAGATTGCCGCCAAGCCCGATGAACCCTTTGGCGCTGCCATCGAGCACTGCTTCGAGGAATTCGACGGTCGTGTGACCCTTTTCAGTGGGCGGATCGAATCCGAAGATTTCACGAAGTTTGTCCAAGGGCACCAGCTCTGGCTTTTCTGAAATTCCCACGGTGCGCTGGCCCTGCACGTTGGAGTGCCCGCGAATGGGCTGGCACCCGGCGCCTTGCCGACCGATATTACCTCGAAGGAGGAGAAGGTTGACCAGCATTCCAATTGCCTGCGAGCCATGGACCTGCTGTGTCAATCCCATGCCGTAGATACCGATAACGTTATTCGCCTCCGCATAAACGTCACCTGCCGCCTCCAGCTCGGCGCGGGTAAGGCCGCTCACGCGCTCTATCTCGGGCCAGCCGGTCGCCTCGGCCTCGGCGACGAAATCGGTCTCACCCGTGCAGTGTTCATCCAGAAAGGTACGATCGAGGACGTTGCCTTCGCGCGCCTCGCGCTCGAGGACGCGCTTGCACACGCCCATGAGCGCGGCAATGTCTCCACCCGGACGGACCTGCAGGAACTGGTGCGCGATCTTCGTCGGCTTCCCGAGCGTCATCTGCCACGGATTTTGTGGATCGACGAACTCGAGCAGTCCCTTCTCGCGCAAGGGATTGAACGCGATGATCTTGCAGCCACGTTGTACTGCGTCCTTGAGTGGATGGAGGATGCGGGGGCTGTTCGTCCCGGGGTTCTGCCCAAGATAGAAGATGGCATCGCAGTGCGAAAGATCATCGAAAGTGCAGGTTCCCACCGGTGAACCAATGACCTTCGTCAGTCCGACCGAGGTCGTCTCGTGACACATATTGGAGCTGTCGGGCAGATTGTTGTGCCCGTACATGCGCGCGAAGACGCCATAGAGATACGATGGCTCCAGAGCCGCCTTGCCAGATGCGTAGAATGTAACCGATTTCGGCTCCAGTCGCTGCAGGGTTCGACCGATGGCCGCGAAAGCCTCGTCCCAGGAGACGGGTACATAGCGATCGGTCTTTGCATCGTAGCGCATGGGTTCAGTCAGACGACCGGCCATCTCGAGATCATGGTCGGACCATGCCGCCAGTTCGGCTACAGTGTGCGCGGAGAAGAACGCGGGGGTACACCGTTCGGAAGTCAGGTCCCAGACGGTAGCCTTTGCGCCATTTTCGCAGAATTCGGCAACGTGTGGATTGGGAGGCTTCGCCCAGGCGCAAGAACTGCACATGTAGCCTTCGGGCTTGTTCTGCTCGGCCAGGGTGCGCAGTGCGGCAGGGGAGGCCTTGGCGTCGCGCTCGACCCGGACCATTCCTTTCAGCGAACCCCACCCGCCGGTGGCGCCATCATAATTCCTTGGCTTTGCCGTTTCGTCCATGCCGATATTCCTTCAGGCAGTGGGTTCATGCATGGGACAGCCATTGGCCGTTGCCCTAAAATCGGCAGAGTGCTGATAGGCACCGCGCCGGGCACGGTTGACGCCTCCCAGCGGTCGATGCGCGGCAAGGCCCGTCCAGACCGAGAAGCGCATGGCCTCGTCGACTGCACGCACCCGTTCGGCATCCCAGCTGTCCTGACGCGGCACTCGCAAACGGGCAACTTCGATGAAGGGCGCGTCATCCTCTTTCCACTCGACCGAGGCATCTTCGATCGGCTGGCGATTGGCGTCGCGTCGCAATTGGACCTCGAACGCCCATTCGGCATCGATACCGTCCATGTCGGTGCGCACGGCCTCGCGGATGGCGTTGGGATGGCCCTTCGTTCGAACTTTTCTGTCGGTCAGTATGGTAAGGTTTGCGCTGACGGGCCGCAGCCGGAATTTGGCCACATATTCGCCGTAGCGAAAGGGCGTGACGCTGAAGTAGGTTTCTCCCAGCGGATGCACCTGAGGTGCACCCCCAAGGCCTGCGAGCGCGGTGCTTTCCATGCCAACCGCGCCCAGCGTTGCATTCACCGCCTGCAGTATCTTGGACGCCAGAACCTTTGCTCCCTCTGCCCGGTCGGTCGTCTTGGCAAGCAGCTTGAGGCTTCCGGCAAACTTCTTCGCGTCGGGCGCGGTGAAGACCGGGCCGTTGACCATGATGAAATCCTGCGTGGATCCTTGCGCACCGGGCAGGCGCTCGCCCTCTACACTCAAGACCTTGAGAGCCAGACCGCGCGGCAGTGCCACGGCATCGTCAAGGATATCGCCGGGGTTCGTCGAGATGCGCAAGTAGACACGATAGCTGCCCGGCGTTGCGAAGAGCCCCTGCGCCAGTTCGGGCGGTAGGGCCTCGGCCACGCTGAACGTACCTTCAAGTATGCCGTGCGCCTTGGCATGGACCGCGCGCACGGCGCGACCGTAATCTTCATAAGTAGTCTGAAGGATCTTGTCGAAAGAAGCATTGATCGAGGCAAGCGTTTCGCCCTCGTCATCCTGCAACGTTTCGATCTCGGGGGAATAAGGTAGCGGCGGCGAAAGCGTCATGGGGCACTGCTCCTGAGGCGAGGCACCTTGGCATCCGCCCAGCCCCGCTTGTGCAAAGGATAACAAGTTGGGCACGCTTAAGTGCCTGACTTTCAGGAAGCATGCTGTGGCAGGTTGCTGACTACCCGCTTTCCGACAGGCATTCGCGGATAGGTGCCCGTTCGGTGTCACGCTCTAACGGAAGGCAAGGCAGTAGCTTCCCCCGCCAGCTTCTCCGTCGACGGGAATGTCGGATTAGCCGGGTCGATCGAACGACACCCTTCTCTCGGCTGATCATGCGGGATGCCGACTTGGGCGCAATTCACGGAACTCATGCTTCCGCGCGTATTTAACGAGAGCGTCTCACAAATACGAAAGGAACGGGAATGATCCGCAAGCTCGCCCTTTTGGGCCTCGCCACATATGCCGGCAAAAAGATACTTGCTCGCTCGTCGCCCTCTGGCAAAGCAGTTTCGGTTGGTCATGCCCCGACTGACCTCGACCGCGTCCCTCTTCGTAACCATGCTGGTCGCGCCGATCCCCATTTTCGTCCGGATCCGCATGGACCTGTGCCACCGGAGGATCTCGAAGGCCTCCGCCCGGTGACAGTCGAACCGTCGCGACAGCCTTTCGGCGTCGCAAGCTGAGTGCGGAGCCGCAACATGCAGAACAGCATTGAAAAGAGCTACGCCACGCGGGCTGAAGCTGACCGGGCTGTCGAGCGCCTCGTCCAGCAGGTGGGCTTGTCCCGTAGCGACATATTCGTAACTACGGCCAATGAGGACAACAGTGCAGGCAAGAAACCCGGTGGAGGAGATGCTCGCGCACAATTGGAAGACGAGCGCACTGACTCCCCGCTCGCGGGCGAGATAACGATCTCGGTCGACATCAATGATGCCGACAAGGATCAGGCGATCCGCGAGGCACTCGGCAATGTCTCCGACAGTTGATCCGTGATCGCTTTTCACGTCAGCCGGACGTCGCTATCGGTGCCTTGTTGGCGCCGTAAATCCCTTCTACCTGATGATGCGCGTGCTGAGCTCGGCCCCCCACGCGCATCCCTCAATCGCCGCCATAGGTAGTTCCGACGTCGATACACCCCCTCAGACTTGCGGTTTAAACGCGAGCGATTTTCCCGGGAACCCTTCGGTCCTTGAGGAATTGTTGGGGCAAAGCAAAAAAGCCAAAAGCATGCGATCCTCTAGCCCGACTGCGCTTCCACCACTCACCGCCGGTCGGGCTGACCTTCTCCACATATCATCGCTCGGACCGTCATCACGGCACACGTCTGGTCTTGGACGGCTCCCATTTCGCAGATCAATCGTTCGGCGGGTTGGAGGGACGGAACCCCATTTCCTGCAGAACACACACAAGTTCGTCCGCGTCTTTTCGAATACGAGCCTCCCACTCCGAGTGTTGCAAGTAACCTAATGCAGATCGCTGGAATGATGCCGCAGCTCGAGCGGCATCGCGCAGGATTTTTGGTGAGTGCGACGACAACTTATGTACTCCGGTTACCCTCGCGGGTCTGACAGCGAAGCTTAGTTAGGAACAAAAGCCGAAACAGCCATTGATCTATGTTGGGATGGGTTCGGCGCTGGCGACGAGTCACCGTCATGTTGCGACCGGCGCCGGTACCGAACGGTTTGGAGCGCGGGTCGGCGGGACGGCTCGGTTCGATGAGGCATTCGCCAAGAACCGATGGGCGCGGGTTTCTTCAAACGTGCAAGCCGCGCGAGGCTCCCTTAAGCTGATCGTCATCCAGAGGTCGCCGCGCTAAGCGGCGCGAGACAGCAACAAAGCGAGCCAGTCCGAAGATTTACCCCTTCGACTATGGCCTTACGACTGTATCTTCACGTGATCGCTGGGCATGGCCGGCCCGGCAAGTCGGTTCCGCTCATCACTGACATCGGTCGGCTTGAGACGCGAGACGTCTACGATCGCTCTTGGACCCCTTGTTACTGCACCAAAGCTGGGACCCGCCACAATCGCTTTCCTCCCCAGAAAGCATGACGCCCCATACCCAGGTCTCGCGGTTAGTCGCGATCCCCTTCAACAGCCTGCTCTCATCTATGAATGATCGTTTCAATCCTCAGTCGGGCGCAGTGGCCCGTCAACTCGGCACTATCGAAATGCCTGCGTCATATCCAACGCTAACATCAGGACATTGATTCGCCAGGAGACGCCGGTGAAGCTTGCTGCTGAACGACTGCTGCGCAGAGCAAAGAAAGAAGCCCGAAAGGCCGAGGATGCGCTCCGGCGCGGCAGGTGCCTCACTGCAGTGTACGCGCACCGCGAGAAAGCCGTAATGTATCAAGCGAAAGCGCTCCTCATGTATCATGGCGAGACTTGCCCATAGGAAGGGGCGCCACTGCCGAGCCGCTTCAAGCTCGTAATTTCACACCACAATCCAACCCCACCGTTTTTTGGTCCAGCAGCCTTTCCTCATCGCGAATTCGGTCGGGATAGTGCGCTCGCCGAATTGGCGAAGACGGCCATCCGACTGCAGACCTTCCGGGTCCCGGTGAATGCGCGAAGCGCACACCGAGACCCGTTATCACCCGGCCTCTATGTAACAATATCCCGCGCCTGTACGTAGCTGCCACCCGGCCGTGCTCATAATATTCTCGTCACAGCACCAAAGATAAGGTCGGCACGTCAACCAAAAAAGCCGCAAGGCGCTCAGCTCATGGGAGGCACACGAGACAGCAAGAGGCGAGTAGAGCAAGCCGCATCCTGTCTTTCGTCTGGGTCTGCTCGTCTTATCGGCACCTCTATTCAGATGAACGGGGGAGCGGCAGGGGCGCAGCGGATTTATCCGTATATGCCAAATTCAACCATGCCACCACCCGTGCTTCTCCTGGCAGCGCAGCCAGAGGAAACGAACGCCTTAAGAGCGCAGCTTGAACGTGAAGGCCATACCGTCCAGCATTTCAGAACGGCGTGGGACGCCCTAGCCATGTTCGGCACCGCGTTCCCGGAAATGGCGTTCATCGGAACGACACCGCGCACCCCTTGCCTCGATCTCCTGATCGAGGATCTGGAGCGGTACGGCATCCCGGTTTCGTACGTCAATGCAAGGTCGCCTGAGAAATGGAGGCCCGCGTCCATCCGACATCCACGCACCTCGTCGGCACGCCACGGCCTTGATCCACCCCGGTCTCGAACATGAGCGCATCCGCTCGTCATGACTTCAGAACACCCACGAACCGCAATAAAATTGAGGAATGCACCGATGCTGGCCTTTGCCGCCCAATCCGATCGGTCGATAGATTTTTACTTTTCCGACGACTTTCAGCAATCGCTGGCTGTCTGGAATCGGAAAAGACTCGCACCGCAGTTTCCCGGCCAAAACTGGCGCGAAGAGCTCCAAAACGACGCGCGGATGCAGATGCTCGAAGGGGACTTCATCGAGCACATGAGGGGGCTCGTCCAAAAGCAGGCAATGGAAGCACCCACTGATCCGGCCGCGTTTGTCGAATGGTTCGAGAACCTCGCGGAAACCGGACCAGGGCAGAACGACCCCTTATTCCCGTGGCTCGCCGAGGCGGCCTCCCGTGACGATTTGAGGTGGTTCTTCGAGCAGGAGGCTGCGGGCGAAGCTGGTTTCGACGACTTGGTGGCGATGACGCAGATCAAGCTCCCCGATCAGGCGAAGATGGAACTGGCCCGCAATTACTGGGACGAGATGGGCTGTGGCAATCCCAAGGGAATGCACGGCCCCATGCTGCACGTTGTGGCTGAAGCGCTGGATGTCGCACCCTCGATACAATCCACGGTGCCGGAAAGCCTTGCGCTTGCGAACGCGATGACAGCTATGGCCACCTCACGACGCTATGCGTGGCATTCCGTCGGTGCGCTGGGGGTGATCGAACTGACAGCTCCGGGCCGTTCCGCGCTAGTGGCAAAGGGCCTGCGGCGGATTGGCCTGTCAAATCGAGAGCGGCGATACTTCGATCTCCACGCAGTTCTTGATGTCAAGCATAGCCAGACCTGGAATCAAGAGGCGCTGCGACCGCTCATATCCGAAGATGGCAACCGCGCAGCGGCGATCGCGGAAGGCGCGCTGATCCGGCTTCTGTGTGGCAAGATGTGCTTCGAGCGGTACCGCGCCAAACTTTGGGCAAACGGAACTGATCGCAGCTTGGCAGCCTGAGGAGCCTGACCCCATGGCACGTATGCCAGCATCACACCGGTGGCCGAGAACCTTATGGCTGGTACGTCATGGCCAGAGCGCCGGTAACGTGGCGCGCGATGAGGCTCATGCACAGGGACATGCCCGTATCGCGCTCGAGCATCGCGACGTCGATATGCCTTTATCGAGATTGGGCGAAGAGCAGGCCCGTGCGCTGGGCCACTGGTTCGCGGACGGACATGAAGGTCAGCGGCCGGAAGTTATACTGTCCAGTCCCTATCTTCGCGCGGTCCAGTCGGCTGCACTTTTCCGCGAGGCGGGCGGATGTTCGGCAGACCTGCGCATTTGCCTGGACGAGCGACTTCGCGAGAAGGAGTTCGGTATCCTTGACGGGTTGACGAGCGCCGGAATTCGCGAGCTCCAGCCCGAGCAGGCTCATTTTCGGCAAGTTCTCGGAAAATTCTATCATCGCCCGCCGGGCGGAGAAAGCTGGGTGGATGTCGTTTTCCGCCTGCGCGCGCTAATGGATACCGTATCCTTGCACTACGCAGGCAAGCGCGTGATGATCGTAGCGCACCAGGTCGTGGTGTTATGCATGCGCTATGTCCTGGAGAATTTGTCCGAAGCGGAAATACTGGAGATCGACGCGCTTGGCGATGTCGCCAATTGCAGCATCACCCAGTACAACCTGGAGCCGGCGGATGACCACCTCACCCTGCAGCGATACAATGTCACAGCGCCTCTCAAGCGCGAAGGTACGGCAACAACGCGGGCGCCTGACTCCATAGTTGCTGCGCGTGGCTGACAAGGGGACGCCCGTTTCCCCGCCGGTCGTAGCGCCGCTGGATCGTGCTACTCTGCGCGATCACCCGTTGCCGATGCCTTCGGGCGAGGTCGACAAGAATTCCCGAGGCAGGGTAACGGTCATTGGTGGATGTCTCGAGGTACCAGGCGGCGTGCGTCTCACCGCGGAGGCCGCCTTGCGTTCGGGCGCCGGCAAGGTCAGGATCGCGACTGTCGCGCCGATTGCCCATATGATCGGCACGCTCTTTCCGGAAGCGGCCATTACCGCCCTTCCCGCCAGCGCGTCAGGGGAAATCGCCGCTTCTGCGTCCGAAATCTCACCGCTCGTGGGCAAGTGCGATGCAATCGTGGTCGGTCCAGCCATGTCGTGCCGGCATCACGCGTCGCGCCTTGTCGATACGCTCCTCGACAGCATTACGCTCGACCATAGGGTTGTGATCGATGCTGCCGCGCTCATGTCGCTTTCGCAGCACGCGGACCGGCTGAAAAAACGCACGCGCCCTGCCCTCTTGACCCCTCATCCCGGCGAGATCGCCGCAATGCTCGACATTGACGGGGCAGATCTTGCATCGGACGCAGTTTCGATCGCCATGCTCGCCGCCCGGCGGTTCAATGCCGTTGTCGTACTCAAAGGTTCCTGCACGACCATCGCCAATCCCTCAGGGGCAATCTACGGCTTCAATGGAGGCACGACCGGGCTGGCGACCAGCGGATCGGGCGATGTGCTTGCCGGCATAGCAGGAGGGTTGCTTGCCCGCGGTTGCGAGCCGCTGGACGCAGCGCTGTGGGCGGTTTGGCTCCATGGCGAGGCCGGACGCCGGTGTGCCGAAACAATAGCGCCCCTCGGCTTCCTTGCCAGCGACCTGCTTCCGCTCATTCCCGGTCTGATGCATTCAGCGGGGCAATCCTGACAGCCCGTCAAGCCACCCTTCGGTCGACGTCACCCCCTGTCGGAGCGTTTGAACGAAATGTCAAAGAACCGCAGCATCGCGGCCCATGAGCTCTCATCCGCTTCGGCGTGATATCCCATTGTCGGATCGCCAAGTGCATCAACGGAGCTGTTAGTGAAGCTATGGAGGGCGCGGCCATAGATACTCAGCTGCCAGTCCGCTGCTGCCAGGGCCATTTCTGCCTGAAATGCCGCGATATGGTCGGGCGGCACGAGCGGATCGAGCCCTCCCGTGAACACCGCGATCCGCGCTTTTAGCGTGTCGCGCGACGCAGGGCGAGAAGTGTTCAACAGGCCGTGAAAGCTTGCAACCGCGCGAACCGGGACGCCGCTACGAGCGAGCTCAAGGACACAGAACCCGCCGAAGCAATACCCAAGCCCGACGATGTCTTCAGGCTCCAGTCCCGAAATGTCGCTGAGCGCGGCGAGCGCGGCTTGGACTCGACTGCGCAGCCTATCGGGCTCGGCCCGGAAGCGCTTGAGAGCCTCCGGGATCGCTTCACCTTCCAGGACCGCTCCCCCGCCGTGCATGTCTGCTACAAAGGCGAAGTAGCCCAGCTCTGCAAGCTTGCGGGCATGATGCCGAACATTGCCACCGATGCCATCGGCTTCATGGACAATCAGGGCTGCGCGACCATTGCCTGCGCCGATGGGAGGGTAAATCTCGCCATGAAGAGTGACATCGCCGTCGTTGTAAACGTGGAGTTGGCCTACCTGGCCGCTGCGCGGATCACACACTATCGCATTTCCTTTTCGAACCTTTGCTCTTGAACAGCCGAGCGTGGTCGAGGTTCGCAGCAATCGCGCACGATCACGGTACGCCGTGCCCGGCGCACCACGGTAGTCCCAAGCCGGAGCATCGTCCGATCACCAAAAAAACGATGCGCTTTCCAGTAACCCGCGCTACCCAATCGACCTCAATACACAGCGATTTTTTCTCACGCTGTTCAGGCGACTTTTCCCGGCGAAGCGTGGGGCTGTACGGTTCGATGCGCTCCAGGAGCCGGAGCCACGGAGAAGTTTCTTGCCGAGACCCCACCCGGGTAGCCTGCATTGTTATGAGTGCACGGGATCGGGGCAGACCGGCGTTCCCGGGCGTCTACGGCCGCTACCGAGAGATAAAACCGGGCGAAGTAATTGGCCGCAGTCAATCCTGCCAGCCTCACATCAAGGATCAGGCAGAAGAAGAAACGAACCATGGCGCTAGAAAGGCATGGCGGTGACCGCAAATTCCCCTTGGAGGAAACTCGACCAACGACCGGGTTCTCGCCGGCAATCGGAACCTGGATGACGGCAACCGCGCGGGGAACCCGGCCGAGCTCGAGCGGGTTGGCATCAGAGGGAAAAAATGAAAGGCAAAAACATGGGAGATGAGGTGCGGCGGACCGGCGCCGCGTCGCGAGCGGTGCAGACTACGAGATCGACTACTTCGCCCAAGCGCTCGGCAACGATCGCGCGAAGCTGGATGCAATGGCGGTCCGGATCGCAAGAGCATAGGGTCGGGGCTGACTGATGAGGTCGGCCTTAACTTGCAGGTCATCATCCCCAGAGACCATGAGATGAGTGCCGGCAAGCTCGAAACGAGCGGCGGCCGCGCTGCCCTGCTGATCCTGGACATGGTCAATTGCTTCGACTTTCCAGGCGCCGACGATCTCGAACCGCAGGCCCTCCGGGCGGCCCTCACCACGGACCGCCTGCGCCAGCAGTTTCACGAGCGTGAATGGCCGGTCATCTACGTCAATGACAATTTCGGGGAATGGCACTCAGAGCCTTCCAGGCTGATTGCCCGAGCTTTGGAAAACGATAACCCGGTCACCCGGCTTCTACAGCCGTCCGATCAGGATTATTTCATCATCAAACCGCAGTTCTCCGGATTTTACTCTACGAATCTTCCGGTGCTTCTGCCCCGGCTCGGCGTGCGCCGACTCGTTCTGACTGGCGTTGCGACCGACATCTGCGTACTGTTCACAGCTGCGGATGCGCATATGCGTGAATACACGCTGTGGGTACCGCAAGATGCCGTGGCCGCCGAAGACGACAAGCGGGGAAAATGGGCACTACAGATAATGGCGCAGAGTCTGGGTGCGCAGACTGCTGCCACATCAGAGCTGTCCGTGGATGAGTGGCTCGCCAGTCTCGAAGACTGATCACCGGACCAGCGCCCGTATGCTCCTTTCATCATCACCGAGGAGGGGAACATAGACCGATTGTGGCCACGGCCTCTATCGCCTCTAAGTCCGCGCGGGTGCCGGAAGGATGCCATGCGAATTCGGCCACTGATCGCCATTTTGAACCAAACGAGCTCAACGACCTGAAAAAGCGGGCGTCATTGAAACGCGATCAGGAAATATGCGCGTGAGTCTCCAATGCGCATAACCTCGGGAACGGCGGTGCCTTGCATGCTGTTGAAAAGGGTCAGCACCACGCAGGAGCCATCATGACCGACCTTGCCGATGCCCATACCCATATGCCTTCGCTTCGGGGGCGACAGGCGATCATATCGGGCGGGACTACCGGCATAGGTCGGGCGATCGCGGTATTGCTCGCAAGCGAGGGGGTGAAGGTGTTCATTTGCGGCCGGACGCCTGAGCATCTGGAAGACGCGCTGCAGCGTATCAGGGAAGTGGGCGAAGGTGACGGCATTGCCCTCGATCTTGCCGAGCCTGACGGCGTGCAGCGTTTCTTCGACGCCGCTGCCAGATACGTGTCGTCGCCCGACGTCGTGGTGGTCAACGCCGCGGTGGCTGCCGGCAGTCTGTCTGAGATGAGCGCGGCGCAGGTCCGCTATGCCATCGCGAGCGACTTCACCGCCTATCTGATGACCGCCCACGCCGCTGAGCATGTCTTGCGCGGCGAGGGGGACATCGTGCTCATCGGGTCGATGAGCGCCCATGTGCTGGGGGCAGGATCGACCGTATACGCGGGGATGAAAGCTGGCATTGCCGGATTTTCGGAGGCGCTGCGCCGCGAGCTTGGATCAAAGGGTATCAAGGTTTCGCTGGTCGAGCCCGGCAAGACAGGGGCCGACATGCAGTATCCGGACATCCCGGACGAAAAGCAGCGCGAAATGATCGAAGCCGAGACCATGCTGCGCGCCGAAGACATCGCGGTCGGTGTCCACTATCTGCTGACCCAGCCGCGCCGAACGGTCGTGCAGCAGCTGACGATCGTGCCCCGTGCGCTGGAAGGCGAATGAGGTACGCGATCGATCGCCTGGTCATCACCCCGCACGACATTGACCTGTTGCGCTCGCCTCTCTCAGGACATCTGGACGCTGAGACTTACGTGCTGGGCGCTTTCAACCCGGGGCTGACCTCCCTCCCCAACGGCAATCTCATGGCCATGGTACGGGTCGCGGAAGCACTGCGTCATCCCATCGGCAAGGGGCATATACACTCCATCCGCTGGGAAGCGGGCAGCGGCGATGGTGGCCGCTATGTGCTGGACGCATGGCCGCTGGAGCATGCCGACGTTGCTGATCCCCGCAAGTTCATGCTGCGGGGCGGTGGCTGGCGGGTGATGGCGCTGACCTCACTCTCGTGGCTGTTGCCGGTCGAACTGTCCCCGGATGGGCTGCAGATCGTGGCCTTTCATTATGATCGAGCGATTGCCCCTGCGCACGACTTCCAGTGCTATGGCGTGGAGGATGCGCGGATTAGCCGTGTGGGCGATCGCTATCTCATGACCACATGTTCCGTCAGTCCGGAGCGGCATTCCACGACGTTGTACAGTTCTCGCAACGGGCTTGACTGGCGTTTCGAGGCAATCGTGCTCGATCACCAGAACAAGGACATGCTGATTTTCGAGGGTTTGATCGACGGTCAGTACTGGGCGCAGACCCGTCCGCTTGGCGATCTGTACTTCGCGTATCCGCCGGGCAGCGAGTGGCGCGCCGGTCCGTCGATAAACCTTGCCCATTCTCCGGACGCGCTGTTCTGGAAACCTTGGCACAGGCCGGGGATCCGCCCGCACGCCGCGACTATCGCCACTTCCCGCATGGGCGGCGGCGCCCCACCAATCCTGACCGACGAGGGGTGGCTGACCTTATGGCACGGCGTTGAGCCGCACGAGATTGTCGGCATCTACCGCACGTACTGGTCGCTGCTGGACCGGGACGATCCCAGCAGCGTGATCCGGACAGAACATAAGCCGCTGCTGGAAGCGAACCCGGAGCTGACCCGCCCCCTGGAAGACCTGATGTACGTGCGCGATGTCGTCTTCACGACCGGCATCGTCGATCGCGGCGAACACTACGTCGTGGCTTCCGGGGAGGCCGATCTCGCCTGCCGCATCACGCACGTCCCCAAGTCACGCTTCCGCTCGTCTTAGCTGCCGAAGTGCTTCTGGTGTCCACGTGCGAAGGCAGGCCGAGCGGCCCTCGCTGATTTTAGCCGACATGCGCGACGGTATCGGCGGCATAGGCTCCGCGCTCCCCCAAAGGTTGCTCCAGGCCAGTCGTCGTGTCGCGGGCTGTCTGGCGCTCAAGCTCGCAATTCAGTTCAGCGCCAAGGAGCAGGACGTAAGCCGAGAGATACAGCCATGTCAGCAAGACCATCGCCGCACCCAGCGAGCCATAGGTTGCGTCGTAGTTGCCGAAGTTGGCAACGTAGAGGCCGAACCCGAACGTCATGATCATCCATGATACCGCCGCAAAACCGACCCCGGCGTCAACCATCGCCATTTGGCCTGCGCCCGGTCAGGGCCGTACCGGTAGACCGTCGCAGCAAGCGCCGTGCCGACAGCGCCGACCAGCAAGTAGGAGAGGATCGTCAAAAGGACGGCAACGAAACCGGGAGCCGATGAAGAAAGCGCGGACAACGCCGAGAGGCCGGCGATCGCCGTCATCGCGAGGATTGCGACGAGCACGCTTCCGGATGCGATCGCAAAAGCTACGAGGTTGAGACGCATGAAGCTGCGGCTTTCCTCTTCATCATAGGCGATATTGAGCGCGACAATGAGCGCCGAGGCGCCCTTCATCACGCCGTATAGGGCAATGGCCATGGCGATCAGCAAACCTATTCCTTTCTTTCCGTCGGAGGTCTGCACGACATTACCGAGTTGCTCGCCAATAAGCCGTGCCGCCTCCTGCGGCATCAGCGCCGTAAGCGACGCGATGTTGGACGCGACTGTCTCCGGTGTCGCGACCAGCCCATAAGTGAGGACAATGGCACCGAGCGTCGGCACCATCGCGAGGACTGCGCAAAACGCAACGCCGGAGGCTATCAAACCCAGATTGTCGCTACTTGCCTCGCGCCAGGCCCGCATGATGATCTGCTTCCATCCGGAAGACGGAATGGCCAACGGCGTAGTCGCCTTCAGACCTGCAGCGGCATCGCCATCGATTTCGGGCACGCTGTTTCTCCTCTTGCGATAGCAAACAGCTTGCGGAACAACGCGTTGCATGGTCGCGAAACTTTGTATCCCGAAGGCACGGCCCATCGCCTGACCAGTGCCTGGATAAGGATGAGCGAAAAGCAGCAAGCGTGCCGCAGGCGCGCTTATCACTCCTGATCGGGCGGAACGAAGCTCACCTGGGCCAGCCTCCAAGCCCGCTCTTTCCCCCTTGGCCAGTAGTGGCGGGGATGTCTGGGCTCGCACGGAGGGTGCACGCCATGCACTTCGGCACGGATAAGCCGCCCGGTTTCGCGCAGACGAATGGTCGCCGAAGGGAACTCGCTACGAAGCCGCTCTTCCAACGCCAGCGCATCGCCCGACAGTTCCGGGCCCGAAAGCGCACGAGGCGAACCGTCCACAAGCTCGGCCGTCGAGGACCGCAGCGCCTTAACCCCGTCGCTGATGACATCGATCGAGATGATGGCGGCGGCAACCGAATCCGCCCACCACCAGCCAAGGCCCAGCCCGACGATGCCAGCGAGTCCGGCGGCTCCGGTCAGCCAGTTCGCCTTGTTCATCAATGCATCGGTGTGCAGCAGCTTGTCGTTCAGCTTTTCGGCAAGCGGAAGTTCTTTGCGCCCGATCAGCATCGGAGGAACGAGGGAATAGAGCTGGGCCCCAATCATCAGCCATCCCAGCCAGAGGTCATGGCCGAAAAGAACGATCGAGCCGACGGTTGCGTGCTCGGCTGCGACCAGCGCGGTGGCGGCGTTATAGAGCAGTAGCAGGCCGACCGCGGTAAGGGCGACGGCGGCGACGAAGAAGCCAAGACCGTTCACCCGCTCGAAGCCGAAGGGAAACCGTTTCGATCGCTTGCCCGTCAGTTCCATCCTTGCGGCGATAAGGAACATTATCGGGGGGACCACGCCCAGCGTATCCTCCACCCAGGCCGTCTTCATGGTTTCGCTCTGGCCCATTACCAGCCCCATCACGACAACAATCGTCGCGGTCCAGAAGAGGTTCCAGTACTCCAGCCTGATGGCGGCGCGCATAGTGTCGCGCAGTTCGTTCGGAAGACTATTCGTCATTGGCCGCTCGCTTCACGAGACACGGCCCGCGAGGCCCGCTCGACCAGCATGATCCACCGGTTCTCTCCGTTACGCATGGCGGCCTTCAGCTCAATCGCGTGCTTGCCGGCTCCTTGCGAGGCGAGCGCGGGACCGAAAGCCACCTCGGTCTCCCACGGGCTGCCCTTGCTGAAGGAGCCGATGACGAGATCGGCTCGTCCCTGCGAAAGATGCTCAAGAAGCACCTCCTGGGGGCCATGAATGACTTGTGGACGCGCTCGTGTTCGCTTCGCGATCTCCGCCAGCAGTCTTCGCGCCGCAGGACTCTCGTATGCACCCGCCACCAATCCAACCGTGAAGATATGGTTTTTCTCGACCCTGGCCAGGGTCCCGGCCGGGTCCCGTGGCAGACCTTCGCATGCGGAAAGAAGAAGCGGTAAGGCGAAGGCCATTATCCATCTCATGTGATCTGCCACGCTTGTTATTCTGGTCTTCAAGGAACGGGCGACCTCTGGTCTTGTTTCGTCAACATAACGATGCGACCACAGACATGTGTGGGAGGCTCGCCGGGGCGCCTCCCGGCATCAACGGGCGAGTTCGCGGTCACCCAGATCCCATGAAGGCGCGACGTCTGCCCGTGGCATGAAGTTTGATGCGAAAGTCGCTCGTCACCCGCTTGAGACCGTCGCGCGGCGCGCACTTACAGGTTGGACCAGGCTTTGGTAACAAGCCGACGACGCGGCTCCACTCGTATGACTAATGGGAGCTACGTCGCCTCGGCAATACCCATACAGTCGCTGCGGCGAGCACATTGATCTGGGTTAGTCGGATGCAACAAACCCGCAGCGCTAAAGTTGCCAGGATTGGCCTGACTGACTGCCATGCTGTCCGGCCCGCCGTCGTTCGAGAGGCCGGCGCTAGCACGAGGGAACGATGCCACTGACGATCAACGGAACCGATCACGACTTCATCGGCGATCCCCGGACCACTCTGCTCGACTACCTGCGGGACGAATGCGGCCTGACCGGTACCAAGAAGGGCTGCGATCACGGTCAGTGCGGCGCATGTACTGTTCTGGTCAATGGCCAGCGCATCAACAGCTGCCTGACTCTCGCGGTCATGCACGAAGATGATCAGGTAACGACGATCGAAGGCTTGGGTACCGCGTCAAACCTTCACCCGCTGCAAGCGGCGTTTGTGCGGCACGATGGCTATCAGTGCGGTTATTGCACGCCGGGCCAAATCTGCTCTGCCAAGGCGATGATCGATGAGGCCGCAAGCGGCTGGCCGAGCTTTGTGACTGCCGATCTTTTCGAGCCCGTAAAGCTCACGACAGACGAGATACGCGAGCGCATGAGTGGTAACCTGTGTCGCTGCGGGGCCTATTCGAACATCGTCGACGCCGTCACAGAAATCCTGGAGACAAAGCGATGAGGGCTTTTACCTATAGCCGCGCCGCAGCGGTAGCGCATGCCTGCCAGCAGACGCGTGATGGTGCCCGCCTCATCGCCGGCGGGACCAATCTGCTCGACTTGATGAAGCTGGAGATCGAGGTTCCCGAGGTAGTCGTCGACATCAATCGGCTCGACCTCGCAAATATCGCGCAATCGGGTGCCGGCCTGCGCATCGGTTCGCTGGTCACCAATAGCGCCTGCGCCGCCCATCCAAGAGTTCGTGGGCATTATCCGGTGCTTTCCCGCGCGATCCTTGCCGGCGCGACTTTTCAGCTGCGCAACAAGGCCACCACCGGCGGCAATCTGTGCCAGAGAACACGGTGCTACTACTTCTACAATCGCGATCAGGCCTGCAACAAGCGCGATCCCGGCAGCGGTTGCAGTGCGCTTGAGGGCGCAAATCGCATCCACGCGATTCTCGGCGCCAGCGAGGACTGTATCGCGACCTATCCCGGTGACATGGCCGTCGCCCTGGCCGCGCTCAATGCCGATGTCGAGGTGACCGCGCCGGACGGATCGGTGCGAAGCATACCGGTGCGCGAATTCCATCGTTTGCCAGGCGACACACCGGATCGCGACAACGTGCTGGAGCGGGGCGATGTCATCACGGCAGTGACGCTTCCCGCCCCGGTCGGCGGCACACAAATCTATCGCAAGGTGCGCGACCGGGCCTCCTACGCCTTCGCGCTCGTGTCTATTGCCTGCGTGCTGAAGATGGACGAAGGACGGATCGCCAGCGCCGCCCTCGCCTTCGGCGGTTTGGCCCACAAGCCCTGGCACGATTCCGACATGGACGAACTGCTTACCGGCAAGGCACCATCCGACACGCTGTTCGAAGCCGTCGCCGATCTGCTGCTCGATGGTGCCCGCGGTTACGGCCAGAACGATTTCAAGATTGGCATGACGCGCCGGGTGCTCAAGGCGGTGCTGCGCGAAGCAACGGGGATGCAGGCATGACGCGCTCCTACATCATGGATGAACCCGACGAGCGCAATCGCCTCGACGCCATGGCACAAGGGGTTATCGGCCGCCCCCTTGACCGGCCCGAAGGTCCGCTCAAGACGTCGGGCACGGCCACATACGCTGCGGAATACCGTATGAACGGCCGCATCGAGGGCGTTCTGGTCACTGCGACCATTGCCAAGGGAGAAGTAACTGTCTTCGATGAGGCATCTGTGCGTGATTTGCCGGGCGTGATCGCGGTCATCAGCGACGATCGCATGACTGCCCGGGCAGCCCAGGGCGGCGCAGGCAAGTCCCCGGTGCGCAAGGTGCGGGAGGTCCGGTACTACGGCCAGCCAATCGCGCTGGTGGTCGCCGAGACATTCGAGCAAGCCCGCCACGCCGCCAAGGCGCTGCGGATCGAATATCGCGAAGATGCCGCTGCTCTGGTGGACGCGCAGGATGACGCGATTGCCTTCGAGCAGTTCGAGGAGCCCATCATCCAGGGCGACCTCGACAAAGCCCTCAACGAAGCTGCGCATACTGTCGATGTGACATACACGACGGAAGGCCACAACAGCGCCGCGATGGAACCACACGCCAGTATCGCCGATTGGGATGGCAAGATACTCACGCTCCATTCCAGCTTGCAGATGCTGCGCTTCAATCGCAAGGAACTGGCCGACGCCCTGGGCATCGATCCGGAACAGGTCCGGCTCGTTTCGCCATACGTCGGCGGCGGTTTTGGCTCAAAGCTTGGCATCAGCCCGGAGGGTGTCGCCGCAGCGGTGGCGGCGATCCGACTGAAGCGACCTGTCCGTGTTGTCATGCTGCGCCAACAGGTTTTCCAATGCGTGATGCGCCGCTCCGAAACACGGCAGCGCGTGCGCCTTGCCGCTGATACGCAAGGCCGACTGAATGGTTTTGGGCACGAGGCCTGGGTTACCAACCTGCCGGGCGAGGAGTTCGCTGAGCCGGTGTTGCAGGCGAGCGAATTCCTCTACGCTGGCGAGAACCGGGTGCTTGATTTGCAACTCGGTCGCATCCACCGCGTGACGGCAGGGTCCGTGCGCGCGCCTGGTGAAGCGGTCGGCATGCAGGTGCTGGAAGCGGCGATGGATGAGCTGGCGGAGGCGATCGGGATCGATCCCGTTGAACTCAGACTGCGCAACATTCCCGAGAAGCATCCCAGCGAGGGAACTCCCTATAGCTCTCGCAAACTGGAGGAATGCCTGCGCCGCGGCGCAGAGCGCTTCGGATGGGACGCGAGCCCCCGTAAACCATGCCTTCGGCGCGAGGGCGAATGGTGGGTCGGCACCGGCATGGCCACGGCAGCGCGCGTGCATAATCTCAACGAAGCCCATGCCCGCGTCACCCTGCGGTCAGATGGGACCGCCGAAGTCGCCAGCGACATGACCGACATCGGCACCGGCACTTATGCGATTCTTGGCCAGATTGCCGGCGAAATGCTCGGGCTCGATCCTGCTGTTGTCACGGTGCGGCTTGGTGATACCCGCTTTCCGCCAGGCTCCGGCTCCGGGGGGAGTTGGGGGGCGTGCTCCACCGGTTCGGCAGTCCTCGAGGCCTGCGAAGGCGTTCGCGCTGCGCTGGCAGCGAAGCTGGGCTGCGAGGAGGCAGCCCTCAAACTGAAGGATGGGCATGCTTTCTCAGGGGCCGACAAGGTCGCTCTTTCTGATCTGCTGGGGGGCGTAGATGTGGTCCAGCTCGGCCATTTCAAACCCGGCAAGATTACCGAAGCGTTCTCCGCTGCCATGTATGGCGCGCTTTTTGCCGAAGTCGGGGTGAATGCTTATTCGGGAGAGGTGCGGCTGCGCCGTTTTACGGGAGCGTTCTCCCTCGGCCGGGTGCTCAATGCGAAGACTGCCACGTCGCAGTGCATGGGCGGCATGGTTTGGGGTATCGGCAGTGCCTTGACCGAAGGGCTGACCTTCGATCCTCGAGATGGACACATCGTCAATCCAGATTTCGCCGAGTACCACATTCCGGTGAACCTCGACGTCCCGCACCTCGACGTGCTTCTGGTCGAAGAGCGTGATCCCGCTGGCAGCCCGCTGCAAGCAAAGGGCGTCGGCGAGCTCGGCATCTGCGGCGCCGCCGGTGCCATTGCGAACGCCGTCTACAACGCGAGCGGCGTACGGGTCCGCAGCTTTCCGATCACGCCGGACAAGGTGCTGGTCGGTTTACCGGAAATCTAAGCGGAAGAGGAAGCCGTGATGCCTCGCGAACGAAGCTTCACAATAGCCGGGAGTGTGCCGCATGGCGGCGTGGGGTCCGTGGCCTTCTGTCAATTCTGGGCGTCGCGCACAGGCGTCGGGGAGCCCCAACATGTGGGTTACTCTCCCCTCCGCATTCCGAAGCCGATGGCGAAGGATCTTCGGATCGTTGATGACACAATGGTCTCGGCGGGATGTCCTTGCCGATACGAACGATTATTCGGCTCGAGGACGCGGCGCTGATCCTTCATTCACCAGTCGCTTTCACACCGGAACTGAAATCCGCGCTGGCGCAGCTGAGATCTGTGCGCCATCTCGCGGCGCCCACAACGCACATTGGACCCTTCTCGCGGACTGGCAGCACGCTTTTCCCGAGGCGACGACATGGGCCGTGCCGGGTCTATCCGATCGCCTACAGGTGCGCGTATCGAAGGTGCCCAACGATCGAAAACGGGTAGATGTCCCACCACCGGACTGGCGGGGCGAGGTCGACCAGGGCCTACTGCGTGGCGGCTCGGTCTTTTGCGAATGCTACATGTTTCACAGGTCGAGCCGGACGCTTATCCTGTGCAATGCGGTTCAGGATCTGGAGTCGGAAAAGCTGCCGCCGTTAACCCGTGTCATCGCGCGGCTAATCGCCCCACACAACAGTGGCGGCGGCAACTAGCACACAATTAGTGACGCTCAACACCGCTGCCCTACATCGAGATTGTAGGGGTGGTGAGAAGCGCAGGCCGCTGCCGATCGTTCCTTGCCAACGGGCCGCCGGATCGCCTGTAGTGTTACTTGGTTGCGCCTTCAGCGGCGTCGCCGGCTTTGTCTGCGGCATTGCTCACGCTGTCGGCGGCGTTGGTAATCGCGTTGTTCTTCGCGGTTTCGCTGCCAGTGAGTTGGCTCACGAAGAAAACGCCTGCAATCACGGCCAGCAGCACGGCGATTGCGATGACGACACTAGCGCCGGAGCTGCGGCGAGTTTCGACGACGGTGGTCGTGTGCGACGGATTGCGATCAGCCATTTACCTCACCTCACATTGTTGTCTGTACTGCCGTCAACTCCGCCAACCCGCATCGGTTGCACGCGGGCTTTTACATGAATGCCACTCGGGATGGATTGGCCTTTCCACAACCTCCCTCCGCCGAGCGACAACGCCGTTATCCCGCGACAACGCTCTTCGAAATCCGATCAGTATGGAAGGGCTGCCACCGGGTGCGCCACACCCAGTCGTCAGCTGCGTAAGGGAGCAAGTTGCCGGTGAACATTGATGAGCGACGCTCGGTACGCCTGCATGACGCGAGTCGCCCATTGAGCCTGTTGGTTCACATCGCTCGGCTCATGGTCCGCGTCGGCGGCGGCGACGATCTGGGTAGATCGAGTGGAGGCACGTTCGGTGGTCATAGGGCGTATTTGTCGTGTCGTATCATTTTTGGGTGGCGTGAAGTTGTGGCATTCCGGGCCGGAAAATGCCGAGGACACAAATCAGTTCCGAGTTTAGTCTTGTCGCTTCAGCGCAAGGGCATGAAACGAGGCTCGCGCGCGATGAATGTTGTTGCAGGGACTCGCGCCAGCCTTATCCCCTCCATGCCCACGTCATTATCGCGGACTCGTAGTCGCGGTTCGATAAGGCATCACACGCTCTTGATGCTCTGTGCGTCCTGGCCGTCGCTCAGCAAGCCGCGGCAAATGCTCGACGCATGAGAAGGACTGTAGTACTATAGAGCTGCAAGTGAGGTTCAAGCTGCGGGGAAGAGCGTAATGGATACAGCGATTGCAAATCGGCAGTTCTTCGCGGGCCGAGACGCGCTTCTTCGCAATCACGGCCATAGTCATGGCGCTCATTAATGTTATCGCTTTTTCTCTGCTGTTCGCGTCTCTTTTGATCGGCGGGGTGGTAAAGCGGCGCGATCGCGAGTGGCATCCACGCCTGATCATATGCGGGATGGCAGCTATCATGGGCCCTTCATTTGGAAGGCTGCTGCCCGCCCCGTTGCTGATGTATTCGATGCTGACGGCAGTCTTCATTGGTATGATCGCATTTCCGGTGGCGGGTATCGTGCGGGACAAACGCCGATACGGGAAGGTGCATCCCGCGTGGTGGCTGGGCCTTGCTTCACTCCTGCTTTTACAACTGGCCACTGAGACATTGGGCCGCAGTACGATCGCCGCGTCAATCTATGAGCATGTGGTAATCGGAACACCCGGTGCGCGCGTCCCGCCGCTCATCTACCAATCCCCGCCGTTCCCGACGTCTTAGTGGTAGTGTCGCCAGCCGCGCGGCTCACCTGTCGGAATGAACGACCCAGTGTGGACGGCTCTCCGTTGGCATGCGGCATATTGAGCTTTGCGTCGTTGGTTGGTGCGGCCGTGTGTCCGACCTGTTAATGCAGCATATGTGCTGCTGGTCATAATGCCATTAGCGCCGCTCGGGTCCCGACCATTTTCGCGTACTCGAGGTGCTGGGGCTAAACATGAGTTTTCCCGATCCGGCGGTTTCAACCGACTTGTGCATTCGCTCCTGTCCGCCCTTCCCAACCTCGTAAGCGCTGAGCGCAATTGCGGCTCGAGGTACCGTTCGTCGTTGCTCATCATCGCCCAGATCATGCGGGCATTCTTGTTGGCGAGCGCCGCGGCGGCAACCTTGACCTTCTTGCGCGCCAGCAACTGCACGACCCAGGGCCGCTTCGACTTATGCGCTCAGCAAAGCGGATCCCAACCCAGACCACGACCTTGGCTAGCACACGGCGTACCTGGCTACCTGAGCCAAGCCGATGGCTTGCGCGACTAATTTTTGGAAAGGAACCGACATGACGTTTTTGGACAAGGCGATCGCTGCGATCACACCTCCGGAAAGCGAAGAGGCGCGCCAGAAAGCACGCCGGAATGCCGAGAGCATTGCCACGCCCGGCGGCTGGCTTAGGAAAATCCTCGATCACCATCGCGGCATTGAGGCGCAGTTCGAAGCGGTGCGCGCTGCCCCCGACGCGCAGAGCCGCCGCGCTGAAGAAAAGGCGCGAAGCCTTCTTCTGACCGGTCACGCGCTCGCGGAGGAAGCAGCGGTCTATCCCGCGCGCAAACGATCATCAGGTCGCCCATGCCGCACTTGCCTATCAGGAGCAGTCGGCGGCGAAGATGGAGCTTGGTCCCCTCCAGCGGACCGATCCGATGAGCCAGGACTATCTCGACAAGCTCGAGCATATCCGCGGCGCGGTTGCCCTCCATATCTACTCCGAGGAAGGCACCTGGTTTGCGCAGCTCGCGGAAGCGCCGGATGCCGCCGAACAGGATCGCATAGTCTGCACTATGACGAGGAGTATCGCCGCTATTCGGGCGCATGACCTGACCGTGGGAATTCCCGCAAAGTCACATTTTCATCGAAAAGGGCCGGACAACGTTCGAGTATTATGAGAATGAGCATCCTATGACGGCCAGCTCGACAGTTCGCCCCACCGCGCCCTTCCACGACAGCGGCGATGACAGAATTGCCTTGGTCATTCTTGATATGATCAACTGCTTCGATTTCGAGGGCGCCGATTTGCTCGCACCCCGCGCCCAGCAGGCGGCAAACGCCATTCGCTTCTTGCGCGATCAGGCCGACGCGGCGCAGTGTCCCGTCATCTACGTCAATGACAATTTCGGGGAGTGGCATTCGGAAGCCTCAAAGCTCGTTCAGCAGGCCATCGACGCAAACAGCCCGACCGCCAGACTTTTGAAGCCGCGTGGTGAAGATTATTTCATTATCAAGCCGCAATACTCGGGCTTCTACTCGACAAATCTCGGCGTGCTTCTGCCAAAGTTAGGCGTAAGGCGATTGATGCTGACCGGCATTGCCGCCGACATGTGCGTGCTGTTCACTGCCGCCGATGCGGCCATGCGTGACTATGCTCTGTGGGTGCCGTCCGACGCCATCGCCGCTGACACTCAAGAAAAGCATGATGCTGCGCTCAGCATAATGGAACGCGCTACCAAGGCCGAGGTCCGGTCTACAACCGACCTCACGCTTGCCGAGTGGGACCGCACCTCGCACGGGGGACAACGAGCCGATTGATCTGCGGAGCCTATCATCCAAAGTCCTGCTGTGCTGGTTGCTTACAAGGCCGGCAAATTAAAAGCGCAGCGTGGCGTCGTCCCGTCGATCCGAAGCGTGCTCCTGCCATGGGCCAAGGGGAGATGATGAACCCTCGTCGAACGGTCTTCAGCTCGCGGCCGCACGTCTCTTACCGCAGTTGATGCTGGCCAGACAGCAACGCGCAGGACATGCCCGTGGTCTGACGCCCGTAAGCGAGCCGAACCCTCGCACCCCAAAAGCCCGATCCTGCGCGCCGCATCACCGCAGGAGCGGCGCAATCGTTGCCAGATCGTTGCGGATCGTAGTCGCTGCGACGCCAGCCTCCCCCATCGCATGGCTGATCTGATCGAGCCCTTTGGTGACGTCGCCCGCTGCGTAGAGGCCGGCGATCGTGGTGCGTTGATGCCGGTCGACGACAAGGCATCCCTCGTCCGTGGCCTTCGCCCCAAGGGTGGTAGCAAGCTCGGATCGGATCGCGGACCCGAGCGCGGGATAAACGGTATCGAACCGCGCCTTTCCGCCAGGGACAGGCACAATAATCTGGTCGCCCTCGATGACCAGAGGTTCGCAAGGTCCGTCCTTGAGCACCACTCGGGCATCGACCAGTCTTTGCCGTTCGATGTCGCTGAGCGCATGATCACCCGCCGGAGAGACGAGCGTGACGTCGCGCGAATACATTCGCAAAAACAGGGCTTCGTTATGGCCGTGGGTCTGTGTGCCTATGACAGCGATGCGCTTGTCCGTTACCTCATAGCCGTCGCAGATAGGGCAATAGCGCAACAGTCCCCGCCGCAGGGCGATGTCATGAATGTCCAGCGCCATTGGCGGACGGTTGTTGACGACGCCCGTCGCCAGCAAGACCGAACGCGCACGCCATCTCCGCGAACCGCTCTTCGCCATGAACCCTGCTTTCGCCCGTGCAAGAGACTCGATGGCCCCCGACACGACGTTGACCCCGAACTCTCCAGCTTGCGCGCGCATCCGCGCGAGCAGATCGGGCCCCGTGATGCCACCGGGAAATCCGGCATGATTGTGGGTCAGGGGTATGAGCGACGCTCGGCTTCCGCCTGCATCCACGATCCGGATCGAAAGTCGAAACCGTGCGAGATAGATGGCCGCCGTCAGCCCGGCAGGCCCCCCGCCGATGATCAAGCAGTCGAGCGGTGGGTCCTCGTCCCTCGCGTCTGAAGCTAAGATCGTCATGATGCGACGTCGCCCAGGCCTGGCGCCCCCGGCAGTGTAAAGGGCGTTTCGCTTAGACTGCGTGCCTGCGTCATCGTATCAGTTTCCGCTCAACGGCGACGGGCGCTGCGGGCCAATCGCCTTCCTTCAAAGATGGGAGCGCCTCGAAGCGATCGAGGGCACAGACCAGTTCGAGTTTCTCGCAGGCGAAGCGGATATCTGCGCGCGCGACCGCTCGGAGAGTCTCTGCGATGCCACCGACGCCGTCCGAGGCCACCACCACATAACTGACGTGCCCCGTCTCGCACGCCACTAGCGCCTCGACCGCCTTGCCCACGGCCCGGCCATCTGCGGTTACGACCGGCATCCCGCTGATGCCCGTGGCGGTGAAAAGATCGGGGTGACGTGATCGGCGACTTGCCGCCTCGGCCGACTTACCGCCGTCCTCATAGGCGCGTTGCCGGCCAAGCCACCGCCAGATGCCGACAATGTTGACGAAGGTCAGGAAAACGTTGGTGGCGAGGAGGTTGGTCTGCCCGGTTGCGAAACCGAGGAGTGACCAGGCAAGAGATCCAGCCGTGAAGATCACGAACCCCCACCCGGTGACACGCGCCCCAAGATTGGCAGCGGTCATCATCGCAGCGATCATTGTGGCGACAGGGGCAACCCAGCCGGCAAGCGTTTCCAGAATGAATTCCTTTTTTCTTGAACGACCAAAATGCGGTCCAATGTGCTGGGCGCCAAACGGAAGCGGAGATTGGGCGAGACACGCGCCTATTCGCCGGTTTGGCTGTGCGGCGCTGCCACCGCTTTGGATTCCGGCGATTCCCGCTGGCGCAGGAAGATAGACAGCACCACCAGAACTGCAGTCGAGAGGAACTCGCTTTGCCAGTTCTGGAAGGATTCGAACCAAAGCTGTGCATCGCCGAGATAGGCCCAGACCGTTGGTGCGACTTCACCATGTTCAATGGCATCCTGGGCGGCGACCCGAGCGCTTTGAGTCCAGTGCATGACGAATGACATCAGGAACAGCCCCGCCAGAGCACTTCCCAGGGACCGCGCATAGAGTGCTCGCCAGAGTGGTCCCCAGCGCAGGATCGCAGGCGCGCCGGGCTTGCCCGCTTGCGTAACAAGGTCTGCATCTCGCCTCGGTTCGTCCGGATCTTTTGACTCGGCGGAACCGCGCTGGATGAAGCAGGCAGTGAGGACGACATAGGTCGCCATCTGCAAAAATTCGCTCTCCCAATTCTCGAACACGCTCGAGAGAAATTCCGGGCTAATCGTATAGGCCAGAAGGCTGAGGATCGGCTGGCTGTGTCTCCGTGCATCATCCATCGCGACGTGCCAGCCCGCAAGCCATTGGCCAAAGATCGAGCCTGCGAACAGGAGTAATAGGACCAGGGTCAGCCCGTTATTCTTCAAGAACTGCATATCGGGCCTCTCTTTCTCCATTCACCGTCGAGACCGCCGGCCGCCCGAGGGCGGGCCAATTAAGCCCTAGCGTCGCCTTGCCGGCTTTGGCCGCGTGCGGCCTCGGCAGCCGATATGAGGCTATGGGCAGTACCGGTCGCAGCATCGGCAGTCATCGTAACCGCCACGCCGTCGGGGCCTTCGAGGATGACAACCCCGGCCTCCGCAGTTGCGACGCCGGGCTCAGTCTCGGGTTGGGGAACAGTATCTGGAATGCTCATTTTTGCGCCTTTCGTGCTTCGCCCGGCGCGAACGCGGGCGCGATGTAGAGATAGGCAGGGTCGAACTCACCGCGACGGGCCAGCTTTTCGGGATCGGGGATTTCGACGAGCGAGGATCGGAACGTGCAGAGCTGCTCCTCGCGTAGCTGCCGCATGATGCGGTTCACATGGACGCTGGTGAGGCCACAAATCTCTGCAAGGTCATTCTGCGTAAGCCCCAGCGCGAAGCGCCTGCCATCGCTCAACCCTGCTGATATGAGCCGCGCGTTCGTTTCTGAAAGGAAATGGGCAACCCGGCCCAGTGCATCCAGACGTCCCAGACGAAAGAGCCAGGCCCGATGAATGGCAGCGTCGATGAGGGTAGCGAACCAGAGTTTGTCGACGAGCGCGGGCATGTCGGTCTTGATCCGGTCGAGCGCGGTATGGGGTACGATCGCCACGGTAGCGGCCGTCATCGTCGCGACATCGTGATCAAGGGTTTTGAGCGGATAGGAATGAAGATCGACAAAGTCGCCAGGCACATGGACCGCCACGAGCTGCCGCAATCCACGACGGTCGTCGATATAGCGTGACATGAACCCTTCGATGAGCAGAGTGCTCTGCTCGAGCCGCTCACCGGCTCGAACGATGATCTCCCGCGGGCCCACTTTTCTGACTTCGGCAATGGCATCCTCGAGCATAGCACGCTCGGCAGGTTCCAAAACGACGCCGCGCCGTTCTCTCAAAAAGCGTTCTGTAACCATGTTTGCCTCGCTCGTTCCTCCGATCGGCGCTGAGCGCGCCGCTTGTGACGCCCCCAAAAGACGGGGGCGCCCAAGGGGTTCCCGGCGAAGCGCGGTCTTCCCGACTACTGCCCGGCCTCCGCCATCAGCTCGGCTTTGCGTTCGGCAAGCTGGACGCCGAGGGCCTTGAGATCGAGGTCGCTGTCCCGGGCTTCCGGGAACATTTCGCTCTCCTCTTCCTCGACATGGTGCGAAACATATTCGCCAAGGACGGTGACCTTGGCATCATAGAGCGACTCGCCTGGTTCCATCGCGCGGATTTCCGCGATCAACTGCTTGGCGCTGGCATGCTCGACTTCGGCTTCATCGAGGAGATCGTCATCATCGATGCCCTCGCGGGCCGCTGGGTAGAAAATCTCTTCCTCGATCTGGGTGTGGACCGTCAGCGCCAGGCAGATACGCTCGGCGAGTGCCTTCTTCTCGGCCGTGTCATCCAGCTTTTCATAGTCCTTGAAATAGCCCTCCACCTCGCGGTGATCGGCCTTCAGCAGCTTGATTGCATCGGCAGGCTTCGCGGCGGCCCTCTGGGTCTTGCGGGCTGTCTTGGAGCCAGTCTTCGGCTTGGCTTCGGTTGTGGTCTTGGTTTCGAGCATGGGATGCTCCTCGTCGCTCGACCTCATGTGGATCGATGTCGTTGGAACAACGGTTCAGCCACCGGTTCGGAACTTCGCTCAGCCAAAAACTAATCTCTATCAGGACGATTTTTGCAGATTTGATAGCTTTGCGGCGGTCGCGTGCTGAGGGTCGCCAACAATCGACCTGACTTAGATTAGTATTGAGGTGCACGAGGCAACTCCTGCGCCTTCCATCGATTGCGGATTCGATTGGCGAGCGTTGTCGATACGAAGTTCTAAGGACGTCCGTGCACCCGGCGCACTTTCCCACGAACCCGGCGCGCGTTGAGCCGGCACTCCCCGCGGCTCGCCTGACCAGATTGAGCCGACGAAAACCGACCCGACCCGCGAACGACAAGGATCGTGTGACCATGGCGAAGACCCCGAGCGAACCCATAGCCAAGGGCGAGACCATCAATAGGGCACCCGAACTGCCGCCCGCAACCAAGACCGCAAGAAGCTTTGCCGAACCGCAGGGCGAAGGCGGCGAAACGCATCAGGCCAGCGAGAGCAGCGCGCCGACCCTCACCACGGCCCAAGGTGCACCCGTGGCTGACGATCAGAACAGCCTGAAGCAGGGCGCACGCGGACCGACGCTCCTCGAGGATTTCCATCTTCGTGAGAAGATCTTCCATTTCGATCATGAGCGCATTCCGGAGCGCGTCGTCCACGCCCGCGGCTATGGGGCGCATGGGTTCTTCGAGCTGACCGACAGCCTCGCCGACATCACCCGCGCCGACATCTTCCAGCGCGTCGGCGAGCGAACCCCCGCCTTCGTGCGCTTCTCGACGGTCGCCGGCTCCAAGGGCTCGGCGGACCTAGCGCGCGACGTGCGCGGCTTCGCCGTCAAGCTTTACACCCAGGAGGGCAACTGGGACATCGTCGGAAACAACATTCCGGTGTTCTTCATCCAGGATGCGATAAAGTTCCCCGATCTCGTCCACGCGGCAAAGCCAGAGCCCGACCGCGCCTTCCCTCAGGCGCAGACCGCGCATGACAATTTCTGGGATTTTATCAGCCTGACCCCGGAGTCGATGCACATGATCATGTGGATCATGTCCGACCGGACCATCCCGCGCTCGTTCCGCACGATGGAAGGCTTCGGCGTCCACACCTTCCGCCTGCTCGACGCCGAGGGCCGCTCGACCTTCGTCAAATTCCATTGGAAGCCTAAGCTGGGCCTTCAGTCGGTCGTCTGGAATGAAGCGGTCAAGATCAACGGTGCTGATCCCGACTTCCATCGGCGCGACCTCTGGGATGCAATCAACGCTGGCGATTTCCCGGAGTGGGAACTCGGCGTGCAGCTCTTCGACGACGAGTTCGCCAACAGTTTCGACTTCGATGTACTCGATGCGACCAAGATCATTCCCGAGGAAATTCTGCCCGTCCGCGTTGTTGGCCGTCTCGTCCTCGACCGGGTGGTCGATAATTTCTTCGCCGAGACCGAGCAGGTCGCCTTTTGCACGCAGAATGTGCCGCCGGGGATCGACTTCTCGAATGACCCGCTGCTGCAGGGTCGCAACTTCTCCTATCTCGACACGCAGCTGAAGCGCCTCGGATCGCCCAATTTCACTCATATCCCGATCAACGCGGCCAAGTGTCCGGTCGCGAACTTCCAGCAGGACGGGCATATGGCGATACGCAACCCAGTCGGTCGCGCGAATTACGAGCCCAATAGCTGGGGCACGGAAATTGGCGGTCCGCGCGAGGATTCGGTACGGGGGTTCCGCAGCTTCGCGGAAGTGGCCGAAGGTCCGAAGCTTCGTATCCGCCCGGAAAGCTTCGCCGATCACTACAGCCAAGCGCGGCAGTTCTTCGTCAGCCAGACGCCGATCGAGCAAAAGCATATCGGCGATGCGCTGGTGTTTGAGCTCTCCAAGGTCGAGCGCGTCGATATCCGCGCCAGGCTCGTCTCTCACCTCATCAACATCGATCCCGTCCTCGCCCGGACCGTGGCGGACGGCCTGGCGCTCGACCTACCCGAACCCGCCGTGGCCGCCCGGCCGACGATCCAGGACCTACCGCCCTCCGACGCGCTCAGCATCATCAAGAACGGTCCCCCCAGCCTCGAAGGCCGAAAGTTCGGCATTCTCCTTACCGATGGCAGCGACGCGGCGCTGTTCGCGGCGCTTACCAAGGCGCTCGACGCGCAGAATGCAGTCTTCGAGGTGGTGGCGCCAAAGGTCGGCGGCGTAACGCTGTCGGACGGCACGCCCCTCGCCGCCAAGCACAAGATCGACGGCGGTCCGTCAGTCCTTTTCGACGCGGTGGCGGTGCTCCCTTCGGCCGAAGGCGCGGCGCTGCTGGCGATTGACAAGCCGGCCAAGGACTTCGTCTCCGATGCCTTTGCGCACTGCAAGTTCATCGGCATCGGCGCTGCATCGGCGCCGCTGTTCGACAAGGCGGGCCTGACCGAAGATCTGGACGAGGGTTGCCTGCCGCTCGGCTCGGCCAAGTACGTCGACGCCTTCCTCGCTGCATGTGTCCAGGTGCGCCATTGGCCGCGCGAGCTGGCTGTCGATCTCGATGCCCAGCCCGATGCCTGAGCATGACGAGCCAGTGACGGGAGCCCTGCGTCCGATTCCGTCGCCCGAGCGGCTGCAAGAGCTGCTGTTCGACGCAGCGCGGCTCGGCCGCGCGGACATGATCCCGGCACTGGTCAGCGCCGGGATTGACCTCGAAGCACATGATCCCAAAGGCTATACCGCGCTTATCCTGGCTAGCTATCATAGCTCGCTCGAGACCACGGAAGCGCTGCTGGAGGCGGGTGCGCAGGTCGACGCGCCGGACATTGGCCGGGGTAATACAGCGCTGATGGGCGTGGCGTTCAAGGGCTATGGCGCCATCGCGCATCATCTTCTTGCCTCTGGCGCGCAAGTAAATCGGCGCAACCGCGCAGACCAGACCGCCTTGATGATGGCGGCGATGTTCAGCCATGCGGAGATCGTCAAAGCTCTGATCGCTGCTGGCGCAGATATAGACTGCACCGATGCTGCCGGAAACAGCGCCAAGTCTCTCTCTCGCATACAGGGTAACGCGGCGATGACGACCTTGCTCGAGACAGCTTCCCCGCCGATCCATGCGCTCGATGGATAGGTCTGCGGCTCCGACGAAGAGGCCAGACGGCGTCAGCGCGCAGGTTCTGGCGCTCCGGCACGAATTGATGCAGGGCGCGATGCGTCCTGTTGCTACATTCGCCTTGGCGGTCCGAGAGGTCGATATCCTCGAAGGCCGCGACGCGCTCTGGGCGATCGTTCGCCGACCCGGCAAGGGCAGCCTCGCGATCCGCGCGGCGCATCTCCCCGGCGGCGCGGCGAAGCCGCGTAAGGTCCGCGCCGACCCGGGCGAAACCTGTCGCATCGATCTGGAAGGCCCTATGGGCGCACAGACCGTCCGGTTCAGCGTGGCGGATGCCGAACTTTCGGTTTTGCGCCTCACGACGACGCTAACCCCCGCCGCGCCGCTCCTCATCCCCTTCCTTCCACGCGATCTCTATCCTTTGGGCGAGAATGACGATCCCATCGGCGCGGTCGGCCGGGTGGAAGCGGCGCAGCGCGGCCTCAACACCGGCCTCATCTATTTCCACTTGGACGAACCTGCCTTTGGCAGCGTCCTCTATGTCCAGAATTTTACCGCTCTCGCGGACTATTTCGCGGCGACCGACACGACGCCCGACGGCGCCGTCGGCGGCGAGTGGCCGGAGCTCGGATATCTGCGGCCATCGCCGCCGCAGAGCGGCACCCCGCCGGTCAACCCGCTGCCCGAAGGCAAGGCGACGACGATCTCGGATGCTTTAATCGTCTTTCATGACGATGTCGCGTCCAACGGCCAGGACATGGGCCGCCGCTTTATCCAGATGCTGGGTGCGGCCTATCGCAAGCTCGACCTCCCCGACAC